>CAZLZA010000006.1:0-90854 GCA_964563875.1 uncultured Acidobacteriaceae bacterium
TTTGCTCGGCGCTGAGCTTGGGCAGGTCAGCCGGCATCACCAGCACCTTGAACCGATCCAAGGGGACTCCCTTGTCCAGGTGCGCGAGCACTTTGGTCTCGAAGAAGATGCTCTGCTTGAGGAAATCGTCGGCCAGCGGGTTATGCGGCCCCGCGGAGATCAAGGCGATCCGCGCCGCCGGCGCAGCCTGGTGATACAGCTCCCGATGCTCGACCAGGAAATGGTTGTATTGAGCGATGGCCGTCCAGGCCTTCTGGGCCTCCGGCTCGCCCTTGATCAGCGCGGAGAGGAACCGTCCCTCGATGTTGCGCGAGGTGGCCGCGCCGAATGCATAAGCCTCGGCGATAGAAAGCTTCTGCTCGGCCGGGCTGGGAATGCAGCGCTCGCGCGGGCCGCAGTGGTAAAGGTCGTTCTCATACATCAGGGACTGCCAAAGCTGCTTCTCGCCGCTCAGGAATTTGATCTTGCGCGCGTTATCCACCTGCCAATTACCGCCCCACACCCCTGGAGTGTCCTTGCCGTCCTCCTCCCAGATCACCTCGTCAATGTCGTTCATCCCAAACCGGCCCGGCGGAATATGGATATTGGCATAAACTATGACCTTGGGCCGGCCGCTCTCCCGTGCCTTCCGCTCCACCATCCTCTGGGTGCCATCGAGTACCTGGGCCAGTCCGTCGTCGTATCCGATCATGTTGTCCCAGACGATCGCGTCCACTCCCGCGTCCACCGCAAGTTCCGCCTTCTTCAAGAGATACGTTCGCCAGCCGGGCTGGCGCGCGTCGGCCAGCCGGCGCTCCCAAGAGATGTGCAGATTGGTCTTGGTTAGGCCCGCGTAGAAATAGGGAACGCCGTGCATCCACAGGCCGTTTTCCTTCGTTTCCGGGTCGTCGCGGTAGGCGCTTTTGCGGAACATGTTGGAAGCCGACAGGTAAGCCGAGACCTTTATACCGTTTTCATGACAGCGGGCGATTACCTTTTTCAGGTTCTCCCGGTTCTCATCCTCGTCCTTGAGAGACCAGCCGCTGCTCCAGGTGACCCAGATCCAGTTGAACTCCGCCTGCTTGAGCAAGCCTAGCATTTGCTCGAAATCGCGGTCATAGATGTGGGTCAGCACTTCCTTCTCTTCGGCGCTGAACTTGTTGCCCCACCAGGTCCGCTCGGCCTTCCAGCTCTCGATTTGTCCGCCGTCCAGCCGGATGAAACGAAAATTCCCCTGCTGCGCCCACGACGGCACGTCCTCCGGCTTGGCGCGATACAGTCTCGGCACAGGCCGAAAAGACTCGGTGGAGCAGAACAGCAGAGACGCGGCGACCAAACCAATCAGTCCGATGCTTCGTACGATTCGGACACTCACTATAGTTTCCTCCCTAGCAACGACCAAGACCACACGCTTATTGGACGCGGCAGGCGGCACCTATATCAATAAATTTCCGCTTTCAGTTTTGCATGGCAACGGGCTTCGCTGGCATCTTCCAGGAAATAGGCCGACTGAACCCCGAAGTTGATTTCCATGTTTTCAATGCCTCATTGCTGATGATTTGCGCTCCGATACTCAGCAAGCTTCGAGTCTTGTGGCGGTTGCAATTGTCCGAAGATGTGCTGCAAAGGGGCCGCGGACATGCTTCAAAGGAGCGTGCTTACAGCGCACGCCGGACACACTTTGAAGAACCTAGAAGGCGGTTATGCTGGCTCGGAATACGATGCCAATCGAGCGCAGGCTCTGCCCATAGATGGGCAGTCGACATGGGCCGCCCAACTATCGTTAGCAAACGCGGACCCAGTCTTTCCCTAATCATGCGAATTCAACAACTTGAATCACACTGAGTCACGCGGGACCTCGGCACGCCGATCAGTTTCGACATCATTTGGGCACTTTGATTGCGCTCGAACTGGTAAAAGCCCGCCAAACCGATGTCGAACTGTCGACGATGACGAAAAGATTTTGAGAGGGAGCGACGAAGTAGAAAGGGTAAGGCACTTACAGCCAAGGACTTGCGTATGACCTTAATTGGCAACTGACTTGCACTCCGCTGTAAAGGAGTACGAGAGGTGGGAAATGAAGATAAACAAGCCCTCGAGTGAACGTCATGTGCTCACTGTGACCGCCAATGCAATTTGCGATCGCGACGACACAAGGATCGGAGGGATAGGGACAACTTCCGAGCGCTTTGGTTCTCTCGCCCACCGTAGCGAAGTCATTCCATTACTGTCCGTTGTAGTCCCCTTCTATAACGAGGAGGGCAATGTCAATGAACTGCATGCTAGGTTGCATGCTGTTCTGGACCAGATCGGTTGGTCGTACGAACTCGTCTTTGTGGATGACGGCAGCACTGATAATACCTGGCGGCTGCTGGGCGAGCTTGCAGCAATCGATCCTAGGTTAACTATCGTCCGGCTACGGCGCAATTTCGGACAGACAGCAGCGCTCGCGGCGGGATTTTCCCATAGCAGTGGTGAATACGTCATTGCCATGGATGGCGACCTTCAACACGATCCTGAGGAAATTCCTATCTTCCTCAACAAGCTGCTGGAGGGGTACGACGTCGTAAGCGGTTGGCGTGTTCATCGCGTCGACAATCTATGGCTTCGGAAAATCCCTTCCCGTTGCGCCAATTGGCTGATGGCAAAGCTCAGCGATGTGGATATCCACGATTTCGGAACTACCTTTAAGGCATACCGCGGTGAAATGCTTCGTCAATTGCCGCTCTATGGAGAGATGCATCGTTTTATCCCGGCCATAGCATCCGGATATGGAGCCTCGATTTGCGAAGTTCCCATTCACATCAGCAATCGCACGCACGGCGTCTCGCACTACGACCTGTCCCGCACCTTCAGAGTGATGTTCGATCTGATTACGATCTGGTTTTTGCTGCGTTATCTGTCCCGGCCCTTGCACTTCTTCGGCCGCCTCGGACTGATGAATGTGATGGCGGGTTCGGCCTTAGCCTTCTGGCTCCTAATAAAGAAACTTGTATTCGGAACGATGATCGTGCCAGAGCATGTACCCCTCCTGGCGTTTGCCGCGGTGTTGATCGTGCTCGGAGTGCTGACGCTGGCATTCGGACTCTTAGGTGAACTGTCAGTATGGCAGTACTTCAATCCATCTGCGAGGGCCCCATACTCAATAGCGAACGTGCTTCACGTCCGTGAATCTGGCCACGCTGACTAGGTGCAGTCATGTTCGTTGAACCCCAAACTCGCCCGGCTAGCCGGCACTTGAATGCGGCCCTGGCCATTGTGCTCGTCCTGCTCGCCTTAGCCGTTCGCATCGGCTCCCTTGGTTCTAATAGCTTATCCGAGGATGAGTCGGCGAAGTGGTTGGCCATTCAGGAATACCGGCAGGGTCATTTCGCCGGTGTTAATAGCGAGCACCCGATGATGCTCAAGATGCTCGCGTGGGGCAGTCTGGAGACCGGCGAGCGCTGGGACCGGCTGGCCTCGCGACATGGCTGGCCAATGGCAGCACCTGAAGGCTGGCTGCGACTTCCCAACGCTATCATGGGCGCTGCGACGGCAGGAGTTCTTTACCTGCTTTGTCGTCTGGCAATGGGTCCGGCCGGCTCCTTTGCCGCAGGATTATTCTGGGCAATATCTCCCTTGCCCGTGGCTATCAATCGCCTCGCCAAAGAAGAAACCGCCCTCACTTTCTTCACCCTGTTGGGATGCTACTTCTACTGGCGCGCCAAGAAGGCGGAAACGGATGGGACCACGCGCCGATGCCTGGATTTCAGCGCATGCGCCTTTGGACTCGCAGTCGCCTCGCAATACATGATTCAACTGTTTGGGCTGAACCAATTGGCATGGTATATCGCAGGCCACAGAGGGCTGGACCATAAACCATTGCGCTTGCACCTTCGAATGTTGTTACTGATGAGTCTGGTGTTCTTATTGGCGAACCCGTGTATTCTCTCGCCAGCCAGCCTCAGCAGCATACTCCATTGGTTGCACCACGATGGCGTTCGGCACACGGGCTATGCCTTCGACGGGAATCTCTATGTGAACTTTCCTTCGCTTCTGTTGGCAGGAATGCCCTGGTATTTCTACCTTTGGATGTTGCTGGTAAAGACACCGATTCCAATCCTGGTGGCGATGATCGCCGGCGGTATTTTGCTCCTGCGCGACCGAAAGACGGTCGCATCCTGCATCTTTTTGAGCTTTGGCGTCGTGCAGCTGGTTGGGCTATCCCTCTCCGGGGCCAAGTGGTTGCGCTATTCGCTTCCCTTGCTGCCCTTTCTTTATCTGGCTGCGGGGTATGCGGTGCACGCGGCGTACGGTTGGGTGAAAGAAAGAAAAGCGGTGGCATTGGCCGGGCTTGGCGCGGTCGTATTGCTTGGATGGCCATTGATCGAATTGCGTGCCTGGGCTCCCTACTACCCGCTGTATGTGAATGCAATTGGCGGCGGCACAACCAAAATCGCCCAGTATTTCGCGCCTGACGAGATTTCCGAATTCGATACGCGTGAAGTTGCGCAACAGATTTGTCCTGGAGCTCCGCTCGGCGTGAGGCTGGCGACGAGCCGACCCAAGAGCATGACCTATTACCTGCGGAGTTGCAATCGCCCGGACATTCAGATTATGCCCCTGTATGGGGCTTTCTACACGCCTCAGGAAGGCGACCTAATCGTCCTAGAGCCATCGCGTCGCTTTCTTGAAACACAAGGATTATTTGACCTCCTTGGGAACTCAAAGATGCCTCGCCGAAAGGTGCAGGTCGGACCTGTCTCGGCAAGCACGATCTATCTGTTCGAGCCATCGGCCCTGTCTCGAAAAGACACTCAGAAACCAGGATTCGTGCAGGCGCGACAGCCACGAGGTCGCTGCGCTGCACCTGCTGATTACCCAGACAACACTACTGCGTATGCCATCTGGCATGCAGCTTTGAGGCAGCAACCATGACTTCTTTTTCCAACTTGATCAACTTTCGTATGCGCTCGTTTTTATGGACATTCGCTCCACTCTTGCTGTTTTGTGTTCCCGCAGTCGCGCAGAAGGCCGCACTCTCCGCGCCCATGACTGCTGACGAGGTTATGAAGCGTGTTGCCGCAATGAATGAAGTGCGAGCCAAAGCTCTCGATAGTTATTCAAGTCTGCGCAGGTACCATCTTGAATGTCACTGTCTGGTTCCCAAGCAAGCAGACATGGTCGTTCAAGCGGATTACTATTCCCCGAATCATAAGGAATTCAATGTCGTGTCGGAGAGCGGAAGTGGAACAGTGCGGAATAAGGTTTTCCGGGCGCTCCTGGACGCAGAACTGGAGTCCACGCAACCGGAGAACCAGCAACGTTCCGCAGTAAGCCCGGAGAACTATACATTTCATCTCGTGGACCACCAAAAGACCGATAAGGATGAATTCTATGTACTCGAGGCCGCGCCTCGAACCAAGAACAAGTTCCTGTTTCGGGGCCGTATCTGGGTAGACGCCAAGGATTTTGCAATCACTCGAGTCGTGGGTGAACCGGCTGTCAATCCTTCATGGTGGACGCGGAAAACCGACTTCATCCGGACTTATCAAAAGGTTGGCGATGTGTGGCTCCCGCAGTCAAACGAAAGCGTGAGCAACGTGCGTATGCTCGGCACGGCTGTTCTAACGATTCACTATCAGGAGTACCAGGTAAGACAGACACCCGCCGCAAGTGACTTAGCTCGAAACATGGCTTCGAGCGAACAGTAATCGGCGATTCAGTAGAAAGGGGATTAATGTGTCGCAGCTATTCATAAGTGACAATTATTCTGGCTCGGTCGATTGCGCTGCAACTAGCAGTTCAGTGCCACCGGCTGCGAACGTGGCACACGACTGGCAGCATTTTTTGGCACCGGCGCAAAGATTCCGTCTCGCTCAGGACACCCATGATAAAGAAGGCGGATCTATATTTGAAGACAGCCTCATTGAATCGGGCAGTAACTTGCTGAAGCGCAACCCTTGGGCTGCTGTTGCATCGTTTGCTTTCCAATTACTCATTGTCATGTCGCTGATCGTCGTTCCGCTGTTCTATACTGAGCCGCTTCCCGGCAGGCAAGTGGTAACGATTTTAGTTGCACCACCGCCTGCGACGTACGGCACGAAGCTCAGGATGCCCCCGGATATCTCTAAAGCGATCAGTATCTCTCCGTTGCCGAAAGCGATCACCTTTCCGAAGCCCCATAACACGCCTAAGACAAACGAAGACTCTCCGGACCGCGCTGTCGCGGCGAGCGCGATGGTAGGTGGAGTGCCGGGTGGGGTGGTCGGAGGCGTGCCGGGCGGGGCACTGGGCGGTACAGGCGGTGCGCCTTTACTGGCGAAGATGACGGAACCGGCTCCGATGCCGGCTAAGAAGGTTCGTGTCCCTTCTCGGGTCGCGGAAGGTTACCTATTGCATGACGTTGCGCCCGAATATCCGGCTGAGGCCGGCAGGGCTCGGATTGAAGGATCGGTAGTCCTGCTGGCTGTCATAGGCAAGGACGGCACCGTGCAGGACTTACAAGTCAAGAGCGGTTTGCCACTGCTTGCGCTAGCGGCGATCAATGCCGTAAAGCAGTGGCGCTACCGGCCATACATGTTGAACGGCGAACCAGTCGAAGTCGATACCCAGATCACTATTGATTTCACGCTATCCGGAGGCTAAGACGTGTCGATATTGAATAGAAGCGCGCATGCGGGGCCGAAGCGACACCCGGGAACATTTCTGAAAATGACCTACGTCTTTTTGCTCATTATTCTGGCCGGAGGTCTGTTCCTAGCCGTGCCGCTTTCCGCGCAATCTACAGACGAATCAAATGGAAACAGAGGGAGCATTCTCGGCACGGTAACGGATATCGACGACGCTCCCATTCCGGACGCCACGGTAGTTCTTCAAGGACCGACCGCCGATGATCGTCACACACTTGCGACGAAGGATGATGGAGTCTTTTCATTCCAGGATGTCACGCCGGGAATCCCGTATCAGATCACCGTAACCTCTGCAGGATTTTCAGAGTGGGACTCGTCCGTCACACTCGAGTTGGGGCAAAAGAAGTCTCTGACCGACGTCAAGCTTCGGATTGAAGGTAAGCAGAGAACGGTTATTGTCGCGTACTCACCCCAGGAAATCGTCAAGCAGCAGCTCAAGGCTGAGGAAAAGCAGCGCATTCTAGGATTCATCCCAAATTTGTATGTGACTTATGAACCTCATCCCGAGCCTCTCACCACAGAGATGAAGTTCCATTTAGCCTACAAGAGTCTCACTGATCCAGTATTTTGGGGCTGGCTTGCTACGTGGTCTGGAATCCAGCAGGCAGCCAACACTCCAAATTACCCCCAAGGGGCCGAAGGTTATTTCAAGCGGTTCGGGGCTAACTCCGCCAGTGGAGTTAGCGAAGGCCTGATTGGCAACGCAATTTTGCCATCCCTTCTGCACCAGGACCCCCGTTACTTCTACCAGGGCAACGGTACCAAAAAGTCCCGGGCTTGGCACGCGCTCTCGGCTTCATTTGTCTGCAAGGGAGACAACGGACGCTCGCAGCCGAATTATTCCACGTGGGGCGGCTCCTTGATTTCGAATGCCATTGCTGTTTCGTACTTACCCGGCTCAAATCGTACCGCCGATCATGTATTCGGAAGTTTCGGCATTGGCATGGCTACACACGTTGTCAGTAGTCTGGCCCAGGAGTTCATTTTGGCCAGATTCACAAGCAAAGGCAACAGATAAGAACCCTACGAAAAGCACACCGATCGAATTGTGAGCCGCTATATCGGGCCTCGTCTATGACGTAGCGACCGGACTTGTTGAGGTCGTCGTGTCGCCAAAAGCGATCCGCGCCGCAAAGGATCCACATCATAGGGATTAGCTGACCTATCGCAACACTAGCGCCACCGTCCACAAGCCGTTGGTAGCGAGGGATCGATTAGTCCTCCGTCTGACTAGCATCAGGCAGCTCGCTGTCGAGTTCAAGTTTCGAAAAGCACAATCTTGCCGGGATCAACCGGCGGCGGGGATGAATTGTTGGCATTCACGGACAGAACACGGACATTCTGGGGAAAAACAACAGGGGCCGCTTTCGCGGCCCGTCTGTAAGTGTCTTGTTTTCTTGGAGTTTTTGGTTGCGGGGGCAAGATTTGAACTTGCGACCTTTGGGTTATGAGCCCAACGAGCTACCAGGCTGCTCCACCCCGCAATCTGATAGTAACAATCGAGTGAGGCAGCGTCAAACCGTAGAGCATGAAAGATGTGGAAAAGACTTCATCGACATCCATTCTGGTCAACATTTGCGGAAAGGAAAGCTCGATTTATATTCTGGCGATAAATTTGTCCGTACTCCAGGGCTCCTATGGTGCCTGCGGGAGACTCAATTTAATCGATGGTGGAACTTACTGCTCACTAAAGGGGAGTTCGCGTGATTGACACCTGACGCGTGTTCGCGTCACGGCGCGTATCGCCTGGCGCTCTGGGACGTGATGCTGCAACTCTGCACGCGCTTTGCTCTATGTACGAGCGGAAGGGCCTCATTATTTTGTTGCCGCGTGGCGAATCGCGGCTGATAGATGATTGGTGGGGAATGTGTGTCAAGGTTGCGGTGAATAGGAAGAGCCGCTATCTCAGTTCCAGAACAGCAGTGTGACTCGATACGCCGCGAATGCCGCTACATAGGCTACGGTGGTCATGTAAAGGAATTGCAGTATGGGCCACTTCCAACTGTTCGTCTCGCGCTGCACTACGGCCATTGTGGACATGCATTGCATGGCGAAGGCGAAAAAAACCAACAAGGCAATGGCTCCCGCTGGAGAGAGGTCGCTCTTGAGTGCTTCCTGCAATGCCATGGCGTGCGACTCAGGATCGACTCCATGCAGCGTTCCCATGGTGGCGATGATGACCTCACGCGCGGCAAAGGAGCTGAGGAGGCCTACCCCGATCTTCCAATTAAAGCCGAGCGGGCGGATCGCGGGTTCAATGAAATGCCCGATTTTCGAGATCGCGCTGTCGGCAATCTGCGGAGGCTGTCCGTGGTGCATGGGCAGGTAAGTAAGCGCCCACAGCAGAATGCTGACGCCTAATATCACCGTCCCGGCGCGGAAAAGGAATGCCTTGGCGCGATCCATCAGCCGCAAACTCAGCGATTTCCACATCGGCCATCGGTAAGGCGGCAGCTCCATAATAAATGCGACATCATGGCTGCGAAGTACGGAACTCTTCAGAGCCTTGGCGGTAGCCACTGCCATGGCAAAGCCCAGCACATACAGACTCAACATCGCGATGGCGCGGGTCCCGACCACAGGCCCGAATACCGGACGGTTTGGGATGAATGCTGCGATCACCATCGTGTAAACCGGCAGGCGCGCCGAACAGGTCATGAAGGGTGCGATCAGAATGGTGGCGATACGGTCGCGCTTGTTCTCAATGGTGCGTGTCGCCATAATTGCCGGCACCGCGCATCCATAGGCGGAAAGCAGAGGGATGAAAGATTTTCCGTTCAGACCAACCTTTGCCATCACCTTGTCGGAGATTACCGCGGCCCTCGCCAGGTAGCCGGAATCTTCAAGAATGCCGATCACAAGAAAGAGAAGAAGTATCTGCGGCAGAAAGACCAGTACCGATCCGGCACCCTTCCAAATTCCGTTTACAACCAAGGAATTGATCAGACCGGCGGGAAGCAGGATGGAAAGACGAACCGCGACGTTATCCAGCAGTCTCTGCAACAAGTCGCTGGCCGGCTGACCCAACGAGAAGATGGTTTGGAAGACCGCTACAATGACGACCGCGAAAATCACTCCACCCCACAGTTTGTGGAGGAAAATTGAATCGAGGCGTCGGGTCCATTCCGGAGTTGCGCCACGCCGATAGGCCGCATGGGAACCCATTCGTACTGCCCATTCACGGCAGTGCCGCGGGTCTCCGAAGATGGGTAGTTCGAGTGGCTCGGGGGCTTGCGGGGTCGCGACCAGAAAATTCGCTACCGCGTTCAGGCCCTCGCCCGTCACCGCACTGACCAGAGCGACCGGAGTGCCAAGCTGCCGTGCCAGGGGAAGCACATCCACCTGACCGCCCTGCTTGTGCAATTCGTCCGCCATGTTCAGCAAAACAAGCGTAGGCAGTCCAAGCGCGATGACGCGTCCAGCCAGGATAAGGTGCCGGTTGAGATTATTGGAGTCGAGTACCAGGATGATTGCATCCGGGCGCGCGGCACCCGCCATCTCGCCGTTCAGCACATCGATCGTAACTCTTTCGTCTTCCGATTTCGGATTGAGGCTGTAGACACCCGGGAGATCAATCAGCGCCACCTCTTCGCCAGAAGCCAGACGAAAGCTTCCCGTGTGGTGCTCTACGGTGACGCCGGGGAAGTTACCAACCCGCTGGCGCAACCCGGTCAGGCGATTGAAGAGTGTGGTTTTGCCTGCGTTGGGGGGACCGACCACGGCCACGGTCTTGTAGACCGCAGGACCAGTTGCTGCTTTCGGAGCTACCAGAGTCCCCGGGATCGGAACACCCACTGCTTACCTCGCCTCTGCTTCCGCAGCGCGCAAGGGACGCACGGCGATGCAGCGGGAGAGGTCACGACGCAGAGCCACGTCCGTTCCATCGACGCGATAGACACGCGGGTTACCACCGGGACCGCTACGCGCCACCAGAATCTCCAGACCCGGCACAAAGCCAAGATTCATCAGATGTTCGGCGACGCTCTGAGGCATGTCGAAGTCTTCAAGAATTCCGCTCTCGCCCACGGCGAGATCGCAAAGGGTGCGGTTCGGTTTGTCGTTCAGGGTGTCAATCAAGTTGAAAACCATTTTCAATACCGGACTAATTGTACCCCTCTTTGGTTCGTCTTCCTATGGATCAAAGTCACACTGCTTTGTGATGTATGACCACGAACCGGGCAACTCTAGCTGCGGTAATAAGTTGCGCGGAACTGGCCAACTCTTCAACTGTTCCCGATAAGTACACCGGCAGCGAATACAAGGGCTCCGCCGATCATAACTTGGAAGGTAGCGGAGAAGGGAGGGGTATCCATATATTTATAGCGGATGTAGGAAATGGCCGCGAGTTCGAGCACCACAACGACGGCGGCGACCGCGGTGGCCGTATAAAACGAGCCCAGAAGATAGGGAAGCGTATGCCCAATTCCGCCGAGGGTGGTCATAAGTCCGCAGACCACGCCACGAATCCAGGGGTGTCCGCGGCCGGTAAGCGTGCCATCATCGCTCAGCGCTTCGGCGAAACCCATGCTGATGCCGGCGCCCACCGAGGCTGCCAGGCCGACAGCAAAAGCATCATGCGAACTATGGGTGGCGAAGGCGGCTGCAAACAATGGGGCGAGCGTGGAAACTGAACCGTCCATCAGGCCGGCGAGTCCGGGTTGTATAACCTGGAGCACGAAGAGGCGGCGGGTGGCCGCTTCCTCATGTTCGCGCACCTCGGACGGCAACATAGTCCTTTGTAACTCTTCAGCCTTCTGCGCGTGCGAGCGCTCCTCCTCGGCGAGATTATCAAGTAACTGCCGGAGGCTGGCATCGTGAGTGTGACGTGCGGCCTGCTCGTAAAACTGACGGATCTCCATTTCCATGGCACTGGCGTGCTTGCGTACGCTCTCTGCGCGCAGCGGACGCATGAGCCAGAACGGACGGCGCTTCACGAAGCCCTTCACATCCTCGCGACGGATCAGAGGAATGTGTTCGCCCCACCTGGCCTTGTAGGTCTCAAACAGGCGCTGGCGATGGTTAATCTCCTCCTTGCGCATCAGGTCGAAAATCTTGGCCGTGACTGGATAGCTGTCGCGCAGTCCCTCGGCAAAGTCCGCGTAAATACGCGAGTCCTCCTCTTCCATGGCGATGGCTAGGGCAAGAATCTCCCGTTCCGAAAGGCTTTCGAAGCTTCGCATAATCCTCCCGTGCCGCTGCGTATAAGACCGCAGGGTTTGTGCTGGGCCCTCCAGTATAGAGTGAGACTGGCTGTTTTTGCCCAAGAGTTTGACGAATTGCCCGCAACTTCAGGGCGTGCTCTCTCATCTAACCGCATGGTCCAAGGTACCGTGGCGCTGCTCGCCGAAAGCGCTGCACTAGGCCCTGTGTATGTTATCGGCGAGCCGGGGTGAAGCAATGGAGAATCCGCTACAGATCAAGCGTATCCATCACGTGGAATTCTGGGTTGGCAACGCCAGACAAGCTTCGTTCTTCTACCGCAGCGCGTTTGGTTTTTCACAGTTGGCCTATCGCGGACAGGAGACCGGCAGCAGGGATTTGGCCTCCTATGCGCTGGCGCAAGGCAAGGCAAATTTCGTGGTGAGCACGCCTCTGACTCCATCGCATCCCGCGGCTGAGCACATTAAGCGCCACGGCGATGGCATTCGCGACATTGCACTTGAGGTGGCCGATGCGGATCTGGCCTTCGAGCAAGCGTTGGCACGTGGCGCGGAAGCGGCCGAGGCCCCACACGACCTCAAGGATGATTTTGGGACGGTGCGGCGGGCGGCGATTCGCACCTATGGCGATACCATTCACTCGCTTCTCTCACGGCGCGGATACAGCGGGACATTTCTGCCGGGCTATTCCGAACAGAGAATTGCAGGGAATGATGCGGGTATCTTGCGCATCGATCACATGGTAGGCAACGTCGAACTTGGACAAATGAATCGTTGGGCGGACTTCTACTCGAAGATTTTTGGTTTCCACCGCTTTATCAGCTTTGACGATAAGGATATTTCGACTGAATACAGTGCGTTGATGTCGATTGTAATGTCTGACGATTCCTATTCGGTGAAGTTTCCCATCAATGAACCGGCAGCGGGACTGCGAAAGAGTCAAATCGCAGAATATCTGGAAGCGTACCAGGGGCCGGGAGTACAGCACGTTGCATTGCAGGTGACCGACGTGCTCGCCACCGTAAACAAATTGCAACGCAACGGAGTCGAGTTTCTGCGCGTGCCGGACAGCTATTACGACCTTCTCAAAGAACGCATCGGAGAACTTGACGAACCGCTGGCGGAGATCAAGCGCCTGGGAATTCTTGTGGACAAGGACCAGGATGGCTATCTGCTGCAAATCTTTACGCGTCCGGTGGAGGATCGGCCCACCGTCTTTTACGAGATTATCCAGCGCAAGGGCAGCCGTGGCTTTGGCAAGGGAAACTTCAAGGCGCTGTTTGAAGCTATCGAACTGGAGCAGGCGCGGCGAGGCAATCTGTAGCCGGCCAAATGGAATCCGGTGCGACGACAGGGGATGTGATGAGCAACGACGTGATGAGCAGTAGCCCGGCAACGCGCAATGCAAAGATGCATTCCTCTCAGCCGCAGGCTGCGCCGGACTACCAATCGGGATTCGGCAATGAGTTCGCGACGGAAGCGGTGGCGGGCGCGCTGCCAGCAGGGCAGAATGCGCCGCAGCAAGTGCCGTTCGGGCTTTATGCCGAACAACTCAGCGGGACGGCTTTTACCGCGCCGCGTGCGCTGAATCGGCGCTCTTGGGTCTACCGCATTCGTCCCAGCGTGATGCACCATCCCTACCGCCAGATTGCGAATGGTTTGCTGCGCTCGACACCATTCGACGAGGTTCCCGCTCCGCCCAATCAACTGCGCTGGAATCCCGTGCCGATGCCGGAGAAGCCAACGGATTTTCTCGCCGGATTGATCACGCTTGCGGGGAATGGCGACCTTGCGACTCATACCGGTGTGGCTATCCACATTTATGCGGCCAACCGCAGCATGGAGGCGCTCTATTGCTACAACGCCGACGGCGAACTGCTGCTGGTACCGCAGATGGGGCGTCTGCTCATTCATACCGAACTCGGACGGATTGCGCTAGCACCCGGTGAAATTGCGCTCATACCGCGCGGGATCAAGTTTCGCGTGGAACTGCTGGAGGGAGAAGCTCGCGGCTATGTCTGCGAGAACTACGGCGCGAGCTTCCGCCTTCCGGAGTTGGGACCTATTGGTGCCAACTGTCTTGCAAATTCGCGAGACTTCCAGACCCCCGTTGCTAGCTTCGAAGACATCGAGGCGAGCGTTCGCGTGATCTGCAAGTTTCAGGGAAACCTGTGGGAGAGCGAGTACGATCACTCGCCGCTGGATGTGGTTGCGTGGCATGGCAATTACGCACCCTGTAAGTACGATCTGGCGCGCTTCTGCGTCATCAACAGCGTGAGCTTCGATCATCCTGACCCCTCGATCTTCACGGTGCTCACCTCGCCCTCGGCAACGCCTGGGACAGCGAATTGCGACTTCGCGATCTTCCCACCGCGATGGATGGTTGCCGAACATACCTTCCGTCCGCCGTGGTTTCATCGCAATTTCATGAACGAATTCATGGGACTGATTCGTGGGCAGTACGATGCGAAGGCGGAGGGCTTTTTACCCGGAGGCGCAAGTCTGCACAACTGCATGAGCGGCCATGGTCCAGATGCGACCAGCTATGAGCGGGCATCGACCGCCGTACTACAACCACAGTATTTGGCTGATACCCTGGCCTTCATGTTTGAAACCAATTTTGTCTGTCGCCCTACCTGCTTCGCCCTCGAGTCTGCCGAACTTCAGCACGAGTACTACACTTGCTGGCAGAATCTGAAACGCAACTTCCCGCGGAGTTGAGCGATCATGTCCACTTCAGTTCGCAGCATGGCCGCATCTCTAAGAGTGTTTCTCGACCGAATCATTGATTACGCAGGCCTGTTTCCTCCCGCATCTTTGGACATGATGACGAGCGTGAACAATTACTCGACATATCTAAATGCTCAGCAGCGATGGGCCCTGGGGCGGTTCGTGCTGCCGGTCGCGCGGTTGGATGAATTTCTAAATGCGCAGGAGAATGTTGCAGCCGATCCGTGGCGGCTCAGTGGAATTATTTCAGCCAACATTGAAGCAGAACTGGCGGCGGTCGATGAGTTTAATCGCAAAGCACCCGGTGCGGTGATCGACACCATCGAGGTGCGCGTACGTGACTTGGACGAGGTTGATCTTGTCCGCAGGAAACAGCCCCCAAGTACGGCGGTGTTCTTCGAGTTTGCGCCGGAGCAAGCCGACAAGTTTCTTCCGATCCTCCGTCACTTCGGCGGATGCGCCAAATTGCGAACCGGCGGTGTGGTCGAAGAAGCGTTTCCGAGCGTGGAGAACGTTGCCGCATTCATCGTGCGGTGCGCGGAGTGCGGTGTGCCATTCAAAGCAACTTCGGGGCTGCATCATCCGTTGCGTTGTTTTCACTCGCTTACCTATGAGCCAAACTCGCGCGAGGGAATGATGCACGGATTTCTGAACCTCTTTACCGCGGCTGCCATCGCATGGGGTGCGGTGCGTTCTGGCAAGGTGGCGTCGCGTGTCGTGCTGGCCACTTGCCTTGCCGACCGAGAGCGCGCAAACTGGCACTTTGGTGATGATGCCGTGACCTGGGGTGGAGAAGAGAAGCCGATACTGATCGATGTAGCAGGTATTCGCTCGATGCGTGCGGAATTCGCGTTGAGTTTTGGCTCCTGCTCGTTCGAGGAGCCTCTCCGGGACTTGCACGAACTTGACCTTCTATGAGCATGGAACGAAACCAAAGTCACGATCCGGATGCGCGCTCCTTCGTGGAATCGGCCAACATCCCCGGCTGCGATTTTCCGATTCAGAATCTTCCCTTCGGCGCATTCACCAACGGACAGGATTCTTGCTCAAGTCTTGGTGTCGCGATCGGTGATCAGGTGCTCGATCTGGAAGTGGCCGCCGAGCGCGCACTGCTGGATGATGTGGATGACGCTACCTATGAGGTCTGCAAGGAACCGTGCCTGAATCCGTTGATGGGTCTAGGTCCGGCACGCTGGACGGCCTTGCGGCGCGCTCTGTTTCAGTTGCTGCGCGTGAATTCGGCAAACCGGGCCGAAGTCGAAGCGTGCCTGCGTCCGCAGCAGGACATAACCATGGTACTGCCGGTCGAGATCGGTGATTACACCGATTTCTATGCATCGGTGCATCACGCCAGCAACGTTGGAGCGCTGTTTCGTCCTGAGAATCCGCTGTTGCCGAATTACAAGTGGGTGCCCATCGCATACCATGGCCGCGCCTCCTCCATCGTCGTTAGCGGAACCGCGGTGCGCCGCCCCTGGGGGCAACTGAAGCTACCGTCTGCCGAGCATCCGCAGTTCGCTCCCTCCCGCCGCCTCGACTACGAAATGGAGATTGGAGCGTTCGCAGGGGTGGGAAACGAGATGCGCGAAGCCATTCCGATAGCGCAGGCCGGGGATCACATCTTCGGACTTTGTCTGCTGAATGACTGGTCGGCACGCGACATTCAATCGTGGGAATATCAGCCGCTTGGCCCGTTCCTGTCAAAAAGCTTTGCCACGAGCATTTCGCCTTGGATCGTCACCACCGAAGCCCTGGCTCCCTTTCGCGTTCCGGCCTTTGCACGTCCCGCGGGAGATCCGCAGCCACTGCCGTACCTCGCTGATCCCGACGATCAGGAACGGGGCGGCTTCGATCTGACGGCGGAGGTCTATTTACGGACTGCTGCGATGCGTGAGAGGGATTGCTCACCCCATCTGGTCAGCCGGGGAAATCTCCGCGATCTTTACTGGACATTTGCGCAGATGTTCGCGCACCACACCTCCAACGGCTGCAATCTGCGGCCCGGAGATCTGCTCGGCAGCGGCACGGTCTCCGGCTCCGATCCTGCCGCACGCGGCTGTCTCCTGGAAATTACGCGTGGCGGAGTCGAGCCCATCCTGCTGCCCGACAGAACCCGGCGGACGTTTCTGGAAGATGGAGATGAAGTGACGCTGCGCGCGTTCTGCGAGGCCCCTGGAGCCGTACGTATCGGTTTTGGCGAATGCCGCGGAACTCTGATCGCTGCCCGTTGAACCACATCCCGTGCATCTGTTTCTTTAAGCTATAAAGAATTGGGAACTAAGGACCGCGCTTCTTGAGAAGCGCTCGCGCCCGTGATAGAACGTTCCTGTAGCTCCGGATGAAATCCATGGTCGTCCATTGCAACTACGCTGCTCCGCGGGAGGCAAGTTGACCGGGTATCGCGAGTATTTCGAGCAGGCAGTCACTGCGGCAGTTGCTGGAGCAACGGTGCTGACAGCGAATACTCGTTCCGCGCGCTCTATCCTTGCGGCGGCGGAGCGGCGGATGCGCCTCTCCCATGCCGCTTGGCTCACGCCCGATGTGCTGCCATACGGAGCCTTTGTAGAGCGGCTTTATTGGGATGCGGTGGTCGCGGGTGCGGTTACGGTTCAGGCGTTGCAGCGGGAACAAGAATTGCAGTTGTGGCGGCAGATCATCGAGTACTCGCCCAGCGGACGCGAGATGTTGTTGCCGGAGTCTGCAGCGGCCCTGGCCTGCGAGTCCTTCCGCACAGCCATCGAGTATGATATCGCGCTCGACTCTCCGCTGATGAACGCTTCCGCAGACACCCGAGCGTTTTCCGGATGGGCAGCGGAATTTCGACGCCGGATTGCGGCGCACCGGTGGACGTGCCCGGCGCTCTTCACTTGCGAACTGCTTTCATGCTTGGCGGCATTGCGTCTTCCGCAACAAGTGTTTACGTTCCTCGCTGAACCCACGCCTGCACAGTGCAAATTTCTGGACGCGCTGGTAGAAGCCGGAGTGCAGGTCGCTGCCGTAACGGAACAGGACGAAGAGGCCGTTATTTATCCGCTCCGGTATGAGTTCGACGGTGTTGCAGATGAATTGCGCACGGCGGCGCAATGGGCGCGCCAGCAGGTAGAGGCATCGCCCGAAGCGCGCATCGGTGTCATTCTCTTCGACCTCGAGCGAAAGCTTCCGCAGGTGGAAAGCGCGTTTCATCCAGTGCTTCATCCCGAACATCTGCTCGGTCGGGCGACGCCCTCCGCCTTTGAGATCGCATCGCCACTTGCGCTGGCAGAGTATCCCGTTGTGCGTTGTGCCTTGGAATTGCTCTCGTTGTTTGCGGCCCCTATCGACTTCCACTCCTTTCGCTCCATGTTAAGTTCGCCTTACTTGGCGGCAGAGCCGGACGCGGTCGCGTGTTTTCTTGCAGACATAAGAAAACATGCCCATCGCCAGGTCAGCATCGCCGATCTCGCGAGGTGGCTCGAAGATTCGCATGAACTGCCCGGATTGCATGCTGCGCTGGATGCGCTTCCAAAGCATTCTGCATTTTCCTCCGAGCAGTCGGCACCCTATTGGGCGGACATCTCGCGGCGGATACTGGAAGCTTTCGGATGGCCAAGCCGGGTATCACTGAACAGCGAAGAGTTTCAGTGTACGCAAAGTTGGCGTGAACTTCTCGTCTCAGTTTCTTCGTTGGAGTTGCTCGAATGGCGCGTTGATTTTCCAGACTTTGTGGCAAGACTGAACCGCGCCGCGGCAACGCAGAACTTCAAGCCTGAGACGCTCAATGCTCCGGTGCAAATCATGAACGCGGCGGAGTCGGAGGGCTCGATCTTCGATGCCCTGTGGATCGGTTCGTGCGGCGATGACCTTTGGCCGGACTCTCCGGGGCTCTCGCCGCTGATTCCGATTGCCTTGTTGAAAGAGAAGGGCGTGGCGCTGATTGGAACACCTCAGGCGAAGGCGCGGATCTCGCGGATTACTTCGCGTCTCTTGCAGTCGGCGCCAATGGTTTCTCTCAGCCTGGCGCGACGCACCGATGACGAACGCGAGCAGCGCTGGAGTCCATGCTTCTCTAATTTTCCGGTCGCGGATCAGGCCATCGAAATGCCGCTGATGCTTGCGTCGAGATTCGACTGCGCGAATTTGGAAATTATCTGCGACTCCACTGCTCCCGCATTACGGTCCGGGGAAGTTGTCCGGGGTGGAACGTCGCTGCTGCAGGAGCAATCCAACTGTCCTTTCCGGGCGTTCGCGATTCGCCGCCTGCTCGCCAAGGAACTCCAAGGACCGAACGATGCGCTGGCTCCAACGGAGAGAGGCAAGATTGTTGATCTCGCGCTGCAACTGATATGGGAGCAGTTGGAAGACAGTGCGGGATTGCGTCGCCCTGATCGCACAGCGATCGTTGAGGCTGCCGTGGATGAGGCGATGGCGCGTGAGTTGCCGTCGAGCAACGACGAATGGACGAAGCGTTTTCGCGCGCTGGAACGCCAGCGCACCATCGAGGTACTTACGGAATGGCTCAACCTTGAGTCCACCCGTAAACCCTTCCATGTGGTTGGCCATCAACTTCCGGTTGAAGTAAGTTTAGGAGGTCTGAGTCTGCGTGGTTGCCTCGATCGTCTGGACGAGATTGACGACGTCCATGTGGTGATTGACTACAAAACCGGCGGCTCTAACAATGTGAGCGCCTGGCAGGTTCCGCGTCCGCGGATGCCGCAGTTGCCGTTCTACGCATTGGCAATGCAGCAGCAGAAGTTTGATCTCGCTGGCGTGTCATTTGCGATTGTTCGCAAGGGTGAATCCAGTTTCAAAGGCTATCTGCGCGGAAAAGATCTGTTGCCGTGCGCAATCCCAAACAAACCTGTCTTCGATGGGCTTGCGTTCGATGAGTACACCGGACGTTGGGCGGTGGAGTTGGAACAGATTGCCACGTCATTCGTGCAAGGGGCTGCCGCGGTTGATCCGAGGATTGTGCCGGGAAAAAGTGGTTCGCCGTGTGAGCATTGCCATCTAACATCGCTATGCCGCGTAGGTGAACTGGCAGACGACGATTCGGACGCTGGATCAGCGGGAGAGAACGATGAGTAGTCCTACTCCGCGCGCCATACCCTCTGATGCGAGCCTCCGCCTTGCTGTTCTGGATATCACGCAGTCATGGATGCTGCAGGCTCCTGCCGGTTCTGGAAAAACTGAATTACTGATGCAGCGATTCCTCGCATGCCTCGCCAAGGTCGATCAACCGGAATCCGTACTGGCCATCACGTTTACGCGTAAGGCTGCGGCGGAGATGCGCGGCCGAATTCTTCTCACGCTGCAACGCGCCGGGCAACTCAACAGTGCGCAGATTTCAGGACGTCCTCCGTATGAGCAGCAATCGTTGCGGTTGGCACGCTCGGTTCTCGACACTTCCGACGCGCTCGGCTGGAATATCCTTGAGCATCCCGCGCGGCTACAGGTTCGCACGCTCGATTCGTTTTGCGAGTCGGTGGCGCAGCGTGCGCCTTTCAAAGGATTGCTCGGAGGCGTGGCGCAGGTCACGGAAGATGCGCGGCCTCTCTATGAACTTGCGGCGCAGCGGGTGATCGATCAACTGGCCCTCCCAGGCACACTCGGGGACGCGATAGCTGCATTGCTCGTACACATGGACAACGATGTACGCGGCGTGCGCAATCTGCTGGCCGCAATGCTTGCGCAGCGTGACCAATGGCTACACTTTCTCGGACGTTCCGATGCGTTTGATGCCTCACAGCGGATAAGCCTTAGAAGTAGGCTTGAAGCGGCGCTGGCACTCTCGGTTGAGGAAGATCTCGAACTCGTTCGTATGCGTATTGAGATGGTGTTGAACCGCGCACACGAGTCGGAAATGTTTGATCTCATACGCTACTCCGCGGATCGGCTTACGCATAGTGTAACTGCTTCCGCACCAGTGGTTGATTCAATTGCGGCCAGCGCAGAGGTGGTCCCGATTTCCTCGCAGCGCTTGCCGCGACCGTTTGACATCACAGAATTGCCTCCCGCAACCGCCGAGCATCTCGACACCTGGCGCAGAATTTGTGATTTTCTGTTGACCTCGGATCGGAGCAACCCGGCACTTCGCAAAACAGTGAACGTACGCCACGGTTTCCCTTCAGGAACACTCGTCGAGAAAGCCCGTCGAAAGCAATGCCTTGAATTCTTCGCGGGCCTTGCGCAACTTTCCGGCGCGGAAGAACTCTGCGCGGCGCTGAATCGGATTCGCCGTCTACCTGATCCGCATTACACGGAATCGCAGTGGCAGTTCATGCACGCCATTCTTGAGGTATTGCCTCTGGCGGCGGCGAATCTTAAAGTTATTTTCTCGGAGAAGGCTACCATCGACTTTGCCGAGTACGCTCAGCGCGCGCTCGATGCCATCGGGCATGATGGTGATCCAACCGAGCTGGGCCTGCAATTGGGGTATCGAATCCGCCACATTCTCGTCGACGAATTTCAGGACACTAACCGTGTCCAGGTCGAACTCCTGGCCCGTCTGCTTGGCACATGGGAGGCGGATGAACAGTGTTCCACTTTTTATGTCGGCGATCCCATGCAGTCGATCTACGCATTTCGTCAAGCCGACGTAGCGATCTATCAACAGGCGCGCACCGAGGGTATTGGTGGGCATCTGCATGGTTTCGACCGGCTCAGGCAAAACTTTCGTTCGCAACAGAATCTGGTCGAGTGGTTCAACCGCATTTTCCCGCTGATTCTACGCGAGGATAGCGACCTGACCAATGCGGTTCAGTATGCAGAGGCGCAGCCTTCGCGTCCGGGTCTTGATGGTTCGGCGGTGCAGATCAGGGGGTTCGCCAATGCGGATCGTGCAGGCGAGGCGAAGCATCTGGCGGAGTGCATTCAGCGCGAACTCGCGATTCCTACGCCAGCCGGCGAGCAGCCTTCCACGCTTGCCGTGCTGGTGCGCTCGCGAACTCACCTGCCTCACCTGGTGGCGGCGTTCCATGCGGCGGGAATTGATTTTCGCGCAGTGAAAACTGACCGGCTTTCGGATCGTCCAATGGTTCGGGATCTGGAAGCACTGCGATCGGCCCTGACAAATCTCGCCGACCGTACTGCGTGGTTGGCAGTTTTGCGGGCACCGTGGTGCGGTCTCAGCCTAGCGGATTTGTGGGAACTCTGTCGGGGCGATGACGGCTCTACGGTGCGCGAACTTTTGCATCGACGGGGAGCGAAGCTGTCCGAACAGGCGCGTTCGGCACTGGCGCGCTGTCTTCCGGTGCTGGAGGATGCGTTGGCGCGGCGTGGGCGTGGTTCACTGCGCGCACTAGTCGAGTCCACCTGGCTGCGCGTTGGCGGTCCCGCTTGCTTAGCTGACCAGGATCAGGGAATTCGCGACTCAAATGCATACTTTGCGCTGCTGGACGCGGAATCTTCGGCGGGCATGGTACGCGACGCGGAGAACTTTGCCTTAAAGCTGCATGACCTGTTTGCGCCCGCCGATAATCGCAACGGCATTCGCGTCGAAATCATGCCCATTCATCAGGCAAAAGGCTTGGAGTGGGATGTAGTCTTTCTGCCGGCGTTAGAGCGGCGCTCGCGTCAGGATGATAAGAGTCTGCTCTATTGGCGTCTGCGGAGGCGCAGCGGGCAGGAATTTCTTTTGTTGGGGCCGATGGAAGCTCCAGGCAAGAAGGGCAGCAAGGCGCCGACCATCGAAGGATATTTGCGTGACATTGCCAGTAGTTGTTCACGCGAGGAGTTGAAGCGCCTGTTTTATGTTGCCGCCACCCGTGCGCGAAAGCGTCTCTATCTCTCGGCTGCGGTGCCGGACGGGCGGCAACCCGACCAGAATTCCATCCTGCGCATGCTCTGGGACGTACCGGGAATGCAGCAGGAATTTGCCCCGCCTGCGACATCCGAGAGTGGCACGCAAGCAGACGAGAAGCCGGCGCCGGAGTCGTTACTGCGCCGCCTGCCCTTGACCTTTGCCGCCCCGGCGATCCCTGAAGCATTGCACTGGTGTTCCTTGCAACCCAAAGTTTCTAACGAGGAACATCGCTTCGAGTGGGTCGGTGATCTTTTGCCACGCATCGGCGTGGTCGCGCATAGTTTTCTACAGCGCATCGCCCTCGAAGGTCCGTCACTTTGGGACGCCCGGCGTTTGCTCTCGGCGAGAGCGGCGATTTCGGCCGCGCTGCTGCGTGCAGGAGTGATGCGTGGCGAACTTGAGCAGGGGACCGTGCGCGTATCGGAGGCGCTGAGTAGGACGCTCGAAGATGAGCGGGGCCGCTGGCTGCTGTCTCCGCACGCCGAACACTGCTGTGAGTTTGCCGTGTCGGCGGTAATCGAGGGGCGACTGGAACACGTGCGGGTGGATCGTACATTTATAGAGGACGGTACGCGCTGGCTGATCGACTACAAAATTACCGAACGACTCGGAGGAGATACTGGCCGCTTTGTGCGGATGCAGGTGGATAAGTATCGTCCTGATATGCAGCGTTACGTTCGTGTTCTGCGGGCTTTCGATCCGCGTCCGCTGCGTTGCGCACTCTATCTTCCGCTGCTGGGAGATTTCTGTCCGATTGAGACTGAACTCTCATAGCGCGTGGGTGACCGCTGAATCGTGGAGCGCAACCGTGTGTTACCCCGCGCAACGGTTTAGAATCTTCTCAGTCTCATGAGTCCAAATCGATTTACCATCATCCTTTTTCTCGCCGGTTTGTGGCTATTCCTACCCGCGTGGGCATGGGCCGTTCAGGGCTCGGTTCCGGTCATCCGCCCCGACAATAATGCCCTTGCGGCGCGCGGTTTTAACGAACTCTACAATATGGATTACGATCCGGCGATTCGCGATCTGGCAAAACTTCAGAGCGAACATCCGGAAGATCCCTTTACGTCCAACTATCTCCTGGCCGCCGAATTATTCAAGGAACTGAACCGCATCGGCGCCCTCGATACGGAAACCTATTCGAGTGAAAGCTTTCTCGCCAGCAAAGCGCGACGGCCTCTGGATATGGCCGCCCAAAAGCGGATATTCGACATCATCGCACGCGTTGAGTCGCTCTGCAACGCACGCCTGGAGAAGAATCCGAATGACACGGATGCCCTCTACGCTCGAGGCGTCGCGCGTGGCTTCCGCGCCACGTACATGGGAATGGCCCAGAAGTCGTGGTTACCGGCAATCCGCTCGGCGCTGGCAGCGCGGCGCGATCATGAGCGCGTGCTCGAATTGGACCCAGGCTACGTGGATGCCAAAATGACCGTCGGAATCCATAACTACATAATCGGTTCGCTGAACTGGGCGGGGCGTGCGGCCGTAGCGTTGGTGGGAGTCACAGGTAATCGCCAGAAGGGTCTTAATTATTTGCGGGAGGTGAGCCGTTCGCACGGTACGTCGAGCAATGACGCGGCCCTCGCTCTCAGCCTGTTTCTGCGGCGCGAACAGCGCTATCCGGAGGCACTGGAACTGGTGGGACGAGTCTCGCGGGAGTATCCCAGAAATTTTCTTCTCGTCATCGAGTACGCCCATCTGCTCAATGCTGCCGGTCAGGGACCCGAGGCCATTGCACACTATCGCCTCGCCCTGCAGAAGGGGCGCGAAGGGAAGTATTCGACCTTTCAGCCAGAGTTGGCAGCATGGGGCTTGGGCATTTCCTTGCGTGGGCAGCACCAGTTCGAACCGGCAGCTAGCGCCTTCGATCTTGTCACCACCTGCAAGGACGTCGAGCCATCCCTGATGCTTCGCGCCTATGTTGCCGCCGCAGAAATGTACGACATACTGGGACGGCGCGAGCAGGCGGTGGCGCGCTATCGCAGTGTGATTGCCGCCGGCCGCGACAGCGAGTACGCGGCAGCGGCGCGGAAACATCTCCGCCATCCTTATCGGCTGAGCGAAGAGCCCGCATCGCCCCGCTAGAAGAACACCAGTTGGCGCAAGTAGCCAGCGCCCGCGGCCGGAGGGGCGTCCGTTGGCCCGTATCTGCCAGCGCATGCGCCTTGCTGTTTTGGAATTCGCGATCATCCCGTGTACGCTGGTAATGGAGACCGTTTCGCTCGTATGTTCCTGCCGCCGGAAGCCGCCCGCATTCATTCGTTCTTTACTTCCATGACGGAGTTTTCATTCGTGGCATTTTGCTCGATCTTCTTTCTTGTTGATCCCTTTGCCGCGGTTCCGCCTTTTCTGGCGATGACGCATCGCGCGGATTCCGCGTCGCGCCGTCGTATGGCTGCCCGCGCTGCTTGGACCTGCCTGATCGTTCTCAGCCTGTTCGCGCTCTCCGGATCGTTCATTTTCAAGCTATTCGGGATCACGCTGGCGGCCTTTGAAATCGCGGGCGGACTCATCCTCTTGCTGATCGGCCTTGATATGATGCAGGCGCGCCGCTCTACGCAGGAGGGAACAAGCGAAACTGAGGAGGGTTCGAATAAGGAGGACATTGGCATCACTCCCCTGGGAATTCCTCTACTGGCGGGACCGGGTGCGATCTCAACCGTGATGGTGTTAATGGGTGCTTCGCCTACCTGGCAGCACGCCATCCCGATCTTCGTCGCCATCGCATTCACCGCCTTCGCCAGCTACATCATCCTTGCCTCGGCAGATCGGGTACGGAAGCGCATGGGAGAGACGGGAATCCGAATCATGATGCGAATCATGGGATTGATGTTGACGGCGATTGCGGTGCAGTTCGTGATCAACGGGCTGGCGCGGATGAATATCATCACCATCTCACCCCAGTAGCTGCGCTGCAGGCAAGCGAAAGGGGCAAGGCCTAAGCCGTACCCCTTTTCTCTTAACATTTGAGCGCATTAGAATCGAACGCTGAAATCCTTGCCGTGTTCCAGGTGGATGCCTTCCACAAAGCGGACCTTACGCGAAGCCATCTTCATAACCACCGAGGATGTGCGTACACCTTCACCGAAGAAGCGAACTCCCTGCATCAGCGCGCCGTCCGTTACGCCGGTCGCGGCGAATATGATGTTTTCGCCCGGAGCTAGTTCGTCGGCAGTATAAATCTTGTTCACATCGGAGATACCGTACTGGGTCATGCGCTCGCGCTGTTCGTCAGTATAGCCAGTCAGCCTACCCACCATGTAGCCGTTCAGGCAGCGCATCGCCGCCGCGGTGATCACGCCTTCCGGCGCACCGCCCGTGCCCATCACAGCGTGAACCCCGGTACCGCGCACGGCCGCCGCGATTCCCGGTGCAAGGTCGCCATCGCCGATCAACTTAATGCGCGCGCCTGCCCGACGAATCTCGTTGATCAACTTCTCGTGGCGTGGGCGGTCCAGCACGATTACCACTAGGTCTTCCACATCGCGATCCAGAGCCTTAGCGATCATCCTAAGATTTACCGCTGTAGGCGCATCCAAATCCACGGACCCCTTGCAGGCCGGGCCAACCACGATTTTTTCCATGTAGCAATCCGGGGCGTGCAGCAGGCCGCCGCGTTCGCTGGCAGCCAGTACGCAGATGGAGCCCGGCGCGCCGGTGGCGCAGAGGTTCGTACCCTCCAGCGGGTCGACTGCGATATCCACTTCCGGATAAATGACGCCCTCTTTTGGTGCGCGTCCCACCTTCTCCCCGATGTACAGCATCGGAGCCTCGTCGCGTTCGCCCTCGCCAATCACGATGGTGCCGCGCATCGGGATCGTGTCCATGACGCGGCGCATCGTTTCTGTCGCGACCTGATCGGCGCGCTTGCGGTCACCGGTTCCCATTTGCCGTGCCGAAGCGATGGCTGCCGCCTCAACCACTCGCAACATTTCCAGTGCGAGATCCGATTCG
The DNA here is from genome assembly GCA_964563875.1 of uncultured Acidobacteriaceae bacterium. GTDB lineage: Bacteria > Acidobacteriota > Terriglobia > Terriglobales > Acidobacteriaceae > TOLSYN. The sequence continues at coordinate 26,277 of CAZLZA010000006.1, forward strand.
AGATTCGATTGGATATTGTCTTCCAGATGGACTGCTTTGTTTTGAAACTGTGTCGCCATAATTGCTCCTAATTCCAGCGGCCGCGGCTCTGTTTCGTACTTGCTTTTGGCCTTGTGCCGTTCTTCACTACTCATCATTCAAACTAATAACTAATTGACTCGCATCTACAGTTTGGCGGGCCAATTTTGCTCCTGAATTCAGAACGCGTCAATGCCTGTTATCGCTGATCCCAGAATTAACGTGTGAACATCGTGCGTTCCCTCGTAGGTTTTCACCGACTCGAGATTTGCCATGTGACGGAATACCGGATACTCATCTGCCACGCCGTTTGCACCAAGAATGTCGCGCGCCATGCGGGCGCACTCCAGGGCCATCCACACATTGTTCCGCTTAGCCATCGAAATATGGAAGTACTGGGCCTTATCCTGATCCTTTAACCGGCCCACCTGAAGTGCTAATAGCTGAGCCTTGCTGATTTCGGTGATCATCCAGACCAGTTTCTCCTGGACGAGTTGATGCGACGCGATGGGCTGGTTGCGGAACTGCTTGCGGAATTGTGAATATTGCAGAGCCGTGTCGTAGCACGACATTGCCGCGCCGATCACGCCCCAGGCGATGCCGAACCGCGCCTGGTTCAGACACATCAGCGCTGATTTTAGCCCTGATGTTTTCGGCAGCAGGTTCTCCTTTGGAATCCGTACGTCCTGCATCGAAAGCGACGAGGTGACCGAAGCGCGCAGCGACCACTTTCCATGGATGTCCTTGGCGACAAACCCAGGACGGTCGGTCTCAACCAGGAATCCGCGAACCTGGCCACCGTGCTCCTCGCTTTTGGCCCAGACCACGGCAACGTCAGCAATGGAACCGGAGGTGATCCACATTTTCTCGCCATTGAGCACGTAGTGATCGCCGTCCGGAACCGCACGGGTGCGCATCGCGTCCGGGTTTGAGCCGGCATCAGGCTCTGTCAGCCCGAAGCATCCCAACTTTTCTCCCTTGGCCATCGCCGGGAGCCAGCGCTGCTTCTGTTCCTCGCTGCCAAAGGTGTAAATCGGGTACATCACCAAGCTGCTCTGGACACTGGCGAATGAGCGCAGTCCACTGTCCCCGCGCTCCATCTCTTGCATGATGAGCCCGTATTCCACGCTGCTCATCCCCGCGCAGCCATATTCGTGGAGCGTGGGGCCAAAGAAGCCGAGTTCACCCATCGGCGCAACCAGTTCCCTGGGAAACCTCCCCTGGCGATTACAGTCTTCAATGATGGGGACGAGATTATCTTCTACAAATTGTCGTGCCGTGTCGCGCACCATGCGCTCGTCTTCGGTGAGGAGCGAGTCGAATTCAAGGAAATCAACGCCACGGAACTTGAGTGCCATAGGATTGCCAACAACATGGTCCGACCCGACGTCGCGCATACGCGAACGCTTGACAGTATCAAAGGCAGAATCCGGAGGTCAATGACTTCTTTGCCACGGGTGACCGGATTTTATCGTTTACAGCCACGCACGCCGGTCACTACCACTGGCTCCGCTGGCGCAACCCGGTGATGTGCGCCACATGATGCGCGCCATGCCAGGCATAGATTCCAAGCATTTTGTCCAAGGACATCACACCCATTTCCGGGTGGGTGACCGTCCGCTCCCAGTCTTCAGGTTTTAGGCTGCGGAGCAATACCACCCAGCGGGCATGCAAGTTGTCCACCAGTGCCAGGCTTACATCGATGGGAGTGATGCGACTGTCGGCCAGTTCCGCCCAGGCTGCCTCCCGGTAAGGTTTAATCGTTGGATTGTCTTCCGTCAATGCCAGTTTGTATCGGACATAGGCATTCATATGACTGTCCGCAAGATGATGGGTCACTTGCCTTACCGTCCACCCGCCCTCGCGATAAGGGGTATCCAGTTGTTTTCCGTTCAGTCCCATCAGCGCTTGCTTCAGGCGCTCCGGAAGCTCGGCAATGGTGTCGACCTGCTTCTTGCGTTCTTCGGGTGTGTTTGGTCCCTTGGTCCCGTCAAACTTCCCAATCGGGAAACGCAAATCTTCCATATCGCTATCGCTCCTCCGCTGGCTCTCACCGCTTCCCGCTGGATTCAGTTTACTTGCGTACTGCAGGCTCGAGTTCCATGGCGCTCATTCTTTTCAATAACTTGCAGAGTTCATGTCCGGTACTTGTAGAGGCTCCGAACCTACCGGAGCACTGACCTATCGTAATCGACCAGGCCCAGGATGGCTACATATTATGCAAGACCTCCCGCAGTCTTCGCTCCGTCACGCATCCCGGCAGATGCCTACCCGCCGCAGTGCTCCCCCGATTGGAGACGGACTCGCGGCTAAATCGTGTCCGCGATTGATCGAGAGAGCTCGGAAAATGTTTGTTGCGTGGGCAGAGCAGGCGTGGTAATTAGTGAACTGCTCTTGACTCAGCGGTCCCAAAACCGGTAACGCGCGATTTGATGAAAGCATCCGGACGCGTGCTTCCGAAAACCAGGAGGGAAGGCGAATTGTCTCAATTAAGCGCGCCTCTAATTGCGCCAGTCAGCTTGCCCTCCACCGTGTGGAGTCGGTTGTTTTCATTTCCCACGGTTCTTACCACTTCCCTTATTTATCTGGTATTTCTGCTTTCAAGGCGCGACATCACCGATCCTGATCTGTGGTGGCATCTGCGTAACGCCCAATTTCTGCTGACTACAGGCCATTTTCCGGCCGTTGACTCCTATTCTTATACTGCGACGGGGGCGGCCATCCTTCCCTTCGAGTGGCTGTCGGAACTAGCCTATTATCTGGCGTACAGGTGGGCCGGCCTTCCTGCGGTTTTCCTTCTTGTTTTCTTGCTTTGTACTGCTATCGTCCTGGGCGTCTTCCGTCTCAGCTATCTTGCCAGCGACGATGTGAAGAATTCCTTTCTGGTCACCGTTGCCGCCGCCATTCTGATGGTGGTCTCCATCGGTGCGCGAACCCTGTTGTTCGGTTGGTTGTATTTGGTGGTTCTGCTCTTGATTCTGGAGGCGTCGCGGAGAAATGACTCGAAATGGCTCTGGTTGGTGCCCCCGCTCTTTTGCCTCTGGATAAATTCGCACGGCTCGTGGCCTATGGGGGTGGTGGTGTTCGGCATTTTCATTGCCTCCGGACTGCTGGAAGGGTGTTGGGGGCACGCCTATGCGATTCGATGGTCAGGGCCGCAGTTGCGGAAACTGCTCATCACCGCTGGGGCATCATTTGCAGCGGTATTCATCAATCCCGTTGGATACCATCTAGTGCTCTACCCCTTCGGAGCTATGTTCGGAAAGCAATCCTCGGTCGACAACATTCAGGAGTTTGCCTCAATCGATTTCCACACCCCTTGGGGCAAAGTTGCCATGGTCCTGATCTTGGGAACACTGCTGATTTCGGTTTTCTCGATGGAGCGTTGGCGGTTGGACGAGCTTGGGTTCATCATGTTGGCCCTCTACTTCTCCCTGACCAATATCCGATTCATGTTCCTCGCAGCGATTCTTGTCCCACCGATCTTCGCGAAGTGTCTCAAACTGATGACCCCGTATGACAGAAACTCTGACAGGCGTCTAAACAATGCAGTTGCCTTAGCCATTTTGCTCTGCTTATTCGCCTTCAGCATGCCCCACCAATCGAAATTTCACAGTCAGGCGGACTATCCCGAGCGAGCTGTCGCCTACATGAAAGCGAACGCAATTCAAGGTAGGCTCTTTCATGATTATATTTGGGGTGGATACCTGATCTGGCATGCTCCGGAGTTGAGGGTCTTTATCGACGGACGATGGGACCCATATGCCCCAACCGGTGTGTTCAAGGATTACTGGGCGGCAACTTCCATCCAGAATCCACAGACGGTGCTCGACAAATATAAGGTTGAGTACGTACTGATGCCGGTGGATAGTCCGCTCTCGAAGTACCTGAAGATCAGCCCAGCTTGGGCTGTGTTATATCGCGACGAAGTCAGCGTCTTGTATCGTCGATCTCTAAGGCTGTGAAGCGATAGACCAGTTTGGGAGAATGCGGCCCCGGGTCGAAATACCACGCCTACAAACCGCCCACAAGAGAAGAAGTGTGTCGCGCCAGTCATTACGAGCGCGCAAATTTACCGCTCAGGGAATTGTGTCAGTCCAGCTTCATCGCGGGCTCGGTTTCTGCCGAATTAGGTTGGACGATGCAGCCGTCCGTACCTGGCGTGGTGTGCATATACACCCATAGATAGAAAATACCCGTGACCAGTAAAATAAGCGAGGCGGGCCGAATCAGCAAAACTGTACGTATCTGTGCGAATATCCCCGTCGACCCTAAATGCAACTCGGACGGGAGGCCGCTAAGAAGAGCTAAAGGAAGATCTCCGACCAACAGCAGCCCTATGCCATTTACAAGCAATGCTATCCAGCGAATCGGGCCTCCCTCAGCCCACAACCTGGCGCAGGCGGGAACAGCCAGCATCAGGAGTTTTGCATCCCATGGCCGGTGATAGGTCACCAGCATAGTAAGAGCTGTGACTGCCGCCAGCGCAAGCCATGCCCTCGATCGCGAGAAGTTAGACCTTAAAGTGCAAACCGACCATGCTAGAAGAAGCGTTCCGCAGATCAAATAGCTGAGTGGATTGTAGATGCGTGGATCATCGCGAAATACACTGATGGCCGCCTGCAGGTCGATGACCATAAAGGCGCTGCGACCTGTGAGTGAATTGAGGCCGGGCTCATTGATGCCGCCGGGAGCCGAAATCGTCGACAGGTTGGTTTGCCAGTCTTGCATCCAATGCGGCGCAACGTGCGAGACCCACAGGAATGCCGCCAGGGCCAGAACAAGGGTAATAGCAATGGTTTGCAGCGCGCGTTTCCTATAGACCCCGCCCGCCAGCAAGAAGTAGAACCAGACCAGGCCCGCATCATGAGGTTTAATTGCAAGGCTGAATGCAAGGCACAGGATGCCGGCCAATACGTATCGCTCTTGAATGAAGCACCAGACCGCCACCACGCAGAGGCCAACGACGATCCCGGCAGTATTGCCCCCACAAAACAGGCTCTCGGAGTTGGCAAGTAAGATACAAATCAGGAATAGGGAGACCTTCGGCGCGTAGCTCGCCCCTATTTCCCACATAAGGTAGGCGGCAAGGATGAATACCCCGGCTGTGATGGTTAACCACAGTATGTGCGCAGGCCCCCAAGGCAGCACCGCGAACGGAGCTACGAACAGGAATGTTGTAGGCACGTTTACATAAAGCGTCACGCACTGAAGAGTTTTGGCAGTCTCCGTCGAACGTTCCCCGCCCTCGATCCGATATACGTTCTCTAACTCATTCACCTTGTACGGGTTGTGGTGTGAAATCAGGCATCGTGTGCCGTAGTAAACTGCCCTGAAATCCACCCACCCATTTCCCGTCTGCCCGATATAGAAACCCCACACAATGGAAATCCCACTGGCCAGCAGTATCCAAAGCAGAGCAGTCCGCCTCATCCTCTGCGTTAATGCTGGAGATTCGCCCTCGTGAACTGAGCAGTCCTGCGTTGGCGAAGAATTCCCGTTCCCGATCGTCACGGTCATTTCTCAGGCCTCCAAGAGCCCGCAATTCGCAGCCAATAATTAGGAGTTCACGCCGGTGCTGCGCAGCGCCATCGACGGGGAATTCGCGACGCAGCTTCCGGGTCCAGGTATGGCGACATGACTCATGGCCCGTAGCATAACGGGAAACAGAGTCAACAGCCAGCGTGAAATATGCCATACGGGATTGATCTTGTAGCGTCGTTCGAGATCTGGTACAAGTCGATAGCTGATTCTTGAAGAGGTCCGGACAGTGATTGTGTCGAGTGAATTGGCGCCCAAGTCTGTTTCGTCTCTCGCGGGAAAGCCCTCGCCAGCGTGGGCGCGGTGGCTGCTGCCGTCCATTGCCGATGTGATTTTCCTCGTACTCGTCGGTATTTTGGTTTACAGCCCGATGAGTGCAGCCCTGCTTGGCGACGCCGATACCGGGTGGCACATTCGAAACGGGGAATTCATCCTTGCGACTCACTCGGTGCCACAAACGGACTCCTTCTCATACACCAGAGCGGGCCAATCATGGTATGCCTGGGAGTGGTTGTATGACATGGTTATCGGCGCAATCCACCACGTTGCTGGTCTAAATGGCGTCGTACTCTTTACTGCCATCATCATTGCAGGCACATTCGCGCTTCTGTTTCGTTTTGTGCTTCGACGAAGTGGCAGTTTTGCGGCAGCTGCTTCCTTGACAATGCTCGCCGCCGCCGCCGCGCAGATCCACGTGCTGGCGAGACCACATGTTCTGAGCTGGCTCTTCGTCCTGCTGTGGGTGGATGTGCTGTATCGCTTTGAAGAGGGGAAGCGTTGGGTATTGCTTTGGCTTCCCCCATTGATGCTGCTTTGGGTCAATGTACACGGCGGTTTCATTCTAGGTCTCGCGCTGCTCGCATTATTTGGCTGTGCCCGTGCTTGGAACTATATGTGCGCCCCCAGCGCGGAGAATCGTCAAAAAATCGTCGGTCTGGCCATCGTTTTTGCCGCATGCCTTGCGATTACGTTGCTGACTCCGTATGGCTACAGACTGCATGTGCATGTGTATCAATATCTATCTAATAGTTTCTTTATGGACTCGATCAACGAGTTCATGTCGCCGAACTTCCACGCATCCGGACACGGATATTTCGAGTTGTTCATTCTGTTAGCTGTTTTTGGAATTGTGCTGAAGCACGATCGCGTTACCGCAGCCGATCTGCTACTTCTATTGTTCGCGATTCATGCCGGTCTCTATTCGGCGCGCAACATACCGATCTCGGCCATCATCATGAGCCTGTCCCTGGGACCGATGCTAGCTGGAGTCGGTTCTCCCCGGCTCGGCCAGGGTGCTCATCCGCCGTGGCTTTGCTCGGTGCTTGGTGCGGTTCACGATATCTCCGAAAACATGGCTGCCATGGAGAAGCAATTCCGCGGTCATGCGCTTGCAATCGCCTTTCTGGCAGCATCCGTAGCGATCTCTATGAACGGCGGGCGCGTGCTTTCGGCACAAATTGTCTCGGCGCACTTTGACGAAAACATATTTCCGGTGAAAGCAACGGAATTCATCGCAGCAAAAGGCATTCGCGCTCACATGTTCAACTCCGATGTCTGGAGTGGCTATCTGATCTACAAACTTTATCCCGGCACGAAACTGTACTTTGATGACAGGCACGATTTCTATGGCGAAGACTTCATCAAGGATTACCTGAAGGCTGCCAACGGCACTTGGCGGTGGCAGGAGCCACTGGATAAATACCAAGTGAAATGGGTGCTAGTCGCGACCGATTCACCACTCGCCAGCGTGCTGAAGGAGCGTAAGGACTGGCGCGTGGAATACGACGACGGTTTGGCGATCATCTTCGTTCGGATTCAATAAGAGACTAATCGTCTTACTGTTTATGTTACTTCTGGTTACTTTCGGGTCCCCTCAGGTAATAGGTGGTGACTTCTTAATCAATGCCTTTCTGATTGACATTCCTATAGCTTCTGCCTAAGTATTACAGCGCTGGGTGTAGACGTCGATGGAAGACAGCAGTCTTTCCTGGAGACGTGGCTTCCAGTCCAATATCGATCGCTTTTGCATTCTATTTTGCGACCCTAGATCGCGCGCATATCTCTAAGAATGTCGGGCAGCGGATGCCTTAAGATTTTTCCCCCAATCGCATTCCGCACACATTAATTTTGTTTGGCAACATCGGGCAGCAACTCTGCATCAGAATTAACAGTTTTGATTTGTGCATAGTGGCTCGACCACTCCAGAAGGAGAAGATCATGAAGGCAAGAGTGCTCAACGCTACTCGCAGTTTAGACCGCGATCCGTTCGAGTCGCCCTTCGTGAAGGATTGGGCCAGCGTGGCAAAACGCGGTATTTTCGCAATTCAGCAATGAACTGTAGCCCAGATTGGGGTTACCTGAGAAGTTTAACAACCCAACCATTCAAGGAGAGTTCCGAATGAAAGCTAATATTCTGCGTACCCTTCGCAATCTGCACAACGATGAGTCTGGCCAGGATTTGATCGAGTACGCTCTGGCAGCGGCTTTGATTGCGCTCGCAGCGACCGCCACGATGGGAACCTTGGGCAATGCCGTCAATTCTGCGTTTACCAAGATTGGTACCGCGTTGAACAGCGCTGTCTAAAATCGCACTTAATTGGATGGCCAGGAAGCGCGGTTCAAAGTGATTTTGTCCAATGCGCTCCTGGTCATCCGATTCGCCAACCCTTATGCTCAGTGATTCACGGTCACAGCAGGTGTATAAAGTACGGTAGAAAGAGATCAATTAAGGCGGGCTTGAAAATCCGATGACAACGGAATCTCTATATATGGCCGGCGCGTTGACTGTCGCGGGAGTCGGCGGTATTACGGACGTGACCAGTCGCCGGATTCCCAACAAACTCACCTATCTCGGGATACTGGTTGCTATCATTGGGCGGTTTACGCTCCAGGGATGGCATGGTCTGGGGAGCGCATTGGCCGGCGGACTGGTGGGCGGCGGCGCGTTTCTGGTCTTTTTTTTGATTCACGCTATGGGCGCCGGCGACGTAAAACTGATCACAGCGGTCGGCTGTTTTGTCGGGCCGGGCCGGGCCTTTGAGATCGTTCTTGCCTCTGCTATTGCCGGTGGAATCTTCGCCATCTTTTACGCGCTTTGGCAGGGGAGATTGCGCGCCGTACTGGTCAATGTCGTCGATCTGGTCAGGTTTCATGCAGCGGCGGGAGCTGAAGTGCATCCGAGCCTGAATCTTTCCAATCCGCAGGCGGCTCGTCTGCCCTATGGTGTCGCAATTGCGGCAGGAGTTTTGTATTCAGTACTGGCTTTCTATCGCCGAGGTGGCATATGAACTCGAAACGAATTGTACTTGCGCTGGGTATGGCCCTGGTCATCGCAGGAATTGTGAGCTATGCCTTTTATGCCCGGCTGCGTGCGCAGCAGGCGGCAACCTGCACGACCGTAAAGGTGGTCGCGGCCAACAAGCCGTTGTCGGCCGGATCGCCGATCAGCGCCGATAGTGTCTCTTTAATCGATTGGCCTGCCAGTATGCCTTTGAGCGGTGCGTTTACCAAGCCAGAAGAGGTGATCGGCCGGTCGGTGATTTATCCGATCGACCAGCATCAGCCGATTTTGGATCACGATGTCGCTTTGGCGGGCTCAGGAATCGGTCTGACCGTCAAGATTCCGGAGGGGATGCGCGCTGTGTCGGTGCGGTCGAACGATGTGGTCGGTGTGGCCGGCTTCCTTTACCCGGGATCCCACGTCGATGTGCTCGTAACCTCCAAACTCGAAAGCTCACCGAACCAGCTGACGCAGACTGTTCTGGCGAACGTCGAGGTGCTCGTAGCCGGACAGAAAATTGAGCCTGACCCTACTGGAAAACCTGAGACAGTCAATGTCGTAACTCTGCTGCTCAAACCGGAGGACGGGGAGAAACTCGTTCTGGCGTCAACGCAGGGAGTAATTCAGTTTGTGCTTCGCAACGGTGCCGATCAAGATAGTCCCGCAACCAAGCCGGTCGATATGACGGACTTGATGACCGGGAAGCCAAAACCAGTAACGGAAAAGAAGATCGTGGCGAAAGCTCCTCCCCCTCCTCACGCTGTGAAGCAGGCTGTTTTTTATGAGGTGGAGACAATTTCCGACGGCAAACGGTCGGTGGATAAATTTGAATAGCAATTCAGTGGATATATTTTGAGTAACTATTGAGTCCACAAAGAGGAAAACTCGAAATGCGAGCACTTCACCCTGTGGTTAATTCGGCAGTTGCTCTCTTACTGTTAGCTTTGGCGATGGAAGCGGCAGCGGCGCAGGCGCCAGCAGGAAAGATTGCAGACACGCATGCGTCCTCCGACGTTGCAAAAGAGGCGCCTGCTCAGGAACAGCAAATTGCCCAGCCCACACTGGCTCCAGAAACTCAGTCGGTACACATTCAGGTAGGCCGGTCGATTGTTCTCAACACCCAGTCCCGTCTACGCCGAATCGTGGTGAGTAATCCGGCCATTCTGGACACGGTAACCGTCAGCACCACACAGGTGGTCGTCACCGCCAAGGCGCCAGGCAGCAGTAGCCTCGTGTTATGGGATGAGAAGTCGAACGCCCGTATCCTGGACGTCTATGCGGATGTGGATGTGTCAGGCCTGCGAGACGGAATCAGGTCGGCATACCCCAGCGAGCCAGTTCAGATTGAGGCTGAGCAGGGAAGAGTGCTGGTCGCCGGAAAAGTCGACAGCAAAACAGTGGCAGACGATATTCTACGGATGGCAAATGTTTATTCCAAGGATATTGTCAACTCACTGATCATCGTTCCTCTTCGCCAAAAGCAGATCATGCTCAAGGTGCAATTCGCTGAAGTGGATCGAATAAAACTCGAACAGTTCGGCATCAACATTCTGAGCACGGGCGCGGCTAATACTCCAGGCACGATTTCTACCGGGCAGTTCGGACCATCTACATTGGGTTCGTCGGGATTGCTCACGGGTGTAATCGGTGCTCCGTTGACCGGCGAAACAACCAGTCTTACGGCTTCAAATCTGTTGAACGTTTTCTTGTTCCGTCCTGACCTGAATCTGGGCGCAACCATACAGGATCTTCAACAGAGGAATATTCTGCAGATCTTGGCTGAGCCGAATCTGATGGCGCGCAGTGGCGAATCCGCTAAATTTCTGGCGGGCGGCGAGTTCCCCTTTCCGGTTGTTCAGGGCGGGGCGGCGGGCTCTGCCGCCAGTGTGACCATTCAGTTCAAGCCGTATGGTGTGAAGCTGGATTTCACTGGTACCGTTGAAGAAGGCGATATCATTCGGCTGAAGCTTTCGCCCGAGGTCAGCACCCTCGACTTTACGAATGCCGTGACGATCTCCGGTTTCGAGATACCCGCCATTTCCACTCGGCGGGCAGAAACCGAAATCGAACTACGCAACGGTCAAAGTTTTGGAATGGCTGGGCTGATCGACAAACGCGCGACGGTACAGCTCTACAAGATGCCAGGAATCGGGGACATCCCAATTCTTGGGCAACTGTTCCGCTCAAAGTCATATAATCGGACCAATACTGAACTGCTGGTTTTGGTGACGCCAACCATCGTCGATCCATTGGCGGAGAACGTGGTCGCGACTCCAACCGTGAAAATGCCGATAAAAAACTTGGAAGCAAGTGATTTCGACCGGACGATTAACGGAAAGTCGAATCCGGCGGTAACTACAACTAATAATAAGTAATCGCGAGGTAGCACAACGTGAGCGCCATGGTTCCCCAAGCATCTCGCCGCACGCTAGGTATCGTGACGGTTTCTGTAGACAAACGGGCTGCCGCAGGTCTGCGCGACATCGTGGATTCGCTCCCCGGGTTTGAGATCACTGGTGAACTTGACCGATGGGATGCGAGTGACGCAGCTCTATTGCAGGAGTTACTGCAGCGGCAGCCTGATGTCTGTGTAATTGACTTTGATACTAGTCATGAAGGCGCAGCTTTGCGCGCTGAACAAATTAAGAATGCCATGCCAATGACTGCCGTGTTCGCATTGGCATCAGATTCGCGTCCCGAGTGCATCATCGAGGCGATGCGCTCGGGATGTTCGGAGTACCTGCTAAAACCACCGGCGCGTGAACGGGTGGTGGACGCTCTGGTCAAGCACGAGCAAAAGAAGAGGGAGCGCAGTGCTCCGGCGAAGAGGGGAAAGGTGTACGCCTTCGTTGGAGTGAAGGGCGGCACCGGGGTTACAACTCTTGCTACCCATCTCGCTGCCTTTGCGGCTCAAAGTGGAATCAAGACGCTGCTGATTGACCAGCATCCTGATTTGGGTGATGTCTCGGTGTATCTGAGCCTGGGGGAGCATCAGTATCATTTCTATGAACTGGTGCACAACATTCACCGCCTCGATTCCGAACTCCTTCAGGGCTTCGTCACCAAACACGCTTCCGGGCTTCACGTTCTCGCCGCTCCCGATTCGTTTGGTGCGGCGACCAAGGATTCAGAGACTGCCTTAGAAGGTACCCTCGATTTCCTCCGCGAAGAATATGACTTGGTGATCGTAGACTGCGCACCTGGGCTAAACGCCTACAACGTCGGCGCAATTGACCGCGCGGACGCGGTATTTCTGGTCGCCGCTCCGGAGTTGCCTTCGATTCGGAACCTAGTCCGCTATCTCGAACACTTGAAGCGTTTTAATTGCCCGAAGGAAAAGACGCGCATCGTCATCAATCGATACGACAAACGTGCGGCAATCCGCGACGATCAAATCGAGAAGACCATCCGGATGCCAATATCGTTTTTGGTACCAAATAGCTACGCCGAGGTGATCAATGCGATCAACAGTGGCGCGCCAATACCATTCAACGGACGATCGGAGCTGGCCGTAACCTTTCGCCGATGGGTCGATACTCTGGTCGAGAGATCAGCACAGGCAGTCGGCAAGCAAGAGCCGAAACGTCGATTTGGGATACTGGGCCTGTAAGCTGGGTCAATAAAGAGGGACGATGGCACAAAACGAGCGTGACACCACAGCAAAGATCGGCATTCTGGAAGCAGCTGACCAGTGGGGCAGGAAAGACCTGAAGCCCAAGGCTTACCAAGAGATGAAGTCCGCTCTTCACAGGGATCTGCTCAGCCGAATTGATCTTGAGAAACTGAATTACCTTGATGATAACCACGCTCGAAACCAGATCCTGGCCGTTATTCAGGACTTGGTATCGCACTCAAATACTCCATTGAGTGCTTCCGAGCGGGAGCGGTTGTCGCGCGAGGTACTCGATGAGGTCTTTGGCCTCGGCCCTCTGGAGCCGCTGCTACAGGACCCAACCATCAGTGACATCTTGGTCAATACATACTCCAGCGTATACGTCGAGCGTGCCGGAATGCTTGAGGAAACCAACGTTGCCTTTAAAGATAACGTTCACCTCATGCACATCATCGACAAAATTGTTTCGGCCGTGGGTCGCCGGGTCGATGAATCGTCGCCGATGGTGGACGCGCGTCTGCCTGACGGATCGCGCGTCAACGTGATTATTCCTCCACTGGCCGTGGATGGCCCGATTCTATCCATTCGACGCTTCGGGACGATTCCTCTCGAAGCCGAGGATCTGCTTGCCAACCACACGATGACTCCGCAGATGCGCGACCTCCTGCAGGGTGCGGTTAAGGCAAGGCTGAACGTCGTTATCTCTGGCGGAACCGGTTCCGGAAAAACGACGCTGCTCAACGTACTCTCGCGGTTCATCTCTGATAAGGAACGAATCGTGACCGTGGAAGACTCGGCCGAACTGCAGGTGAAACAGCAGCACGTCGTCCGTCTGGAATGCCGCCCTCCGAACGTCGAGGGCAGGGGCGCAGTGCACCAGCGCGAGTTGGTCATCAATTGCCTGCGAATGCGGCCAGACCGCATCATCATCGGTGAGGTTCGCGGTGAAGAAGCTCTGGACATGCTTCAGGCCATGAATACCGGCCACGACGGATCGTTGACCACCGTACACGCCAACAGCCCGCGTGATGCCATCGCCCGATTGGAGACCATGGCTCTGATGGCTAATCTGAATTTGCCTGAAAAAGCCGTCCGTCAACAGATCGCGTCGGCGGTCAACATTATCGTTCAAGTGTCGCGCCTCAGCGATGGTACCAGGCGAATCACTCACCTGAGCGAAATTACCGGCATGGATCAGGACGTCGTCAGCATGCAGGACATCTACCGCTTCGAGAAGCGAGGAATAGGAATCAACGGCCGCGTCTTGGGACGATTCTATTCAACCGGGGTGACGCCGAGATTTGCAGACAAAATTCTGGCTTCGGGGATCGCGGTTCCGCCCAGCCTTTTTGATATGTCGGTTGATGTATAGCTCGACTTGGAGAGGGGTCATCGATGCCAATTTTACTGTTTCTCGTGCTATTGGTGGTAGTGTTCTCCGTCGTGTTCTACATGACGAAACCGACCAAGGAAGAGACCGACCTGGGGAAACGCCTGGCTGGAATGGATCACGGCGACACCGCAGATCAGGGTATCGATCCGGACATTCTAAAGCGCGAAGTCTACAGCGAATTTCCTCTTGTCAACGCAATCCTGCGACGAGTCCAACTTGCTGCTGATATCGACGTACTGATCAAACAAGCCGACTCCACTTGGACGGTTGGACGGGTGGTATTTGGTGCGCTGGTAATTTTCGCCGTGGTAGCAGCTTTGACCTCAGCGTGGCTGCACAACGTACCAGGGGGACTGTTGCTCGGTCTTGTAGCCGCAAATGGACCGTACATCTCTTTACGCATGAAGCGGCGAGCAAGACTGCAGCGATTCGCTACCATATTGCCGGATGCAATCGATCTCTTGGGACGCGCCCTCCGCGCCGGCCACGCTGTTACGGCTGCGATTGAGATGGTTGCAAGGGAGATTCCCGATCCGGTGGGAACAGAATTTCGTCGTGTTTTCGAGGAACAAAATTTCGGCCTTCCCATTCGCGAAGCCCTTCTAAACCTTGCCAAACGCGTTCCCGTGCCTGATCTTCAATTCCTGGTCACGGCAATGTTAGTGCAAAAGGAAACCGGAGGTAATCTGGCGGAGGTTCTCGACAAAGCCGGAGCGGTCATACGCGAGCGATCCCGGTTGCTGGGGCAGTTGAAAATTTACACGGCGCAAGGTCGGCTAACGGGGTGGATTCTGGGTTCGCTACCTTTTATCATTTTCGGGATAATGAATTTCCTCAATCCTGGCTATGCACGCAATCTGATCGATGATCCTATGGGACGCAAGGCGGTATGGATTGGACTTGGCTTGATGGCTGTCGGCGTATGGATGATCCGCAAAATCGTAGACATTAGGGTGTAACGCTATGGTTGGAATAATTGTTGCAGTCGTGTTGACCTTCGTGCTTAGCGCAGGCCTGTTTCTGCTATTGCTGAGTGGGAACTCTCCAGTCGCCGCTAGACTGACGGAATTCGCGGTAAGCGAGCCTACAGAAGAGAAACCACCCTCGCGATCTGGCATGGAGGTGGCATCTCGATTTACAGACTGGTTTGCTCCACTGCGGAAACTGGTTGGGCTGGCGGATGACGGGGAAGTTTCGCGTCGGATGGCAGCCGCCGGTTATCGGGAACACACCTACGTGGACCTTTACTACACCTTTAAGCTACTGGGACCGGTTGTGGCTGGTCTGATCGCAGGATTTCTGTTGCGCGGCGACAACATTTTCATCTGGTTCATCGTTTTGGCGGCTGTTGGCTTCCTTGCGCCCGATTTCTGGTTGACCGGTGCGGTGAAACGGCGGAGGGAGAGAATCCGCTTGGCGCTTCCTGACGCTCTCGACCTCCTCGTCATCTGCATGGAGGCCGGGCTCGGCATGGATCAGGCGTTGATTCGCATTGGCGAGGAGATCCGCCTCGGTCATAAGGATTTGAGCGACGAATTGTTGCTCATCCGGTTGGAACAGCGCGCCGGCAAGCCGCGCATCGAAGCTTGGCGCAACATGGCGAATCGTACTGGCCTCGAAATTTTCCGTTCCTTCGTGAACATGCTGGTACAGACTGAGCGCTTCGGAACACCGCTTTCGAAATCGCTGGGCTACTTCGCGGATTCTCTGCGAACCCGGCGCCGGCAGCAGGCGGAAGAAATGGCGGCAAAGACCACCGTCAAACTTGTGTTTCCACTGGTATTTTTCATTTTCCCGAGTATGTTTATCGTATTGCTGGTGCCCGCGCTTCTTTCGATCAGCAGAAGTTTCACCGCAACTTTTGGTCAATAAATTCAGAGAATCAGTACAGGAGATCTAATGGATAACGTAGCGATCATTCGAGTCATTTCTGGTGTTCTTTTCGTAATTGTGCTCTTCATTTTGATTCAGCGCCGAAAGAAGCGGGCGTCCTAGAGTTTTGGAGCTTAAGGTGAGCGATACCGCCGACGTGGTTCGTGTTTACAATACGACTAGGAACAGTTGCCTTGGCGAGCAGGTCGGAATGGCCGACAGCAGTTTGCGGCGGCTAGTGGGTCTACTCGGCAAGCGCTCCCTTGCACCAGGGAGAGGATTGTTCATTGTGCCTTCCCAGGCAATTCACACCGTTGGGATGGTGTTCCCGATCGATGTAGTCTTTGTGGACAAGAGGTACAACGTATTGGGTGTGCGTGAGGGCGTGCGCCCATTCCGCGTCACCCGTGTGTTCTGGAAGGCTCTCGGGGTCTTGGAACTTCCGGTTGGAACGATCAGAGATTCTCGCACCGAAGTTGGAGATCAACTCAAAGTCGATTTCATAAGATGATTCCTTAACCGAAACCTCGGTGCTGTATGACGAGCCCCGAATCATCATCGGGGAAAAGAGACCGGGTGTTTCACGGGTTATACTTTGCGGCTCCTGGGCTGATGTTAGTAGCTGATATTGATTTCTGGTTTCAATGGTGCCGTTTAGCCGTAAGGCGCTTTCTTCCAGTCACCTCAAACACGGTGAGCTTTCTTGAGAATGCGAGTTTCGTTGAGTTGCAGTCCCAAAGCTTCTTAATCGTCGTTCCCATTTCGGGTCAAGGAGAATGTGCCGCGTCATGAAGAAAGCCGGGTTGGTATGCTTACTGGGAATGTTAGTTTTTGTACTTAGCTGCGGACATCCTACGGCCATGGTATCGATGTCCGTTACCCCGTCCACCGCGACTGTCCTTGGCATTGGAGACATTATTCCAGTCCAATACACCGCATACGGTACTTTTATTCACCCGTCTGAGACGCGCGACGTGACGGCGGAAGTAACCTGGACTTCGTCTGTCCTGCAGGTCGCAACGGTCAACAACGGACTTGTTACTCCCGCCGGCATTGCTTGCGGAGGAACCACTATTACGGCAACGGCAGGTAAAAATCTCGTGGGCGCGGGGTCTTCCCAATCCGTTATGGCGGCGCAGGCCGTGTTTACAGTGGCAGATCCCAATGTGAAAGGTTGCCCGACTCAGTAACGTGACATGGTTTTAGTTGCAATCAGCCCACGCTGATAGAAGTTGCGTGGGCTGCTGTTATTTTGGAAGAGCCGGGTTTTTGGAGCGGATCCGTAGTTTCAAAGTAAGGCTCCGGTGAGCCTTTCAATTACCCACAACTCTGCTGCTCGCAGCTGTTGCTGATTTGGATTCGGGATCACGGTGTGTACTTATGGTGACGTGCTGACGGTGGTGAACTGCCGATATGAACAAACGGCAGGAGCGGTTACCGCGCACAGGGCTTGAGTGCCGCATCACCGATTCTGAGAGCGGCGCATGGATAGATCAGGAGCTTGGTTCAGCGACGTGCGTCATGCATAGAGGCTTCGGAAACTTTTCGAACAGCTAGCCAACGGTGTGGGTAGTAGCATTCCATGGATCTGTCAGGACTGGGCGAACACGAAGGCTGCCTACCGGTTCTTTTCCAACGACCGCATCAGCGAAGCGGAGATTCTCGCTGGCCATTTCCAATCGACCCGTGATCGGTTTGCGGCCAGCCAAGGGCTGATCCTGATTCTTCATGACACCACAGAGTTCGTGTATCACCGCGAGGACGTCGCTGCGATCGGTGTTCTTCATGATTCCATCATGGGCAAAGATAAGCGAGATCGGAAGCGGCACTATACGGTATGCGGCATTTCGATGCACTCCAGCCTGGCGGTGACTCTGGAAGGTTTACCCCTGGGGCTGGCCGCGATCAAGTTCTGGACCAGAGATCGTTTCCGCGGGACCAAGGCTCTGGAGAAGCATATCAATCCGACGCGCGTACCGATCGAGAAGAAGGAGAGCGTCCGTTGGTTGGAGAACCTGGAGCAGTCCACGGCGCTACTCGATGAACCCGGTCGCTGTGTTCACATTGGAGATCGCGAGAGCGACATATATGAACTATTCTGCACGGCAGAAGGGCTCGGAACTCATTTTCTGGTACGCACATGCGTCGATCGACTGGCCGGTGATGGCAGCGGAACGGTAAGTGACGAGATGAAGGAGGTCAGGGTTCAGGGACTGCATCGGATTCAGATAAGAAATAAAGATGGCGAGCCGTCTGAGGCCGTGTTGGAAATCCGGTATCGCCGTCTACTGGCTTGTCCGCCGATCGGTAAACAGAATCGGTACCCGAAACTGATCTTGACAGTGATTCACGCAACCGAACGTGGCAAGCCCCGCGGGCGGAGCAAGATTGACTGGAAGCTGCTCACCGATCTGCCGGTGCGCTCACGCAGAGAAGCCATCGATAAGTTGGAGTGGTACTCCTTGCGCTGGAAAATCGAGACCTTTCGCAAAATACTGAAATCCGGCTGCCAGGCAGAGGAATCGAAACTGCGAACTGCGGAACGGCTTGTAAATCTGCTTGCCGTACTGTGCATCGTAAGTTGGCGGATCTTCTGGATGACAATGATGAACCGCACCGCACCGGAAACTTCAGCTCAGCTGGTCTTTACCAGCCTGGAACTGCGGTTGCTCGACCTGCTTGTCAAAGACGGCTATCTCGTCGGCGGTCATCAAGAAACGCTTGCTGCGTATGTCACTAGGCTTGCGAAGCTCGGCGGCTATCTGGCCAGAGCAAACGACCCACCGCCTGGCAACATGGTCATCTGGCGGGGCATGTCCCGTCTCATCGATATCGAACTCGGCGCAACTCTCGCAGGTCAGGTTGTGGGTAATTGAAAGCGGGACCGGACGCTTACGTTTCAAATTGTAGGAGCTTGACTGCTTTACGGTAGGCTTTCCGAGAATACAGTCTAGCGCTCAATCACTAGTGGTGCGTCAAGGTGGAAGACGAGCGCGCGATCAGCTGCTCCATTACCGGAAGGGGTCTCAACCGCGGATGATTTTACGGCATAGGCTCGATGATCAATCTCAATCGATGTTAGTCCGAGGCTCACGTCGGCATCGGACGAGCCCGTACGCGTAACTCTCAGTTGACACGGCGCACCCTCCGGTATCGCCACAATTCCATTCGCCTTTACGGCATGTGCCACGCGTCCCGATATAACCGCACCCACAATCAATTGTGACAGGGCTTCCGCATGCACAATGACCTGCGCTCGATTGAGAACCAGCACCTCATGACCGGTAGATTTGACGGTTGAGGTCTGCACCTCAGCGGCGCCGCCAACGACTTGCAATCCATCTACCTTTGCCTTGCGGCCGGTAGGGAGCGACGAGGCCCGCGCCCCAGAGCCAGTTGCAAGGAGGTTTGTCGCCATCGCATCATGAGCCTTTGCAGAAAAGCTTCCCTTCGATGCCTCGATTTGTTCATACTGCTGTCGCGCCTGTTGCCGGAGAGCCGCTTGCCGCGGACCGCCGTGCTGACCCCAATATCGGATACGTTCCGCGAGGATCCATCTGAGTTCTTCGCCATGGATATCGCCGGGAAACGCTTTTGCATAGTAATTAACAGCCCTCACGGCTTCGTCAATATCTTCCGCATTCTCCATTCCCAACAGGTAAAACTTAAGGACGTCCGCACCCTCGTTTGTATCGAGAGCCTTGGGCGGAGCCAAGTCTTCTGCCGGTGCATAGGCAACTCGGCCGTGCCAATCCACCGTCATCCAGCGCTGGCCCTGTTCGCCGCTCTGGTATCCGATGAGGTTGACGTTGGTGCCAGCCGCAACCGTATCAACACTGGAAGAACCTGAAGAGGGAGCGCGCCGTAACTCAACCGAACGTAATAAGTAGGATTTCGCAACGGTGTGAAGCGGGAATTTCTCTCTGTGTACTTGGCGAAGAAAAAGAAATCCCAGGATGAAGACAACCATAAATGTCACGAGGCTTACGGCGGCAGCGCGAAAACGCTGTACGCCCTTGCTGGTCCGGGGGCGCCCGGTCGTCGGCGCCTCGTCCGTAGAGGAGGCGTTTTCCGGCAGTTCATGGGTGAACGGGGTGCGGCAGTAAACACACTTAGTATGTTGGGCAGAGACGATACGCCTGCACTTCGGGCAGCGCCGTACCACCGAGAGGCTGACGTGGCAGTCTGGGCATTCCCGTCGGGTGGTTTCATATTCGCCGCCGCAAATCATGCAGAGGCCAATCGCTTCGGTGCCACTTCTCCATTCGTCCACATGGATTTCCGTGTTCATCTTTCGAGGCCCACCCGTCTGTTTGTCGTTCGTCTCCAGGTAGTCAATTTCTTCGCGTATTCCTATGATTTATTAATAAATTGCATGATCGCGCGCGAAAGTTCCTGAGCATTCCGCGCCGGCCAACGCCAATCCACACCATAGTTTGTGTGCCAATTGTCCGGTTTCAGCCACTCCTCGCGAAGCTTTGTCCAGTAGATCGCGCGCGCTGCCTGGTCTTCGATGTTACCCGGCTTATCGGTACCGTCTGCCAGGGCAAATTCCGCTGGGGCCTCTACCGGCAGGGCTACGGCGCGGCTGTATTTCCATTCAATCACGCGCGCCGCCACGTCCCAATATCCCCTTGCCAGCGCGGCTTTCGGCCCTGCAGCCGACGCGTGCAATGCAACAAAATCAGCCGGAGGCGCGTTATTCAACTTGACGGTGGGTGTAACCGATAAGGCCACGAAAGTGAAAACAATAATAATCACTGCCAGAGGCCAAAGTTTGATTCTTCCATCACTTGGTCGCATTGCCAGTTCCCCATGATCTCCCGGTTCTATGCGCCGGGTCGTGTTGGTCGGAAGTTATTTGTATGTTCGAGGCAGTAATCGTGCCAGATTTGTGCATCCCAAGTACCAGGGGAGAGAACCAGGAAAGCAGCTCTGGAATGCGAAAGTTAACACAATTCTCTCCTCTTTGGGAAGAAGATTTGACTTAGAAGCATGCTATCGCATTGACTCTGCTGATCAGTACACATAGAATTCCCGCCACTAAGTGGCACGCTTCGCCGATGAGGTGTCGAACATGAAACTGATTCAGTTTCGCAAGCAGTGCGGCTCTCAATCTGGGCAAAGCTTGGTGGAAGATGTTCGTCATCCGCTTACGGTAGCGGTTTGCAACTTGCGGGAGGCTCTGGGTCAAATACCTATCTTCTCGGTCAGATCATCGTTGACCAGTTGTCTTTGAGTTGAACCCGAACGCAAGTTACAACATTCTCAAGGTAGCATTATTACAATGAATCCAACGGTGGTCGGGCCTCCAGAGTGCCGCGATGAGCGAGTAAAGAGCAGGATTGTGCCTGCCTCCAAGATGTTTAGCACTGACCTTGGTGGAACGTCACTACCTGCCCGCGGACTGTTTTATTCGGTATTGGCCCACATACTCTGCGCCGTGGTCTCGCTCTATGTTCCATGGAGCTACTGGTTCCCGCCTGAAGTACATTTTGCCAACGCGCAATCCATGATTCAGGAGCATGAGGTGTTGTACCTCCCCGACCTACAGCCTATGGGAAGCGACAGCCCGCCAGCTCCACCGGATAGCCGTCGAGAAGAGGCGAAGAAGGACGAGGCCACCGCTTCTTCATCCAGCCCAAAAGCCGTTCAAGGAGTGGTTTACACAGGGCCGCAGCTCATCATCTCCAATCCGCCACATCCGGACAATTTTGTTCAGACGATTCGCCAGCCAGATTTGCCCCTGAGGCCGAAACTTCCGGCTCCTCTGCAAATGCCGCCAATGGTATCCATTGCTCCGGCCAAGCCGCTACTTGCACCGCCAGCGCCTCAGCCTGCGCCGGAAGTTCCTCCTCAGAAGCAACCGGTCCAACAGGCGGCTGCCGAGCCCATTTTCCTTCCCTCGCAACAGCCCAGGGTTGAGGCACCCAAACTTCCGCTTCCGGCCCCGAACTCAACGGACGCGCTGCGTACGGTCGCAAACACCGTAGCTCCGGCAACGATGCCGACCCTGGCGCATCAGAAGGCGGCCATAAAAACGGGAAACGGAGCGCACAACATCTTGGTGGTCAGTGCCATACCCGTCCCCAACGTTAAGCTTCCCGTACTACCTCCAGGAGAGTTGTTCGGAGCGTTCACCGTGTCGCCGCAGCCGATGGCGGCTCGTCCAGGAGCCGCATCCACGAGACTGGCGGGCGGCGGCGCGGAAGCCAAGGGTGCACCCGGGTTGGGCGGGAATGCGTCAGGCGCGGGCGTTGGTGCAGCCACCGGTCCCAGCGCTGGCACCGGAAACAAATCGACTGGCGGCACTGGCGGAGGCAACGCTGTTCGGGCCGGTGCTGGATCGGGTACGGGGACAAATCATGGCAGCCCAGGCGGTAAGGAGATGGGCAGTGGTTCCGGGGCAGGAGGCCATGCTTCCGGCAACGGTGGCGGACCGGGCGCGGGCGCAGGGAACAGTCCCTTTCCATCGATCATGATCCAGGGCGGTTCCGGCAGCGGTGCGCGAAGCAGCGTGAGGGCCCCGGCCGGAGATTCCACTCCGCAAAACAGTTATGGGATCACCATTGTTGCAAGTGGCGCCAGCGGTGGCGGATTCAAGGATTACGGCATTTTCCGCGATGAGGCTTCCTACACTGTCTACCTTGACATGACCGATGCTGGCGCGTACGGGTCAAACTGGACTTTGCAGTATGCATTGGACACCTCCAATCGGGGCCCGTATTCCCACGGATTGCTGGTGCCTCCGTATGCAACCTCGAAATTACT
This sequence comes from uncultured Acidobacteriaceae bacterium, assembly GCA_964563875.1. Classification (GTDB taxonomy): domain Bacteria; phylum Acidobacteriota; class Terriglobia; order Terriglobales; family Acidobacteriaceae; genus TOLSYN. The sequence goes on from CAZLZA010000006.1 coordinate 48,765, forward strand.
TCCACACATTTCCTCTGACACCGCCAGGAACGATCGCGGGGCCACGATTGTGGTTTTCGGAGTGATTACCTCGCGGGGAAAGTTCGAGGACCTGCGCATCATGCAGGGCCCCGATCCTGCCCTCAATCAGTTATTGCTGGACTCGCTCAAGAAGTGGGTGTTCCGGCCAGCCGAAGTCGATGGAGCGCCGGTGCGCGTCAAAGTTCTGTTAGGGGTTCCGGTGAACTCGGTGCCGCTGCAAGAGTAACTCTCAGTAACCTCAAAGTAACATCGAAAGTTACCTTCAGATGGGCCGTCATCGCGGAATATCCAAGCTATTGGCAGCAGCAAGTAATGGCGATTTTACACACGCGTGGGTCACTTTCACTTTTTTTTTAGCTACTCAGGCTGCCAGTTCTTGTGTTTCGGAATCCATATACATAGAATGTTGCGGCATGCGTGCGTAGCAAATTGCGATGAAGTTATCCCCCGGTTTCGCATGGATCGCTCAAGAAGTCCACTAGCTTGCAGCTTTCGATTCATAGCACAGGGCTGTGTCATCACAACTTGGAGTACACGATGCGTAATTGTCGAATAAGCCCAGCGACGAAACGGATACATTCGGCGCGGCTTCTCAAATCGCTTGATCGTAACGGAGCGTGCCGGGGGCAAACCCTGGTCGAAGTTGCTCTGGTGTTGATGACCTTTTTCCTCCTCGCGTTCGCGATCATCGACTTCTCATGGTTAATGTTCAGCCAGATGAACGAGCAGGACGCCGTACGCGAGGCCGGACGATTCGCTTCCACTGGGAATACAAATGGGACATACACTCGTGTCCAGTCAATCACCCAGGTTCTGGATGCTGCCGCCGTCCAAGGCAATATCAACCATTGCACGGTCGTAATCTCCAGCGCGGCGGGTGGAACTGGGAGCGCAGGTGGACCGGGGGACACCGTAACCGTTACGGCCACCTGTCATATTCCAATGCTGACGACCGGGCTGAAATGGTTCCCAGGGAATCACGATTACAATTTCACGACGAGCTCCACTTTTGTTAATGAACCATTTCCGGGAACCGGGAGTTAGAGGAGAATAGATAATGATGGCATCTACCGCGAGCAAACAAACCCGCACGAACGGTGAACGGGGCCAGGCGCTCCTGGAAATGCTGCCCATCATGGTACTGATGCTCACATTGGCCTTCGCCGTGGTTGATTTCGGTCGCGCCATCTGGCAGCAAGAAGTCATAACCGGACTGACCAGGGAGGGCTCGAATGTGGCATCGCGCACCACCGGAGTAGATTTGCCGACGGCCTTGGCGGCGGGCGTCACCGCCGTGATCAACGACGGAGCTCCGTTGAACTTAGGCGGATCTTGCCCCCATTGTGGAGCGGTCATCATTACGGCTGTGCAGAATACGGTACTACCGTCGGGAGTGCAGGCATACGTAATGATCGGCCAAGCCCACGGCGGGAACCTCTTCGGCGGTAATCCCACAGGAATGAGCAAAATTGGAGCCTACGTTTCTGGAGGAACCAACATCGCGACGCTTTCTGCTGAGTCCCTACCGGGCGTGACGGTCCAGATTCCGCAGCCTGGTTCCACCGTTTACGTGACCGAGGTCTTCGATTCGTACGCTCCGATCACGCCGATCGCGTCCTTCATGAGAATTACCTTGCCCGCGAATCTGTACGATGCCGCGTACTTCTAGGCGGTTTCAGAGTACAACGGGATAGTGTGTCTACAGCATCGCGGAAAGCGGTTTTGGAAAAAGGAGAGCAATGATCATGGACCGAAAACACCGGAAGAGAGAGCGCGGACAGGTTCTCGTCCTCTGTGCTATCTGTCTGATTGTTCTGCTGCTGTTTGTCGGACTCGCCATTGATTTCGGTCTGGCCTATGTGACCAAGGCCAGCCTCGGAAAAGCGGTGGATGCCGCTGTTCTCATCGCGGCAAAGAATACCGGTGCGCCAGGTGGGCCCGCCCCGATCGCGAAGAGCGCGTTTTTTATGAATTACGGCACATCGAGTCGCGACACATCGACTCCGGTTGTCACCGTCTGCAACAATGTTCCCTGTCCCACTAACGCCCTCGGAGACACCCTCATAACCGTCACCGCTACTTCGACGATCCAGACGTATTTCATCGGACTGCTGCCTTCGTTCAGAACCTTGAATGTATCGGCTTCTGCGCAGGCACAATACGCAAGGGTCGAAATGACGATTGTGATCGACCGCACGGGTTCCATGGCATCCAATGCTCCCGGTACTAGCCTCGGCGACGCCATAACGTCGTTTGTCGGTTATTTTGACGACACTTATGACAGCGTAGCTATGATCTCCTTCGCCAATGACCAGACGATTGACTTCCCAATGACGACGGGAAATTTCAAAGCGTCGATCGGCACCGCCGCGGCCAATTACCGCAACCGGTTCCGGGGAGCTACTTTTTCCGACGGCGCGCTTCAATTGGCGCATACCGTGGACTCCACTGTCCTACCCATCGTCGGGAATGTCGTCCATGTCGTAGTGTTCTTTACCGATGGAGATGCTAACACCGTGGAGGGGCCACTGACCTGTACAGGGTCTGGCAATGTAAAAAGTGGCACGTGGACCTTCGGCGGCTTTGACGACGGATCCACAGTTGGCTTTATGACTTCAGACCAGAGCTACTATCAGACCGCATCTAACTGTCCGGATAATAATTCGCGGTATTCGGATGTATTTTATCCGCTGAACAATAATCCCTATGATGCCTGCAACACTCAAGCTGGGGGGAGCGGTGCGTGCAATGGCCTGTTCACCACACTCGCTGGCACCCAGCAGACGCTCACCTGGACGCATGTGAACGCGGATGCATTGAATCGCGCGGTCGCGGATGCTAACGCCATGCGTGCGGCGACTCCTCCCACCATCGTCTACGCGGTGGGCCTGAATGGGACGTCTGGCGTGCTCCATCCGCTTTTCCTGTGCCAGATTGCCAATGATCCTAGCGCGTATTGCGCTGGGTTGGGCTATACAGCTACTACCCCGCAATTGACGCAAGGGATATTTGCGTTGGCCTCTGATTCCAGTCAACTGCAAGCGGCTTTTCAGCAGATTGCTTCAGACATACGGCTCCGGCTGCTGCAGTAGGGGCAGCCGCAGCAATTCAAAAGCAGTTCACGCCGGGCAGGTGCCCCCTCGCGCAGGACTGACGCCACTCACCACGCGGTTGAAACGTGGTTCGGAGTGGAGCGCTGTCAGCTTCGGATCCTCGCGCGCAAACACAATCCAACTGCAGCGTTCTTTGGCCGCGATCTCAAGCCACTTGAGAGCCTCGGAGGTTTGGTTCAGCCCAGCGTAGATCACGGCAATCCAATAGGGGCTGAAGTAGTGCTTCTGTCGTAGCTTCAGTAGGGTGTTCAAGATCTCTGTCGCCCCGGCTCTGTCCCCCATACGAGCAAGTCCGTATGCCACGTGGGCCTTCGCCAATGAGCTGTCGTCCGAGTATTCCAGGGCCAGGCGGAATTCCGCCACTGCCGCTTGTATCTCGCCTAATCTCTCCAACACCATTCCCGCGCTCGTGTGTCCAATCCACAACGAGGAGTCCAATGCCATGGCCTTCTTTAACTGCGTGAAAGATGCTTCGTAGTTCCCGGCATAATACAGAGCCCATCCGAACATAATCGCCGAATAGCTCGCAAATGGATCCAGATCGCAAGCCTGCCTCATCAAAAAAACCGCTTCGTGGTGCCTTCCCAACGCCGCCAGAAGTTGCGCGTATCCACCGACCGCCAGCGGATATCTGGCATCGAGCGAAAGCGCGCGAAGTAAGCAGGCCTCCGCCGCATCCCAATCGTGTTCATAGAAAAAATGGTAGTAAGCCAGAGCCGTCTTGGCTTCACCAAGATCTTCGATCGCAAGCGCCTTGTCGATGCAACTCTTGACTTGGGGAAAAGCTTTGCCGGATGGCTCCATCCCCAATCTTGCTGCCATGCAGTGAGCATTGGCCAGGGCGATCCAGGCCAGCGCGAACTGGGGACATTCCCGAACCACGCCTTCCAGCAGGCCAATGCAACGCTCCAATGCATCTTCCGAGAGTCTGGAGCGCAACGAACATGCTTGAAGGTATGTCTCATAGACACTGGCTGGCACAACTTCCAGATGAGCCGGACGTATGGAGATTGGAATCGATTGAACAATCGAAGAGGCGATCTTCCGGCTGATCTCGGTTTGATGGGCAAACAAATCTTCTTTCGGACGGGTGTAACTTTCCGCCCACACGCAGGCCTGCGTGCGGCATTTTAGCAGTCGCACGATAATTCGCATTTGCCCATCAGCTTCCGCCACCGCACCCACCAGCATGTAGTCCGCCGATACGTCGCGGCATAGCGATAGCTTCCCCTTTCCCTTTCGCATGCGTTCCGTGGTGAACTCTGGAGTCACCACAGACAGCGAGGGATTGATGCGGCGAAGCTCGACAATGATCAACTCGGTCATCGAGGCGGCAAAGGAATCACAGTGCGACTCGATCACCGTCTTGAGCGGAAAAACCGCAACTCTCGGGTGTTCTTTTCTCGATACAACCATCTCGGACGTTGCCTGACGGTTGACGTTGGCAATGAAACGATATCCGTGGCTTCCCACGGTTTCGATGAAGCTGGCATTCGCCGCTTTGTCATTCAGGGCTGAGCGCAGTCTTCTGATCGCCACGTTGAGGCACATATCTCCCTCAACGAAAGTATCCGGCCAAACTTTGCTAATAATTTCCTGCCTGGAAAGCAGCTCTTTTGGACGTTGCAGCAGAAGGGCAAGTATCTGGGAAGGCTTGTCTTGAAGCTGAACCCGCGCGCCGTCTTTGAAAAGCTCACCACTGGCAAGATCGGCAACAAAATCACCAAAGTGAAGTCGGCGGGATTTCAGCGTAGCCATCTACATTCCCTCGGCTATAAGACTACTCCAGTTGGCGGGCGTGAGCAGCGCAATCTTGCGGTGCGTGCGGTTTTGTTGTTCGCAACACGAAACCGAGGACATTCATCGGTAATTGGGATGTCATTGAAGCATCATTATCCAATTGTCCACCTTGACGCATCATACTTAGCGCATTGTCTTCCCCGGAATAGCTCTGGTGTATTGGCTTTCCAAGGGCAACAGGCGAAAACTTTATAGCAACGCCATTCATAATTTGTTCGTACGTGGGCTATCCCGTCGTGAGGAAGGGAGACTTCGTTAGGCAATAGAACAGGGTAGGAAGTCGCAGATCAGATATGAGCACCGTGGCGGCATAAAAGTTCAGACCTAATTTCTAGTTCAGAAACATCTCGAAAGTTTTCCTTCGTGTCAAACGCCAAGGTGTAGCTGCCAGAACAGTCCGGCTCCGAATCGAATCGGCGCCTGCTGTTCCTGCGTGGCGTGTGGCTAGCTAAGTTGCGGCCGCCGCGCGTGATCCCGTCTCCCCTCCCCCGGTACAAGCAAAAGCAGTAAGCGTTGCCCTGCGTTCGGTTGCTACTCCGCCGCCGGCCTAGCCGCTTTAAGCGGCAAGGGGTGATGTGCGTCTTGGAGTGCACCGCACTGACGTTGCAACGACTAAGAACTCGCTAGAAGGAGATACGTATGCTGGACGAACCAAATGGGGAGACGCAACTGGTGGCTCCATTGCCAGGCGTGATCACGATGTGTGAGAAGAACATCGGAGAGGGGGTGCAAGAGGGAGACGTAGTGCTGATTTTGGAAGCCATGAAGATGGAGATTCTGATCACAGCGCCCGGCCCCGGGACGGTCGTCTCCGTCCTGTGCAAGGAGGGCGAGAAAGTAAAGAAAGGGGCGGTGCTTGCCTTGATAAGCCAGAACGGACTTACGGAAAAGTTCGTGCCCGCGATCAGAGATCCCAACAAGGCGGTGGCCGCTCACAAGATTAAGACCGGAGCTGTCGCGGCGAGGCTTCGAGAGTTGCAGGAGCGGGAACGCCAAATCAAGGAGATGGGCGGAACCAAGGCCGTGGCCGCCCAGCATGAGCGCGGCAAGCTAACCGCTCGGGAACGGCTTGACCTGCTCTTCGATCCCGGTACCTTCCGCGAAACCGACATGTTCATGAAGCACCGGGGCACGATGTTCGGAATCGACAAGGTGGACATCCCCGCCGACGGCGTTATCACCGGCTTCGGCAAGATCAATGGCCGCCCGGTGGCAGCCTTCTCTCAGGATTTCACCGCACGTGCCGGAAGTCTCGGAGAGATGCACGCCAAGAAGATTTGCAAGGTGATGGACATGGCCCTGACCGCGGGCATGCCTTTCATCGGTTTGAATGACTCTGGTGGTGCCCGTATCCAGGAAGGAGTCGATTCGCTTTCAGGGTTCGGAGAGATCTTTTACCGCAACTCCTTAAGTTCCGGCGTCATCCCGCAGATATCGGCGATCATGGGTCCAACTGCGGGCGGTGCTGTGTACTCGCCAGCCATGACCGACTGGATCTTCATGGTGAAGAAGACCAGCTACATGTTCATCACCGGACCTGATGTGATCAGAGCCGTAATCGGTGAGGAGATCAGCCAGGAGGAGTTGGGTGGTGCCATGGCTCACAATGCCAAGAGTGGCGTCGCTCAATTTGCCGCTGAGGATGACCGCGACTGCATCGACCAGATCAGAAGATTGCTGTCTTTTATGCCCAGCAACAACACCGAGAATCCGCCTCAGGTCGATACCGGTGACAGTCCCGATCGCTTAGTCCCCGAACTCGACACCATCCTCCCGGACAGTCCCGCGGCCTCCTACGACGTAAAAGACATCATCCGCTCCATCGTCGACAAAGGCGATTTCCTCGAACCCCATGCCCACTACGCCAAGAACATCGTCGTAGGCTTTGGGCGGCTTAACGGACGCACCCTTGGCGTGATCGCCAACCAGCCCAATGCCCTTGCCGGCTGTCTGGATGTGGACTCCTCAGACAAGGCCACCAGGTTCATCCGCTTCTGTGACTGTTTCAACATTCCAATGCTGACCATTGCCGACGTGCCGGGCTATCTTCCCGGCGCCGAACAGGAGTGGCACGGCATCATTCGTCACGGTGCCAAACTGCTCTGGTGTTACTCGGAGGCAACTGTACCCAAGATGACCTTGATTGTCCGGAAAAACTATGGCGGAGCGTACATCGCCATGAGCTCCCGTCATCTCGGGTCTGACATAACCTTGGCGTGGCCCACTGCCGAGATCGCGGTCATGGGTGCCGAGGGCGCGGCAAACATCATCTTCCGCCGTGAGATTCAGGAAGCGCCGGATCCCGAGGCCAAACGCCAGGAGCTCATCGATAACTATCGCAAAGCTTTGTACAACCCTTATGTCGCTGCTTCCCGCGGCTACATTGATGCGGTAATCGCACCGAGCGAAACCCGGGTGCGGCTTATTGAGATTCTAGAAACTCTCTGTAACAAAAAAGAACTGCGGCCGCTTCGAAAGCACGGCAACATCCCGCTGTGAGTTGAAGGGCACAGCGCGAACATTTCAGTCTGCAGTTTCGGCAATGCTTGAGGGGAGCGGAATCAGCGGAGAGAAGAACACCATGGGCCCAAACGATAAGAAAGACTATTACGCGATCCTTGGTATAAAGAAAACGGCCACGGCTGACGATGTGCGCAAAGCCTTTCGCAGACTTGCGCGCAAATATCATCCCGACGTGAATCCGGGCGACAGAAAGTTGGAGGAAAAGTTCAAGGCGCTTTCCGAAGCCAACAATATTTTGAGCGATCCGGAAAAACGAACCGTTTACGACCAGTTCGGTTTCTACGCCGACCATCTCGATCCCGGCGTAGTCGTGGATGACAGTTACTCAGCCGGGCGGGAAAACTACGTGCGCTCGCCGGGGCGAATCCTGTTCACGATGATCACCATTCTCGGGATGGCCTGTTTTTCCTACATCCTGACGAAACGCATGAAGCCACTTCTGCGAGGCGCGCGCGACCCTCGCTTTGATCGTCTTTCCACGCGGTTTGCGTGGACCTTGAAGTACTGGCTCGGACAGTGGAAGCAACCGCGTTTCGTCTTGGCAGGTGTCCTCCACATTGCCATTTTTGCAGGCTTTCTCGCGTTGTCGGTTCGCTCCTTCTCCCTCGTGCTGATGGGAATTTCCGGACGCCTCCTGTTGCCCGGCCCTTCCGGACGGGTGGCTCGTAGCTACAACATTGTTAAAGACTATGCGGCAACCATGGTTTTCCTCGCTGCCGTCGCTGCCGCCGCTCGCCGGGCGATCTTCAAGCCCGCACGATACGCGGTACCGGAAGAACTCGGCAAGGACCACACGTCTGAAGCCCTTCTCGTCCTAGGGGCGATTGCATCGCTGCTGCTATCGGAGAGCGTCTTTGAAGCCAGTGGCAATCTACTCCCGATGTGCCAGGGGAAAGCTCCGGAAATATTGGCTCCCCTTACCCTGGCTCGGCTCGTCAGAAAAGCGCTGCTCTCGTCACCGCTTTCCGTCCTGGTGAAACTCCGCCTAGCCGCCTATCTGATCCACGACCTTACTTTCTTTGCTTTCCTTTGCTTTCTGCCCTTGGGAAAGCACTTTCACGTGGTTACTTCGTTCTTCAATATTTACTTCGCAAAGTTGGACCGGGGAACAGTCAAGCCGGTCCGCTGGGGCGTGGCCAATCTCGACGACGTGAAATCGTTTGGTGTAAAAACCTTCGAAGATTTCACATGGAAGCACATGCTGGATTTCTACTCCTGCGCCGATTGCGGGCGTTGTTCGGACAATTGCCCAGCCAATGCCGTGGGAAGGCCGCTCGCGCCGAGATTCATCTCGATCAAAGCAAGAAATTACATCTTCCAGCATTACCCAGTCTTCAGCCGTTCCCAGGGAAACGGGCTGGCATTGATGGGCGGGATTTATTCCGAGGATGAAATCTGGTCCTGCACCACCTGCGGCGCGTGCGAGGAAGAATGCCCGTTGATGATCGAATACATCGATAAGATCGTCGATCTGCGACGCGGCCTAGTCGATCAGGGGAATGTCCCGCAGTCCATGCAGAAGCCTTTGAAGGCCCTGGAGAGTCGCGGCAATCCGTACGGAAAAATGGAGAAGAAGAAGGCCGACTGGACAAAGGACGCAGAGTTTCAGTCAGCCTGCAAGGTCAGAATTCTGGATGGCAAGCATACTGCCGACACGTTGTACTTTGTCGACAGCATGACTTCCTACGATGACCGCATGCAGGCGATTGGGCGCGCCACCGCCAGGATTCTCGATCATCTCGGAGAGGATTTCGGAATTCTCGGCGCGGCGGAAAAGGATAGCGGTCATGAGGTCCGGCGCTTTGGCGAGGAGATGTTGTTCGCGGAATTACGCGACCACAATGTGGAAGCCATCCAAGCCTCCGGCGTGAAGCGGATTGTTACCGCCGATCCCCATGCCTTCAACGCGCTGAAAAACGATTACAAGGATCTTCCGCCCGTGGAGCACATCAGCCAGGTGATTGCACGGCAAGTGAAGGCTGGCAACATCCAGTTCAATCCCTTAGAAGATACCGCTGCCGTATACACCTACCACGACCCTTGCTATCTGGGCCGGCACAACCAACTCTACGACGATTCCAGAAATGTGCTCGATGCCATTCCGGGTTTGCGCAGAGTCGAGATGGACCGCTGCCGCGACCGCTCCTTCTGCTGCGGCGGAGGCGGACTCATGTTGTTCTACGAACCCAAAGAAGATGAGCGAATGGGAGTCAAGAGAGTGCGCATGGCCGCCGATGCCGGGGCGAATGTCATCGTGACCGCCTGTCCGTTCTGCATGGCCAACATGGAGGATGCCATCAAGGTAGCGGGCATGGAAGGCAAGATGACCGCCATCGATTTGGCGGAGCTGGTCGACCGACAGATCGTGCGGCGAATTTGCGCGGATGCAAGGGAAGCGCTGACCGCTGAAACCAGCAATGCGTGATGATTTTGTTGCACTGAGAAAATCTGGGGAGGTTCAAGGTGGAGATTCTAGTTTGCGTCAAGCGAGTACCAGACACTTCCGAGAATGAGATCGAACTCAACCGTGCTGGAAACGACATTGAGCGCGATGACTTGGTGTACTCGGTAAACGAATGGGACAACTACGCCGTGGAAGAAGCCCTGCAGATTGTCGAAAAATACGGCGGAGACGTTACCGTGGTCACCGTTGGCGGCGAGGATGACGAGGAGATACTGCGTCGCCAGATGGCGATGGGTGCCAAGAAGAGCGTGCTGCTTTCCGATGCAGCCTTTGAGGGTTCAGATGGCGCCGGAATTGCCACCCTGCTCAGCGCTTTCGTGCGGAAGAATCACTATGACCTGATCCTGACCGGTGTGCAGGCCGAGGACGGCGCTGCTCAGGTTGGTGGAATGTTGGCGGCCATGCTCGATTATCCGTTTGCCTCTCTGGTCACCTCGATCGAAGTCCTCAACGGCAAGCTGAAAGTAAGCCGCGAGATCGAAGGTGGAAACAAGGAGATGAATGAGATCGATCTCCCCTGCGTACTCTCGATTCAGACCGGCATTAACGAACCGCGTTATGTCGGCATGCGAGGCATCCGCCAGGTGGCCTCGCTGGAAATTCCGGCGCTCGACGCTTCAGTGCTGGCGGTTGACCCAGCTTCCGTGGGCAAGTCGGCCGCGAAAGTGCAGCGCATGGACTACTTCGTGCCCGCGCTTGGCAAGGGAGCCGAAATCCTCGGCGGCAGCAGGGAAGAGGTAATCGACAAAGTGATCGAGTTGGTAAAAGCCAAAGGAGGGTTGAAATAATGGCTCGCATCTTCGCCTACATTACACACAAGGGCGGTGTGCCGGATGACTCCGCGGCCGAGTTCTTGGCTGCCGCGAAAATGATCGATCCCGCCGCTCCTCCAACCGCCATCGTCACCGGCTTCGGCGCTGACCTGGATGCGGTTTCGAAGACCCTTCAGGATACTTACGGTGAAATCTGGAAGATCTCGCACGAAGCACTCGCCTATCCCAATGCTGAGCTGGTCCGAAAAGCTCTGTTAGCGATCCTGCCGTCGGCCAGTATCGTATTACTCTCCCATTCTCACTTCGGTGTCGATTTAGCGCCGGGACTCTCGGTCAAGTTGAAGGCGGCGGCGGCCTCCGACGTCGTGGCCATCGAAGGGTTGGACGGAAAGTTCCTCAAAGTCGTCCGCCAGGAATTCGGAGGCCTGATGAGCGCTCACGTCCGCTGCGATCTCTCCACAGGTGCGGTGATCAGTCTGCGGCCCGGCGCATTCAAGCCCGTCGATGCCGCTCCCGCTCGCGGCACTGTAGTCGATAAGTCGTCGGAGATAGGCGCTCTGTCTGCCCGCCGTCGTTATCTGGAGACGGTCATCGCCGAGGTCGGAGATGTGGACATCAGCAAAGAAGCCGTTCTGGTCGGCATCGGCCGTGGCATCCAGGAAGAGGGGAACGTGGCAATCGCGCAGGAACTGGCAGATGCATTGGGCGGAGCGGTGAGTTGCTCGCGTCCGGTGGTCGATGCCAAGTGGTTGCCAAGGTCCCGCCAGGTGGGCTCATCCGGCCAAACCGTAAAGCCCAAGGTTTATCTGGCCTGCGGTATCAGTGGTTCCTTCCAGCATTTAGCCGGCATTAAGGGCAGTCCCTTCATGGTTGCCATCAACAAGAATCCTAAAGCTCCTATTTTTCAGGTGGCAGACGCAGGAATTGTTGCCGACATCTTGGAGTTCTTGCCGGAGTTAACTACCAAAATCCGTGAAACCGTGAAGGTCAAATAGAGGCGCGCCATGATTTCGAAAAAGACACTGAAACTGAGCCTGAAATCCCTCAGAGACTTTGCCAAGAAACGCTTGCCGGACCAGGAACTCATTGACCTGGATAACCGTGACGAATGCCCCTTGGAAATCATCCACGACATGTGCGATCCCAATGGACTCGGCATTCAACTCCTGTTCATCCCCGAAGAGTACGGCGGCTTCGGCGGTGGTGCCTACGATGTCTATTGTATCTGCGAGGAAATGTCGCGCATCGATCTTGGGGTCGCGACCGCCGTGTTGGCTACGTTCCTCGGCAGTGATCCAATCTCTGTCGGTGCCACTCCGGAGCAAAAGAAGCTTTGGCTGGGACGCATTGCCAACGAGGGCTTGTTGTTTGCCTACGGAGCCACCGAACCGGAAGCGGGCAGCGATCTCGGATCGCTCAAAAGCACGGCGGAGCGCGTCATGCAAGATGGTCGCATCGTCGGCTACAAACTCAACGGGCTGAAGCAGTGGATCAGCAACGGCGGCATCGCCGATGCTTACACCATTCTCGCCGCCACTGACTCCGGTCCCTGTTGGTTCATCTTGGAGAAGGGGGCGCCCGGCTTCAAGCATGACAAGCCCGAGGACAAGCACGGCATTCGTCTCAGCAACACGGCTGCTCTCGCCCTCGATAACGTCTATGTCGATGCCGACCGCCTCATCGGCGGAGTCGAAGGACAGGGACTCAATCAGGCGCAGGCGGTCTTCGGCTATACCCGCTTGATGGTTGCCGCCTTCGGCCTCGGAGGGGGCTGGGCCGCGCTCGATCGGGCAATTCCATATTCCACCAAACGCATCCAGGCCGGAGCGCCGCTCTCGGAAAAGCAGGGATACACCCACAAACTTTTGGTGCCCCACGTCGCTCGACTGGAAGCAGGGCGCGCCTCCATTGAAGAATGCGCGGAGCGGATCGACGCCGGCGAAGGCAATCTCAACACCGAAGGCGCCATTGCCAAATACATGTCAACCGAGGCTGGCGACCACGCAGCCGATGCCGCCATTCAAGCCTTGGGCGGCTACGGCTACACCCACGAGTACATGGTGGAAAAGATCAAGCGCGACGTTCGCATCACGACGATTTACGAAGGCACCTCCGAGATTATGGAGATGACTATCAGCCGCGACCGCTGGCAGCTTCACCTCAAAACCCGTGGCCAGTACTATCACGACCAGGCGAAGAAATTCGAAGAGATGCATCTCGCCCATCCGGAAGTGGGCGCCAACATCGCAGCCCTGGCCTTGCACGCGCTGGCCGAAGTGATGGAGAAATGCCGTGCTGCGCGCCTCACTAGGCACCAGCACATCCTGCTGCGCCTCGGCGAACTGATTGCCTATGCCGAGTGCGCCGCCAGCTTGGCTCGTCGCGCCGCGCTCATGGCCGAAGGCAAGCTCAACGAAAAAACTGATACCCGCTTCAATGCAACCGCCCTGGCGGCCATCAGTCGCGTCTTTGCCCGCGAGGCAGCGCTCAAGGTAGCTGAAGAAGGCCTGCGGTGGGTCTGCGGCGCTGGTGGCGTCGAGGATTCGGAGATGGCGGCATTTGAAGCCGCGGTGGGACTGCCTGCCATTCATCGTGCGCAGGCAGCCCTCATCGCTGACATGGATTACGTAGCTGACGTGCTTTTCAATCGCGTCGCCAAACATGCAGGTGTCTAGTTCTTTGAGGTGAGGTGGCCCACATCCGCCCGGTAGTTGGGCGAATGTGGGCGGCAGGGTACGACCACTCTGCAACGGCTTTAGTTCTTTTACATGGCGTTGGTTTTCATAAATTGAGGCGATCCGGTCCGTGCTTCACTGGCCGGATGCGTTGCCGTACTTCATATAAGGGGTGCTGTCATGGAAGATACAGCTCATCGTGCAATCGCAATTGTGGGAGTCGGTGCGGTTCTGCCTGAGGCTCCAAACGTCGCGGCTTTCTGGGAGAACATAAAGACTGGCCGCAACTGCATCACTGAGGTTCGCGCCGACCGTTGGGACCCAGCGTACTACTATGATGCCGATCATAGCGCGCCGGATAAGACCTACTCAAAGATTGGCGGCTGGGTACGAGAGTTCCCATGGGAGCCGATGAAGTGGCGATTACCTATCCCACCCCGCGTCGCCGAGGCCATGGATGACGGGCAGCAGTGGGCACTAGCCTGCACCCGCGAAGCACTTGAAGACTACGGATATCCGAATCGGCCACTGAATCTCGACCGTACAGCGGTAATCCTCGGCAATGCCATGGGCGGGGAAAGACATTATATGACCGCCTTGCGCGTCTACTACCCGGAATATGAGCACGAACTTACCCATAGCGATACTTTCGCCGCACTACCAGCGGCGATGCGCGCCGATCTCACCCGTGAACTGCGCAGCCGGATGAACAAGCGATTTCCCGAGATCAACGAAGACAGCATGCCGGGCGAATTGGCCAACTGCCTCGCCGGCCGCGTCGCCAACACCTATAACTTCCATGGCCCTAACTTCACCGCCGACGCAGCCTGCGCCTCCACGATGGCGGCCTTGAGTGCAGCGATGAACGGACTGGTGCACCATGATTTCGACGTGGTGGTCGCCGGCGGCATTGACCACAATATGGGCGCGCCGACCTTCGTAAAATTCTGCAAAATCGGTGCTCTCTCGGCAACCGGCACCCGGCCCTTCGCAGAGGGCGCCGACGGCTTCGTCATGGGTGAAGGAGCCGCAATCTTCCTGCTTAAGCGTTTGGCCGACGCCGAACGCGACGAAGACAAAATCTACGCCGTGCTGCGTGGCATCGGCGGGTCAAGCGACGGCAAAGGGAAGAGCATCACTGCACCCAACCCGATCGGCCAGAAATTCGCCATCGATCGTGCCTGGCGGAACGCTGGACTGTCGCCTGCTTCCGTAACTATGATTGAGGGCCACGGTACCTCGACGAAGGTGGGAGATGTGGTCGAAGTGCAGAGCATGGTCGACGCACTCATCCCCTTTAATCTTCCTCAGGCCTCGGTAGCGCTAGGCTCGGTCAAGTCGAACATCGGGCATCTCAAGGCGGCCGCGGCCGCTGCCGGATTGCTGAAAGCAGCTTTGTCACTTCACGAAAAGGTGCTGCCACCTAGCGTCAACTGCAGCCGCACCAATCCGGATATAGATTTTGCTCACTCTCCGCTCTACGTCAATACGGAACTGAGGCCCTGGACTGTTCCTCAGGATGGCGTGCGCCGCGCCGGTTTGAGCGCCTTTGGTTTCGGTGGGACCAACTTCCATCTGGTAATCGAGGAATACATTCCTCACCGGCTCAACGGTAATGGCAAGCGCTCGGTATCCGTGAGCGAGAGCCAGATTTCCGCGTACCAATCCGCACCGAGCAACCCTGCGGCCAGTGCAGCTACTGAGAGCAGCATTCAGCCTGCCGCTTCGTGCAAAGCTCCGTTGCGTGGCGCTCTGGTGATCGGTGCCGCTTCGTCAGCCGGGTTAGCCGAACGTCTGCAAACGGTGCAGCAAGCCGCTGCGGCAGGTCAGGCTCCTTCTCCGGCAGCTCCGACGGAAGCCGATCTGCGCTCGCCCGAACGCTTGGCAATTGACTATGCTGACGCCGCCGAACTGGCGGACAAAGCGGCCAAGGCGCTCAAAGCGCTGGCAGCGGAACAGCCGCCAATTTGGAAAGCCCTGCGCGCTCAAGGTATCTATCGCGGTCATGGACCGGCGCCCAAGGTGGCGTTCCTTTATACCGGCCAAGGTTCACAGTACGTGAATATGGTCCAGGTGCTCCGCGCCGCCGAGCCCATCGTCGCCGAAACCTTTGCTGAAGCCGATCGTGCATTGACTCACCTGCTTGCCAAACCTCTGAGCGAATACATCTTCATTGACGGAGCCGATCCCGAAGCCGTCGCCAAAGCCGAAGACGATCTGCGCCAGACCGCCATCACTCAGCCCGCTGTGATCGCCACCGACGTTGCCATCACCCGGCTCTTAGCCGCCTACGGTATCCAGCCTGACATGGCAATGGGACATAGTGTGGGCGAGTACGGGGCGCTAGTGGCCACCGGTGGCCTTCCGTTCGAGGATGCGATGGAAGCAGTCAGCGCCCGTGGCCGTGAAATGACGGCTGTGTCGTTCGGAGACAACGGTGGCATGGCGGCTGTCTTCGCACCGCTCGCCGAAATCGAGCGAATTCTGAAGACCATTGACGGTTATGTGGTGATCGCCAATGTCAATAGCAAGAGCCAAGCCGTCATCGGCGGTGAGAGCAAAGCCCTCGCACTGGCCATGGAAGCCTTCCTGAAGGCTGGTTTCAACGCTGTGCAACTTCCCGTGAGCCACGCTTTTCACACCTCGATTGTCGCTGGCGCCAGTGAGCCGTTGAAGCGCATGCTGGAGCGCCTGCGTCTGCGGTCGCCGAAGCTGCCGACCGTAGCCAACGTCGATGGTGAGTTTTATCCTACCGGCCCTGACGGCAAGCAGCAGATGGTGGAGATGCTGGCAAGGCAAGTCGCCTCTCCGGTGCAGTTTGTGAAGGGCCTCGAAACCCTCTATCAGGCCGGAGCCCGCGTGTTCATTGAAACCGGTCCAAAGAAAGCATTGCAAGGATTTGCCGAAGATGTGCTCGGCGAATACGGTGACGTCCTTTCACTTTTCACCAACCATCCGAAATTCGGTGATGTCGTGGCCTTCAATCAAGCACTATGCGGTCTCTATTCGGCAGGATTGGGAAGTGGGCAGGTCGAAACGGCCCATGAGATTTCAGCGACGAGCGCAGCCGCGCAACCCGCTCCATCCGCGCCCGCTCCAAATATCCAACCGCCTCCACCCACAGCATCCGCGGGCAATCGCAATCCCGAGCCCGGTTTCGTCGCCAACTCAACCAAGCCTTCGATCGTGATCACCGGCGCGGCTTTAGGGCTGCCGGGCACCGGGCACATCTTCGATGATGCCAACATCGGACGCATCCTCCAGGGAGAGCAACTCATCGATGTAATTCCCACCCGGATACGCCGCGCGATGCTCGACAAACACATCACCCGGCTGGTGAAGAGCGACAACGGTGGCGCATTTGAGACCATCAGCAGTCTTGATGACGTAATTAAGTTGGCAGGCCGCGGCGGCACTTTCGATGTCGTAGCCGAATTCGGAGTCTCTGTCGAGCGCTCGACCGCCCTCGATCGCGTTACCTCTCTAGCGATCGCTGCGGGAATTGATGCCCTGCGTGACGCCGGCATTCCTCTCGTAATGCATTACAAGACAACCAGTAAAGGTACGCGGTTGCCAAATGGCTGGCAGTTGCCGGATGCTCTGCGCGATGACACCGGGGTAATCTTTGCCTCGGCATTTCCTGGCTACGACTCCTTCGCTGACGAGTTGTCACGGTATTACGTGGACCGTGCGAACCGCGAGAAGTTGGCGATGCTCGAAAGCCTCCAGGCACGGGTAGTCGGGAATGGTAATTCCACCCTCGCGCAGGAACTCGACCATCGCATCCAGGAGGCACGCCTTGCGGTCGAAGAAAATCCATATCTCTTCGACCGGCGTTTCATGTTCAAAGTGTTGTCGATGGGACATTCGCAATTCGCCGAGTTCATCGGTGCCAGGGGACCGAACACGCAAGTCAATGCCGCCTGCGCCAGCACCGCCCAGGCAGTGGCCCTGGCGGAAGACTGGATTTGCGCCGGAAGATGCCGCCGGGTGATCGTCATCTCGGCGGACGATGTCACTTCTGACCATCTGCTCGAGTGGATGGGCGCCGGTTTTCTTGCCACCGGTGCGGCAGCCACCGACGAAGTGGTGGAAGACGCAGCCATTCCCTTCGACCGTCGCCGCCATGGCATGCTCGTCGGCATGGGCGCTGCCGCGCTCGTAGTCGAGAGCGCGGACACCGTTGAGGAGCGTGGAATCCAGCCTATCTGCGAGGTTTTGAGTACGGTGACGGCCAACAGCGCTTTCCACGGCACTCGCCTCGATGTGCAGCACATCAGCAAAATGATGGAGGACCTCGTCTCCCAGGCCGAAGCCCGCTGCGGCATTAAACGCCGCGAGATCGCGCCCCAAACGGTCTTCGTCTCGCACGAAACCTATACTCCTGCGCGCGGCGGAAGCGCCTCGGCGGAAATCCATGCCTTGCGTCACGTCTTCGGAGACGCCGCGGATCAGATCGTGATCGCCAACACCAAGGGCTTCACCGGTCACGCCATGGGCACCGGTATCGAAGATGTCGTCGCCGTCAAAGCACTCGAAACCGGATGTGTGCCGCCGGTGGCGAATTTCAAGGAAATCGATCCCGAGTTAGGTCCGCTGAACTTGTCCAAGGGAGGCATCTATCCAGTCGAGTACGCATTGCGGCTGGCGGCCGGCTTCGGTTCGCAAATCAGCATGACCCTGCTGCGCTGGGTGGCGACCAAAGACCGCATCCATCGCAGCCAAGACGCCCTGGGCTACGCCTACCGCGTGGTGGACGAAGAAGTATGGAAGGCTTGGCTCAGCCGAATCGCGGGCACTCCGGCCGCCGATCTGGAAGTAGTCCAGCGCACCTTGCGCGTGCATAACGGGCACGTGCCGGTGAGCGTGCCGGAAGCCATTCAGGATTCCCAACCCATCCCCACGGTCCAGGCCGCGCCCATTCAACCGGTAGCCGCCCCCGAACCCCAACCTGCGATCGCCTCGCAATCCGTCGTCGTCGCGCCATCGAACCCGAAAGCTACCCCGGTCGCCCCGGCACCGGCCGTCACGCCGAACGCTATCCCGACGGGCGATTCAGTAAAGGAGCATATACTGGCTCTGGTCGCAAAAATAACCGGCTATCCGATTGACATGCTCGATCTCGATTTGGATCTGGAAGCCGATCTAGGTGTCGACACCGTCAAGCAGGCGGAGGTCTTTGCCACGATTCGCGAAGCTTACGGCATCGCCCGGGATGACAGCATCCGGCTGCGCGATTTCCCCACCATATCTCACGTCATTCGCTTCGTCTACGAACGCCGCGCCGATCTTGGTTCATCGCCCACCCCGGCTGCAACGGAGGTGAAAGCGACCGCACCAGAGGTGAAAGAGAGCGACCTGAAGGTGCCGGAACCCTCGGAACCAATCGTTGCGTCCGCCAACCCCAGCCACCCAGTAAAGGAGCGCATCCTTGCTCTGGTGGTTGAGAAGACAGGCTATCCCCAGGACATGCTGGACCTGGACTTGGATCTGGAAGCTGACCTCGGCGTCGATACCGTCAAGCAGGCGGAATTGATCGCCGCAATCCGCGAACTCTACAACATTCCGCTCGACCAGAACCTCAAATTGCGCGACTATCCGACGCTGGCGCACGTCATCCGCTTCGTCTATGAGAAGCGTCCTGACTTGGCTGGCGCGATTTCTTCGCCGCCAGTTCCGGCGGCGGCATCCGTGCCGGCTCCTTCTCCTGCTGCCACGCCAGCCCCGGCAGTGCCAGCGTCTCCTGCTGCCGTCATCGCGCCAGCCCCGGCCCAGGAAGCGATTACGGATGAATTCATCAAAGAGCAAGTACTGGAGATCGTCGCCCAAAAGACCGGCTATCCCAAGGACATGCTCGATCTGGACTTGGATCTCGAAGCCGATCTCGGCGTCGATACCGTGAAACAGGCGGAGATGATCGCCGCCATCCGCGAACTCTACAACATTCCACTCGATCAGAACCTCAAACTGCGCGACTATCCGACGCTGGCGCATGTCATCCGTTTGGTTCACGAGAAGCGGCCCGATTTGGCTGGCGCGATTTCTTCCGCGCCAGCTCCGGCGGCGGCATCTGTGCCTGCTCCCGCTGCCACGCCAGCTCCGGCAGCATCCGCACCTGTGCCTCCTCCCGCCGTCATCGCCGCCCCACCGGAAGCGATTACGGACGAATCCATCAAGGAGCAAGTACTGGAGATCGTCGCCCAAAAGACCGGCTATCCCAAGGACATGCTCGATCTGGACTTGGATCTCGAAGCCGATCTCGGCGTCGATACCGTGAAACAGGCGGAGATGATCGCCGCCATCCGCGAACTCTACAACATTCCACTCGATCAGAACCTCAAACTGCGCGACTATCCGACGCTGGCGCATGTCATCCGTTTGGTTCACGAGAAGCGGCCCGATTTGGCTGGCGCGATTTCTTCGCCCCCATCCTCCCCCGCCTTGCCGCAAAAACCTCAAGCAGCGGAGGCCGCTGCCGAGCCACAATCAGCTCCGGCCCCTGCACGTCCACGTCCCACGCTGGCGTCATTTGACGCGGCGAACCGCATCCCACGCCGCGTGCCAGTGCCTGTCCTGCGCCCGGAGATAAAACTTTGCAAGCCCACCGGAGTTACGTTAGCTCCTGGCTCGCGCGTAGTGATGATGCCTGACAAGGGGGGCGTCGCGGAGGCGCTGACCCAACGCCTGCAAACGCTCGGTGTCGAGGTTTTACGGATTGAGGGCGCGCCGGATACTGACGCAATCCTCAAATCCATCTACAACTGGCTGGCAACCGGTCCGGTACAGGGAGTCTACTGGCTTCCCGCACTCGACCACGAGGGAGCGCTCCTCGATATGGATTTGGCTGGCTGGCGTGAAGCGCTGCGAATCCGCGTCAAGGCGCTCTTCATGACCATGCGCGCGCTTTACGAGCAGATTGCGGGACCGGGAACGTTCCTGGTTTCGGCAACGCGGCTCGGAGGACAGCACGGTTATGACGCCGCCGGAGCGGTCGCGCCGCTCGGTGGCCCAGTCGTCGGCATGACCAAGACGTACAAGCGGGAGCGGGGAGAGGTTCTGGTCAAAGCGGTCGATTTCGAACTCAGCCGCGATGCCTCGGAACTCGCCGAAACTCTCATCGAGGAGACGCTGTACGATCCCGGCGCGGTCGAGATTGGCTACCAGCAAGCCGCGCGTTGGAGCGTCGCCCTGCAAGAACGTTCCGCCGTGGATGGACAACCGGGGTTGACCTTGGACAACCATAGCGTGTTTGTCATCACCGGAGCCGCAGGAAGCATTGTCTCGGCCATCACCTCCGACCTCGCATCGGGCTCTGGAGGCGTATTCTACCTCCTCGATATGGTGCCGGAGCCAGATCCGGCTAATCCGGATCTGGTGCGATTCGTCAGCGACAAAGAGGGGTTAAAACGTGATCTCTTCGCGCGCATACAGGCACGCGGCGAGCGCGCCACTCCCGCTCTGGTAGAGAAGGAACTGGTAGTTCTGGAGCGCGCGCAAGCCGCCCTGACGGCGATCAACGCGGTGCGCGCGGCCGGTGGTACGCCGCACTACTTCAGCGTGAATCTTACCAATGCCGACGCCGTGGCCGAAGTCATCGCCCAGGTGCGTCAGCGCAGTGGACGCATTGACGTGCTGCTGCACGCTGCCGGAATGGAGCGCAGCCATTTCCTGCCGGATAAAGACCCGCGTGAATTTGACCTGATCTTCGATGTCAAGAGTGACGGCTGGTTCAACCTTCTACGAGCCATCGGCGACATGCCTATGGCGGCCACCGTGGCCTTCAGTTCCATTGCAGGCCGCTTCGGCAACGGAGGCCAGGCGGACTACAGTTCCGCCAACGACCTGTTGTGCAAGATCACTTCGAGCTTCCGTACCACCCGGCCAGCCACTCGCGGCATTGCCATTGACTGGACGGCCTGGGGCGGCATCGGTATGGCTACCCGTGGCTCCATTCCTAAAATGATGGAACTTGCCGGCATCGATATGCTGCCGCCGGAAGCAGGTATTCCTTTGATCCGTCGTGAATTGACCTCCGGAGCGACTCGCGGAGAAATTCTCATTGGCCAGCGTCTCGGCATTCTCCTGCATGAATTCGACCCCACCGGCGGCCTCGATGCAAATGCCGTTGCCGCTGCTATCGAAGCCCGCTCACCTGCGCCGGGACCCATGATCGGCAGGATTGCCAGTATGGTTGTCCACACTGGCCTCACCGTTGAGACCATGCTGGACCCGGCGCAGCAAGCGTTCTTGCACGATCATCAAATCGGTGGCACGCCCGTGTTGCCCGGCGTCATGGGTATCGAGGCCTTTGCCGAAGCGGCCCTCGTCATGCTCCCCGGTTACCGCGTCGAGGCCGTCGAAGATGTAAGCTTCCTGGCTCCGTTCAAGTTCTACCGCAACCAGCCACGAGAGGTGACCGTGCAAACCGTAATCTCGCAGCAGGGAAGTGTGGTGCTGGCGGATTGCAGATTGATCGGTCGCCGAACTCTTCCGAAGCAGGAGCAACCGGAAGTCACCACTCACTTCACCGGTCGCGTGCGCTTAACCCGGCAGGCGCCCGTGGAAGTTGCTGCCATCCAATTTGCCGCACCCAAGGGTTCCATCCTTGAGGCTGCTGACATCTATCGCATCTACTTCCATGGCCCCGCGTACCAGGTTTTGGGACGGGCTTGGCTGGATGGAAATCAGGTGGTGGGCCAGATGGCGGATAATCTGCCTACGCATCACCATCCTCCAACTAAGCCCGTGCTTTTGGCTCCTCGGCTCATTGAGCTTTGCTTCCAGACCTCTGGACTTTGGGAGATCACGGCGGAAGGCCGCATGGGGCTGCCGCGGCACGTCGATCGAGTCTGCCTCCTGCGTGCACCGGAACTTGCCAGTGGACCGCTGTATGCCGTGATCACTCCCGCCCAGGAGCAGGGAAGCTTCGATGCGGAAGTGGTGGATGCGGCAGGCAAGCGTTACCTGGAACTGTCCGGTTACAAAACCGTGGCTCTTCCAGATCGCGTCGATAGTGGGCTGTTGAAGGCTCTGCACGCTACCGCCTGAGGGCTGCGGCTAGCGAATGATGGTAACCCACATTCGCCTTGCTTTGAACGAATGTGGGAGGGCAGGCAGGCATCATGGATGCTTATTGGCTCGAACGAAGCGCAGCGGATTTGCCGGCGCAAAACGATTGGCTGAGTGCGAGTGATCGGACTCGTCTCGACGGAATGCGCTTTGCAAAACGCCGCGACGATTGGCGATTGGGGCGGTGGACGGCGAAGCTCGCCGTCGCCGCCTATCTCAATTTGCCCACGGATCTCCGGGCCTTGGCGGAGATAGAAGTACTCCCAACGCCATCCGGCGCACCCGAGGTATTTCTCTCGAATCAACCGGCGGAGGTAACCATCTCACTCAGCCACCGCGACGGTACCGCGATTTGTGCCGTAGCGGGTTCCGGCGTGGCCCTGGGATGTGATCTGGAAATTGTCGAGCCACGCAGCGACGCTTTCGTTACCGACTATTTCACGCCGGAAGAACAGGCGTTGATCGCCCAGGCGCACCCAGCCGACCGTTTTCTACTTCTGGCTCTACTCTGGAGCGGCAAGGAGAGCGCGCTCAAAGCACTGCGTACCGGGCTTCGCCTCGATACCCGATCGGTCGTCGTCAACCTCGTGGATGGGTTTCGGTCACCAAGCCAAAAACTTCCGCGATGTCGCGAAGACTCAGCACTCATCGTGCAGCCTGCCTGCGACGTTTGGCACCCGCTCCACGTTCGCTGCAGTGCCGATCAGCTCTTTCAGGGCTGGTGGCAGCACGAGCAGAACCTCCTGCGAACCCTGGTCGCCGCTCCATCCCCTTCGCAGCCAATTTCATTGATTCCCCAACCAACCCTGCTCACCTGAGAAAGTGTCGTCGTAGGTCGGATCTCCTGCGGTGCGCCTACTCCAGGCACTCCTCCAGCCGCGTTGCCGTGTGCTCTACCTTAATGTTGGAGCCGCGCTTGTCGATCCCGCCGCGAATCTGCATTACGCAACCAGGACAGTCGATCAGCAGCAGAGGCGCTCCTGTCTTCTCAATGTTCACCAGCTTGCGTTCCAGAATCGGCGCGGAAAGCTCCGGCAATTTCAGCGTGTAGGAACCGCCCATGCCACAGCACATATCGCTTTCCTGCATCTCCACCAATTCGTATCCCGCCTGCTGCATCAGCTTGCGCGGAGCTTTCTCGGCTCGCAACGTGCGCTTGAGATGGCAGGAGTCATGATAGGTGAACTTGGTTGCATCCGTGCCTTTCTTGAACTTCAAACGGCCCTGTTCCACAAGCTGGCTGGCAAGGGTCGAGAAGTCCACCGTCTTTCCTGCAAGCTGGCGCGCGGCCGGCAAGTCCCCAATGCGGCCGACAGATACAAAAGTAGCGATGAAGTCCTGCTTCAGCGCCACGGTGCAGGTCGGGCAGGCGGAGACCACGTACTTCACATCCTCGGAGAGCAAGGCGCGGATATTATCAGCGCCGTTCTGTGCAGCTACCTCGTAAGCTCCGCTGTACCGCGCCGGAGCTCCGCAACAGGTTTGGCCTTCCGGGAAGACCGCCTCGATACCGGCTTTATTCAATATCCTTACCACCGATTCACCCATCTCCGGATAGGCGAAGTCCACCAGGCAGCCGCTGTAGAACGCCGCCTTTTCCGCACACTTTGGCTGCTTGATCTTCTTGATGCGATCCCGGAATGGCACTTCAGCGATGGCAGGCAACGAGCGGAACTCCGTCATGTTGCCGAGAAACATCGGAAGGTGCCGGATCAATCCCTGCCGGGCAAATGGCTTCTGCGCAATCGAGGCGGCTCGCATCATGGTGTGGAACAGGCGCCGGTTGTTGACCACCGAGAAGATTGCCTTCTGCATTATCGGTTGTCCCTGCTGCACGGCGAGGCGGCGGCGCAATTCCAGAATCAGCTCCGGTATATCGATCTTGCCCGGACAGACCTCCTTGCAATTGCCGCACTGAATGCAGAGGCTCTGGATCTCATCGGATTCCTTCAGGGCGTCGAACCACGCGGTGAGAATCGTACCAATCCCGCCGGTGTAAACCTTTCCAAAGACGTGTCCGCCGACCAGACGGAAGACGGGGCAGACGTTGAGGCACGACGCACAACGCACACACTGCAACGCTTGCTTAAAGCGGGGATCGCGTGCCATTTCGTTGCGCCGGTTATCCATCAGGATGATGTGCAACTCTTTCGGCGTGCCATCGGTGTTCGGCACAGGTCCGCTGATGATCGAGACATAGCTGGTAAGCAGTTGTGCGGTAGCGCTGCGCGGCAGTGCCGTCAGGATCGGCGTGATGTCGGCAAAGTGATCAATCAGTTTTTCCAGCCCCACAATCGCGATGTGGATGCGAGGCAGTGTAGTCACCAACCGCGCGTTACCTTCGTTGGTGATAATCACGATGCTGCCGGTCTCAGCCACGGCGATATTCGCACCGCTGATGCCCATGTCTGCCTTGAGAAACTTTGGCCGCAGCTTGCCCCGCGCAAACTTCACCAGCTTCGGAATATCCGCCGCTTGCCCCGCTTCGACCTGCTGGCTGAAAACGTCGGCAACCTCTTCCTTGGTCAGGTGAATGGCGGGCATCACCATGTGCGAGGGACGCTGCCCGGCAAGCTGTATGATCCACTCGCCCAGATCGGTCTCGTTCACCTCAAGGCCGGCTCTTTCCAGATGCTCGTTGAGATGGATTTCCTCCGAGGCCATGGACTTCGATTTGACGATGCTCTTTACGTTACGTTCCAGTGCCAGGTGCAGAATGTAGTCCTTCACGGCCTCAGGATCGCTGGTGCGGAAAACCTTGGTGCCACGGGCTTCGGCTGCGTGCGTAAACTTCTCGGCTAACTTGTCGAGTTGCGAAGCGGCGAGCGACTTGATATCCGCAATCTCCGTGCGCAGTGCCTCAAAATCAATACCCTCGTATGCCTTGGCGCGGCTCACCCGATAGGCTTCGGAGAATCTTCCCAGCGCTCCGGAAAGATTCGGATTGGCGAGCGCATCGAGTATGGATTGCTTGAACTCCTCGTTCATGCCGCCACCTCCAGGTCATCCACCAGCACGATGATTAGACGCTCGGGGCCGTGCACGCCGATGGTCAGTACCCGCTCGATGTCCGCCGTGCGGCTGGGTCCGGTAATGAATGAGAGATAAGCCGAGGTCCGGGGATCGACGCGGCGCAGGACCGAGGTAAGGTCCGGGAGCAGCGCCGCAGTGGAGACCAGGGCAATGTGCAACAGCGGCAGGGTGGAAACCAGGCGCTTGTCCACCGCGTCCGCACTCTGAACCAGCGTGCCCGTGTTGGCCAGCGCCCAATCCATTTGGCTGATCCCTACTTTGGCGTCGGCTGCCAACTCGCGAGTGACATCAAACCGAAGGCCCGGTACTATGCGCTCCATCTTCTGTCTTTCAGCTTCGCCGATCATTGCACTGGCAGCCCACACCGCATAGCAATGTGGCTTATCTTCCACCCCCTCCTGTTGCAGCAGGAGCGCGACCAACTCCATCGCCAACTCTGTCGTCGCAACTCGCTCTACCTGCGCGCTCACGGATTCAGCCCGCATTCTAAAAGATTCGATCATTGCCGATGACTCGACGATCGCGCTCATACCACCCCTATATTGCGGACAGCGTGGTCCGCCAGACAATTGTTCCATGCGTTGCCGTTGTGTTCTCGCTGGGTAAACTGCGCCCCGGCTTTAATGGACCACCAGTTGAGTAAATGGATACACGTACGCAATCATAAAGATGAACACGCCAACCAGCGCGGCCAGCGCCAGTGAGTGCAGAAACACGTAGCGCAGAATGTCGCCCTCGTGTCCGTACCACTGCGTAGCGGTGGAAGCCACCACGATGCTCTGGGCGTCGATCATCTTGCCCATCACTCCGCCTGCGCTGTTGGCCGACGCCATCAGCGTTCCGGAAACGTGCACCTGCTGTGCGGTAATCTTCTGCAAGCTGCCAAAGAGAACGTTGGAAGAAGTATCTGACCCCGTAAGCGCCACGCCCATCCAGCCCAGCAAGGTGCCGAAGAAGGGATACAGATGACCACTGCGAGCAAACGCCAACCCCATCGTGGCGTCCAGGCCGGAGTAGCGCGTCAGCATGCCAATCGCCAGCATGGCCGCAATCGTCAGGAGCGAGAAGCGAACCTTAATCAGCGTATGGAAATAGATCGTCAGAATCTTTCCGAAGCCCTGTCCCATGATGAATCCGGAGAGGATAGCCGCAATCAGAATCCCGGTCCCGGTCGCGCTCAGCCAGTTCAGGCCAAAGACCGCACCTTCCTTCGTCGGCTTCGGCACTACCGGTGGAACGCGCTCCACAAAGTTGTGCAGCACCTTCACCGGAAACTGCGGATTGGTGATCTGGCTCGGTTTGGTGGACCAGCTTGCGGTGGAGGGAAGAACCTTCTCCGGCGTATTCATCCATAGCTTCCCGGTCTGCGTTCCCCACGCAAAGACGATCACGCTGAGCACGATCCACGGAACCCAGGCGCGGGCGACCTCCCCTTGCGAGTAGCTCGGCAGTACGCGTCCGCTGGCAGCGTCTTCTTGTTCTTCAGCCTCTTGGCCTTCAAACTTCCAGATTCGCTTGGGGTGCCAGATCAGCAAAAAGCCGGTGAGGCAGATCATCGAAATCACTGATGCCACGATGTTCACAACCCAAGGGCCGTGCATATTGGAAACGATCAGTTGGGGAATGGCGAAAGTAACGCCTGCCACCAGGATCGCGGGCCAGACTTCGATCATGCCGCTGAAGCCGGCAAATGCCCAGATCAGCCAGAACGGAACCAGAACGCAGAACGGGGTCAGAATGCGACCGGTCATCGCGGCAAGGGCCAAATCGCTAATTCCCGTAACCTTGGAGAGCGCGATGATGGGCGTGCCCAACGCACCAAAGGCAACTGGCGCGGTATTGGCAATCAGCGATAAACCCGAGGCCTGAAGCGGTTTGAAACCAAGTCCAATCAGCAACGCTGCAGTGACCGCTACGGGAGTTCCGAAGCCGGCGGCACCTTCAAAAAACGCCCCAAAACAAAAGGCAATCAGCAACAACTGCAAGCGCCGGTCCTTGGTAATCCCCGTCAGACTGTGCTGTAACACGGCGAATCGGCCGGCTTCAACTGACAACTGGTACATGAAGATGACGTTGAGCACGATCCAGCCAATCGGAAACAATCCGTATCCCGCACCGTACACCGCCGTGGCCGCCGCCAACCGCGCAGGCATGTGGAATCCAACCATTGCCGTAATCAAAGCGGCCGTTAATCCGGCAAGCGCCGCATAGTGCGCCTTGACGTGGCCCAGTGCCAGGGTGCCCAGCAGCACGACGATGGGGATTGCCGCGACCAGCGCCGACAGCAGCCAATGTCCGGTGGGATTGTAGCCCTGTTGCCACGGCGAGGAGAGAACCGGCAGCCGCAGAATGAAGACCGAGGCGATCACGCCGCCGATCACTACCAAGGCCGTGGCAAAGTAGTTAGGCTTCGGCTGAGAAGGGGATGGAGTCTTAGCCGATGACGAGGAAGCGGTTGAGGAACTCAAGTTGAGCCTCCGTGAAAGGCCATTCGGATCGTGCCGGTCAGTCCTGACACTTTTCCTTCACGTCGTAAATCGCGGCTGCCACGACGTGTACTCCCTGGCCATCTGAGTTGGCAGACTTTACTACACATCTAACATGTCAAACAAGATGGTAAATAGATGCCACGTATTCGGAATCCGAACCGGCTGTTCCAGTTTGCTTGAGGCACTTACTTCGCACCATCTCCAATCCTTTCAGCGCGGCTACAATGTCATCTTCCAGGGACAACAGAACGCCAACGCCTCGAGTTAGGCCGGCGGACGTTTGAGGAAACCATAGCTTACTCAGTCAACCCTGGGAACGCCGTTGTGTCGATTGTGGCAATGGTTGGCAAAGATTGACCATCGAGTGACGTTCATAGGCTCGAAGGTTAACCAACGCAGCAATGGTTGTCCGGGTCGCCCTGCGAATCCTGGCGCAGCCCGTGCCGGGAATGATTCCGAAGCCGGACGATCCTGCGGAGCATCTCTACGCCAGAGCATCGTAAGATGCATCATAAACATGCTGCCGAGAAAGGGACGACGCGATGCGTGCATGGTTGATGGACTCATACGAAGGCGTTGAGAAGCTGCGGTTGGATGAGGTCCCGAATCCGCGGCCTGGCCCTGGACAAGTAGTGCTCAAGATGATTTACGCGGCGCTGAATCCGGCGGATGCTTTTCTCGCGCTGGCGCAGTACCCTGCCAAGCCCAAATTGCCGCACGTGCTCGGACGCGATGGCGTTGGCGAAGTCGTTGCCGTCGCCGCGGGAGTCGAGAGCGTGAAACCGGGTGATACCGTTGGCATTCTCCGCGGCAACACCGGGGTGGAGACGTGGGGAACGCTGGCGGAAAGGGCGGTGGTCGATGTCTCCCAGATTATTCCTGTTCCGCATGGCTGGTCTCTGGAAGAGGTTGCGGGCGCGCCGCTCGTCTATCTCACGGCATGGCAGGCGCTGACGCAGTGGAGCGATCCCGCTGCGCCGCCGAATGCAGGCTCCGTACTGCTGATCACCGGGGCGTCCGGGGGCGTGGGTTCCGCGTCGGTACTGCTCGGCAAATCGATGGGGCTGACCGTGGTGGGATTGTCACGCAGCGCAGAGAAGGGCGAACTGCTCAAGCGGCTTGGCGTAGATTTTGTATTCGATCCATCCAGTAAGGGACTGCGCAAACTTGTGCTCTCGGCAATTTCTCCCAAGAGAGTGGACATCGCCATAGACACGGTTGGCGGCGCGCTCTTCAACGAAATCGTCGCGATGCTCGGCTATGCGGGACGCATCAGTGTTGTTGGCAGGAGTGGTGGTGCGGTGCCGGAGTTCAATACCGCAACTCTTTTCTTCCGCAGGAATCGGATTGGCGGAGTCACCGTTGCCGACTACTCCGCGGAAGAAGCAAGAGCCAGTTGGAACGAGATCGTGGCGCGACTCGACGCGCTGGGTAAGCGTCCGGTGGTGGATCGTGTGTTTCCATTTGGCGAAGTGAAAGAAGCGTTTGCGCGGCTGAGCCAAGGGCCGATGGGCAAGGTGCTGGTGAAGATTGCATCCTGAGCGCGAGTCCGAAAACTGAGTCAGCAGCCCCACTTAATCCCAAGAGAAGGGATTGAATGGCCGCCCGCCACCCGTGGCCTTACTTCCCGCCCGTGGCCTATGGCTCTAATGTTGACCTGCCTGAGTTGCTAAATTACTCTCAAGTGATCCCAATCCAGATTGCACGGTTAGGCAGATCATGCAGACTCGCTTTACTTTGCCCCAATCTTCGATTCCCAGTCATTGGTACAACTTGCTCGCGGATTTCCCGGAGCCCGTACCGCCGCCGCTACATCCCGGCACGCGCCAACCCATCAGCGCGGCCGACATGTACGCGATTTTTCCCGAGAACATCGTAGCGCAGGAGATGAGTCCTGAACGCTGGATCGAGATTCCCGAGGAGGTACGCGACGTTTACGCGCTCTGGCGTCCCACGCCGCTGTTGCGCGCGGTTCGCCTGGAGAAGGCGCTGAACACCCCCGCGCACATTTATTACAAGTACGAGGGCTCCAGCCCGGTGGGCAGCCACAAGCCGAACACCGCGGTGCCGCAGGCCTACTACAACAAACTCGCGGGCACGCGGCGTCTTGCTACCGAGACCGGCGCGGGACAATGGGGCACCTCGCTGGCGATGGCCTGCCAAATCTTCGGGCTCGAGTGCACGGTCTGGATGGTGCGCGTCAGCTACGACCAGAAGCCCTATCGCCGACTGCTGATGCAGACCTATGGGGCCACGGTTCACCCCAGCCCCAGTGATCAGACAGAGTTCGGACGCAAGCGACTGGCCGAGGACCCGAACTGTGCCGGCAGCCTTGGGATTGCGATCAGCGAGGCGATTGAGAACACGGTTACCCATCCTGGGACGAAGTATTCGCTGGGCAGCGTGCTCAACCATGTCTGCCTGCACCAGACGGTGATCGGCGAGGAAGCGATTCAGCAGATGGAACTGGCTGGCGAGGAGCCCGACATTGTGATCGGTTGCGCGGGCGGCGGCAGCAACTTTGCGGGCATTACGTTCCCGTTCCTGCGGAAGAAGATTACCGAGGGCAAAGGTTATCGCATCATTGCGGTCGAGCCTCTGTCCTGCCCATCGCTCACCCAGGGTGAGCTGCGCTACGACTTCGGCGACACCGCCGGGATGACACCGCTGATGACCATGTACACGCTTGGTCACGAATTCATGCCGCCATCGATCCACGCCGGAGGGTTGCGCTATCACGGCATGTCGCCGGCGGTGAGCCACGCCCACAAACTCGGACTGACGGAAGCGGTTGCCTATCCGCAGGCCGCGGTCTTTGAGGCTGCCGTGCTGTTTGCCCGCAGCGAGGGTCTGGTGCCTGCGCCCGAGTCGTCGCACGCCATCCGCGCGGTGGTCGATGAGGCGATCAAGGCTCGCGAGGAAGGCCGCAAGAAGGTCATTCTCTTTAACCTCAGCGGGCACGGTCTGCTGGATCTGACCGCCTACGACGCCTACCTCTCCGGAAAACTGGACGAGTAACATCGACTTGGTGGAGGGTGCCATCCCCGGCATCCTCCACAGTCGTGCAGTCAGCGACGCCAATCCCCGGTGTAAATCTGGAGTGTGGAACCCTCACTTAACGTTGTGACTTTGTAATTCAGCCATACTGATACCCTGCGGAGTCCGGGGCCGCGCAAAGTCACGTTCGCAGATGATCCACGTCACTGCCTGAATGGTCGCCATAAATGAAAATGGCTACGCTTCGAAAGGACTCATTCATGGGCTCAACTACGGTTCCTCCAGTGGGCACTATGCTCACTCTTCCGGGAGATGCTGTGCGCCAGATTCAATGGCGATTTGCCGGCCGGTTCGATTTACAAATGCTGGTACAGTCGGCGCGCGCCGTGGCGCGCGGTCCGGTGGCGCGCATGGTCGCCGCTGGAGAGCGCAATACTCACGAGTGGACTCCGGCGAAGAACGAGATGATGCTGGCGTTCGATCGCGCCGGGATCACGGCGGCGTTTATGGAACCGGAAGAGGGCGGATTCATAACCGGGCCGAAGAACCTTGCGCTGGCGCTGGCGGCGTTCGAATTGGCCTGGGTGGATGGCGGCGCGGCAACGGCAAGCCTGGCGGGCTTTTTGGCACTGGCGCCAATCCACGAGCGCGGCACCACTGAACAGTCGCGGCACTACATGGCCCTGGCGGCACCGCCGCAAGCGGGAGAAGAGCGGCAACCAATGCGAGGGGCTTTCGCGCTGACCGAGCCGATTCCTTACGTTGGCGTGGACACGGGCATATTGAGCGGGCGGATGCGCATTGCGCAGTGGAATCCGGGCGAAGAGCCGATTCTGCAGGTGGAGAAGCGCGGACGCTTCATCACCAATATTGCGTGCGCGAACTTTGTTACCGCAGCCGTGGATTCGGGCGATGAGCGCATCAAGGGAAGCTGCGTTGTGATTCTGGAAGAGAGCGACGAAGGAACATTTGATCGCGGCACGCCGACGAAGAAGCTGGTACATCAGCTCTCCTCGACGGGTGATCCGATCTTCAGTCTGAAGGTTCCGGCCAGCCGCATTGTGGGGGGCTACACGGTGAAGGGCGGCAAGATCGTTCCAAACTTTACCCACAGCGAAGTGATCGAAGCGGTGTTTCGCCGGACCAGAGTTACGGTGGGTCTGATGACCTCGGCAAAGTTGCTTTCGGCGATTGAGCCGGTGATTCGATATCAGCGCGGCCGGTTCCGCGGGGCAGAGTCTATCAAGGAAGGCAGCCTGCGCTATGAGCTGGGAATCCAGCAGCGCGAGGATGCCCTGCAGCGGCTGGTGGACGTATGGGCCTCGGGCGAGGCCAGTGCGTCACTTGGATTTGCGGCGGCGCGGCTGTTCGACGAACTGGACCCGCTGGAAAAGAAGAAGGAAGTACTGATGCAGGAGCGCGGAGTTCGGGGCAGCAGGGCGGAGATGAAGGCACTGCGCGAGAGTGAATTTGCGGCGCTGGAGTTGCTGGGAGGAAATCTGACGCCCGAGCGTCGCGCCGAACTGGAAGCCGACGCGCTGGTGCACTTCGTGCTGAAGGATGCCGAGGCTAATGTGCTGTGTCCGGCGACCAAGCTTTGGAACACTGGACAAGGCACCACGATGATGCGCGAGGCGGTAAGCCTGATGGGCGGATACGGGATCACCGAGGACTGCCCCGGGTATTTGGCAAACAAGTGGATGGACGCACAGTTGGAAGCAACCTACGAAGGTCCGGAAGCGGTGCAGCGCCGGCAGCTGACCATCACCATGACCACCGAATTGTTCCTGGCGCAGTATCGTTGCTGGATTAAGGAGATGCGCGGTATCGCCTCCGAGCGCCCGGGCACGGGCGCATGCACGCTGGCCACGGCCATGACCATGTGGCTGTGGACGTTGAGCTACACGCTGCTGACGAAGGATGCCGACGGCAGCAAGATCTATCATCCACAGCGGCAAGGCGTAACCTTTGCGCTGGCCGACGCTCTGTGCTGGCTGCTGGCGGCACGCTGCCAGATTCTGGACGTGCTGGAGCTGGAGGCACGCGGCGGGGATGATCCGGTGGTGGCCGAAGGGCTGCCGGCTACCTTGCAATTCTTCTCCGACCTTTGCCACGTTCAGGCGGCACGAGCTTCGGGCGAGGTTTCGCGCATCTGCGCTGAGCTGGTTTACGGGTACAACCGGCATCCGGCGTGGGACACGAAAGGATACAAGGGCTGCTTCCATCGCCATGAACTGGATGAGTACGAGGGCGTGATGCCGGGAATCTCCGCCTGGGCCACCGATGTCATCACCGACGGAATTCATCCGATGAAGGCAGGCCCATGCGCGGGTTGCGAGGGATCAGCCGATTTCATGCGGCTCCAAAATAAGCTGGCAACCTGCCTTACCGGCTCGCGCCTAGCCAAGGATCGTGCGGCAGAGACCGTGTCGAAGGTGATGATTCCCGAGGCACTGGACTACCCAGCATGAGTGAGGTGAGCGGGCAGCCGGAAGCGGCGCCGGAGATCGAGCGGCAGGCGATGGAAGTGGACATTGCCTGCGTGGGCTTTGGTCCAGCGATGGGCGGCTTCCTGACAACCTTGACGCGCGAGATGTCGGCCAATCCGGGCGAAGCCGCGATGGAGAGCAAGGCGGCTCCGGGAATGCCGTTGCAGGTACTCTGCTATGAACGCGCCGACGATATCGCGGCGGGTGTCAGCGGGGTGGTGACGCGCGGCCATGCCATCCGCACCAGCTTTCCGGAACTCGATCCGTCAGAAATTCCGATGGCGGTTCCGGTGAAGCAGGAAAAGATTCTCTATCTGCTCGATCCCATCGGGGCAAGCCGCCGGTCGCTGCCCTTGCGCGCCGGGGATGCGGCGATTCGTGCGCTGCGGACTTTGCTGCCGGCGGAGCACGACGCGCTGGAGCTTCCGTACACTCCGGAATTTCTGCAAAAACACCATGGGCTGGTGATGTCTATCGGGCAGTTTAACCAATGGGTGGGCGGACAAGTCATGTCCACCGGACTGGCGCAGGTGTGGCCGGGCACACCGGTGAGTACGGCGCTCTTCGATGGCAAAGCGGTGACCGGGGTGCGGCTGGCGGATCAGGGAGTGGATCGGGCTGGGGCTCCGGATGCGGGTTTTATGGCTGGCATGGACGTGCGTGCGAAACTGACCGTGGTGGGCGATGGACCGGTAGGAGCGGTGGGGCGGAGCATCAACGAAAAGTTTGGGATGCCGGTTGGTCACGGCCAGCGTGAGTGGGCTGTGGGCATGAAGATGGTGGTGGAACTGCCGGAGGACGCACCGCTGGTGGCTGGGACGGTCTGGCATACGTTTGGCTATCCCGAGCCGGAGATCTTCGGCTTTCTCTATGTTCATCCGGAGCGGCTGGCCTCGGTGGGAGTCTTCGTTCCGTCGTGGCTGGGGAATCCGGCGCGCAGTTCGTACCGGTACTTGCAGCATTTCATGCAGCATCCGTATCTGTGGCGCTACCTGAACGGCAGCACGATGCGCTCGTGGGGCGCGAAATCGCTGCAGGAATCGGGAGCAAACGGCGAGCCGTTTCTGGTTGGAGACGGATATGCGCGCATCGGCGAAGGTTCAGGCAGCACCAATATGCTGACCGGTTCGGGAGTGGATGAAGCATGGGCGACCGGTGTGCAACTGGCTGAAGCAGTGGCTGAGTTGCTGAGGGCAGGGAAGCCGTTTACCGGCGAGAACCTTGAGGCAACGTACGTTTGCCGCCGCCGGGCAAGCTTTGTGGAACGCGGTGCGCAGGCGGCAAAAGAGGCTCGCAACGGTTTCCACCATGGAGTGGTGCGCGGGCTGATCGGGATGGGGTTGGCGGGAGTGACCAGCGGCAGGCTCTCGCTGGGGGCAAAGATTCGTCCGGCGCACAAACAGATCGAAACGCTGAAGAAGTTCTATCAGAGCCGCTTGCGACCGGAGCAGATAGAGACGGCAGCGCGCGAGGCCGCGAGCGGTGGCCGTTGCCTGCACGACGCGATGATGGATGCCTGCGGCTGGCCGGAGATCGCCTATGACGGCAAACTGCTGGTCTCGCAGCAGGACGCACTGCTGATGGGCGGAAAGGTGCAAGCCGCGGCGGGCTTTGCCGATCACGTGATCGTTCGCGATCCGCAACTGTGCGGCCGCTGCGAGGAGAGAACCTGCATCGCCATGTGCTCGGGGCAGGCAATTACGCAGGGTGCGGGCGCGGTGCCGGCCTTCGACCGCGAAAAATGTATCCACTGCGGCGCGTGCCTGTGGAATTGCACGCAAGCGCCTGATGGCAAGAACTCGAATATCGACTTCCGGGCTGGTGCGGGTGGATTGCACTCGGCGGAAAACTAACAAATCTGATTCTGGCGTCTGGTTATTCAACCAATAGGACTTGAGACTTATGGCAAATAGCTTTCACATCGTGGTCTGTTCCAGCATTGTGCCTGATCCACTGCAGACCCTGGAGCCAGCCGCCGGGGCGGCCGGTTCAGGACTGAAGAACGAGATGATTCTGCCGGCGGTGCTCGATCCGTGGGCGGCTTGCGCGCTCTACGAGGCGGCTGAGCTTGCGGCGAAGCATCCGGGAAGCAAGGTCTGGCTGGTAAGTTTGGCACCCAAGGCGAAGTTGCAACAAGTGATGATGACGATTGCGCAGAAGGTTCCGTTTGAGTTGGTGGCAATCGATGGACCGCTCGGCGGCTTTACTGATGCTTCGGCCACCGCCGCGGCTCTGGCCGAAGCGATTGCCGCGATCCCAGGACTGGATCGTGGACGCCTGCTGCTGTTCGGCGGATGGGAGTCGGCAACGCGCGGCGCGGGTGTGACCATGCAGATGACGGGCGAACGCCTGGGAATTACCGATCAGTTTCAGGGCGTGGACCAGATCACGGTCGGCGACGACGGGTCGTTCGAGGTGTTAGAGCGGCTGGAAGGCGGCAAGCAGCAGGTTTCCATCTGCGTTGGCGCACCGGCAGTATTGGGCTGGGCGACCGGCAGTTTGCCGGAACCGCCCAACCGCCCGCAGGTTGGGATGGCGAATATGCGCGGCATCATGCCCGCGTTGCAGAAAGCCAAGAGCACAAAGCTGGACGCCAACGGGCTGAGCTACGTTTCGGTGAGCCTGCCTAAGCAACGACGCGAGACGCGCCTGGTGAAGGATATGCCGGAAGACGAGATCGCTCGCGAGATTGTGCAATGGATAGCGGAGTAGCCATGGAAAAACTTCTTGTATTGACACATGTGGATGAATCCGGCGCGGCGCTTACCAGGGCCTCGCTTGAATCCGTTGCCGCGGGCGTGGAAATGGCGGGCGCACTGGGCGCAACGCTGGTAATCGGGATGGTGGGAGCGCAGACGGAAGCGGCGGCGAATTCGGTTGCAGGCGCAGCCTCTCGCGTACTCACCGTGAGCGGCGAAGCATTTGCGCAGGCGCGCTACGGCAGCGACGCCGCTGCCTGCGAAGCACTTTGCCGCGCCGCGGAGGCGACGCTGGTGTTCGCTCCCGCAAGCTCGCGCTTTGCCCGGGTGATGCCCGGGGTGGCTTACCGGCTCGGAGGGTTCGCGGATACGCACATCACTGCGCTCTCGAAAGGCGAAACCCTGGAGGCCTCGCGCTGGTTCTACCGGCAGCGCGTGGAGGCGGTGGTGCGGCGTGAGTCGCGTCCGTGGTTTTTGCTGCTGGAGGCCGGAACGCGCGAGCCATGGAACGCTGCCGCCGGAGACGTACAGGCAGAGGCCGTCGCCGTAACCATGCCGGAATTGCGTACCACCGTGACCGGGGTGCGCGCGCCAAAGCAGGACGAGCAGACGATTCGTCCGGAGGCGAAAATTTTGTTTGTGGCCGGTGCGGGATGGACGAAGAAGCAAGCCGACGGACAGGTTCATTCCGGCGACGCAGAGACATTGATCCTGGGCTTTCTGCGCTCTACCGACGCATCGTTGGGCAGCAGTAAATCATTGGTGGACCAGAGCGGCGAAAACCAGACGGTACTCAAATTTATGACCCACATGAACCAGATAGGACAGACGGGCGCCACGCCACGCCATGCCAAGGGACTCTCCACTTGCTGCCACGGCGAAGAGC
The DNA here is from genome assembly GCA_964563875.1 of uncultured Acidobacteriaceae bacterium. GTDB lineage: Bacteria > Acidobacteriota > Terriglobia > Terriglobales > Acidobacteriaceae > TOLSYN. The sequence continues at coordinate 85,796 of CAZLZA010000006.1, forward strand.
CTCACGTGGTGGGTTGGCGCTTTATCAATGACCGGCGGGCGATTAACCTGGATGCAAACTGCGGGTGGGCGCGGGGCAAGGCCGATGTGCTGTACATCGCCGATGCTTTCAAAGTGATGGCCATGGTGAACGCGCTGATGGCGGAGAAAAAGTAGGCGGGCACACCAGCCTCGGCAGGACGGACTTGCGGCTGCGCTACAAATTAGCGGGAACCAACCGCGGCGGGGTAGTAGGTCATGATCAGCGCAAGCAGAATCAATGCGGCCACGAAGGCGCCGCACAGCAAGGTGGCAGCTCTGGGGCTGAGTCCGGACTGAATCTCGTGCGGTTCATTTTCGCGCGGCTGCGTTGCGCGGTCCTTTGTTGTCTCTGACGCAAGTGCGACTGTGGGTTCGGTTATAGGCAAGGAGCCTTGTGCCCACTGGTCGATCTTAACGTTCGTGACCCACCGCTCTTCGAATTGCGCGATGGGCGTAGCGGAAGCTTCCGCTTGGGCGGGTTCGACGGGAGCACTGAAACTCTTGGACGCGGCAAATACCTTGAAAACCCTGGTGTCGACTGGCTTATTGGTAACTTTCGATTCGACGGCAGCGATGGGAGTGTCCGGTTCGATGCCCGCAGGTGGTTCGTCATTCGTGTTCAGCCTGGACAGGAATGTGTCGATGCTCTCATCGGAACCAAATTCGACGCGAGTGTAGAAAACAGCTGGTTTGCCGGAAGCTTTTGTAGTTTTCGGATCGACTCGCAGCTCCGCTTCGAATTCTGCTCCATCGAGTGTCGATGTCTCTGCCTGGAAACCTACATCCTGATCCAGCTCTGACATGGCTGAGTCGATGACCTCGTCGGCCAAACCAAGATCGACGGTCCACGGTTCAGCCGGGATTTCGGAAGCTTTCGCGTCAACAGGTATCTCAAGACGTTCTGGATCGCTTTGAGTGATTCGCGGCGCGGCTTCGAATTGCATTCCATCCGAAGCCTCTGTCGGGGCATCAACCCCCAAGTTCAGCTCTGACAAGACTGAGTCGATAATTCCGACACCTATTTCCGGCTGCCGGAGAGTAAAACCTAGTTGCAAGGCGTTCATGCAAATACGATTGATCTCGCGGGGAACGCCGGCGCTTGCCTCCGCAATCTTTGCCATTGCCGCGCTGGTGAAGAGCGGCGAACCGGAGTAGCCGGCAATCCGCAGACGGTGCTCGATGAACTCCTCAATCTGCTTCGGCGAGAACCTATCCAGGCGGCTGATGGTTGTGATCCGCTGCAGCAATTCCGTATGGCTCCGCAGATTTTCTTCCAGCAGCGGCTGACCGGCAATAATGATATGCATCAGCTTATGGTCAGCCGCTTCAAAATTTGAAAGGAGACGAAGCGCCTCCAGTGTGGAGCTACCAAGGTTCTGAGCCTCATCGATGATGATCACTACCGGCTTCGTACGCGCATGGTCAGCGACAAACGAGGTGAACAGGCCATGCCATCGCACAGGGTCCTGCTCGGAATCACCGCCCGGAATCTGTAGTTCCATTGCAATATAGCGAAGCAGTTCTGGCCCGCTGCATTGCGTGTTGTAAACGAAAGCAATGCTTGCCTGCTCGCGAAAGCGCTGCAGGATGTCGAACAGCAGTGTTGTCTTGCCGGTTCCGGGTTCTGCGATCAATGCCGCAAACCCGGCTTGAGCCTCAATCCCCAAGATCAGCGAATCCAATGCCTCACGATGTTGAACACTGCGGTAGAGAAAACGAGGATCGGGCGACACCCCAAAGGGCTGGTCCCGCAGTCCGTAGAAGTCCGTCATCAGAGACATGGCCGAAGCGCCCTGCGCTCGTCACCGCTTAACCTTCGCAAGATACGGCGCATGGTATCGTAACTCTTGCCTAAGCTCAAGCGGGTTGAGCCACGCCAAGGTTGTTCGGATGGTACTGCCGTGTCGAAAAGCTGAAGTCTGAGAGTCAAATTGCCGGACAAAAGCAAAGGCCGGGATCTTCATCCCAGCCCGAATCTGCACCTCGCTTGCTTGATTTCGGCGTAAGTTGTTTGGAATGATGGTGAGCGCGCTGAGAGTCAAATGCGGTACGCTCGTGATTTCTTAAACAACTTACATGACGCGACAGGCAGTCTCGTGTTTTGTCGTGAGTCAATGCCTAATTGGAACCTTTACAGCCAGAAAGGCCTCGACCAAACCTGAACCAATGCCCCTCGATGCCCCCGGTCACAATTGCTGTTCTCTTGTCTGTCACCCACACTCCTTGACCTGAGCTGAGGTTTTGCAGCGGCCCGGAAGCGAAAACAAGCTTCCTGAGCCGAGGCTGACCGCGTAAGAAAGCTCCTTCGGTCGAGCAGGCTCCCCCGATAACGTCAAGCCACCAGCAAGATCTTCCCGACACCACCCTTCTCTGCCTTTGCTTGAGCCTCAGCCGCTTCACTGAGTGGCATTTTCAGGCTGATCGGGATTACTAGCTTGCCATCTCGCACCGCTTCGGCCATGAACTCAAGCGTTTTTCTGTCGAAATGTGAGAATACGAAAACCACTTTCACAGATGGGTACTCCGCGGCGTTCTGCGGTGTCCCGATAACCGATGCAAAGACTCCTCCAGGCTTGACCTTGCCGATCAGCTTCTCGGCGGTTCTTCCGCCCACCGTATCCGCCACCGCATCGAGCGGCGGAAGATTCGCAATCGCGGTGTCGTCGTCGGTTGCGACCACCTGATCCGCGCCGACAGTCTTCGCCTCATCCATCTGCCTCTTCAAAACCCCCGCGATCACAGTCGCCCCGCGTTCCTTCGCAGTGAATACCGCCGAACGCCCGACATTTCCGGCAGCACCTACGACGAGAACCGTCTGGCCGGCTTTGATCCCAGTAGCTAAGAGGAGTTGGTTGCCAGTCGTCGTCACCAGCGGCAACGCCGCCGCCTGGATCAAATCGAGCCCCTTGGGAACTTTCGCCAGAATCGCGGCTTTCACGACACAAAGCTCGGCGTAAGTATTGTCCGCCATGGCGAACACTTGGTCGCCAACGGAAAAGCCTTCCACCCCCGGCCCAATCTTGATCACAGTGCCAGCAATATCGACTCCTATAAGCCCCGGGAACTTAATGGGGTAAAAATCTTTTGTTAATCCAGCACGTCGCTTGTAGTCGATCGGATTCACGCTCGTGGCAGCGACCCGCACCAGCACCTCGCCCGAACCCGGAACCGGGTCAGGATATTCTTCGAACTTGAGTACTTCAGGACCGCCATATTGGCGGACGACAACTGCTCTCATCTCTCATCTCCTTAGCTCGCGATGTATTTGCCTTTCTATCCCGGTCGAAAATAAAGCCTCGCACAGGAACATTGTTTGCGAGGGGTACTTAATGTCCGGCGCGGTTCAGCGCATGTGGTAGGGATGGAAGATGTAGTCCTTCGTCCTCACGGCCACATGGCACGAGTTTCCGCAGTCCGCAAGGGCCTTGGGATCGGCGGTGAACTTGTCCGATGCGGCATCGTAGTTGAACACTGCGTATCCCCAGCCGCCGGTTTTCGGAAACCTCTTGCTGTCCTTCTCCATCACGAAAGCCTGTTGAAAGACATTGGGCACATCCACATCGTAGGGCGCTTCTGTGCCCTTCTTCGGCTTCCACTGGAGCTTCACGACCATGGAGCCCTCCGGAAAGGACTGGCCGTTTCCCGGAACGCCGGCCTTGTATGCCTTGATCATCTCCGGATTGGCGACGATCACCTTAAGCACTTCTTTGGTGCGCGCGGAAGAGACCACAGACCAGTCCCCGTATCCCCTGAAGTCGGAGAACCTGATTCCTCCCGGCGATGCCAGCGAGTACTTGTCCTTGTCTTGGCCCTGTGCGTAAAGAGCCGCGCCGCCGAGGATGGCAAGCAGCGCCGCGGCCGCAGCGATGGCAAAGGCCCCGAAATGTCTTACGGCGGCGCGTTGGGAAATCGCGCCGGGCGGGTGATGACGATACTGCGGACATGACGTTCTCCTTCGCAGAAAACTAGCTCGGCCGTGGACAGACCGCTTCGTTTCCGGGCTGATCCCCGCGGCCGAGGTGTCATAAGGCCCAGCTTAGAGTTGCCCTGCTATTTCGGAAATCTCCGCAACCGCTTTGCGCGGCATGATTACCTTCTCAATCTGTTCCGCTCTTTGTGTATGCAGCTAACGGCTGCCATGCGTGTAACCGACTTAGCTCAAGGGCGCGCTCGCTGCAGACACTGGCAACTTTGTCCTGACACCCACTACGCTGGTTACCAGGAATTTGTCTTAGTGTCCTGTCTGGTGATTCGCTCCATTTTGGAAGCGTTGCCTGAATGTCCGACATCTCGTCATAAAGTGAGAGCTCCACGGTCGAAATCACGGATCGAACTCGGAATGAGCCGTATTCCTTCAGGGGTGCAAAGCCCGCATGGAGAGGGCGGGACCGAGTATCCGCGCAGGCGGACAGCCTTTCGAACACGAGGCGCGCATGAAGGAGTTGCTGCTGCGACAGGCGGAACTCAATGCCGTGCTCGATCTCAACAAGAACGAAACTCAAGTTGTGCCACGGGGAGAGCAGGACAGCGTGCGGCTGAAATCCTCGAGGCCGCGGCAGCCTGAGTATTCCCTCCTGGAATCCAGCAGAATTCCATCCGGCGATGAGTCCTTAAAAGCATGCAGAGGCATCTCGGGCCCGCGAGCCGCTCCTCTAAAACTTAAACCAAACGACGTGCCGAACCACAGTTTTGTGTAGGCCCTAAGAACAAGTTTTCTATTTTGGGTTTTTCGCTCTGACATCGAAAGGAGTACCAAATGAACAGAAAGAGACCACGAGCATGACCGCGCCTGTCGCGTCGAACACGCTTAGTGTGAACGTTTTTACGGCCCGGGAAAGGCTATGGTCGGCGAGCGGCCAAGGCCCTTCGGCGAAGCGTTCGGTTTTGACCCGATCACGTCGACTTTAATCTTCGGCGAGTACGACGCGGTGCTGGTGGACGCAATGGGGACGGTGGCTGAGGCCGAGGCTCTCGCGGATTGGATTGCTCTGCACAACCGCAACTTGGAGACCATCTATATAACGCACGCCCATTTCGAC
>CAZLZA010000007.1:0-82755 GCA_964563875.1 uncultured Acidobacteriaceae bacterium
GGCGAGCAGCCGCCGGATTCTGCTGCACGGCAGCGAAGGAGCGAGCGCCGCCGGCGACGTGATTCAGGCGTTCGGGCAGTTCGTCGTGGGCGGCAACTACGTTGTTGGCTTCGTGCTTTTTTTGGCATTGATCGCGATCCAGTACCTGGTCGTCAGCCACGGCGCGGTGCGCACCGCCGAGGTCACGGCCCGCTTCACCCTCGATGCCATGCCCGGCAAGCAGATGGCGATCGACGCCGACCTCAACGCCGGGCTCATCGACGAGCACCAGGCCCGCGCCCGCCGCGAGGGCGTCGCCCGCGAAGCCGAATTCTACGGTGCTATGGACGGTGCCGCCCGCTTCAGTCAGCGTGACTCGCTCGCCACCATTTTGCTCACCGCCATCAACATCATCGCCGGCTTCCTGATCGGCGTCTTTCAACTCGATATCCCCTTCCGCGACGCGCTCAAGACCTACACCGTGCTCACCGTCGGCGATGGCCTCGTCACCATGATCCCATCGCTGCTGGTCTCGATCGCCGGAGGCCTGGTGGTCACCCGCGCCTCCTCCAACAAAACCCTCGGCGGAGATCTCGGCCAGCAACTCTTCGCGCAGCCTCGTGTCCTCTGGATCGCCGGCACCGCCATGTTTGCCATGGGTATGATCCCCGGCATGCCCAAGTTTTCCTTCCTTCTCATGGTCACCGTGTTGTGGATGATGGCGTGGCGATTGCAGCAATTGCCCGCCGAGGCCACCACCCCCGCCAAGCCCGGAGCGGCGGGAGCCAACAAGCCTGGAACCATCCAATCCGACTCGCTAGAAGCCCTGCTTGCGCTCGACGATCTCTCCCTCGAAGTTGGCTATGCCCTGGTCGCGCTGGTCGATGCCAATCAAGGGGGCAAGTTGCTGCCCCGCATCCGCGCCCTGCGAAAACATCTTGCCAGCCAACTTGGTTTCATCATTCCCAGCGTCCATATCACGGACAACCTGCGGCTCAAGCCGCGCGAGTATGTCATCTCGCTTCGCGGCGTTGAGATCGCCCGCTGGGAGATGCTGGAAAACCGCGTCCTCGCCATCAGCTCTGATCCCGAACCTCCGCGCCTTCCCGGCATTGAGACCAAGGAGCCAGCCTTCGGTGTTCCTGCCCGCTGGATCGCCCCGGAGCTGCGCGACCAGGCCATCGCCGCCGGTTACTCCGTAGTCGATCAGACCTCCGTGCTCGCCACGCATATCTCTGAAATCATCCGCCAATACGCGCATGAGTTACTCACTCGCTCGGAAACCAAGCGTCTGCTCGAACGCCTCAATGACTCACACCCCAAGCTGCTCGACGAGTTGGTGCCCAAACTGATGACCCTGGGCGAGGTACAGCGACTGCTGCAACAGCTTCTCCGCGAGCAGGTTTCCATCCGCGATCTCGGCTCTATCCTGGAGACCCTGGTTGAGACCGCGGTCGTGAATAAGAATCCGGTCGCGCTCGTCGAAGCCTGTCGCCAGACCCTGGGACGCTCCCTGATCAAGCCTTTGCTCGACCATCAGGGTGCGCTCCGCGTGGTCACGCTCGATCCGCGCATCGAGGAGGAACTCAACCAGGCATTCACTCCGCAGATGCCGGCTTCGGGCTCGCTTGCTCTGCAACCCACCTTCGTCCGCCGCCTGCTCGAAGGGCTGCGCAAACTGGTCGGCGAGAACGCCGACGTGGCCACACCGGTCATTCTCTGTTCGGTTAACACGCGCTTTCATCTGCGGCGTTTGCTGGAGCCGTTTCTTCCCAAAATCATCGTCATCTCGCATGGTGAAATTCCTGCGCTCACTCCGGTGCATTCCATCGGAAGTCTCAACCCATGACCAATCATCCACTGAGGCCACCCATGAAGAATCCGAAAAACAACTACGCGTCTCCCACCCTCGACGAAGAGGTACGGAACCGCATCCTCATGGAGCAAATGCCGCAGGTGCGCTACATCGCGCGCCACATCCATGACCGGTTACCCCAACACGTTCCCATCGAAGACCTTGTCCACGCCGGTGTCCTGGGTCTCATGGATGCGCTTACCAAGTATGACGAAGCCCGCCAGGTCCAGTTCAAGACCTATGCCAAGTTCCGCATCCGCGGCGCCATTCTCGACAGCCTTCGCGAACTCGACTGGAGTCCGCGCGATTTGCGCCGCAAAGCTCGCCTCATCGAAGCTGCCTCTGGCCGCCTCAGTCAGGAACTGGGCCGTCCGGCCTCCGAACAGGAGATCGCCGCGGAACTTGGCCTTTCGCTCGAGTCCTTCCAGTGCTTGCTCGGCGAACTCCAGGGCCTTGATCTCGGCAGCTTTCATGTCGAGGGCGGAGACAAAGATCACGACGATGACCTCTGTGAATACCTGCCCGGCAATCCCGAGGAGAGTCCCTACTTCCTCACCATGAAGTCCGAGCTCCACGGATTCCTCGTTCGCGCCATCGAGGAGCTGAGCGAAAAAGAGCAGCAGGTGCTTTCGCTCTACTACTACGAAGAGCTCACCATGAAGGAGGCCGGAGCCGTACTCGGCGTCGGTGAATCGCGGGTCTCGCAGATTCACTCGCTCGCCCTTCTCCGTCTTCGCACCCGCCTCCAATCTCTGCTTGCGAACAAGCAGATGCCGGCACACCTGGCCGATCAAGCGGTCCGCTCTGCCTTGGAGGGAACATGGAAAAAGTACTGAACCAGGAGGAAATCGATGCCATGTTTCGGGCCGCGCTCGGTCGCAGCCAGACGGCGCAGCCTTCGGCTCCCACCTGCAAGCCATGCGACTTCAAGCAGGCCGGGCAGATTAAAAAAGACCAGGTGCGCGCCATCAGCAATCTCCATGAAGGTTTCGCGCGCAACCTCACCAATGCGCTGGGCGCCTACCTGCGCGTCATCTTTGAAGTAAACCTGGTCTCGGTCGAGCAGCTCACCTTCCGCGAATTTCTGCAACGCATTCCTGACCTCGCCTATCTCGCGACCTTTCAGGTCAACCCGCTGGGCGCAACCGCCGCGCTCGACCTCGAACTCTCCCTGGTCTTCCCCATCATTGACCTGCTGCTCGGTGGCGTCGGCCGCATGAACGAGCAGGAGCGCGACATTACGGAAATCGAAGAAGGCATCATGGAGGGCGTGGTCCGCATTCTCTGTGGAGAGTTGCAGACTGCCTGGTCCTCGCTCAACTCCACCTTCGAGTTCGATGAGCGGCTACAGCCTCCGCAGTTGCAGCGCCTCATGCCGCCCGGCGATAAGACCCTCTGTCTCAGCTTCGAAATTCACATGCCGGAGTCGCACGGCGTCATGAATGTGGCATTCCCCGCCGTCGCCTCCAACGCATTATTACGCCGCCTCGATCAGGAAGGTGGCTACAGCCGCCATCATCGCGCCCCGAGCAGCGCCCGCGAACGGATGACCGAAAACGCGCTCGGCTTCGCCTTCGAATTTACCCTCGGCATGCCCGCCATCAAGACTCCGGTTCGCGCCCTGCTCGATCTCAATCCCGGAGACGTCATCTCCTTCGCGCATCGGGCCGGCTCTCCAATCGAAGGAATTGTCGCCGGACGAACGCTTTATGAGGCGTTTCCAATGCGCACCGGAAACCAGCGTGCATCCAGAATCGTGGGGATGTTGCCAATTCCATCCCCAACCCGTTCCCAGCTTTCAAGCGATGACGAGCCGAACAATCCATGAGTGATATTGCCCAGGAACAAGCCTCCGCGCTAGTGCATCACCTCGCTGAAGCCGCCTCTGCCGTACTCTCGCAGATCGCCGGCAGCGCTCTCGAGGCGCAGCCCGTCGCGCTCGACACCGCCGTCGATGCCGCAACCTTGATCCGTATCGAGCTGACCGGAGCACTTGAGGGTGCGTGCGAAATCGCCCTCTCGGCGCCCATGTCAGCACACTTCGCCGCCCTGCTCACCGGGGACACCGCAGACCCGGCGGCCGCCATCAACAGTGACACCCGCGAGGCCGCAGCCGAACTCATCCAGCAGATCTGCGGCAATGCCGCCGACCGCCTGCGCCGTGCCTTTGGCCCGCTGGAACTCAAACCTCAACTCGCCGAACGCGATCCCCAAGCCGATCCTGATCCAACCACCGGCGCACGCCATATCTTCGGTATCGCTCGCGATAACGACACGATTGAGTTCGAACTCCATATCCTGCGCCTCGTTCCCGAAGCTAAGCCTTCGGCCGAACCGCCGCCCTCAGCGCAACCCGAAGCCCAAGCCGCCGCAGGGCAACCCGAAGTTGGCTCGCAAGCTGGGTCGCAAGATACGTCGCAGCCTAACCCGCAGCCCAATACGCAGCCCAGCCCAGCCGTGGCCGCCGAGCCAGCCGCTCCGTCCAGCAATCGCAATCTTGAGCTTCTTCTGGATATCGAACTAGGCGTGACCTTGCACTTCGGAAGCCGCCAGATGTTGCTCCAGGACATTATCGAACTTTGCTCCGGCTCGGTCATCGAACTCGACCGCCGGGTCGAGCAGCCCGTCGATCTGCTGATCGATGGCCACCTGATCGCGCAAGGCGAAGTCGTCATCGTGGAAGGTAATTACGGCCTGCGGGTCACTCAGGTCGCAGGCCGGGGCGAAAAACTCGCCTGTCTGCCTTTCGTATAACTGCGCTCGTTTATTTTTCTTGAAGGAGAGAGCCGTGTACAGGGTTCCGGAAGTCAAGTGGAAACGTCCCATCGCATGGAAGCAGCTCGTTGCCCGCTGCTCTCATCCCCAATGCAGCACCGGTGCAAGTTGGGCTAACATGCTGCGCCGCACCTCCGGATTCTGGTTCGAACAGCAATGGTTCTGCAGCCCACGTTGTCTCGAGGAAACCATCGAGCAGCATCTGCTCGCTTGTTTCCACGAAGATCACCGCCCTGCGCCGGTTCGCACCACCATGCCCATGGGCCTCATGATGCTGGCCCGCGGCATCATCTCCGATCTGCAACTGCACAATGCCCTCGAATTGCAGCGCAGCTCCGGAGAAAAAATCGGAGCCTGTCTGCAGCGCTTGAGCGACATCTCCTTTGATGACATTGCCTCCGTCGTAGCCGCTCAGTGGGGATGCCCGGTGTTCCCCGCCGCCAGCGTCCAACTCGGCTGCTCCATGCTGGTCCCATGCAGTCTCATGGAACGTTATCGCATGGCGCCCGTGCATCTGGTCAGCCAGGGTCACCGCCTGTTCATCGGCTTCTGCGACAAGGTCAATCACACCGCCCTCATCGCGGTCGAACACATGCTGGACTGCGATACCGAAGCCTGCATCATTCCCGAGCCCAAGCTCCTCAATGTCCTGGAATACCGCAAGCGTGACACCGATGGCGAAGTCGCCGTCAGCCGCCCCAGTTCGGCCACTGAAACCGCGCGCATGATTCTCAGCTACGCGCAGCAGACCAGCGCCGAGGACATCCGTCTCCGCGCGGTCGAAGGCAACATCTGGGTCCGTATTCTTTCGCGCTCTTCGCACCTCGATCTCATCTTCGAGCGCTCATCCCATTGATCGCGTTTTCACTAAAGTGTGCCGCTCCGCCAACCGATACATACAGTGAGCGTCACCTATGAATACGTATCCGCGAGAATCGAAGGCCAGAGTCATTGCCATCGCATCAGCCCGCCTTGCCGGAGCCCCGCAATCCCGCTCCGTGCTCGCACAAATTCTCAGCTCGCGCGCCATGGACCTCGCCGAATTGGCGCGATCCCTCCAAGCCGACCGCCATCTCTGCGATCTCGTCACCGAAGCCGCCCGCCAGGAGTTCGGATGGCTCAGCCTCGAGGACGCCATCGTGTCGCTGGGACGCCAGCGCTTATGCGCGCTTCTTTCCAATCCGGACCAGCATGGCCGTTCTGCCCGCTGGCTCCGCCGCGCCCTCTTTCGCAACCATACCGCTCCGGCGGCCAAACCGCGCCGGTCGGAGTACTTCCAAGGGAAAACAAAATGAGCCAAATCAGAGCCCTTATCGTGGACGATTCTTCCGTCATGCGCAAAATCGTCGAACGCTCTCTGCGTCAAGCCGGACTCGACCTGTCTTCCGTGAGAGAAGCCGGCAATGGTGCCGAAGCCCTCGGAATCCTCGACGCCAATCCGGTCGATCTCATCCTCAGCGACATTAATATGCCGGTCATGGATGGCCTCGAATTCGTCCGTCAGTTACAGACCGTGGAAAAGCTTCGCGGCATCCCCGTCGTCATGATTACGACTGAGGGAAGTGAGTCCAACGTGGTCCAAGCCCTCTCGCTTGGCGCCAAAGGATACATCCGCAAACCGTTCACGCCGGATCAGGTCAAAGAACACGTGCTGCCGGTGCTGGGACTGTGACGATGACAACCCTCTCGGAAAAAAAATTCGCTACCGCCGCCTTCGACCGCGCCAGGTGGACTCCGCTCCTGGAACTCTCGGTCCATGAAGTCTTCGACATCATGCTGTCCACCCAGCTCTGCCCCTACCAGTCTGCCGTCGCCGCGAGCGAGGGAGAGTTCACCGCCCTGGTAGGGCTCGCCGGAAGCCTGTGTGGCGTGCTCAGTATTCGCTGCGCCGACCAATCCGCTCGTATCATGGCCGGCAAGATGCTCGACATTCCTCCGGAAGAGGTCGACAACAATAGCTGGGACGCACTCGGCGAGATCGCCAACATGATCGCCGGCAACTTCAAGGGCAAACTCAGTGGAGTCGGCAACCACTGCATGTTGTCCGTGCCCACCATCATCGTCGGCACGGACTACGAGGCTCGTTCGATCACCGGCGGCAACATCATCGAAGCCGTATTCGATTTCGAGAAAAGGCCTTTCTGGGTAACCCTCGAACTCCACGAATAAGCCCGATCCCGAATGTGCCCAATGGTTCAGAAATGGCCGAGGGAGCCCCATTCCATCCCTTCTTTTGGGCTTGGGTGGGGCTGTTGACTTAGCCTTTCGCTTGTTTCCTTTACTTCCTCACTGGAACGCAAGCTTGCCTTCCGGATTGCTCTCCCGCGTTCTTCCTAAGAATCCTCCAATTGCCATGGCACTCCGCTTGCTCTCCCTAACCGCGGAGTTTGCTATGAATGGCATCTATGCTGCCAGCACCGGTCTTCTCGCTCGTACGCAGGAGCTTGATCTCGCCGCCAATAATCTCGCCAATGCCAACACCAGTGGATTTCGCGGCGAGCGTGTCAGTTTCAAGACGCAGATGATGACTGCCTCATCCAACGCATCCACCCGCGCCGTCAGTTCCTTCGGAGTCCTCGGCTCCCCGCGCACCGATTTCTCGCAAGGCTCCATGCAGCAGACCGGCAACCCCCTTGACCTTGCCCTCGAAGGCTCCGGATTTTTCGCCGTCCGGGCTCCCACCGGCGTCCAGTACACCCGCAACGGCAACTTCCATCTCACCAAGGATGGCGCGCTGGTTACGGCGCAGGGTTTTCCGGTTCTCGGAGACCAGGGTCCCATCGCGCTGCCCCAGGGCGACGCCGAGATCAGCTCCGCCGGAGTCATCTCGGTGAACGGCGACATCGCGGGACAATTGCAACTCACTGCCTTCGATGCCGGCGTCCCGCTCACTTCCCTGGGTGACGCCTATTTCTCGGCGCCTGCGGCGGCAGCCACTCCCGCCAGCCAGCTCACCGTGCGCCAGGGATCGCTTGAGAGCTCCAATATCAATCCAGTGGAGTGCGCCGTCAGCCTGATTGAAATCCAGCGCAACGCGGAGATGATGCAGCGCGCGCTCGCCACCTTTCACAACGAGTTCGACAAGACCGCAGCCGAAGATCTGCCCAAGGTTTAGGCCTCGAAAGTTTAGGAGTCACCCATGTTCCGTTCGCTCTATACCGCCGCCAGTGGAATGTCCGCGCAGCAGACCAATCTCGACAACATTGCCAATAATTTATCCAATGCCAACACCGCCGGATTCCGCAAACGGCGGGTGCAGTTTCAGGATCTCATCTACCAGAACACGATTACTCCCGGCTCCGCCGCCACTCAGCAGACGGTCTCCGCCGGATTGCAGATCGGCCTCGGAACCCGCGCCGCCGCCACTGAAATCCTACAGTCGCAAGGTGATTTCCAGACCACCGGAAATACCTTCGATGTCGCCATTCAAGGCAACGGCTACTTCCAGGTCCTTACCCCACTCGGACAAACCGCCTATACTCGCAGCGGCAGCTTCCATCTCGACTCGTCGGGCAATATTGTCACCTCCGATGGTGATGGCCTCCAGCCGTCCATCACCATTCCCGCTGATGCCACCTCCGTCACCATCGGTGCCGACGGAACCGTCTCGGTGACCCTGCCCAATCAGACCGCGTCGCAGCAGATCGGTCAGATTCAGCTCGCCACCTTCCCCAATCCCGGCGGACTCAACAGCGTCGGAGCCAATCTCCTTCTGCCCACCAGCTCCTCGGGCGACGCCATCGTCGGCAATCCCGGCGGCTCCGAGGGACTCGGCACCCTGCTGCAAGGCTCGCTCGAGCAATCCAACGTCAACACCGTGGAAGAGTTCATCCAGATGATCCTCGCTCAGCGCTCCTATGAAGCAAACTCGCAGGTGGCCAAGGCGGCCGATCAAATGTTCCAGGAAGTCAATCAGCTCGGAAAGTAATCATGCGCCCTGGCCCATCATCTGCGATCTTCTGCCCGCTCTTCCTGCTGCTCAGCCTGGGCTCTGCCGCCGCTGCCGCTTTTGCGCCCGAGCCCCAGCAGGCGGCGGCGCTTTGGCTCTCGCGGCAGCTCCATCGTCCGGTAGAAGCCTCGCAGATTCTCGTCTCTCCCCCTGGCACCGCGCTTGAAGGCTGTACCATTACGCGCGCCCGGCGCGCATCCATCGGCGCCACGGCGCTTTCTCTCCGCTGTCCTGCCCTGGCTTTGCCGCACCTCGTGCTGCTCCATTTGTCGATCGATGCCGCCGCCAGCGCCGGTGGAATATCCGAGAACCCTTTGCTGAGCGCATCGCGAAACAAACCACCGCACCACCCGTCGCATGATTCGCCGCATGGGCTGGCGGTAAAGGTTCCACCCATCGTGCGCGCCGGTGCCGCGCTCCGTGCCGATTGGCGTACGGCCTCGCTGCATGCTCAACTTCCGGTCGTCGCCCTCGACGCTGGAGTCTCCGGCGCCGAGATTCGTGTCCGCATCGTGAACACCAACCGTGTCCTGCGCGCCCGTATTCTCAGTGCTCAGGACGTCACCATCCTTGTCGCTGGAGTCTGACCTGGAGCCCTCTATGGATCGCAATTCCCTCGTCGCCATTGTTCTCGCGTTCCTCGTGCTCTCCGCCGCCGCGTCGGCCGGAAAGAAATCGAAGGTAGAAAAGCAACACGACTCGCTCGATCAGTATGTAAGGCAGCTTGCCGTCGCCGCCCCCGCGCCCTTGATCGCCACCACTGGAAGCCTGTTCAGCAGCAGTGGTCTGCTGGCCGATCCCTACTCTGACGTCAAGGCTCACCTCGTCGGCGACTCCATCTCCATTCAAATCGTCGAATCCACCACCATCTCGCAGAGCGGCAACGTTGCCACCGAGCGCGACTTCGCGCACTCCAGCGCCGTCACCGGCGTGGGCGGCCAAACGCCCTCGTTCCTCAATCCGCTGCTCGCCGCCAACTCCACCACCAAGCTCACCGGCAAGGGAGCCGCCGCCTCCGCCAGTTCGCTGAACACGATGCTCACCGCCCAGGTCGTCGCCGTGCTGCCCAGCGGCTCGCTGGTGGTCGAAGCACGCCGCGAAGTGATGGCCAATCAGCAGCACGAGAATGTGGTGTTGCGCGGCGTCGTGCGGCCCGCCGACATCACCTCCAACAACACCGTCTTCTCCTATCAACTCTTCAACCTGCAGCTTGACGTCAAGGGCAAGGGCGTCATCAGCGACTCCGTGCGCCAGCCCAACATTGTCATGCGCACGCTGTTGAAGTTCATCGGGTTTTAGCCATGGGCCGAAGGCAACAGATAATCGGTCCATGCGGACCAACCATGCGGTTAGCGAAGAGGTGAAAAGTTATGAGGCTGCTCTGCACAACTCTGTTGCTCTTCTCCGCGGCCCTCGCCTTCGCCGCCGCGGATGCTCCGCCCTCCTCGCGCAAGGTACATATTCGCGAGATCACCAGCGTCGAGGGAGTGCGCGAGAATTCGCTCATCGGCTACAGCCTGGTCGTAGGACTCCACGGCACCGGCGATCAGAAACAGACGGTCTTCACCACCCAGATGCTTGCCAATGTCATGCTGCGCATGGGCATACAGATCGCTCCTGCCAGCATCACGGTCAAAAACATTGCGGCCGTCTTCGTCACCGCATCGCTACCGGCCTTCGCCCGTGCCGGAACCCAGATGGATGTCATCGTCTCCTCCATCGGCGATGCCAAATCGCTCGAGGGAGGAACGCTTCTGCTGACCTCTCTGCGCGCTGAGGACGGACAGATCTACGCCACTGCCCAAGGCCCGTTGGTCATCGGAGGCTACAGCGCCGGAGGTGC
This sequence comes from uncultured Acidobacteriaceae bacterium, assembly GCA_964563875.1. Taxonomy (GTDB): domain Bacteria; phylum Acidobacteriota; class Terriglobia; order Terriglobales; family Acidobacteriaceae; genus TOLSYN. Next base: position 10,402 of record CAZLZA010000007.1, read on the forward strand.
CGGAGTCAGCAAGCAGCTCAATCATCCCACTGTCGGACGCATCGCCAACGGTGCCGTCGCCGAGCGCGATGTAGCCCCCGATCTTCGCCATCTCGCCTCGCTCTCCCTGCTCCTGCGCGAGGCCGATTTCGCCAACGCTCAGTTCGTCGCGCAACGCATCAATGCCGAGTTCGGACAACCTTTAGCCACCGTCGCCGACAGCCGCCGCATCGAGATTTCCTGCGCCGGGCAGAACATTCCCGCCCTGCTCGCCCGTATCCAATCCTTGCCCGTAGAGGTGACCTCTCCCACCCGCGTCGTCATCAACGAGAAGACCGGAACCATCGTCATGGGACGCGACGCCCGCCTCGGCGCGGTCTCGATTCTGCAAGGCTCCTTGTCAGTCGAAATCGCCACCACCTTCGAGGTCTCGCAGCCCAATCCGCTCAGTAAAAACGGCGAAACCACCGTCGTGCCGCAAACCACGCTGAATGCGAAGGACGGGCCGGTCAAGCGCATCGAACTCACCGAGGGAGCCACCGTCGAGCAGTTGGTCAACGGACTTCAAGCCATCGGTGCCAGCGCCCGCGATGTCGTCTCCATCCTCCAGGGACTCAAAGCCGCCGGCGCACTGCAAGCCGAACTGGAGGTACTATGAGCCCCAGCCGCAAGTCCCCGGTGCCCCACATCCACAAATCCCCGGTGGCCCACATCCGCCCGCAGTTGGCGAATGTGGGTTCCGATTCGGAGGCCCAATGAGCACTCCGCAAATTACCCCCATCGCAACCGAACTCCTGCGCGATCCCAAGCAACTTGCCGCGCACCTGCAGTCGGAGCGCGCCAGCAGCGGCGCCCAGGAGTTTGAGGCATCGCTGTTCGCCTCCGTCCTGGAAAAGATGGAGAAGAATCTCTCCATCGAAGACGAGCAGAACAACGATGCCGGACACGACACCTGGGGCGCACTCGGGGTGCGCGCCGTCTCGCAGGCGCTCGCCCAACGCCACGTCCTCGGAATCGCCAGCATGATCGAACACTCTCTCGGATTAAAATCTGCAGCCGTCCCTCCCAAGACGGGAAGCTCGCCTGCTATAAGCCCGGGAGAAAATAAATAAAGGTTTCCACTCATGCCATTCAAGCTTCTTCGAATGGTTGTCGATGAATACTTAGAGAAAGTAAAAGGAGTGTCATGGACCTTCGAATTCAGAACCAGAGTCAACCCGAAATCGACTCCCCTGCCACGCCCAAAGGCGGCAGCGCGCAGACCGGTACCGGAGTCGGCGACTCACCCACGGATTCCACCCTCACGGCCCTCAATGCGGCGCAGGACACCACCTCGATCAGCTCTGCCACCACCCAGCTCTCGGGCGATGTCGGCATCCGTCAGGACCGCGTCGATAGCCTGCGTTCCCAGTTGGAAACTGGCACCTACACGGTCAATCCCCGCGCCGTCGCCACCGCTATGTTCCAGAACCTGTTCCGGAGCTAAGCATGAACCCGCCCGCCACCCTCGCCAGCGTTCCTCCGGCTGAACCCGGCGAACTCGACGCCTTGTTGTGCGCCATCTCTGACGCCATTGCGGCTCTGGTGGCCTGGAATGTAACCGCGTTTCAGTCTGCAATCGAGCGCCAGAACGCCATCTGCGAGCACCTCGCCCTCAAGCCCGAGTGGCGGCATCAACCCGGTACGGCGGCAGCCGCACGCCAGGTTCAGGAACTTAACCGCGTCTATGATCGCCTCCTGCGGCACTCCGTTCATTGGACCCGCACCATCCAATCCATTTTGCAGGCCGGCGGCCATACCCTCCCCAGCGCCTCCGTGCATTTCAGGGGTTAGTCATGGGACTCACCGCTGACCTCAACGTCTCCGTTCAGTCCCTCCTCGCCAGCACCGAGTCGATGGACGTGACCACCACCAACATCGCCAACCAGAACACGCCCGGCTATGCCCGCCGTACCGTCGTCCTGGAGGAGGCCGCTCCGGTCGACGACGGCGCCAGCACCGGAGTCGATGTCAAAACAATTCAGAGCATCCGCGACAATGTCCTCGACCTCAGCATCAACGCCGCCACCGCACAGCAGAATCTCAGCAGCACTGTCTCCAGTTCCCTTTCCCCGGTCCAAAACGTCTTCGCCGATACCGCCGCGAACTCGATCGGCTCCACCATCGACGCCTTTTTCAGCTCGCTGCAGCAGCTCTCCACCGCTCCCGCAACCGATTCACTGCGGGCCGGCGTGCTCACCGCCGCCGGCAATGTCGCCTCCGCCTTCCAGAGCACCGCATCGGTCGTCACCCAGGCGCAGCAACAAGCCGACCAGTCCGTCGTCCAGGAGACCGCACAAGCCAATTCCCTGCTGCAACAAATTGCCGCCACCAACGGTGAGATCACCACGGCACAGAATCTCGGCCAGAGCTGTAACTCTGACCAGGATCAGCTCTCCAGCCTCCTCACCCAGCTCTCTGCCATCGTCGGCTACAACACGGTCAGCGGCTCTGACGGACTCACCCTCACCACCAGCGACGGCACTCCCCTTGTGGTCGGCAACAAAGCCTACGCGCTCACCAATCAGTTGAACCAGAGCGGCTTCAACGATGTCTATGCCGGAGGCACCGACATCACGAGCACGATCCAAGGTGGCACTCTCGGCGGCTATCTCCAGAGCCGCGACCAGCACTTGGCAACCATGCAGACCCAGTTGGATCAGTTTGCCTTTCAGTTCGCCCAGGCCGTCAACACCGTACAGACCGCTGGCTCCGATGCCACCGGAAACACTGGCGTTGCGCTCTTCGATCCTCCCAACACCACCAGCGGAACTGCCACCGGCGCAGCTTCTTCCATCAGTGTCGCCCTCACCAGCGGATCACAAATCGCGGCGGCGGCATCCGGCGGAGCCTCCGGAGACAACTCCAATCTCACCCAGATGATCGCCCTGCAGAATCAATCCATCACCAACGGCGGCACTCCGGATGAGGCCTTCTCCAACCTCACCTTTTCCATCGGAAATGCCATCTCGCAAGCCAACACCACTGCCACCGCCACGAGCAACATCCTCACCCAGTTGCAAAACCAGCAGAGCTCCGTCGAGGGGGTTTCGCTCGATGAAGAGTCTTCTAATCTCATGCTCTACGAGCGCTCCTACCAGGGTGCGGCAAAAGTCATCTCCACCATCGATACCCTGATGGGCAACGTGCTCGATATGGGCGTCACTGACCCGGGGTACTAAGCTATGAGAGTTAATCCCAACTTCAGCGCGGACATGGTAAACCTGCTCAACTACGCGCAGCAGGCTCAGGACAACGCCGCGCAGGAACTCAGCACCGGACGCCGCGTCAACCAACCTTCCGACGATCCTGCCGCCGAAGCCGCCATGGTCCAGGAAAACTCGCTCTCCGCCGCCGTCGACCAGTACACCGCAAACTCTGATTCCCTTACCGACGTGCTCAACACCGGCGATAGTACATTGAGCTCCGTCGTTACCCTCCTGCAGCGCGCCGTCACTCTAGGCGTCGAGGGAGCCAATGGTACCAACAATCAGACCGACCTCAACTCCATCGCCGCGGAAGTCTCCACCATCCAGAGCCAGATGCTCTCCCTCGCCAATACTTCCTATGCCGGACAGTACCTCTTCGCCGGCACCGCTACTGGAACTGCCCCGTACGTCGCCGATCCCACCACCGGCGCGATCACCTACGTCGGCAATGGTAGCCAGAACAAGGTACAGGTCGGGACCGGTCTATCGGTGGCCACCAATCTACCTGGCAGCAGTATCTTTTCCCAACCCAACGACCCCAACACCACTGTCTTCACCGCCTTGCAATCGCTGATCACCGCCTTGCAATCCGGAAACTCCTCCGGCATTACCGCCGCGGAGGGCCAGGTCAGCGACTCTCTCAATGCGGTCAATACCGCGCAAGTCTTTTACGGCAGCACCGTCGACGAGCTCACCACCAATGAAAACTACCTAGCTCAGGAAAAACTCAACATCACAACTTACGAGAACACTCTGGTCTCGGCCGACACCGCAACTGCCGCCGCGGATGCCGCCCAAGCTCAGACCGTCCTCACCACCACCGTCGCCGCCACCGCCCAGATCGACCAACAGGTCAATCTCCTCACTTATCTTCACTAATCCGCGCCTCACAACGCGCTTGCCGAGTCATGGGCCAATTTCGGGTGGCCCACATCTGCGTCACGTCTTTCGACGCAAATGTGGGATGCCGGGTGCCCCACGCGAGCTTCTTGATAGCGTGCAAATGCCCTCACTTTTGCGAGGGCATTTGCATGCTTCGAAATACAACTCTTGCCGGGCTCTGGAAACCTCAGGCTGACCAACCGCAACATCGCCCTTCTTCAACCCCAGCGTAAGGATTAGCCGCCGCGAATTCGGCAATCACGGGAATTCTCTCCGCCTGGCTCGCTGCGTTCGATGGCAGCGCCAGCACCTGCTCCCAACCGCGACGAAGTTCCAGCACCATCTCTATCTGTCTCTCCAGAATAGCCGGGTCCTGCTTGAACTGCACTTCCATCACCTTCGCTCGGACATGAGAATAAAAACGCGATAGGTCCCTGGCGGTACTTCCCCCGTTTTCCATATCCAGCGAGCCGTCCAATTCCTGAAGCACGTCGAAGGCGTGGTTCGATTGGTTGACGCGATCCTCAATGTTCCCCGCCTGGATCGCGGCCATCACGCGTTTCATGTCCCTGACCAGTGCATCGTAAAGCATGATGACCAGCTCGACCGGCGAGGTACCCTGCACTGCCGCCTCACGATATGCCGTGAGTTCCCGATTATTACTCATTGTTTTAATTCCCCGATGATGAAGTGTTGTAGCCCAACTCCGCGTCGATCTGTTGCTTCATGGTATTGATATTTTGCAGAGCGATTTCCGCGGAGTTGTACTCGGCAGTCAGGCTCGTCTGCAGGGGAGTAATGTAGTTATCTTCAAAGTTGGTGACGTTGTCCTGCAGATCGTTGTAGTTACTCTGCAGACTGCTGAGGTCAACCGTAAAAGCACCGATGGACGAATCCGTCATGCTCTGCAATTGTGTATTCAGAGAGCTGGAGAAACCATTCAGCGATGTTCCCTCGAAAAACTGTTGCACTGCGGAAGAGCTGTTCTGAACCGCGTTGTTAAGGGTCGTGCTATCTACCGTAAGGGTGCCGTCGTCGTTCATGGTAATGCCGAGCGACCCTAGCGTCGAAATGCCTCCATTGTTGCTGGCGGAATAACCACCTGCCCCGAGCAATACATTCTGCAGTAAGCCCAAGGTACTGTCTCCGGCAAGGGGCTGCGCCGTGGAACTGCTCGAATCGTAGGTGTACTCATTATTCACCGCGCCGATCACGGTATTGTAGTCGGTAACAAACTGATTGATGGCCGAGGTGACCGCGGTGGTGTCCGCTGTGGCCGAGAGCGTTACATTTTCATAGAGATTGGCGCTGTTCAAATTGATGGTCATCCCGGACACCACTCCGGTCACCGTGTTGCTTGCAAAGCTGATCGGAACCCCATCGACGGTCAGCTCTGCGTTCTGCCCGGGCGTCGCCGACTCGGTAAACTGCGGAGATGTGTTGGTAATCGTCACAGCGCTGGCATCGCTGTTATTCACAATGCTCAGGTGTGAATATCCATTGCCGTCGCTCACCACGCTGGCAGCCACGCCAAGACTTTGACCATTGATGCTATTGGCAACTGCGCTCAAGCTTTCGCCGCTGGTTACGCTGATCGCAGCCGCTGTACCGCTGCCCACTTGCAGCGAGAAACTCCCGGTCGTCGAAAATCCTGTACTGTCCGCAACGGAAGCGGAATTCCACGAACCGTCGCTTGCCTGGGTGAGCTGTGGGGAGGTGTCCTCGATCGTAATATTGTTCGCGCTGCCGGAGTTGTTGCTGACAATCGAGAGGCGGGAACCGCTAGCGTCACTAATTACGTTCGCAGTAACGCCGAGGTTTTGATTCGTGATGGCACTCGCCAGTTGAGTCAGCGACTCACCACTCGTAATGGTGATCGGAGTCGCCGTGCCGCTGCCCACTTGCAGAGTGAAGCTGCCGGCCGCAAGCCCGGTGCTGCTGCTGGTCACAGAAGTCGAGGAGTACCACGCGTCGGCACTGGCAAGTTGGGTCACGTTCACCACGTGAGTGCCGGTTACTGTGCCCGTCACTGTCGCGGTGGCAACACTCGCATCCGACGAGGTTGCGGAGAGCGACGAGAATGCACTGTCCAGCGTACTTAGATCACTCTCTAATGTAGTGGTATCGGAATTGATCGTAGTCAGGTCCGTTTCCTGGCTCGTTATCGTCGCCTGCTGCGCCTGCCACTGCACCTCCGGTGCGCGTGCCGCGGTAACCGCAGCATTCACCGCCGCGGTTACATCGATGCCCCCCGAACTGGAGCCGGTGGCCGCCTCCAACAACGAACTTAGATCGATGCCGTTCGACGAAGAAGATGAACTCGATCCCAGCAACGAAGCCAGATCGGACGACGACAGGCCTACGGAACTCGAACTCATTGCGATACCTCACATAGGGAGCTATTGCTGTAAGAAAAGATGGCGGGACTCTTACGCCCCGCCATCGCCGCGAGAATTGTTACTGGAGAAGCTTCAGAACCGCCTGAGAAGCCTGGTTAGCCTGCTGCAGGGCGGCAATGCCGGTCTGTGACAGGGTGTTGTACTTCGACATATCCGCCACCGTCTTGCCGATATCGGCATCGGTGATGCCGCTGGCCGCGCTGGTCAGGTTCTGCACCTGATTGTTCATGACGTTGCTTGCGGCCTGCAGCTGGTTGACGGTTGCGCCGATCGTGCCGCGCATACTCGCCACTGTCGAAATGGCGGTGTTGATGGCGGCCAGAGCAGCCTGGGCATCGGTCGTGTTGTTCAAGTCCAGGGCAGTTCCGGACCCACCGGTCATTGTGTTATTCAGAAAAGGACCGTTCTGGTTGGACCACGCGGCACTCGTGCCCGTTACTGAGGTGGGAACGAGCGGGGGTTGCCCAGCCTTAACTGAAATCGCAAGGCTAGCCGTCTCGCCGGAACCGCCGAGGGTGCCAGCGCTTGCGGATGCGTTCACCACCGTGCCGGTGGCATATGTAGTCCCTGCAACACCGGTACCGTTTATCGCAGCCGCTAAATTCGCCAAGCTCGCTTGAACGGTGCCACCAAGGAGGACCGTGGTGCCAGTGGAGCTACCAGTCGCGCCGGAAACCGCAGCACTATTCCCAAACGTGTAGGTTTGGGCGCCAATTGTAACGGTATCGCCAGTTAAATCGGCAGCGGTACCATTGCCGGCGATGGTACTTTGGGTGTTGTTCCACCCAAGAGTGCCTGATGTAGCCGTGGTATTGATGTTATTGCCTGTTAACCCTGAAGTGAGGGCAGTCACCGTAACCCCGGTGGAACTGACATTGGAAGCGTAAGCCGAGCTGTTTGCGGCGGTGCCGGTGGTGTAGTTAACTCCTGCTGTCCCGGAGCCGTTAATCGCTTCCGCTAGGTTCTGCATGGTTTGCGCAAGGGTGCCGCCAATGGCGATAACGTTGGCGGTGCCGGCAGCTTGGTCGGTGGCGAAACTTGCGGCGGTGGCCAACGTGTAGGTGGTGGTTCCGACCGTAACCTGATCGCCGTTGCTGGCGTTTTGACTGCCGGAGATGGTGTTGCTAGCGGTCTGGCCCAGGCCGAGTTGCTGGCTAGACAGATTGTCGATCGTCACCGAGGTCTGCATATGGGTTCCGGTGGTGCCATCACCCATGAACACGTTCACGGTGTTATTCGATCCGTTTGTCGCTCCTTGAAAGACCGTGCCGGCATTGAACTTGGTCTGGCTGCCGATCGTGTTGATCTCGGTCATGATGTTGGAGAATTCGGTGTTCAGCGCGGTCGCCTGACTGGTGGTGATACCCGAGGTAGAACCTTCCGTCGCCAACGTCACCGCACGGTTGAGCAATGTGGTGACCTCCGACAACGCGCCATCGGCGGTCTGCAATAACCCCGTGCCGTTGGTGGCGTTCTGTACCGACTGCGTCAGCGCCGCGATGTTGGCGTTCATTCCGTTAGCAATTGACAAGCCAGCGGCATCATCTGAACCGGAGTTGATCTTCAAACCGGAGGAGAGCTTGGTCAGCGTGGACTGCAGGTTGGCCTGCGTCGCGTTCAAATTATTCTCTGCCGTTAGCGCGGAAAGATTGTTCAGGATGCTCATTGACATGATTTGTCTCCTTCTTGCCTCTCTGCGGCGCCGGCCAGATTGCCGGGTCTGTCCGCTGGGGCCGTTGCTTCATACACCACAGTTATCGGACCGATCCTCCGCAACCTTTACTCCGCTCACAATAATTTTTATCTTTGATCGAGTTACTCCCCTGAGTTACCGGACGAGTTAATCTGTCCCTGTCACTTAATTGATCGTTTCGGTGAATCTTCAGCAGTTGTCTCCCACTTCTGGCAGGTCGGCTCGCAACGTTACTAATCTGCAACCAGTTTCCACAAAACTAATCCCTGGGAAGGCAATCGTTCGCTCCGCGCGCAACGATTGCCCAAGTGGTAATTTCGCCTTCTGAAATGATTCCCCCTCAGTCAATCGTTGCCCCCGGATTTTGCTCCGTTCAAGACTTCTCTTAATCCAGCCGATAGCTCCTTATGAAAGGCAGGCAAACGATGATTGAACTCACACGGCTCAATGGACATCCCATCATCATCAATGCCGAGCTCATCAAATTCGTCGAACAAAATCCCGACACTGTGATCACTCTCGTCACCGGAGACAAGATGGTTGTGCGCGAAGCGGCACCCGACGTAATGCATCGAGTCCTCGACTATCGACGCGATCTTCTCCATGCGGATGCTTACCTGTCCTGCCCCGATTCGCCGCAGCCTGATCCCACAGGCGAACCACCATCCCAGGAGTAGAGGCCCATCGTGGACAAGGCAACCGTTGCCGGAATCGCACTCAGCTTTGGAGGCATCACCGCCGGACTTCTGCTCGAAGGCGGAAAGCTCAGTCAGATACTCCAACCCACGGCCGCGCTGATTGTCGCCGGAGGCACGATTGGCGCCGTTCTCCTGCAGTTCCCGCTCAGAACCGTCTTTGCCGCAGCCCGCAACCTTAGCATCGTTTTCTTTGAGCCGCGTTACCGGGCCAGTGACGAAATCAACCGGCTCACCAAACTTGCGCAAAAGGCGCGCCGCGACGGCATTATTTCACTTGACGCCGAGCTCCTTGGCATCGCCGATCCTTTCTTGCGCCGCGCTCTCATGCTGGCCGTCGATGGCACTGAGTCCGGTGAGTTGCGCGCCATCATGCAGCTCGAACTCGACGCCAGCGCCGAGGCCGAAGAAGAGTTGCCCCGTGTCTATGAAGCCGCTGGAGGTTTTGCTCCCACCATCGGCATCATCGGTGCCGTACTCGGCCTCATTCAGGTCATGCAGCATCTCGATAAGATCGACGAGGTGGGCCGAGGCATTGCCGTTGCCTTCGTGGCCACCATCTACGGCGTGGGCTTTGCAAACCTCATCGCCCTGCCCATTGCCGGCAAGTTGCGCCACCGGCTACGCATTCGCCAGATTCTTCGCGAACTCATCCTCGAAGGTGTCGTTTCTATTCTCGAGGGCATCAACCCTCGCATGTTAGAGGCCAAGCTCAACGGGTTCCTTCAGCAAGTCACCGAAAAACACGAGTCCGGCGCGCCACCCGAACTTATTTCGAAAAGCAACGCGCGGGGAACGTAATGAAGAAGCGGCCAAAACGACATGGCAACCAGGAACGGTGGATGGTCTCCTATGCCGATTTCATGACCCTACTCTTCGCCTTCTTCGTGGTCCTCTACTCTTCTTCTCAAGTGGATAAGACCAGAATGGCAAGCCTGTCCAGCGCCATCACCGCCGGCTTCCAGGAGCTCGGCGTTGGTGCAGGTTCGGGTGGCGCGCGCGTCGTTATCCCTGGCACTACGCCTACTCCCTTCGTTCCGTCTGCCCACTCCGCCGAGAGCGCCGAAGTCATTCGCAACAGACTTGAGAGTGGCCTTGCTGAGGACCTTGATCGCAACACGATTTCCCTGCGCGACACTTCCGAAGGTCTCGTCCTCAGTCTTCGCGAGGTTGGATTCTTCGATAGCGGCTCGGCGACTCTGCGCGCCAACTCCATGGACACCTTTGACCGTATCGGCTCTGCTCTCGCCTCAACTACAAACAATCTCCGCATTGAAGGCCATACGGACAATGTACCCATCCACACCGCCCAGTTTCAGTCGAACTGGGAGCTCTCCTCCGCTCGCGCTACCGAGGTCATCCGCCTCTTGCTCACCCGCGAAAACATTGGTCCCCAGCGCCTCTCGGCTGCCGGTTACGCGGAATATCACCCGGTCGCCGACAACTCTGCCGAAGATGGCCGGCGACTCAATCGCCGCGTCGATATCGTCATTCTTGCGCGCCATGAAATCAGTCCTGCACCTCCGGTCGCAGTTCTTGCCCCGTCCCACGCTCCCAGCCGGTAAAGAAAACTTCCGATTCGGCCGATTAAATCTATGTACGGGGGCCAAAACGGAATCGTTATGGCAGAATTTGTTCCAGATGACCTATTAAAAGATTTCATTACCGAGAGCGATCAACTTATTCAACAGGTCGAGCAGGATTTGCTCACTCTCGAAGACTGTTCCGACACCGAAGTGCTCAACCGCATTTTTCGCGGAATGCACACCATCAAGAGAACCTCCAGCTTTTTCGGCTTGAAAAGCTGGTCGACCTGACCCACCACGCGGAAGATCTTCTCAATCAGTTACGCAAAGGCGAGTTCGCCATCACCCGCGCAATTATTGATGCCTTACTCAAAATCAATGACTAGGTTCGCCTCATGATGGTCGACATTCGCAACGGACTGTCCCCCGAGTACGATCTCGCACCCTTTATCGAAATGCTGGAGAGTTGCCTCCCAGAATAGGCGAGCGCCCCGGTTCCCGCTCTGTCTTCTCCCTTGCCACAGCCAGACTCAGCCGCCGCGCTCGCCGTTGATGCCTCCGACCAAAAAAGCTGCACGAGCGCTGGCTGCTGCGCGTCCCGATTCCTCTGACACCATGCGCGTCGAGATCCGCAAGCTCGATTATCTTGTTACACTCGTCGGCGAACTTGTCCTCGAGCGCAATCGCCTGCTCCGTCTGTCGCTGGATCTGGCCGACCCGCAAGGCAAGGATCTGGCGCTCATTGAGGCAGTGGCAACTTCCACTGCACGCCTCAGCTTCATTACCGATGAATTGCAGAACGCCAGCCTGCGCACCCGCATGGTGCCCATCGGCAACATCTTCCGCAAACTGCCCCGCCTCATTCGCGAACTTTCTCACCATGTCGGTAAAGAGATTGAAATTTTTATCACCGGTCAGGAGACTGAAATCGACAAAACGATGATCGAGCACATTCACGATCCTCTCGTTCATATCCTGCGCAACTCACTCGATCATGGCATCGAAAGCGCCGCACAGCGCACCGCGGTTGGCAAAAGTCCCGTGGGCAATATCGCCGTCGACGCCCAGCAGCAAGGCGATCAGATCATCGTAACCATCCGTGATGATGGACGCGGTATCGACCCTGAGAGAATTCGCCAAAAGGTCGTCGAGAAGGGCCTCCACTCCGCCGAGCACGCCGCCGCACTGAGTCGCCGAGAACTACTGGAAGCGCTCTTCCTCCCCGGCTTCTCCACGGCCGAAAAGGTCAGCAACCTCTCCGGCCGTGGCGTGGGGATGGACGTGGTGCGCACCAATCTCCGGCGCCTTAACGGCAGTGTCGAAATTGAAAGCGCGATTGGTGAGGGAACCACCATCACGCTCAAGGTGCCGCTTACCATTGCAATCCTCCCTGTGCTCCTGGTGCAGGTCAGCGACGAGGTCTATGCCATCCCCTTGCGTTCGGTCGTCGAAACCGTGCGCATGGATCATACCGCCATTCACCGTGTCGATGGGTGTGAGGTCCTCGTGCTGCGCGACAGCACTGTCCCATTACTGCGCCTCTCTCCCTTTCTGCGCGGCTTCACCTTTGAAATTATTTCCACCGATCTAAACGACCAGTCTCTCCAACGTGCACAGGAAGGAATCTACGGCGACTACGCTCTGCGCAACGTCTCTCCGGAAATCCTCCGCAAGTATTTCGAACTGGTTCCCGGCTCACGCGAGTTTCGCGTGCGTGATGAGGTGCGCAAGCACATCAGGTTTAGCCGCCTGAACTTGCTTGATGATTCGGGCATGGTCTTCGTAAAATCCCTCGACGTAATTTTCTGTTGCAATGTCCTCATCTACTTCAACGCAACCAGCAAAAGCGGGTCATCCAGCATTTCCATAACAATCTCCTTCCTCACCCCCACTTGTTTCTCGGCCACGCCGAGTCCTTGTTCGGCATTCACGATGACTTTCGGCTCGTCCACTTTCCCGGTGCCATGGCGTACATCAAAACGCCGGTTAAGAGGTGATCCATGCCAGCCCTGTCGCTCACCGATCTTCGCCGCCGTGTCGAGGGACTCAACGAACTGCCCTCGATTCCCGCAATTCAATCGTCCAGCATATGCCCACGGGTTTCACCGGCCCCTTCGCGCGGCGTCTGGATTCCCTCAGCAAGCTTCGGGTCAAAGAGTCCGAACCCAACGAACCGCTTCGTCCCGGCGTCGTTTACATTGGCAGCGCCGGACGACAGCTTCGCGTGCTTCGTCGCAGTTCCGGCGCTTTCGCACACATGTCCTTGATGCCAACCAACACCCCTCACATTCCTTCCGTGGATATACTGATGCTCTCCGCAGCCGACCAGTTCGGCCAAGAAGCTATGGGCGTTATCCTCACCGGCATGGGTTGCGACGGACAACACGGTATGTCGGCCATCTTCCGCTCGGGCGGCTACACCCTCGGCGAAGATGAACGGACCTGCGCCGTCTACGGAATGCCCCGCGCTTGCTCCGAGTTCGGGGTCCTCCATAACGTGCTCGCCCTTGAGGCCATCCCCGGAGAAATCGTTCGCAGCCTCGACGCCGGAAGCGCCATACTCCCCCGCGACACCATCACTTCCGCCTAACCCACGCCAGAGCGCGATAGCGCTGCCGCACGCCTTCAACTCGGGAAGACAGAGAGTCGCAGCCAGATCACAGCCCATCAATCTAGTGGTTTACTGCGCCGTCTCTTCTACATTCCCCAACACTTGCTCCAGCTTTCGCATCAATGTCTGCAGCGTGAAAGGCTTCTGTAAGTATTCAAGCTTTTGATCGACCTCTCCTTCGCGGGTCAGCACGTGTTCCGTGTAACCCGACATAAAAACAACGCGCAACTCCGGCAGGCTCTGAAGAATCTGGTTCGCCATATCCCTACCGTTCATTCCCGGCATCACAACATCGGTCAGCAGCAGATCGATCTGTCCACTATGCCGCAGGCTGACCTCAATTCCCTCCCGGGGATGCGAACAAGACAGAACTTGATATCCCTCTCTCTCCAGCACCTCGCACATCAGCGTCCGAACCATCTCCTCGTCTTCTACCAACAGTATCGTCTGCTTCGTGCATCCCCCACGATCTGTGTTCAGGACAACAGGAGATTCCGTCCCCATCGCTTCCTGCATCTATTCCTCCCGGTTGTGTCACGCAACTTACTTTCTGCAAGACTGGTTCCAAACACACGATCTTCTATTCTTTCGAAAACCGCCTCTTTTCGTATGCATCTTTCGCGGCAATCTACAGGTTCCCTTTTTGGGCTTTCAAAACAGAACCAGAGTCCCACTTCGGATCGAAGTGATTGCTCGGCACTCCCTTCAACAAAAGCGCGGACATCCTCAACCATCGCGGTATTCGTGCAAAGCCAACGTTCAAAAGCAAGGAAAGTGGCACAAACAACAAACCCCACCGCAAGGGTGGGGTTTGTTAGCAGACCACAAGTGGAAATAGTTTATTTTGATTTCACTCCGACTTAATCCTGGGCGTATGTTGCAAGGTGCTCTGGTAAATTGCCTCAATGATCTCTTCCATAGTCAGTTGTTGGCGATCATTGTCTGCTGTCCAAGGCACGCCCGTCAGGCCGCATGTGACTTCTCTGACGGCATGCGTGATTTGCGGCTTCAACCCGTTTCTCAACATCGTTTTTTCAATTTCCTGTATTTCCTCGCACCGCCTTCCGGCATGCTTGGGATATGTTGGCAGCATTCGCCTCGTGATTTCCGTGATGCTGGGATAAATCTCATCGCAGGCTTCAATGGCTTCGGGAAGCAGGTTCATATCCCGGGCGAACACCATCGTCTCAATAAACAATGCGGACAAGCCTTTCGGTATCCCGGAGATAATCATCTTGAACGCAGAGGCCTGCCCAGGGCGTTCTCCGACAACCTTGACGCGCAGCAGTGCCGCAAGCTGGCTCGATAGTTCACTGGCACGCGAGCCACTCAGGTATAGGGTTCCACGTTGCTGAAGCTGCGAGGCCAAGCCAAAGATGGATGCATCGACAAGATCAAGCGAGACGTGACGTAGCACAGCCTCAATTTGAGCAACGGTTACTGGCGAAATGGAGTTTGCATCGATGTACAGCGGCTTCCGCGATGCCCCGTCCAGAAGAGCCGCAACTTCCGTGGCCACCTCTAATGCTGCCGCCGGAGAAACGAGTGAAATGACGGCATCCGCAAGGTCAAGAACCTCCTCGGTCGAATTGACCAGAGTGAGGCCTGCTTCCTGCCCAAGGCGTTGGGTACGAGGACTTCTCCCCTCGACGGTCGTAATGACTTGGAAGCCGCCCTCGCGCAACAGTCTCCCCAGGCTGCTCCCCATCTCTCCGGGGTACAGTATCCCGATCGTGTCTTTGCGCGTACGGTCTTTCACAAAGATGTCCACTGCCGGCTCATTTGCCCGCTTTAGAACTCGGCGTTTGAACTTCAGGCGCCACTCTCGCCGCTAACAAAGGAGCGGATGCCTGACCTGTGCGTGCGGACTGCGACTGGTCGCCATCTCTCTTCGCGGGTTTCATAAGACGAGACCATAAGTACCGTGCCTTGCGAACGCCGTTCACGATGGACGGCACTGGGTCAGTCCACCGAAAAACAGGAAATGTTTGCGGATGAAAAATGCTTTTCACCCAGGCCGCGAACGTCAGTTGTCCCATGCCATGTAGTTGCCGGTAAGCGCACAAATCTGCGAATGGCTTCCACAGCCGCATTCCTGAGCGGCAACCGGTTGCCTGAGGCTGCGGACTTCCCGTTAAACGCTTGTACA
The DNA here is from genome assembly GCA_964563875.1 of uncultured Acidobacteriaceae bacterium. Classification (GTDB taxonomy): domain Bacteria; phylum Acidobacteriota; class Terriglobia; order Terriglobales; family Acidobacteriaceae; genus TOLSYN. The sequence goes on from CAZLZA010000007.1 coordinate 25,584, forward strand.
CGAATAATGGCAAGTTTAAGCCACTCGCTGCGAGCAGGCAATCCGCCGCAGTAAAGCGGGCGTTGCATTCTATTAGCTTGAGTTGGCCATCCCTGTCATCCAACTTGAACTCGACATTTGCGATGCCGCGCAATCCAACCTGTCGAAATAGCGCCAGACCCAGTTCTTTCACCCCGGGAACGTCATCGGTAATGTGATAAGTCGATCCACCCATGTTAGCTGGATATCTTCGAATGATCCTCTTTGTGAAGTCGAGCAGGTTGTTCCCATTGTCATCGAGGTAGGTGTAATAACTGCAAAGCTTGTCGTCGGGCCCAGGAATCAGTTCGACCAGAAAGGTTCTGACGTTTGCGCGATTGAACCGATCAAGAGTATCGACCAGTTCGTCGAAATGGTGGGCAACAGTATACGCACCGCTGAATTTTCGGCTGAATTCATGGCCGATAAGCGGCTTGGCGATCAGCGGGAACACCAGTTCGTGCTTAAGATTTTCAGCTTCCTCGCGGGTACCGGCGACCCAGAATTTCGGTGTAGGCACTCCCGCGGCCACGGCGGCACGATACGTGCTCAGTTTGTTCAACATGCAGAGCTGCGCCGCCGGATTAGAAACATCGAGCGTGAATTTTGCGGCGAGTTCCTCACGGTGCTCGGCGATGAGTTCAATGGCCTCGTCGCTGGCCGCCAGCAAAACTGAGCCTTGCAAATGATTGGATTGTGGCCCCAGCAGGTATGTTGCCCAAGTCTGTGCGGTGATGTGACCGTTGCCAGACAGATCGATCCACCGGCAGAACCGCGAATATCGAACTAACGCCCTAGTGTAGTTGAGCGCGAAAACCTGAATACCAGCACCACCCAGACTTCGAGCGATCGAAAGGGCGTTATCGTCTCCCCCAACGATGATAGCGGACGGCAACTTTGCTTGTGACAAGTCATCCCCCAAGCGCGGCCAGACCCGAGCACTGCGCCAGCTTTACTGATCGCTAACGGTTATGCAGCAAGCCGATAAAGCTTACGGCAGATCTGCCCCATCGCCATGGGTTCCGTGAGCAGATCTACGATGCCGCGTTGAGCCAGTTCGCGAATTGCATCACGAGCGTCCTGTCCCATGCCTATTGCTTCCAATTGTACGGCGATCTCATTCACCGTACGCACTCCATCCATCAACTGCAGCGCTTCGAATTCCAGCCCACTGATACTGGCGTGCGGCTGGCCAAAGATAACAACGCCGAATATCTCACTCCAGTCGCGACAATAGCGTCGATGAATGTAATCCACCCTTCGGGCAATTACCGGTATGCTGTCCGCCCTCTCTGCAGGAGAAGCGTCGACCAGAGACAGTGTGCTTTGCCGGACACCCGTTGTTTGTGGATCCTCGCCCAATGTGTCGCAGTTGTAAGTATTCAGTTTCAGGTAGAGTACGGTAGTTCCCGCCCCACGCTCGCGCAAGTGCCACATTGCACTGCCAAGGAATACCTGCACGTCGCCCGCCTTATCCTGGATTTCTACCCGACTCGCGTTCTTGAGTCCAGGTTCCGGAAGCGCCCGCCTGGAAAAGCTGGAGCGCAGTTCGGCCGTGGAGTTAAAAGGGTTGGCACTCACATCGTGTTCCGGATAAAGCACTAACGTAGAGCCCTTCGGCACGCTGATAGAAAAGCCAACCGCGACTTCGGATCCAAACCGGTCCTTATGTGCCAACGGATACGGATCAGCTCCCGCTTCATATTCTTTAATGTGGCGCTCTGAAAGGGTCAGACTACTCGCAGTCACTCTGCAAATCTCCGCCACCGTTTCAAGTAACTCTTCAAAGTGTTCTGGATCAAGGAATTCGAATATCGCCTGCTGCTTATCGCCCCGAGTGAAGTCTTTCAGGTGATTCCGGTTGAACGATTCATCGACGTATTTGACAAGACGAGCATGGAATTCTTCGCTCAATCCTTGTGATATGTGAACGTACCCACGTTCTGCAAACTCCTGAGCATAGCTACTGGCATGGAAATTGAACATCTTCGACATACATGGATTTCCTTCATCAGACAACTGAGTTGAAACTGCTTCGCTCGTGCTGCACGGCAAATAGATGGGGCAAAATGTGAGTTGCCACCGGATAGCTTCCGTCGCGCTTGTAATAGTGATGATGGTACGAGGGGCCTGCATTGACTTCAAGGATCGCACCGCCCGATTGCGCCAAGGGCACGCTGGGGTCCGTTGTGATGATATCGACACCAGCCAGGCGCACCCCCGCGGCGGCAGCCGCTGCCGCACCATCATCAATAATTGATTTGCACAACAAATCGGTGGCCGAAACATTGTCGTTCTGCGAGTTGTCGTTAATAACCATCTTCAGTGTTACCACAGCGTTTTGCTCCGGAACCGAAGACAGTTCCAGTCCCTGCTTCGCCAGGGTACGTCGCATATCGATGTCGATCTGAACGACGGAGTGTGCCAGTTTAGCTCCCCAGTCCAGCCTTCTTCGATTTTCGAAACCCACTAGTTCCCGGACGCTAGACCTGCCGTCTCCGATCACTGTTGGCGCCTTTCTCAGCACCGCATCCAACAGCTTTCCGTCCAGGTACAGGAGCCGGTAGACCTCTCCCTGTTCCTGCTTTTCGACTAAGAGATTATGATCATAGAGAGAGGCCAGCGCCGCGGCGCGAACTAGATCGTACGTGCTTGCGACACCCGTAGTGACTCCTTCGCCGCCACCCCCGTTCGCAGGTTTCACTACACAGTCGCTCCCGACCCACTTGGTGAATGCTACGGCCTTCTCTATCTGCTCCAGCGTAAACTCGCAGTACGCTGGGCTCCTCAGCCCCTCGCGAGCTAACAGGCGATGCACGAATCCCTTGTTCCGAGCTACCGCGAGCGTTACCGCGTCGTCGATCGAAGTGCAATTCTGCTGTACGCGCGTACAAGCGTTCCCGAGCCGGATCTCTACAAAGTCGTTCCCTAACTCCTCAAAGCTAGCACCGAGTTGCTTCGCGGCATCGCGCCACAACTCAGTGTAAAAAGCGGATCGATGCTCGCGAGCCCGGCGCACATCAGCACGGCGTGTACGAAAATACTCCCTGACACGGTATGCGATGTACACAGACTTGAGCACCCCTGGACGACAAATCCATGCTGACATGGGGCCATCTTTCTGTGCAATGTAAACAGGTTTGAGCGCGCCAAAATGGCAATTCAATCGACACCGCTTTCCTTTCGTCGGATTATGCAGCTATCTTGCTATGCGCCGGAGGCGGAACAATGCAGCCTGCCTCAGTTAGAATCTTGTCTACCCAATCATTCGAGAACTCGCCCCGCTTGACTCCGGCCAGATATGCCGCCTGACCGGCCTTCTGGTTACGCAGTCTCTCCAATAGTTCCGACGCGATTTCCTGCGGAATGACCACTATGCCAGCGCCGTCCGCAACGATAATGTCTCCGGGGTTAACGACAATTCCGCCGCAACTTATCGGGTAGTTGATTTCCCCTGGTCCGCGGTGAAGCGGACCGATGGATGTGGTACCGCGCGCAAAGACAGGAAAGTCCAACTCAAGAATGTCGGGCAAATCACGCACGAAGCCATCCACAATGAAGCCAGCTATACCTCGATGTTTCGCCTTGGTTGAGATCAGATCGCCCAACACCGCATTCATCGAAGAGCCATGAGCATCGATCACCACGATGTCATTCGGTTGGGCCACGTCCAGAGCTTTGTGCACCATCAGGTTGTCCCCTGGGAACACCTTTACCGTGCAGGCTGGACCGCACAGTTGATGATGGCGTCCGGTCAGACAGGCAATCGCAGGATCCACCGCATAGAGACGGTTGAGCAGGTCAGAAATATCAGGGGTATCAAAATCAGCAAAGTGTTTCATGAAGACCGACTCCAGGCGACTAAATTCGGTCTTCACACGAAAGCCAGGACCAGGAAACATTTCTGCCGAACGCGGTTTGGACGCTTTGGTTTCCATACTCACTCCTTCTCAGTTTCTGGGTCAATACTTGCGGGATGGGTGCTGAAATCGTTCACGGAACTTTAAGTCGCGAGCCGAGGAATTCATACGCGATTGATACCGCCAATAAGCCATGCCTTCTTGGCGCATCCATCAGCTCACACGATCGCTTGTGCGTTGTTCGGTCAATCTGAATCTCTTCAAATCCGGTTGTTCCTAACCTACTCTCGCGAATGCCTCATAGATATGGCGGTTTCGCGCTATCACGCTGGTCGCAAGATGGAATTGCGCTGATCCCCTCAGCGGTTCCCATGGTCTCATTACCCGTGAACTCTTGTGCCCCGATTGCACCGCACTGATCGATCCCTTCCCGTTTAACAAGCTTCGCAATCGTCAGTGCGATGATCTTTAGGTCAAGCCACACGGATTGATGCTCCACATAGTAGATGTCATTGGCAAACTTCTGCTCCCAAGTTAGTGAGTTCCGGCCATTCACTTGTGCCAACCCCGTGATTCCGGGTCGCACGAGGTGGCGTCGCATCTGAAAGGAAGAATAGCGATCGAGGTAACAGACAAGCAAAGGGCGGGGGCCGACGATGCTCATATCCCCACGAATCACTTGGAGCAGTTCGGGCAGTTCGTCCAGACTGGTACTACGAAGAAAACGTCCGAATGAAGTGATCCGTTCGCTGTCCGGCAGCAAGTCTCCTTTGGCATCGAACTTACCAATCATGGTGCGAAACTTGAGAAGTGTAAACACCTTCCCATGCAGCCCTGGTCGCTGCTGCCGAAACAGAACCGGAGTGCCGAGAAATGCACCCACCAGGAGCGAGATCAAGATCATAACCGGCAACGCCAGTAACAGGGCTGGCACCGCTACACATAGGTCGAATAGCCGCTTGCATCTGTATTCAACAACGGGTTGGGACTCATTCTTCATCAGACTGGCAGGCTCCAGCTTCAATTCGAACCACTCGCGTAGGCACCTAGGTCGGGAGCGAAACCAGTTCCCCTTGGCTTTTCATCAAAGTCGGTCTGCGGAGCGCCCAGAACCGTACCGGACTTTCGTGCAGGGCTTGTATACCTCACATGATAGTCTCCGGTAAAGAAGTCGCCCGTTGGATTCACGAATTGCGGGTCCAGATGAAGTGCGTTGGCGAAAGTATTGCATGTCGCACTCATCGTGTTACCGCAGTTTCCCTGTAGAAACGCGTCCTGTACGCCATTCGCGAAAATGAGATTGTTGCTATAAGTATTATGCGGGCCCACGCCGGAGTACTGCCAGAACCCAATGCTCTTGTTGTGATAAATGATATTGTTGGACACGACCATGTAGTCGGCGGAGCAGTTCTGAAAACAAGGACTATCGCCTGCGCCAACCAGAATGCCGACGTCATTATCAAACACGGTGTTGTTGCTGATTGTATTGTGGGTAGCAGCGTGCCAAGCTGCTATGCCCTTCGATGCATTGTGGTAGCTGATGTTGTTTACCGCCTTGTCGTACGGCGCGGCTAAATAGATACCCTGGTACTTGTTGCAACTACCGGGGCCACCTGCGCCAATATTGTGCACTACATTTCCGATCACCTCCATCGAGCCACCAGAATAGTTCCCTTGCTCGATGCCGCTGGCGCCATAGCTGGTGCATCCCGGTTGACCGGGAATATCGTGGACGTGATTGCCGATGACGCGCACATGATTGCCTGTCACCCAAATACCCATATTGGCGTCACTGGTAACATCGAATCCGACCAGATCGACGTAGTCGCCAGCAACTAGGATTCCCCATCCGAGATCATTATCCGGGTTTACGTGTCCAACGATCCGAGCCGCCCATTTTGTTTCGGCAATCCACGTAATAGGCGCCGACGCTGATCCGCTGGTTGTGACCTTGATAGTCTTCTGCGCTGTATATCCACGATAGGTACCTGGTAATACGTGAACGATGCCACCCGGATGGACGACCGCATCAGCCTTAGCAAAGCTTAGGAACGGTCTTGCGTTCGTACCAGGGTTTGAATCGCTACCCTGGGCAGAAATGTAGAAGTCGCGCATGGATTTCCCCGCCGCAGCCGAGTGATGGCCAGGGAAGCCCACTGCCGGCATAGCCACGATGACTAGGAGGGTTACGATTGCCGAAGCCGCGTGACTTTCCCAGAACTTCCCCATTCTCGACCTTTTGCTACGTTCTGATGTGAGTATCCCGTTCATTCCGAGGCCCGACCACTTGCTGGGATTACAGCAGCGCTTTCCCTTCACGCATAACTCGTAAGCTGACCGTTTGGAGACCAACTTCTAATTGCCTCACCTCGGTCAAGCAACTTGTCCGTCTCCGCAACCGTGACGTGCACCATAATTTCAACGTCATCCTGTGTAGTAGCAAGTACGGTCGCCACATCCTTCGCGGACCCGAAGTATCGAGTCTTCGCCAAACCATACGTTCGCAGTCTGGCGTTGTACGCCGCTTTGTAGAGCTTATGGCCCAATCCGATACCCGTCCCACAATTGCGCGTGAGGCGAATTGCCCCTATCCCATACTGACGCGCTACCCTGATGGTGATCTCACCGATCGGCCACTCTGTGTGGATGTGCTGATGAGAATCCAGGTGCGTCGGATGAATACCACGATCCAGACACGCCTGAATTTGTGTCGCGAACTCCGCTTCAACGGCGTGCTTTTCCTCCGGCTCCAAGTGGAACAGAGTCTGTCGAGGACGGAACAACCCGAACTCATCGCAGAACAGTGGCGAGCCTTTGATAGGCGTTGACAGAGGCTTTCCCTCCGTCAAGTTCAGGTGCACTCCAATCTTGCCCGAAAGCTGATGGCAATTGGCTAACTTACACGCCTCCTCAAAGCCTGGCATGTTGGCCATCAGCGTGGTGCTGGAGATTACGCCTTTGTCAAAGGCCTCTACGATCGCCCGGTTGTTTTCCGGACTCATCCCGAAGTCGTCGGCATTCACGATGATTCTCCGAGGCCTCATGGTAATAAGTATCTCCGCTTTACTTTGCTCTCCATGCCACTTTAGAGCCCGCGTGGACATCTTGGCTATCGTCCTGAACTTCCGCTACACGACTGTTAAGAGCACTGAATAATACGCCTTCGAGCCTCACAGCAAGCGATGCGAAGTCGTGGTGCTTTTCGACATACTCACGCCCACGCAAACCCATCTTCCATCTGTCTTCCATCGACATGGCTGCCAAGTCAACGATCGCCTGCGCTATGGACTTGGCATCCTCAGGCGCGACCGTGATGCCGGCGGATGCTTCCATAATTGGATTGTTGTTTGAGCTTGCGGCAAAAACCGTGGGTCGCGCGGCCGCCATGTATTCGTGAAGCTTATTCGGGCTGATGCCGTAGCGATACAGATCAGTTCTTTTTGCTGTGATGATAAACGCGTCGGCTTTTTGCAAAAGAGCGAAGACCGCCTGCTTCGGCACAGGGTTCTCGAACACTACGTTCTTGATTTTCTCAGCTCGCGCTCTCTTGCGCAGCGCAGCCTTGCCTGGTCCATCTCCGACGAAGCGAAAACAGAATCTGTCTGGCGATTTTTTATCAAGAATCACTGCAGCGTCCAACACCGAATCTAACGCGTCCGACAGTCCATGAGAGCCTGTATACAGCACTGTAAAAACATCGTTCGATATTGGCGGTTGCGGAAACGGCATCAATTCCAGATCCACACCATTCGCAATCCAGGTGATGTCAGTTGCCCGCGCACCCTTCGCGACCATGTACTCTGAAGCATGGGGCAAAAGCGTAATGATCTTATCTGCATGGCGGTACAGATAACGTTCGATCAAGCCGAACATTAGGACCGCAGGATGCTGTGGTCGCATGCCCATATCCACCAGCGTCTGCGGCCATAAGTCGCGTATCTCCAAAACGAAAGGCACGCTTTTCCGCCTAGCCAGACGCTCCGCAGCGGCGGCAGCAAATAGCGTAAGTGACGACCCGATTATTACATCTGGCTTGCGCAATTTCCGGGTACCCATCCCGACCCACAGTTCAAAAGCGAACACCAGCATGTTCCAAAGGCGGGACACGTTATTGCGATAACCGGGAACGCGCAACCACAGAAAAGGCACCTCGTCGAACTGCTCGAACGTACACAACCTCCCGGCGGTGCAGTCCCGCTGTCTACCCGTGGCATGATTGAAGCTGGCCGCGATAATGGTTACCTCGTGACCCCTACGGATTAAATACCGGGCAAGAGCGTGATGCCGTGTGCCTCCAGGCTCGGTAGGCGGAAGGGCGTAATGATTAACCAGCCACACATGCATTTCGACACCCTCGCAGCGGTAAACGTGCGGTACTTACTCTTCAGCGCAGCACTTTGGACCAAACGACGAAAACGTTATTTCGCCGCTTTCGAGTCGATGCCCAACAGTTTCCTGGTTCCGAAGCCGCCGCAATTCATCAGAACATCGACGATCGATAAGTTGGGAATAAACTCACCAAACCGTTGCAAATACGTTGGAGACGAAAAGGTTGAATACAACGGAGTAATACCAACCTCTTCCAATTTCGCATCTTCCTGGTATGACTTTGCTCCGGTCCCAGCCAAATACGATGTCCCACCTACGACAAGACAAATATCGCGGATCAGATCTGTCTTTTGTCCGGAGACGTTTTTCAAGTCGCTTGCTAGTACGAACTGTGCGCTAAGCATGAGGTAACTAGCAATGGCGCGGATCAGTCCAATGTTGAAGCCTGCCAAAGAGTTCGCGCTTCCGGTCCGCTCCTTGTAGTGGAGTTCAAGCAGCGCGAATGTCTCCTTGAAGTGTGGCGCTTTGCCATAGTTGCTTCGAAGCGCCATCAAGTGCCGTCGTCTCCAAGGTTGAACCCTGTCGGTTTCGACCTCCGCAATCGATTGGCTCGATCGCCCGGTACGAATCACCGGGATCGTGAGCCACTCCGCACCGCTTCTCGTCTTGATTGAATTGCGGTTGACAAAGCCCGGCGTGGGAAACTTCACGGTATCCAGAAACACAAACTTGTCGGCGTGCGCGATTTTGAAAAAGTAGCCTAGCCATGGGATATAGTTCGGCTGGTGGATAGCCACAACCACGTCTCGGCGTGTCTCCACAGCTTCATGCAACGAATCTTGAAGATGCTTGCCTGTTAGCACTTTTCTACCTTTGAGAATATTCAGGCGACTTCTGGTTCGATGCCTAATAATCGTCTGGTTTCAAGGGCACCGCAATTCATCAGAACATCAATGATTGATAAGTTTGGGACGAATTCGCCAAACTGCTGCTGGTATGTAGGTGACGAGAAGGTTGAATACATTGCAGTTATTCCAACTTCTTCCAATATTGCGTCCTCCTGATATGACTTTGCCCCTGTTCCAGCCAGATATGCGGTTGCGTCTAGAGCAAGACAGATATCACGTATAAGTTCAGTCTTATGCCCGGGAACTTGGCCCATATCACTCGCTCTCACAAACTGTGTGCTGAGATTAAGGTAGCCCGCGATTGCACGGATCAGCCCGATGTTGAAGCTTGCAAGGGAGCGTTCGTTTCCGCTCGCTTCCTCGTAATGCGGCCGCAGTAGCGCGATAATCTCTGCAAAGTACCGGGCTTTGGCGTAATTGCATTGGAGAGTAGCCAAATGGCGGTACGCCCAGGGGTCATTGTCGGCAGTTTGCACCTCATTGATGAGTTGGCAGTACCTACCAGAGGTTCGCACCGGAACCGTAAGCAATGATGAACCATTATTTGTCTTAATCGCGTTTCGATTGACAAAGCTGCTTTTCGGATAGATCACCGAGTCCAGGAGCACAAATTTATCCGAATGCGCAATTTTGAAAAAGTAACCAAGCCATGGGATATAGTTGGGCTGGTGGATTGACACAACCGTGCATTTGCCTGCCTTCAGACGTTCCGGAGACGATTTCTGCGACTGCGCGTTTGTTATCGCTTTGGTCACCATTTGATCCTCATCACTTCGAAGGCCTCAGCATAAGGCGCCTTCACCTGTACTCCGCGAATTCTGGCCAAGCTTTCGATAAACTCCCATGAGAAGTAGGGACGCCCCAGTTCGAACTGCGATTTATATGCCTGCAGGGCGCTCCACTTCGCCTGCAACTCACATTTCTCGAGAGTGACGAACGCCTGCGCGGGAAACGAAATCGTATTCCAAGGTAATTCGTATCCCCAGATTGTCATGTCCTTGAAGCATCGCAAACCTTCCATGTTGAGGGTCTGGTGATCCTGATGCAGGTCGCTGGCGGAAGGCAGGAACACCAGCCCTGGATCTATTTGCTTTCTAAGTTTGACCAGCTCTTCCAGAACCTCCTGACGATGGTAGGAGAGACGACGGACGGGGTAGCCGAAAACAAAGGTATTGCTCGACGGAATTCCTAACGTCTCCATGGCGCAAAGAAATTCGTCCCGCAATAGGGTCGGCGATGCGCCAAGTGGGAGAGATTCTTCCGCGGTGGAAAAGGCCGCGACGAAGACGTCTGCTCCGTCCTTCAGTAAGCGCGCAATTGTTCCACCGCAGCCGAGTTCGGCGTCATCCGTATGTGGTGCAAGCACCAACACCCGTCGCATGGAACTCATTAGCTTTTGCACCATGGAAACACCTTCCAGAATAGCAAGTTGTTATGCGGCGTTGCCGGTGCTGCACGGGACAGCATTGGCTGATTCTCCGTCCCAAAGAGGCGGCGTTTGCACTGAAGTACGGTCGCCGCTGAGCACGTGCCTGTACACCTGACTTAGGACGTCCCATGCGGCGGGCCAGTTGTAGGCTTCAGCAACTGCTTTGCGGCCATTTGCCCCCATCTTTTTGCGGACGTCGGGCTGCTCTACCAAGTCCATGATGACCTTGGCGGCCTGCTCCGCGTTGCATGGATCAAGGCAGACTCCACACTGAGCGGCCTCAATGATTCGCTTCAGATTAGGAAAGTCGGAAGACACAATCGGGAGCGAGGACCACATATACTCGAACAACTTCAGTGTGTTTTCCCCTGCGTAGGTGTAGGCCGGCACGGGTTGAAGAAGCAGAAGGCCAAGATCGGCCATAGCCAAGCGCTGGTACACCGCCGCCAGGCTCTGGTTACCGAAGTACTTAACATTTGGGGCATTACGGATGCGTGCCTCATCCCCTGGAAAGGGACAGGGCCCCATCAGTTGTAACTCTACGCCGCAGTCTTGAGCCAGTTCCGCAATCCTCAACATCACCCCCAGGCCGCGCTCGTCGCACAGTCCACCGACGTAGAGCAGCGTACGCTTCCCGCTTGGACCGGCTGCGACGTGCTCTACCGGGAGCAGCAACGGATAGTTCGGCACCACGCTGACAGGCCGACCGCCAAATGCCTTCGCCGTGTGACGATCAGCCACAACCACGTGATCCCATAACGTGCTCGTAATTCGTTCATAGCGCGCGAACGCTGCGCGGGCAAAAGGACGCAACCTTACCGGAATCCATCGCATGGAAAGAATCTTGTCAGGATAGAATTCGCGGGTTTCGTAGATCACCTTCTTTCTCGCGAGTTTGAGCAGGAAACCGGCGAGCATCAGGTCAGGATGATGGAACATATAGATGTCGGCATGTTGCAGCATTGCCACGCGATACATCTTCCAGGACAAACCGATCATTCGCGAGAGACGTCCTTTGGGTTCAGGCAGAGCTATGATCCTGACGCCATCGATCGTCTCATCGCGGTCGTGGCACACAATCTGTGTGACTTGATACCCTTCCGCAACCTCTGACTTGCAAGACTTCTGAAATATCCGCCCGTCGTCGGCTGGGTATGTCGAGAGATGCACAATGTGCGGCGTATTCATGTTGATCGTTATCCTCGGTGACTTAATGGCGGACGGTTGATGAAGTTTGAGATTGCTTCCAGGCTTAGGCCGCTATCTCGGCCTTGGCCACCTGTGGATGAGCGAGATTTTGGCTATTTGCAGCCGCGCTACTCACCAGCGGTTGCTGCTTTTGGCGGAAATAGTTCGCAATCAGATCAATGGTCGTATTGAGTGAAGTTGTAGGGCGCCACCCAACGCATTGTTCGATCTTGACGGACGAGGGCACCCGTCGAGGCATGTCTTCGAAGCCTTCCTCATAAGCCTGCTCGTAGGGGATGTAGCGAATTTCCGAACTGCTGTTGAGCTTTGCACGGATCAGCTTCGCCAGGTCCTCGATGGAGATTTCCTCAGAGCTGCCGATGTTAAACACCTGACCGACGGCCGCCGGAGCATCCAGAAGCTTCAGCACCGCGGCCACCGTATCGCCCACATAGCAGAAGCAGCGGCTTTGCTTACCCGTACCAAAGACGGTGATTGGATTGCCGGCTAACGCCTGGCGCACAAAATTCGGAACGACCATCCCGTACTGCCCAGTCTGGCGTGGGCCGATCGTATTGAAGAACCTGGAGACAACCACCGGAAGCTTTCTCTCCTTCCAGTATGCCAAGGCCAGAAATTCATCGAGCGCTTTAGAGGCGGCGTAGCTCCATCGTCCTTTGTTCGTGGCGCCCAGAACTAGATCGCCATCCTCGCGAAACGGAATGTCCATGCTCTTGCCATAGACCTCCGACGTCGAAGCGATGAACACTTTCTTGTTTTTCTTGCGCGCAGCTTGCAGTACTAACTCGGTCCCCGTTACATTCGTCTCGATGGTGCGGACCGGGCTCTCAACAATCAGGCGGACACCGACGGCGGCGGCGAAATGAACAACGAGATCGCTCTCGTCGACAAGTTCGGCGAGCAAAGCCCGATTCATCACGGTATCGATCCAATAGTGCAAATTTGGCATGTTCTTCAGATGACGGATGTTTTCCATGCTGCCAGTGGACAAGTCATCCAGGATCAGAACTTCGTCGCCGCGAGCCAGGAGCGCCTCTGTAAGGTGAGAGCCGATAAATCCTGCACCGCCGGTGATCAATACGCGCATTGGGTTCTCCTTGTTTACTACAGGTTTCTGTCGAGAACTGCCGACAATGAGTGGTTGGAATTTCGGTCACGCTCCGCGACCAGCGCTCCGGATTGAGCCGCAGCCAAACACAGCTTCGCGAGCTTCTCTGCACTGGTGGACCACGAGTAGTGCGTTCTGACAAATCGGCGGCCTTCCGTGGAAAGGTGCGCGCGTTCCTCAGGGTGGGTCAACATCCGGACGATGCAATCCGCAATGCCGCGCGCGTCATCGCCTTTCAGCAATGGCGGTTCTGTGCCGTCGATACGCAGCCCGGCTGCTACCACCGGGGTCGTAATGACAGGTATTTCCATGGACATTGCTTCAAGTACCTTGTTCTGGACTCCGGAGGCAAAACGAAGCGCGGCCACGAAAACATCAGCTCGCTCCAAATATGGTCTGAGGTCAGGAACCGCTCCGACGATGGTTGTGTCGGGGTAAGCGTTGGCTGCATCCCGCAGTTTCTGCGAAGGATCACGGCCCACGATGAGCACTTCCAGTGCTGGGATTGTGTGCCTGACCAACGGGAGAACCGCTTCCATGAGAAACATCACCGCGTCTGCGTTAGGAGGATAGTTCATCACTCCGGAGAAGACGATGCAGTTCTTCCCGGAGGGCGGCGAATTACGGGTCCAGTACTCGCAGTCAACTCCCTGCGGCACGATCTCGCTTTGGTCGGATGGACCGAGGAGGTTGATGCGGTCTCTCTCAGAGATGAAACATCGATATGGCGTCAAGCCTGCTAGTTTCTTCTCTTGTCGCAATTCCCTTAAATAACGGTAGTAGATCCTCGGCCGCTGCAGAAGGCTCACGCAGTGCATCTGTTGGAGAATCCGTGTGCAATTCGTGTCACCACACTCGGCCACGATCGGGATCTTGATTCCCTCTAAGAGAGGAAGGGTCTCGCGTCCATTGAAGAGTAATACGTTGAAACTCTGCTCCTTCAGCAGCTTCTGCACGGCGCGTTTCATCTGATCCATCGCCCATCTGAACTCACGCGCCCCGCATAGCCGCCAGCCGATAACCGGAACGTGCCGTACCATGGCGGCCCATCGCCGCTTCGGCGCGTCGTGGGTGCTGAAGACCATCACCTGCTCGGCACATGTGCTCAGCACTTCGAGGGTCTTTGGAGGCACTGGCCCCTGCCGTGTGAGGCACAGAAAAGTGACAGCATGTCGCTCACTCAGACCCCGCAAAAGGTGGAATCCTCGCAATAGGCCGGTGGTCAGCGGATAAGGCAGTTCCGGATATATCCAGAGGATCTTTAACTTGGTGCCGGGATCATTCGGCGCCGCGCTAGTCCGATGCGACACGAGAGGATTAGTGCACTCTGCCATAAATTGCCATTCCTGAAACTGTCTGCACAGTATCGAGCATGCGCCGTGCTGCTGATTTGGCGTCGCTATTGGGAACCAAAACGATACCGTTGGGTTGCAGATTCAGGCCGGGTGCCTTTGCAGACAGGCTTCTATCAAGTAAGCTTGGTGATTTCCTGTGGCTGGCTTCCCTGCCCCGAATTGCGGATAACCTGGCCCTATTGCGAACAGCAGTTGGATTCGCGTCCCACGCGATGGCAACCTGTGTGGTTACGGGTGATAGATAGCAATTCCCGAGGCGGTCTGCACAATCGTCTCAAGGGTTCGGACGCCTGCGGATTTGGCAGCGCTGTTGGGAACAAAGACGATGTCATTGGGTTGCAAATTCACATCGGGCGCGCGGGCCGAGAGGATCTTCTTGAGCGGGATCGAAATCTCCTCTGGCTTGCCTCCCTGCCCAGAGTTGCGAATCAGTTTAGCCCCGTCAAGCTTAGCCGAGGAATTGGCGCCCTGCGCCATGGCAATTGCTTGAAGAACTGTCATGTGCGCATTTTCCATGATGAAACCGCCCGGCAGTTTCACGTCCCCGGTCACGTACACTACTCCCGCCTTCGATACCATCACCGTGTCTCCCGGATACACGGAAACATTGGCCTGATCGTTAGTCTTGCCCTCGTATGACAGGTTAATGATCTTCGGATTTTGCGGATCACTGCGGTGGGTGAGCGACACGATGCTCCCGGCTCTCGCAGTAGTACCGCCTGCGGCCGACAGTGCGTCGAATAAGTTGCGCGTACCGGGCAATGGATAAATTCCTGGTTTTTGCACTTCACCCAGCACGGAAATGCCTTGGGTTCCGAACTCTTTCTCAAGCACAGAAACTTTCGGATCATTAAAGAATTTGCCGTCGCTAAGTTTCTTTTCGATGATCGTTTCGGCCTGCGCTGTGGTCAACCCCCCGATCTTCACGGCGCCCGACAGTGGTAGTGTGATCTCTCCGGTCGAGCTTACCCGGACTTGTTTGATGTAATCTGGCGCGCCATACACGCTGACTTCCAGCAGGTCTCCCGGTCCAATTAGCATTTCGGAGCTAGGAAAACCGCCGGCATCCGGTGACGCGGCCACGGTAGGGGCGCCGGCAATGGCCTGTGCCGGGTAAATCCCGCCGCTGCTTGCGCCGGCCTCGGTACCGCGAACCGAGGTGCCGTTCTGCCCCGGGGCGACCGGGGACCTCAATGGGGTAGTTCGTCCTGGCGAGGTAGGCTCTTGCACTGTGCTCGTTTGGGCGATTGCGAATGAGGCGAGTATCACTAGCATGAACATGGCGCTGAATCGGAAGGCTTGCTTTGCCGCGCTTACGACGGGACCCATAGTCACCTCGAATTCCTCCCTGATTCACGGACGAATACGTCCGTAGATCCGGTTGTTGCGCCGCGTCGGCCCTGGTCCGCAGCGAGATCCATTCCTCCAAAGTCACGTCTTCTGGCCGAAGTCAGCCACCGTGATAAGAATGGAAAAAACTGAAAGCGTGGAATCAAGAACCGGGCATCCATAACCCGGAGCTTTTCACTCTGATTGATGGTGTGAGTGCCAAGGCTTCCGGGAATCCAGCTAGGTGTAATACGCGATAGCGGTGTCTCGCAATAATCCGTTTCCGAGAGCACATCCACCCGATGCAGTTGAATCGCGTAGCCGTAACCATTCGCACAATCCTGCCCCGGCCGAATCAGCGCCCCATTCTTGAAGTACAAGCGTCCCGCGGGGCGAGCTCGGCGAGCGTCGGAAACGATTGGGTTCTTCGGATGCGCCGTCCAAGGACCCAGCGGCGAGTCGGCGAAGTATAAATACAAACCGTCGTTCGGTGAGGTTATGTCCTCCTGTATCCCTGCAGCAAACAACCACCACTTACCTGAATACTCCAAAAGAGTGGAGTCAACGGCAGCGACATCCTCCATCAGAACCGCTTCTCGCGTCCATGAGTGGGGAAAATCACTTGCCCTGTACATCTCAATCGTCCGGTTATCCCGGCTCTCTGGAAGCAGGTAGATTTCTCCCTGCCATTCAAACAGAAAGGGATACGAAAGATGGTATTCACGTTCCAGCACTACACACGGCTGTCCACAGTTTCCTGCGTTGTCCACCTCGCAGCAGGAGATCACGCCTTTCTTGGTCGCAAACCTATAGTCTTCAAAGAACAGGTAAGTACGCCCATGCCGCTCAACTAAAAATGGATCAGCATAGAAGCGGTCTTTAGACGGCCGGACATATCGGGCACCGCTCACCGTGTTGAATTTTTTCATTCCCGGCGCGGCTTGCAGAACAATCAACCATTGTTCCCGAAATAGACGTTTTTGAAGCTCATGGCGAAAGGCTCGCATTGCCCATCGCATCAAAAAACCCGCCATGCGGGCATTGCCCAAGGTTCGAGGGCTCAAGGTCCTTCGCGTCACCGGAACAGCTGGTAATTGCCTGCCCTCCTCGCGCAAAGTTGGAACATCCGCGAGGCTTCTGGCCAGGAATTCTGCGAGATTCCAGCAGGCCTCGTTCTGATTCAGCGCGAGTGACAGGAAACCTGTGATGCCGCGGGATTTATAGACGGTTCGGGTCTGGGTTCGGGTGCGCTCGATGACTTGCGGTCCATGCTCAAACACTGGATGTCCATCGTAAATATCCCAAAATTGGCCCAGGGCTCCGGACTCATCTTGTAACTCCCAGACGCCGAGTTCCGTGCAGTCAACGACCTCGGGCTGGAGGGCAGCGTGGCCCAGATGTAGAAGAAGATCAAGGTTCGCCGCTTTGATCGATGCGACATCGCCTCTGGCTAAGCCGTCGGCCAAATTCACTCGGAGTACAACTGGAGGCTCACTAAGACTGCTCAGCAACGGGCCGCAGTTTCGTCGACGCAACGCGCCGGCCGCCGATCGACGAACCCGCCGGTCGAGCGCCGCCCAGAGCTTGAAGAGAATAGGAGTGCGATTCGTACCGGCAGCCGCCTGTGAGTTCTGATCCACCATGACAAGGCGCAGGTCAATCGCTTCAGAACTGGACAGCTTCCGCAACAGATCGTAGATCCATGCGGGCACCTGGTAAGAATCCAGCAGCACTCCCAGCCGCAAACGGACTTGGGCTTGCGGACTTGTAGACGCTGATGTGTTTCTTAAGGTTGGACTATTCAACTCGCTCGGCCTCAAAATGTGGGTCATTTTTTTCGTGCTGGACGTGTATCGCGATTACCGGCAATGCCCAGACAAACCAGAACGCCTTGCGCCAGAGAAGGTCGAGAGATAAGGCGGCCACCAGCATTCCCCAGCACGCCGCCTCCAGGGCGATGACCCGTGCGGGTGCAAGTAAGGTTCGTGCCGGACGGGAAAACTCCCGCAGGTGCGATCTCACAGCGGCGATCAAAGCTAAGATTCCAAGAATGCCGAGTTCAACCGAGGTTGCAAGGTAGACGTTATGAGAGGCTCGTTTCTCTCCTAGGAAGAAACGCGAGGTGCCGGCGAATCCTTGATACGCATTGGAGAAATTATCCAGGCCCGCACCGAACATCCCGTACCTTGTCAGAGAGTGCACGCCAGCCACCCAGATATCCAAGCGTCCGGAAACCCTGCTGTTCGTCGCCTCATGCACGCGCTCGTAGAACATAGTTGGCATGAACATCAGCGCCACGCCGAGGACGGCTGCAGGAAACAGCAAGCGCCAGTTCAAGCGCAGTCGAAGAACAAACACCAATGTGATGATCGCTGCCGCCGCCATAATACCGCGCGACATGGATAGAAGGATCGCCAATGCTATTCCTCCCATGGCGGCAAGGTAAAAAACTCGGCGCCACAGCGTACGGCTTGCGAGCACCTCACCCAAGGCCAACGAAAAAGGCAGCAGAAGCGTGGCAGCAAAGAAATTTGGATCCGCCTGAGTTGAACCTTCTGCCATCGAGGCGCGACCATCCACACTTCCCGATGAAAAGAACAGGTAGGTTGCAAATATCGCAGCGCTCGATCCGCCGAGTACGGTGAGGAATACGATCCGGGAAAGCTCCTTGTCCGTGATGCGAACTGAGACCACGGCCAGATAAAGCAACCACAGGCCGACCGCGGTTGGAAGCCGACGCAAAGCATCTTGTTGATTAATCGCCCACATTGTGGTGACCGCGGACCACAAAACAAACAATGACCAGAACATGGCGGCTCGCGGCGGCTTCGCCATGCGCTCACGCAACCACGCCACACACGGAACCACTATGAGCGTGACCAATCCCACATACCTCAGCAGAGTAGCGCTTGGGGCCGTGCCGCTCTCCGTTGCCGTCATCGTCTCAAAGGGAATGAGAAACGCGTAAATTCCTAAACTTACTTCCAAAGGCCACACCCGCAGCAATAAGAGAACAAGCGCAGCCGAGACAAACACCCATTTCTCCAGCGCTATCGTCCATCCCAGAGCGCACGCGACCGCCATCACAGCCACCGGCAGCAGCCCAGAACGCCAGTTTCCCAACGGAAGAAAAGCCCGTGAATCGCGAGCGGGGAAAAACGTATTGAAACCGTGCGCCATGAGAATCCACCGTCGGTATTAAGTTGATTGTCTTACTCAGGGTCAGGGCAGATGGCTCGATACACCTGGAGCACGGATTCGGCGTTCTTCTCCGCCGAATACTTTTGACAAATTAACGCACGCGCGGCTTGCGCAAGGCTGGCTCGCAAATCTGGCTTTTCGAAAAGTTCCATACAAGCGTCGCCAAGGGCCTTGGGATTCCCTGAGGAAACAAGAACTCCAGTGCTCCCATGGTCAATCACTTCAGAAATACCACCCACATTCCTGGATACCACCGTCGTCCCCAAGGTCATCGCTTCCAACATAACCATAGGCACGCCTTCGTGGTCAGAACACATGAGCAATACGTCCATCGCGCGCAGCACGTCGTACATATCGTTGCGCTCACCCAACAGAATCACGCGGTCTCGCAGACCAGAATCGCCGACCAACTGCCGCAACCATTGCTCCTGTCGACCTCCACCGGTAATGATGAATTTGGAATTGGGTATTCTCCCGGCGAGATAGGCAGCGGTCGACACAAACAAATCAAGCCGCTTGATTGGTTCCAGCCGAGCCCCAATCCCAACGACAAAACTTTCTCGCTGAATCCCGAGCCGCTGTTTCGCTTCGTCGGCAGTAAACCCGGAAACAGTCCTCTCCAGATCTACTCCGTTGCGAAGAACCATCACCTTCTCCGGGTTCGCATGCCTTTTCCAATATTCAGCCAGATCGGAACTAACGCTGATAATCCGCTCAGGTGTGTACTTAGCAGCCATGCGGTCCGCTGCCAAGACGCACCAATGCTTCAAGTTGCGAACCAAGGAATATGGCTCGGGATGACCATGTTCGGTGCGGACTAAATGCGGAACTTTGCCGACACATGAGAGTGCCAAAGCGAGAAGGTTTTCTTTATAACAATGTGAGTGCACAATTTGAATTTTGCGGCTCTTCACAAACTGCGAGCACTCGGAGATCAGCCGCGAAAAGCTCTTATCCTGCACGCTGGCAACATGCACATCTACTCCAGCGCTCCGCAGCTCTCTCGCCAACCGTTTGTCGTAAAACACAATCGCGTGAAGCGTGACGCCCGTGCTCCTCGAGAGGCCTCTCACTAGAGTCGCTACCTGCGCTTCCGCCCCTGCCCATTCGCCGCCCCCAACCACATGGCAGACCGAGATGGGCTTGCCCTTCTGGCTCTGCCGTGTACTGCCGACGCACGGAGCCTCAACTTCCGCGATGCCGATTACCTCTTGACTGCACCGGATATTGAATGTGTTCTGCGTCATCTCAGCGGGCTCATGTGCTGCGGGAAATATTTACGCGAGAAGTCTGCCAACCAGTGGCAAGCGAAGAATTTCCGGAAAGGTGTCTGCAATCTTAAGTTGCTCTTTGACCATCAATAACACAAGAACGGAAGCAGCCGTGGCCATGATGATAGCGAAATAGACATTGCTCGGTGCCACGAATTGGATGAAGTAAAGGCCGAGAGCGCACCCGCCAAGCAGGAGGAAAAACGAGGCATAGCGCATCTCGAAAAAGTTGATGCCGCACCCCAGCCACAGCGCGAGTTGCCGGAGCAGACATTGCAGAACCAGCCCAGCGGTGGTCGCGACAGCCGCGCCGATCGCACCAAAATGTGGGATCAACAGCAGGTTCAGCGCAACCATGATGATCGGGGTGAAAATGTTCAGCATCACCATCAAGCGAATCTTTCCCATCACTTTGAGGGTCACGCTGTTGAAACCAAAGATCGCATTCACAAAGTAACCGAGCGACAGCAAGGCGAGGATCGGAGCCGACGATGCGTATCGCTGACCATAAAGAAAGATCGTGACTGGCCGCGCAAAGCAAGAGGTGACGGCAAAGATTGGAAATTCCAGTAGCCCCATCCAAACAGCGGTTTGCCAAAAGAGGTGGTTCATGCCGCGCAAATCGCCTTCCGCGAAAAGGCGCGAGGCCGATGGCATATAGAGCGGCATAAAATTTCCCAGAATCATGTTGCTCAGCACCGCGGCCGGCAGCACAACGCGATAGAAGGCAACCGTCGACATGGGATGAAAGTAACCGAGAAGCAACACCGGCATTGAGTTCCCTACCAGGCCAACTACATTGGAAGCCATCAGCGGCGCACTGAAATTAAAGATCTCGCGCACCGGCAGCGTGAGACTCCCCCAAGCGCGCAACAACTTCTGCCGACCTAACTCTCGAATCAGCAGCACACCAAACGGCAGCACAACAATGATCTGGCAGAGCACATAGCCGATCGCAAGAAACGCCAACCCGTAGTGCCTGAGCACAACCAGGCTAATAACAATAACTCGCAGCCCCGGAGAAAGGATGTGCCGTCCCCAGAAAATTATTTTGGCCCGCGCGAAGCAAGCAAACAAGTTCATGATCAGGATCTCCAGGGTTTCCAGTGGAACCAGAAAGATCAGGATCAATAACAGGCCGACTGGCTCTCTGCCATGCGTAAGCAGGCCGAGAATCTGGCGCGAGGCTACGCAGAAAGCCACGATAAACAAACTACTGATTGATAGCGTTATGGCAAATACTACAACGATGCTGCCCAGCACCTTCGAAGGCTCATGCTTGGCATGATAGATCGGGACAAAACGGCTCATCGCTTCATTGAAGCCGAGCGAGTACGTCTTACAAACCGCGATCAGGGACAGTGCGTAGGTTAGGTGGCCATACGCTTCCGTAGTTAAATAGCGGACCAGCAGTATGTGCGGCAGAAACGTGATGGAGAGGGAAATCAGGTTCCCAATCAAGAGCAAACTGGAGCCGCGAATCTGGCGGCGAGTAACATCCGTAGAGCCGCTGCCTGCCTGTTCATCGCTACTCTCGTCAAGGTTCAGTGCCTCAGACGCCATACTGTTCTCGGGGACGATCCTGTGTGTGTTGGTTCAGGCTGCCCGTGTGGCAGTCGCGTTAATGGCGGCGGCTTGCAGAACTTTTTCAACCGCTCGCGCAGTGTCCCGCATGTCCTGTTCGGAGAGCGTGGGATGAATCAGGAACATGACGCTTGTCTCACCTAACCGTTGAGCTACCGGCAGCCGCCGGGCAGGCCGCGAGCTTTCCGGAAAAGCCTTCTCCAGGTATACTTCGCTGCAACTTCCGCTGAAACAAGGAATCCCCTCCGCCAGTATCGCCTCTTGCAAGCGGTCCCTGTTCCATCCGTCACGCAACAATTCCGGGCGAAGAAACACATAGTATTTGTAATATGCGTGACCAATCTCCTCCGGTGGAACGGTGACTCGTAGCGCCGGGCTGGCGAGAAACCGCTCGGTGAGAATGCGGGCATTCCTGCGCCGTCGTTCGACGCTGCCCTGGAGCCTTGAAAGCAGGACCCGCCCAATCGCTGACTGCATTTCCGTGAGCCGCCAGTTTGTGCCGAACGATTCATGCAGCCAACGGAAGCCCAGCGAAGCGGGCTCCGCAAAGACAGCATCGTAGCTCTTGCCGTGATCTTTGAAACTCCACGCCCGACTCCACAGCCCCTCATCGTTGGTAGTGAGCATGCCGCCTTCTCCGCCGGTGGTCATGATCTTGTCCTGGCAGAATGAAAACGCCGCCACGTCGCCCAGACATCCGACTGGTTTTCCTTTATAGGTCGCACCATGGGCCTGAGCGCAGTCCTCAATCACCTTGATCCCGTGTTCGCGGGCCAGCGCCACAATGGAATCCATATCGCACGGCCAACCCGCCAAGTGAACCGCAATGATCGCTTTAGTCCGCGAGGACAGAACTTCCCGGATCGTATCCGGCGTAATAGTTTGGCTGATCGGATCTACATCCGCGAACACCGGGGTCGCACCCCTCATCACTGCACAGCTTGCAGATGCGATGAATGTGCGACTGGAAACGATCACCTCGTCGCCCGGTCCAACTCCAAGTGCGTAAAGTGCCAATTCCAGAGCCACGCTGCCGTTGGCCACGGCAATTGCGTGTCGGCACCCAGCGAACAAAGCAAACTCAGCTTCGAACCTTCGACCCTCGTCACCAGTCCAATAATTAAGTTTTCCCGAGCGCAGGACCGCGCTCGCCGCCTCAATTTCTTCCGGCGACGGCGACGGCCAGGGCGCAAAGGAATGGGTTCGCAAGGGCTTTCCCCCGGCAATCGCTAGATCGTTGCTGCCGTTAACATGCATGTCGTCACCTGAGGAATGAGGTTGATGGAAGCACAGCAAAAGCTTCAGGCAGCAATGGTCTTCCGCAACTCATCGTCGGCCAATTCGACCAGTTTGCAGCTTTCGTCCACGATCTGATAACGCTGCCCGCAGGCTGTGCACGTAACCTGCTCTGCGTGATCCGGTAGCCGTATGCCGCAAGCACACATCCAGCCTATGCGCTCAGCCGGTACGCCGACCATCAACGCATGAGCCGGTACGTCTTTTGTAACCACTGCGCCGGCGCCAATGAAGCAGTAACGCTCCAGCGTGACACCACATACCACAGTGGAGTTCGCACCGATCGTTGCGCCTCGCCTGACCAGCGTGCGGCGATATTCGTGCCGGCGCTGCACGTGACTTCGCGGATTGATTACGTTGGTAAACACCATCGAAGGTCCGCAGAAAACGTCGTCTTCCAGTTCCACTCCTGTGTAGATGGAGACGTTGTTCTGAATTTTTACGTTATTGCCGATGATCGCGCCAGGACTGACCACTACGTTCTGTCCCAGGTTGCAGTTGCTACCAATTTTGGACCCGGCCATAATGTGGCAGAAGTGCCAGGCGTGTGTACCCTCTCCGATCTCGCAGCCATCGTCCAGCACCGCCGTTGGATGAGCAAAATACTTGGGTTTTGCGCCCCCGATTTCAATCGGCTGTCCGTTGGCCTTCAGCGACTGCTCGCATCCTTCCAGCACCTGCAGTACGCGCACGGCACTCTCGCCGTTGGTGCGGGGCTGCTGACGGGTTTCTATGCAATTCAAGAAGTGCTCGCATTCGATACGCAGTGGCTCGCACTTGAGCAGCGGCACCACGTGCCCGCCGTCTTTCTGGGCCACTGGTACGCGGTCGACCCAGTCGATTCGGTGCGAGTACAGCACCAGTTTGCGTTCCGGCTCCATATCATCGAATACTGCCATATTCCTGCCGCCGATAATCGCAAGCTTCTGTTCCTTGAAGGGATGCAGCCAACTGACAAAAATGTGCGCCTTCACTCCGCTTGGAAACTCGCACGTAGTTAGGGTAGTGTCCACATTATGGTTCAGGTAGTTACCGCCATGAGCTGTAATGCGGGTCGGGCTCTCGCCAAGAAGATACAAAATAGCCGAAATATCGTGCGGAGCAAAACTCCACAGTATGTTCTCCTCGGTGCGCAGCTTGCCCAGGTTTAAGCGCGATGAGTAGATGTACTGGATATTCCCAAGCTCCCCTTCGCAGATCAGCCGTTTCAATTCCAGGATGGCAGGATGGTATTCAAGAATGTGCCCAACCATCAGAATCTTGCGGCGTTGATTCGCCAGTGCAACCAACTGCTCTCCCTCTTCGGCGTGTAGAGCCAGCGGTTTTTCGGCGTAAACGTCTTTGCCCGCCAGCAGACACTTGCGTGCGATCTGAAAGTGCTGCGCAGCAGGCGCCGCAATCACTACGCCGTCGATCTCCGGGTCTGCTAACACCGGATCCAATGCGTTGCTGGTGGCAACGTTGTAGTCCTTACTAACACCGGCGAGAATCTGCTCGCGCGTGTCGCACACGCAGGCGAGCGCGCCCAGTTCGTTAAAATTGCGCACCAGATTCTTGCCCCAGTAACCTGCGCCAACAACAGCAATTCTCGGCTTGCCTTGCATCACGCCCCCTGCTGGTTCATCTTCAAAGGATAGTTGTACTGGTTTCGGCGAACGGACTAAACAGTCTTACCGTACCCGTAATAGCCGTAGTTGACGGCGGGATATTCTGCTGCGTTGAGTACAAATTCGAGCACCGGTGCGGAGCGGACATCTCGCAGCATCTCCAGCGCAAGTTTCATGTTCGCCCGCGTGGTTACGCCGGAGCGTCCGATCATGAGAATGCCATCGACCAGTGCGGAGATTGATCTTGCGTCAGCCACCGGGAGAATCGGCGGCGAATCAATTACAACGAACTCGAATCTTTGTCTTAATTTTCTGACTACGTCGGACATAGCACTGGAGGCGATCAAGGTTCCGGGCTCGCCCGATCCTCTGCCCGCAGGCAACAGTGACAGCCCAGGCACAAGCACCTGCGGTATCAGAGCCTCGTCGAGTTCCATATTTCCCGATAGCACGTCCGCGAGCCCGTGTTCGGCAACAACTCTCAGCCTCGGCGCGACCCCGGCTTTACGCAGGTCCGCATCTACAATGCAGGTGGATCCGTGCTGTGCCAGTGCCAGAGCCAGGTTGACTGAAAGCATGGTTTTGCCTTCGCCCGAGAGCGGCGAAGCAATCATCAGCACCCGCGCCGCATTGCCGTCGTTCCGCCACGATAAGCGTACCGCCGTGTAGATTCCCCGCAGCGCCTCTGACTCTGGGGAATTAGGCCGGTCCAATAGAAACGTCGGCGAATCTTCTTGCAACTGGCTGGGCAACAATTTCATGCCGTACCTGCCCAGCGCATAGCGGTCGCCTCTGCCGATCACAGGCACGATCGAAACCGATTCCGCCCCCAGACAGCGCTTGATGTCTTCCGGCGTGCGAATCCGGGTATCAAAACCTTCCAGCAGGAATGCCAGCATCACGCCGCCAATCAGCCCAGCCAATACACCGAAGGCGATATTTTGTTCGCGATGCGGTCTGGTTGGAGCGTTCAGGACTCGTGCCCGATCGACGATTCGGATGTTGCTCGACTTAGTCTCGGCTGCGATCGCGGCCTCTTTAATCTTTTGATACAACACGGCATAGAGTTGTGTATTGGCATCGGCCTCTTTCTTTAAAGCGTTGTACTGCGCCAGCACCGTCATTTGCTTATTGGCGCCATCCATCTGCGATTGCAATATGCCCTCGCGCGCCCGCGATGCCGTATAGCTCGTCTTCAAATCGCTGAGAATCGCCGTTCGTTGCGTGTTTAATTGCGACTGCAGCTCATTCACTTCGTTCTGCAGCTTCTTTGTGTTGGGATGGTTCTCTCCGTATACCGCCAACGTTTGCGCAAGCTCCGCCCTAGTTTCCGCGAGCTTCGTCGTCAACTGCTGCACCACCGGGTTACTGCTGATCTGCGGTAGCGAACTACTTTGAACGGAATTCAACTTGTCCAAATACGCCTGCAGTTGAATACGATCGGCCTGCGCCTGCATCAACTGCCGGCTTAGTTCCAACATCCGCTCGGAAAACGTGTTCTGGTTATCGCCAATTGCCCCGATTCCGGTGGCGTTCTGAAGATTGGCGAGCGCGCGATTGGAATCGTCCATGCGCTGCCGAATGTCATCCAGTTGCCGCTGCAACCACTGGGAAGACTGCGAGATTGCGTCATTCCGCGTCTTGAAATCGCGTTCAATAAAAAGGTTCACAAGAGTGTTGGTGACCGACGCCGCGACCTCGGGATCATGGGTCGCAACGCTGACCGTAATGAGCCGACTGGCTGTATCGCGAACCACTTTTCTGGAATCCTTGAAGACAGCCAACGCGTGATTTTCGGCCGGAGTCAACTGGATAGCCGGATCAATCGGCTTTCCTGACGTCACGCCACCTGAGTTCACTTTCCCCGCGAAGTCAGGGTTCTGGTCCAGGTGAAGCGCGCGAATCACCTCCAGAGACAATCCGTCACTCTGCAGGTTCTGCGCCTGCGTCTCAACGTAATCGGCTGACGCGCCGCTGTCGTGAGCCTGCATGTTAAAGATCTCGGCTCCCGGAGGATCGACCTCCAAACGTGCCTCAGGCTCGTACACCGGCTTGATTATCAGCGTGAATATGGTCACGCTCGCGATAACCACCAGCGCGAACAATGCTGATAGCCGCCAGCGTTTCTTAAGGATCTCGATTCCGCGCAGCCACTCCGAACCCTCGGTCCGAGAGTCAGCCGTCCGAGTCTGTTTGGGGCGTTCATGCCGGCCCAACTCGGGAGGGACAACAACGGTTGCCGGCAACTGAACCGGGTCTGCCGTTCGTTGCCAGAGTTCAAAGTTCCTGCTCATTGATTCTCCGTCTCACTCGCGCTCGTCCCTCAGAATCGAACAGGAGGACGACGAGATGTCTTGATTCTTCTGGTCTAGTAATGCAGCCCTGAACTAGGTGGGCCAGACGCCTTGCGACAAGGGATTACGCCACGGCGTCAGAGGACAATAGGTTGCTCGCGTGCCGGTATTGAGAGGTCAGATCGTGTTTATCCACTTCACACAAGGCGAGCATCTCATCGCTCGGATTGTACTCGGGCACAATCTCTCGCAGCTTAGCAACCAGCGCATTGACGTTCCTGGTCTCCACAATTCTCGCCAGATCATCAAGCGATTTCCGCAGGCGGCGAAAATCAACAAATCCCCCGGTGAGAACACAAACGTCTTCGTGGGAAGTAGACGAAATGCCTTCCTGGGCCAAAAGCAACTCCTCGACCAGCTTTTCTCCCGGTCGCAACCCGGTGAACACGATCTTGATCTCTTTTTCGGGTTCGTATCCAGACAGGCGAATCAAGTTGTTTGCCAGTTCTACGATGCGAACCGGTTCGCCCATCTTGAGAATGAAAATCTCTCCGCCGCGGCCCATAGTGGAAGCCTGTAAAACGAGTTGCACGGCTTCTGGAATCGTCATGAAATAGCGGGTCGCTTCTGGATGGGTCACGAGCACTGGGCCGCCGTTCGCTATCTGGCGTTCAAAGAGTGGCACGACACTCCCATTGCTGCCCAGTACGTTTCCAAACCGCAGCGCCACAAACCGCGTTTGCTGATCTTGCAACCCAAGAATAACTAACTCGCTAATTCGTTTCGTCACGCCCATCACGTTACTTGGGTTGACGGCTTTATCGGATGAGATATGTACGAAGTCTTCTGCCTCAAATTGACGGGCTACGAGAGCGACATTGTAAGTACCAAAGACATTGTTCGTAACCGCCTGAAAGCAGTTCAATTCCATCATCGGCACATGCTTGTAGGCGGCTGCATGGAATACCGAACTAGGCCGGTGCAACGCAAACGTCTCACGCAGCCTCGCCACATCTAGAATGTCTCCCACAACTGGAACAAACTTTAGGCCGGGAAACGTTGCGGAGAGCTCCGTGGAAATCTTGAACAGGTCATTCTCAGATCTCTCAAATAGCACCAGCTTCTTGGGGTTGAATTTCGCAACCTGGCGGCACAATTCAGAGCCGATCGATCCTCCCGCGCCCGTGACCAGCAACACTTTCCCTTGCAGCTTGGAACAGATCTTTGCGACTTCCAGCCGCGCCGGCGGCCTTCCAAGCAGATGTTCCAGTCGAAGATTACTTACTTGTGTGGAGTTGGAATGATGGCCATTCAGGCGCGTCCCCAGTGCCTGCAGGATCTTAAACTCGACCTTGGCACTGCGGCACTTACTGACGATCTGCTCTACCGTTCGCCCGGTGGCTGTTGGAATTGCAATGAGTACGCACTGGATCGCGTGCTTTTCGATAAGCTCGGGAATATCTTCAATCGTGCCCAGCACGATAGTCCCATGAATCTTGATGCCCAATTTCGTTGGGTCATCATCCACAAATCCAACCACCGAATAATCGAGATCGGGATTCTGTTTTAGTTGGCGAACAAGTTCCGTTCCGGCCCCTCCCGCGCCCGCGATCAGTGTGTTTTTCTGCGCTGTTCCCCTCTTTACATCTTCGGTGTAGGAACGGACTACAACCCGCGCTCCTGCAATCACGAAAATCGTCAGGATAAAATCGATTACATACACCGACCTCGGAAAACTGCTGGGACGCGTTACGAAGGTCACGAACAGCCAAATCACGAACGAACTTAACAGGCTCGCCTTCGTAATGTCTTGCAAGTCGCTCATTCCCACATAGCGCCACCACCCGCTGTCGAGGTCGAAGTAGACCAGGGCGAGTAGTTTTATTTCGACCACCGCGCCCAGTGTCAGCGCGAAAACGTGTCGCATCGCCGGCGTAACGCTGAAGTCAAACCGCAGTAGAAAACTGCAGTAGTAGGTGCAGATGACAAGTGCACCCTGAATCGCGAGAATCAACAGTTTTCGATACGTAAGCATGGGTACAGATCTTCCCCGCCCCAACGGTCGGTTACGTGTACGAGGCGATCACCAGTGGTTTGTTCCGAGAAGAGGTTGGCCGGGATATCAGTCGTTCTCCGGCCTGCCGGCTAAGTCATCAGCAGTAGACAACGTTGTCAGCCTTGTATTGCCGTGTGGCATTTCGTGAATCCAACACTAACTGCGATTCCTTAACGATGCGCCCATAGTCGACGTCGGAATGATCGGTGAGAATCAGCACGCAATCATACTGGCGGAGGTTGTCCAGCGGGACGCTTTCCATCTGTAAATCGTACTTGCGTCCTCTACCCACCACGGGAAAATAAGGGTCATTATAGGAAACCATGGCACCGGCTTTTCGCAGCAGCTCTATGATGGTAAGAGCGGGCGACTCGCGCAGGTCGTCGGTGTCTTTCTTATATGCCACTCCCAGCACCAGCACTGAAGCGCCATTCAGTGCTTTCTTGCGCTCGTTAAGGGCTGACGTAACCGCCGAAACGATGTGGTAAGGCATGTCGACATTGATCTGCCCCGCTAACTCGATGAACTGCGTTTGGAAATCAAACTCCCTCGCCTTCCATGATAGGTAAAAGGGATCCACCGGGATGCAATGCCCGCCCAACCCCGGACCCGGATAAAACGCTTGAAATCCGAATGGTTTTGTCTTGGCGGCTTCGATTACCTCCCAAATATCGATTCCCATCCGCAGGCTCAGCAATTTCAGCTCATTGACCAATGCAATGTTCACGCAGCGGTAAATGTTTTCCAGCAGTTTCGTCATCTCGGCCGCGGCAGGCGACGAGACCCGTACCGTACGATGAAAGATCGTTCCATACACTGCGGCCGCCAGGTCTGCCGCACGCTCGTCCAGACCACCGATTACCTTGGGAACGTCTTGCCGGGCGACCGTAGTGTTGCCGGGATCCTCGCGTTCGGGGGAATAAGCGACATAGAAAACATCCTGTAATTCTCCCCCGGTGCGGGCAGCTTTCAATCCTCCGCCGTTCTTTTCCAGGATTGGCACCAACACTTCTTCGGTCGTTCCCGGGTAGGTCGTACTCTCCAGTACGATCAGCTGCCCCGCTCGCAGATGAGGTGCAATGGACTCCGCGGTTCGGGTAATAAAACTCAGGTCCGGCCCGCGAAATTCATCCAGCGGAGTAGGTACACAGATGATGACAACATCCATCTCTTCGATCTGTCTGTAATTATCCGTCGCCGAAAACCCGTGTGCCTGCGCATCTACGATCTCCGCGGAACCAATGCGAGCGATGTATGAGCCGCCGGCGAGCAATTTGTCGACTTTACTGCGGTCAGTATCGAAGCCGGTCACAGTGAATTTCTCAGCGCTGAACAATAGTCCAAGCGGTAGACCCACGTAACCCATACCAATCACACCTATGCGCGCCTGACGAGTTTGTACTCTTAAATCCAGGCCATCAAGAATTGTCGCTGTTGCCATTCGCTTCTTACTCCAGCCTTCTGAAGATAGTTAGGTCTCTTGTGTCTGAAGATGATCTCTTCTTCCGCTGCTTCCATGAGTTCGGTCGAGCCCGGCCGCCCGAGAATGCCGCTGAAAACTACGCTGCGATCATATCTATTTGCTGGAACTGGAACTCGCTGGGACGACGGTTCGAGCCACGCCCACGGCACCCGCGACTTCTGCTGTTTCTCGCCGGCTAGGCCCTACACCATCCGTTCGGGTGGAAAGGCTGGTAGCTACTGGCGGTGCCGCTACGCGAGAGCCCGGCGGTGCCGTTTGAACTTCCGCGGAGACCTGCACTGGTCGTGGTATGCAGCCCATGGCAAAGGTGTAAGGAAACCTAGCGCGGGGAGTTTTTGTTGCTTGGTCTTCTTCATTCCCCATTCCGGGCTTCGGAACCTGTGCCACAGGCTGCTGTTGGCGGCCATCTTCAGGAGAGTTCTTTCGCTCCTCACGCGGTGTCAGAGCGCCCAAACAGGTTGAATCGATCGGAGTGTTGGAAGCCCATGGCTCGTCGAATATCCTCGGGATTATCGGTTCCGGTGCAGTGCTCGATGCTTTCGGTTCGGGAAGAGGGCTTGGCGCTTTCGCTTCGATCTCAGCAAATTGCGACGCTGCCGCGGGAGTCTCTTTCAATGTTTCTGACTGCGGCCCACGACTTAGAAACAGGTCCGACAGGACCTCCTCGATGACTTCAATACTTATCTTCTTTTGGCGAAGGGCAAATCCCAACTGCATGGCGTTAATGCAGATGCGATTGATTTCGCGCGGCACCCCTCCGCTTGCGGCCATGATCTTGGCCATCGCTTCGGTTGTAAACGGAGGAGGCCCTGTGCTGCCAGCGACGCGTAAGCGGAATTCGATACATTCCTGGACCTGTGCCGGCGAAAAGCGGTCCAGCCGGCCAATCGTCGTGATGCGTTGCAGCAGCTGTGTGAGGCTGGGGCTGCGGAGCTTTACTCCGAGCTGTGGCTGTCCGGCAAGAATGATGTGCAGTAGCTTGTGGTCAGCCGCTTCAAAATTCGATAAGAGGCGAAGCGTCTCCAGTGCGGAATTCTCA
Source organism: uncultured Acidobacteriaceae bacterium (assembly GCA_964563875.1). Lineage (GTDB taxonomy): Bacteria > Acidobacteriota > Terriglobia > Terriglobales > Acidobacteriaceae > TOLSYN. The sequence goes on from CAZLZA010000007.1 coordinate 56,960, forward strand.
AGGTTCTGCGCCTCGTCGATGATGATCACCACGGGCTTTGTGCGCAGACGGTCAGCTACAAACGCGGTGAATAATTGATGCAGTTGAATCGAATCGCGCTCGGATTCTCCCCCCGGAACCTGCAACTCCATCACGACTTGGCGAAGTAGATCCTGACCGCTGCAGCATTGCGTATTGAAAACGAAGGCCGTGCTCGCCCGCTCGCGATAGCGCTGCAGGATGTCGAACAAAAGCGTCGTCTTGCCGGCGCCGGGCTCTGCAATCAGCGCTGCGAAGCCGACCTGGTTCTCGATCCCGAAGATCAGCGAAGCCATGGCTTCGCGATGTTGAACACTGGGGTAAAGAAAGCGCGGGTTGGGCGACACCCCAAAGGGATGTTCCCGCAGTCCGTAGAATTCCAGCATTAGAGACACAAGCGCGCCGCCCCGTGTGATCTTTGTTTATGCAGCCACGCTCGACGCGGAAGAAATGGGACTCTCAAGGTCGCTCGCTTCCAACTCAACCGCAAACGACTGCATGATGCAGTCTATCGAGACAATCATCCTTAACTTGCGTGTCTGCCTTACTATGACTCCCTCCAACCCGCGCAGAGGGCCTGTCTTGATGCGTACTCTCCTGCCGCTGGTGAGTAACGGATGGGGTTCCGATTTGCGTATCACCAAGGCGGCGCGAAGAGCCTCGATCTCGCCCTCCGGCAGGGGAATCAGTTTGCCGTGGGAGCTCACGATGTTCAGCACGCCCGGGACTTCAAGAACCCTCACGCGTTGGTCGGCGGAGATGCGAACAAACAGGTAGCCCGGGAATAGCGGCATTTGCACGATGGCCCGCCGGCCATTCCACATCCGCGTGCTGCCATATAGCGGGAGGAAACTTTCCACGCTTCTGCTTTCCAGATGTTGCAGAGCACTCTTCTCGTGTCGAGGCGCGGTGTAGGCCGCGTACCATCGAGGCGAGGGTTGCATGACAATGAGTTCCGTGGTGACCATATCCCGAAGTATTCCTCGAAGCGCAGCTCCGCCATCTCAACGACAATCTCGAATGCTAAACTATTGAAATCACACGCTTACTTTTCTTTCTAGCACCTTACTTCACGCGAATATCTTAACGACTCCTAGGCCAGACACCCGTGTTGCTTGTGATGCGAAGTCTCTCTTCCAAGTTGACCAACTCAGGTTCGATTCATTACCAATGTCGAACGCCGCGCGTGGCTCCGCCATCTCAACAACAACCCCAAACAGCTAACCCAATGAAACTAAATATGTTGACTCACCACCTTGCGGTCGGTGAGTCATCGATCAGCAAACCAGCAAACCTAACGGTCCATCTTCCATCGTAACCACGCTCTCGAACCGTATTTTCATGCTTGCTTATGATGCAAAGTTGCTGCTCTGAGTTGACTAACCAAGCAACTCTCATAACCGCCCCCTCACGCCGCCCCTCTCAACCCCTGTGTTCATGAACTTCAGCGTCTCAGGGTTTCGTTGTCCTCCTCAGACTTACCGCCAGAGCTTCGTTCTGCGGCGAAAGGTGAACCGGAATCAGCTCACTTTTTTTCGTCTTTGATGAAACATTCATACGTGCCGGTATTTTCGAATTACTACGATGCGGACTTGCTGTTCGAAGTTGACATGGTCGACACGCGAGATCGTTCTCCCTCGCTCGCGTCCGGGCAGCCGCCACTCGGAAGCACCAGTCTCGCAACCCTTGAGTCGCGTCTCGAAGAATGCCTACCGCGGCGTACGGCTAGGAAAGGTGCTCAATCGTCCGCATTACGATCCAGCTTTCGCAAGCAGAGTAGCCGTCTAGATGGGGCCGCACTCGCGCGCCTTCAGGCACGCATGACCGAGGCGAATGCCAAAGCAGTCGATTGCCGGTGTTCTTGATCGAGACGAAGAAAAAGCTCCAGGCAGAGCATGGGCGCTAGCATCGCCACAAATGACCGGTACAACCTTACGCGATTCGGACAAAGCTGGCGCACAAATTAATAAGCAATACTCCCTACACGAACTCAGTGCTTCCTCTCAGCTTCGAGACACTCAGAACCCCTCACTCAGGACGCTTTATCTTCCACCCTTAGAGCTTCCCTGTATGGTGACTGCGGTTGCCAGCGGTTATCTTCTCCAGAGTGAACAGATATAACCACAAACGGATGAGTTCAAGAAGTGATAGGCGCGCAGTTCAACACCTTGCTGCCGCCGGCCCCGCCCGCACACTTCGATATTGGCCGACCGTAATCAATTGGGCCGGCAATCTGCGAAGAAAAACGCCTTGTTGAAGACATTACTTTCTAGAATCACGAAACCCCCTTCCATAAGTTAGGAGCATGCATGACATCGATCAACCGCACATTGAGGGTTCTGGCACTTCTGTCCGCCATTACTCTCTGCGCAATGAACCTGTTCGCTAGTATAGTTATTTCTTCTTCGGGCCCACTTCCCTCCGGCAACGTATCTGTCCCCTACAGTGCGGCGCTCAGTGCCACCGGTGGAACATCACCCTACAAATGGTCGATTACCTCTTGCTCGGGCTCCTGCAATACAGGCCTCGGATGGTCTACTTCTGGCATCCTTTTCGGTACGCCCGCAAACGCAGGCACCAGTACCTTCGGATTTAAAGTTACAGATGCTGCTGGCAATACTGCTTCCACGTCTTCATCTGTTACGATCTCGCCAGCTTCAGCATCAGCAACCACTACGCCAGCCCCGACGACCACCAATAGCGCCACGGCACTTAGCGTTTCCACCGCGTCCTTTCCATCTGGAACGGTGTCTGCGCCGTATAGCGCCACGCTCACAGCAACCGGTGGAACATCACCCTACACGTGGTCGATCACGTCTTGCTCCGGCTCCTGTAATACTGGTCTCGGCTGGTCCAATTCTGGCGTCCTCTCGGGAAAGCCTGCCAATGCAGGAACCAGCACTTTCGGATTTAAGGTTACTGACGCGGCTGGCAACACTGCCACTAAGTCACTGAGCGTCACGATGACGACATCCAGTACTCCCAGTACTCCGAGCACTCCGGTTGCGGTAAGCGTCACCCCCACGGCAGCCGCTGTCAGCACCGGACTAACTCAACAGTTCAACGCCAGCGTAAGCGGTTGCACCAATACGGCAGTAACTTGGAACGTCAATGGAACTAAGGGCGGTAGCTCCGCAGTCGGGACGATATCCACAGCTGGGCTCTACAAAGCACCCACCAGCGTCCCTTCCGGCGGCAGCGTCACCATCACGGCGCAAAGCACTGATGACACCACTAAGTCTGCGAGCGCAACGGTGAGCATCTCGGCTGTCCCTGCGCCGGTTTCGGTCTCCATCACTCCAACCAGTTCAAGCGTCACGGCCGGCACAACTCAACAGTTCAGCGCCAGCGTGAGCGGCACCACCAGTACCGGCGTTACTTGGCAGGTAAACAGTGTCACCGGCGGTAACGCAACGGTTGGTACTGTCTCATCCAGCGGTCTCTACACAGCCCCCAGCAGCGTACCATCCGGCAGCTCAGCTACCGTGACTGCGCTCAGTTCGTACGATGCCGCCGCATCTGCCTCGGCCACTGTAAGCATCAAGGCGGCGGCGACACCACCCCCCTCGAGCGCAAGTAGCACTTGGAGCGGCTGGAATTTCACGCCGACTCTCTACGCCAGTGCATCGGGTAGTGGAACAACCTGTTCCTCATCCAGTCCTTGCACGCTCGATTATGCTTTCAACACAAAAGCCAAGGCGGGCAGTGTTATTCAAGCGGCACCGGGAACCTACAACTACGGTTCCGGCGGCTATGTAACTCTCAACGCTTCAGGAACTAGCGGAAGTCCCATCGTTGTCTACTGTGCGACGCGCGGCGCTTGCGTGATTGAAAGCTCCACGGCAAATAATAGCGGAGCAGGAACCATACTGGAGATGACGGGGGCTTATCAAGGCGTCTATGGCTTCACCTTTACCAGCACACAGACCAGCGGCGTAAATGTCAATCAGGCGATCTTTATGACCGGACATGATTACACATTTGCAGAAAACACAATTTACAACATTAATCCGGACTGCTCCTCGAATGGCGGGGGCGGTATTCAAGTGGCAAACGGTGTATATAACTACACCATCGATGCCAACCTGATCTATAACATCGGCAACGGCAATTCCGCTTGTGCTGGAACCTCCGTTGTGCAGGTGGATGGTATTTTAGCTGAGAGTACGGGCGCGGGCGCGGTCATCACCAACAACATCGTGTGGGGCGTGTATGGCGGCTGGGGCATTCTGTATGGCAACTCCAGCGGCGATACCGCTCCAGGGATCATCGCCAATAATCTCGTCTTTAACAACGCCAACGGCGGCATTGCAATGGTGAATGGCACCGAAGGCTCAACGGTGGTAAACAACATCACGGTTGATAACAAGAATAATGCCGGCAACGGTGGCTGCGGTATCTGGACAATTTACGCTAACCTAACCGGGACACGATTCTTGAACAACGACGATGATGGAAATCCGAGTACTGGAGGCTGCTCAACCAGCTCCAGTGGAGCTATCAGCGCCAGTCCGACATCGACGTTTGCGAATTGGCAGGTCAATGGCTCTGGTAACTATGCGGAGGCCAGCGGCTCTCCGACCATCGACGCAGGCACCGCTACAGGTGCTCCGAATCATGACTTCTCCGGGAATCCCCGTCCTGCGGGCGCGGGATACGACATCGGCCCCTACGAACGGTGAGTAGCCAATGAGAGCCGGGCAAGGCTACAGCAGCCTTGCCCAGTTCAACTGTCTAAATCCGAATGACCACTAATCGGGGAAGCCTAAGGTTCCCCCGATTTTTTCCGCAAGGTCTCTCCCATTAATCTGCAGAGCCGATTGATCGCGTGTTATCCGCATATATGCGCCTATAACAGATCCTGGTGAAGCTCATTTCTTATACGCTCCAACTTATACCTTATTCGGACGCACACTAGAACCCACACGTTTCGCTTCCCTCAGGCAGTAAGTGAGATGAATTAGAAGCAAACCTAGGTTATAAGACCCAATCGTTTTGCGGTGCTCAGGCTCAATAATCTGGACCATGCGATGGAATCTAGCGAACGGGGTGTCCAGATGACGAATAAGATCCGACCCAGCTTACTGTGGCTGATGCTGATGTGCGTGATGTTAGGCACGCTGGCTTGCGGAACAAAGACGGGCACAGGCGCCAGCAGCAATAGCACATCCACTGGCAGCGGTAATGCCGCGGCAGCGATAAGCGTCACCCCCTCGACAACAGCGATCAGCACCGGACTAACTCAACAGTTCGGCGCCACGGTGAATGGCGGCACTAACACGGGAGTGACTTGGGCGGTCAACGGGACTCAGGGTGGCAGTTCTTCCACCGGTACGATATCTGCAGTTGGCCTCTACACGGCGCCGACCAGCGTGCCTTCCGGCGGTAGCGTAACAGTTACCGCACAAAGCGTCACAGACAGCAGTCAGTCGGCCAGCGCGGTAGTGAATATCTTGCCGCCAGGGAAAACTGTCACAGTGTCTATCACCCCAACCAGTTCAAGCGTCGCGGCAGGCGCGAGCCAACAGTTCAGTTCCAGCGTGAGCGGCACGACGAATACGGCTGCTACCTGGCAGGTGAATAGCGTCACCGGCGGCAACGCGACGGTCGGCACCATCTCATCCAGCGGTCTCTACACCGCCCCCAGCAGCGTGCCGTCTGGCGGCTCAGCTACCGTGACTGCGCTCAGTTCCTACGATGCCGCCGCATCCGCCTCGGCCACCGTAAGCATCAAGGCGGCGGCGACACCACCGCCCTCGAGCGCCGGCAGCACCTGGAGCGGCTGGAACTTCACGCCGACTCTCTACGCCAGTGCATCGGGTAGTGGAACAACCTGTTCCTCATCCAGTCCTTGCACGCTCGATTATGCTTTCAACACAAAAGCCAAGGCGGGCAGTGTTATTCAAGCGGCACCGGGAACCTACAACTACGGTTCCGGCGGCTATGTAACTCTCAACGCTTCAGGAACTAGCGGAAGTCCCATCGTTGTCTACTGTGCGACGCGCGGCGCTTGCGTGATTGAAAGCTCCACGGCAAATAATAGCGGAGCAGGAACCATACTGGAGATGACGGGGGCTTATCAAGGCGTCTATGGCTTCACCTTTACCAGCACACAGACCAGCGGCGTAAATGTCAATCAGGCGATCTTTATGACCGGACATGATTACACATTTGCAGAAAACACAATTTACAACATTAATCCGGACTGCTCCTCGAATGGCGGGGGCGGTATTCAAGTGGCAAACGGTGTATATAACTACACCATCGATGCCAACCTGATCTATAACATCGGCAACGGCAATTCCGCTTGTGCTGGAACCTCCGTTGTGCAGGTGGATGGTATTTTAGCTGAGAGTACGGGCGCGGGCGCGGTCATCACCAACAACATCGTGTGGGGCGTGTATGGCGGCTGGGGCATTCTGTATGGCAACTCCAGCGGCGATACCGCTCCAGGGATCATCGCCAATAATCTCGTCTTTAACAACGCCAACGGCGGCATTGCAATGGTGAATGGCACCGAAGGCTCAACGGTGGTAAACAACATCACGGTTGATAACAAAAATAATGCCGGCAACGGTGGCTGCGGTATCTGGACAACATACGCAGATCTAACCGGGACTCAATTCTTAAACAACGACGACTACGGAAATGCAGATACGGGTGGTTGTTCTGCTAGTTCAAGCGGGGCTATGAGCGCCAACCCAACATCAACGTTTGTAAATTGGCAGGTAAATGGCTCCGGTGACTACGTGGAAGCCAGTGGCTCTCCAACCGTTGACACAGGTACCGCTACTGGTGCTCCGAATCATGACTTCGCGGGGAACCCACGTCCTGCGGGCGCGGGATATGACATCGGCCCTTACGAGTACCAGTGAGTCATAGCCCTGGGGCACCCACACAGCCCACCCCAGGGATGACTTATTTCGAACTTGATCTGACTACTCCAGCGGGCGAGAAGCAATTCTCGCCCGTTCTGTTGCGGCCCGGACCGCGGTCACTACCTGGTGTTGATCGCGTTCGTTCAGGTAGGGGTGCATGGGGAGACTCACCACGTGATCTGCGGCAGATTCCGCCAGCGGAAAGCTGCCACGTCCCAAACCCGGTTTAGCAAAGGCTGGTTGCAAGTGCAAAGGAACCGGGTAATGAACAGCAGTGGGAATTCCGTCTTCATTCAGGCGGTCCTGCAACGCTTGCCGGTTATCCACCTGAATCGTGTACTGCGCGAAAACCGAAGTGTTGTGAGCTTCGATGTAAGGCGTCGTTACCACATCCTCTAACTGCTCGCTATAGGCAGCGCCTAACTGGGAGCGGAGCTGTACCTCGGTATCGAAGGCCTCCAGTTTGGCTAGCAAAATCGCCGCCTGCAGCGTGTCGATGCGGCCATTGATGCCGACCAACGGATGATGATACCGGCGATCCTGGCCATGCACGCGAATCTGTTTCATTCGGGTAGCCAGAACTTCGTCGTTGCTGAAGCACGCACCTCCATCGCCGTAGCAACCCAGCGGCTTTGACGGAAAGAAGCTGGTGCAGCCGATCGTCGAAAGGTTGCAGGATTGCCGCCCTTTGTAGGTCGCTCCGAAGCTCTGAGCGCCATCTTCAATTACCGCGATGCCGTGTTCGGCGGCAATCGCGTTAATCGCATCCATATCCGCACACTGACCGTAGAGTGACACCGCAACTACGGCTTTGGTGCGCGGCGTGATTGCCGCGTCCAGCAGCGCCGGGTCCAGGTTGTAGGTGCGCAGGTCGATGTCCACGAATACTGGCTTGGCGCCCAGCAGTGCAATGGTTTCAACGGTGGCAACGAAGGTAAACGGAGTCGTCACAACCTCGTCGCCTTGGCCCACACCGAGGGCCATCAGCGCAATCAACAGGGCATCCGTCCCGCTGGAACACGCAACGCAGTGGTGGGAGCCAGTACGCGTAGCCAGGCGCTGCTCCAGTTCCGCCACTTCGGGGCCCAGGATGAAATGTCCGTGCCCAAGCACCGCGCGAATTCGCGCGTCAATACTGTCCTGCAGAAGCGCGTATTGCGCCTTCAGGTCGATGAATTCCACGTCAGCTCTCGCTTTCTAGTCACACAGGTCGCCCAAAAGCTCTTGAATGGGACGTGCTTCAGGAGCTCAGGAATCGAATTCGTGACCATGATTGTACGATTCTCATACAATCCAGCTTGGTTGCTTCTATTCTGATTGAATCGGGAATAGAGATAAGCGCAACAGCTTCGAAGCACGTTCTCCCCATCCGGATGAATGGCGCAGTACTTGGTTAACGCCCCGCCTTCACCGCCGCCGCCAATTCGTTTAGCAGATCGGAAGTTTCATCCCAACCGATACAGGCGTCGGTGATGCTCTGGCCGTAAGTCAGAGCCTTGCCTGCCACCAGCGGCTGCGAGCCCGCTACCAAATTGCTTTCGATCATCAGTCCAATAATGCGGCTGCCGCCTTGGGCAATTTGCGCGGCGACATCGCGGCACACCACGGATTGCCTGTTGTGGTCCTTCTGGCAGTTCGCGTGACTGCAATCGATCATCACCTGCGGCTTTAGCTTGAATTTCTCCAACTTGGCGCAAACTTCTGAAACGGCTTCGGCGGTGTAGTTCACCGACTTGCGGCCGCCTCGCAGAATGACGTGCGTATCCGGATTGCCGTTGGTCACAAAAATTGCCGACTGCCCGTACTTGGAATGCCCCAGAAAGGTATGGGTGTGGGCGGCAGAGAGCATAGCTTCAATTGCGATTTGCACATCCCCTGAGGTCGCATTCTTGAAGCCTACCGGGCAGGAGAGGCCGGAGACCAACTGGCGATGAATCTGGCTCTCCGTGGTGCGTGCGCCGATTGCTCCCCAGCTCACCAGGGCAGCAACGTACTGCGGTGAAATCATGTCGAGAAATTCGGTTCCGGCGGGCATGCCCATCTCGGCAAGGTCCAGCAGAAGGTGGCGCGCCAGACGCAGGCCATCGTTGATCTTATAAGACTGGTCGAGGTAGGGATCGTTGATCAGGCCCTTCCATCCAATGGTGGTGCGCGGCTTTTCAAAATACACGCGCATCACAACAATCAGCTCACTGGAGAGCGCGGCACCGGTCTCCTTGAGCCGGTTGGCATAGTCGCGCGCTGCCTTCGTATCATGAATGGAGCAGGGCCCCACCACGACGATGAGGCGCTTGTCACGGCCCGCAAGGACATTGCAAATTGCGTTGCGGGTCTGAAAGACGGTCGCCGAGGCAGCATCGGTCATCGGCATTTCCTCCTCAAGAAAAACGGGAGGAAGAACTACTTTCGTCCATTTGATTCTCAGGTCGTCGGTTGCGTAGAACATAAACAATTGTCGATACACACATCGCGCCGCGTAGAACACGCGCCCACTGCGATGCTCACCTTCCTCCGGCCGCCCGGCCGGGAATCCACATTCTGCAGGATGTACGAGCGTAAAACGGATTCGGCCTTCTCTGCAAGCATCGCGAACGGAACGCCGCAACGATTGACCGGAGGGTAAATCTTTCCGAAGGAGAATTTACTGGTTGGGCAATGGTTGCGGGGGGAGCAGAACGATTGCTTATAAAGGAACCAGCTTTATGCTAAACCGTTGCAGAATAGTCAATGGTGGAACACTCAACAGCGACCGCTCCTCACCATGCACGCGGTCGCCGATGCAAGAACCACCCGGCCCGCGCCTCCAAATATTTATTTGGCCCGCTATCCTCCCGGTTGTGACTTTAGTCGCAGGCGCTCTGTGGGTGGTCTGGTAGATTCGATCTCGTACTCCAAATAAAGGAGCTTTACATGTTCTGTTACCAGTGTGAACAAACCGCTAAAGGCCAGGGATGCACGCAAATCGGCGTCTGCGGCAAAGATGACAATACCGCAACCTTGCAGGATCTTCTGGTACACGCCCTCAAAGGGGTTTCCATGTATGCGCACCGCGCGGCCTTGCTTGGTGTGCGCGACGCCTCCATCGACGAATTCGTCGTCGAAGCACTCTTCGCCACGCTTACGAATGTGAATTTCGATCCGGTCAGGGTTGCCGCCCTGGTAGAAAAGACCGCGAAGGTTCGCGACCGTGCGCGTGAGCTGTATCTGGGCGCTACGGCCGCCAAGGGTCTTACCCCCGAGGAATTCAATGGAACCAGTAAGTTCATCCCTGAGACAAGCGTTGACGGTCTGATCGCGCAGGGAAAAGTCTATGGTATTCCCGATGCAAAGCTGAAAAACGGCAACGAAGTTGCCAACCTGCAGGAATTGATCACGTACGGCCTCAAGGGAGTGGCGGCCTACGCCGATCACGCGCGCCAACTTGGCGGAAGCGATGCCCACATCCATGCCACGATTCATGAAGTTCTGGATTTCCTCACCAAGTCCGCGCCCACGCTGGATGAGCTGCTGGGTTACGCGCTCAAGGTTGGCGAACTGAACATGCGCGTGATGGAACTGTTGGACAAGGTCAATACCGGCGCGTACGGAAATCCCACGCCCACTCCGGTTCGCATCCACCCGGTCGCCGGTAAGGCGATCCTGGTTAGCGGTCACGATCTTGCCGATCTGGGGGCGCTACTGGAGCAGACCAAGGATAGCGGCATCCAGGTTTACACCCACGGGGAGATGCTGCCCGCGCACGGCTATCCGAAGCTCAAGGCATACAAGCATCTGGCCGGAAACTACGGTGGTGCGTGGCAGGATCAGGCGAAAGAGTTTGCCGCGTTCCCCGGCTCTATTCTGATGACCTCCAACTGCATTCAGCAGCCGAAGAACAGCTATGGCGACCGCATCTTTACCTCTGGTGCAACGGCTTGGCCGGGCTTACAGCACGTGACCCGCAAGGACTTCTCATCGGTGATCAAGGCGGCCCTGGCCGCACCGGGCTTCGCCGAGAACGGGCCCGACGACACCATTCTTACCGGCTTCGGCCACCATGCCGTACTGTCTGTGGCAGGCGCGGTTGTGGATGCGGTGAAGGCAGGAAAAATCCGCCACTTCTTCCTCATTGGCGGATGCGACGGCGCACGCCCCGGCCGCGACTACTACACAGAGCTCGCTGAATCTGTCCCCAAAGACTGTGTGATTCTTACCCTGGCCTGCGGCAAGTATCGCTTCAACAAGCTGCAGTTCGGCGATATCGGAGGCATTCCCCGCCTGCTTGATATTGGGCAGTGCAACGACGCGTACTCGGCCATCCAAATTGCGGTGGCGCTTGCCGGAGCTTTCAACTGCGGCGTCAACGACCTGCCCCTCTCGATGGTTCTCTCCTGGTACGAACAGAAGGCGGTAGCGATTCTGCTGACCCTGCTGCACCTTGGGATCAAGAACATTCGCATTGGTCCGTCGCTGCCTGCATTCATCACGCCCACGGTTCTCGGCTTGTTGCAGAAAAATTACAACTTGATGGCAATCACGACACCTGCGGAAGATCTGGCCGCGATTTTGAAATAGAATTTAGGAGTTAGCCTGATCTGCTAACGTCAACACTCAAAAGCCTCAGGGATATCGAATCCTGGGGCTCTTTTTGTGGCTCGGAGTCGTGCGAGCTATGGCAACAGGGCTTTCCACTCAGAACCCTGCTTCCGGGGGATAGTGCGTGCCTAGGCAATTTTGCGACAGTTATTGTCAGTCTTGCCGAACTGCTTTCTTCGCGATCCATACGATGATAGCGGTCAACGCCACGACGGCAAATGCAACGTACGCCACGTATCCCTGCCACCCGCCTGCCGCAATCTGTACCGCGTGGATGACAAGAATGAAAACGATCAGTCAGACGAAGCTCTTTGGACGGCTCAGGTGGCGGTACAAAGCAACGTTCATTAGTGCGATTGCGCAACCTGATATGGCGGCCCACACCCGGATCGGCGTACTTTGCGGAACAACGAAGAAGGAACAAATAAAGCCAAGGGCGGCGACACTGTTCAAAACGAGGTACTGCTTCCACGCCGCAGGGGCGTCAGGCGGAGCTCTTCTGTTGGCATCAGTGCAAATCGCGTATAGGTACGTCCCGACGCCAGCCTGCCAAATGGCAAATGCAGGCACAAGCAGTGGGCGCGCTTCTACGTCGTGAGGAGACATTACGTTGCTTGTATACACCGCGGTCCAGAACGCAAACGGCAGAGCGCTAATTACCCCGACCACTGCTCCGCGGAAGACATGCTTTGGCGAAATGCGTTGTCCGTAGCACGTCGCAGCACTTAGAACCAGCCCCACTCCGCCAATAAACCCTCCCACGCAACCGGGCAGGATCGGAAAATGCGGGGCGAAGACGGTGCCGACAAAGTCTCCAGCGCGGGCAGATACGTACCAAACACCAACCATAAGCGGAACCGCAAAGACGATGCGCCAGGTGCGAAGACATAAGATCGCACACAAAAGGGCAAAGGGGACCGCTGGTGTCGTGCGGATCTGACGGGGAAATACCCACCATCCTGACGTGAGTAAATATCTCGCGGTCAACGCCCCACAGATCGCGAAGAGCAGCGCCACGGCAAGGTAACGCACTTGCCCTGGGACGGATTCAAGCCGAGGAGTCATCGTACTGCTCACGTGCAGCACTTTACGCTGAGGCAGTGGAGAAGTCCAATTACCTGGCGACAACAGGGGTAGCTGTTGAAAAACTCGACTTCTCGAAAAACGGCCTCAAAACGGTGACCAGAAATCTATCCCCGGTCGATAGGCATCGCTTATATCGCATTTGTGAGCGACGGTTTTTCGGCACTTTCTCTAGGAGTGAGTTTTTCAACAGCCACAAGGCAAGGCACTCACTATTCCAAATTGGGAGCAGCTCGCTTAGTTCTTGGCAGAAGTGTTTAAGCAGGCAAAGCCGTACACCAACGCAAGAATTGCTCTAGTCGCGGGAGGAGAGTTGCAGATTCGGTAGAGGCGCGGGCTTGGCTGCGGCCTCGGCGGCGGCTCTGAGGAATTTCGACTGCTTACGCCGCCAATAGCTATAACCGGCCATCAGGAGGGTTCCGGTGGCGACGAAGCCGATTGACCACTTGGCGGAGCGGGTAAATACCTCCATCCAATCGAAGGTTCGCATGGAGAGCACGCCAGCCAGCAGCATGACGAGAATCCAGACCAGCGAGCCTATGCCGTTGTAGAGGTGGAAGCGCAGGCGCGGCAAGCGCGCGGCACCCGCCACCGGAGGAGCCAGATGGGCCACGCCCGGAATCCACTTGGCATAGAGCAGCGAGGTGCCCTTGAAGCGGTCCAGTCCGTCGTACGCCTTCTGTTCCAGCGAATCGGGCACGAATGAGATGCGGCACATGGCGGCAATCACCCGGCGGCCCTGGCGGCGGCCCAGTTCGTACCACAGGGCGTCGCCCAGCAGGCAGGGCACCGCCGTGGCAAACAGCACCAGCCAGAACTGCAGGGGATTGACCGCGACCATGGCACCTGCGGCCAGCAGCAGTGGGGAGATAAACACCGGTAGTCCCAGCCGCTCACCCAACGTCACGAGGAACATCCAGAGGGCGCCGTGACGGGCAAGTAAGGTTGCTTCGGTTGGTAAGAGCATCTACCCGGTTCTCCCAAGGGCGCGTGCGGCGGCCCATAAACACACGGATGGGACGCGCCTCGCGGAGAGCGATGCGCTCGCCGAAAGCTGCGTCCCTGCTTCTATCAGTGTACCGGGAAATTTGCCGAACTCAGTCGGGGTTCTTACTGCTTCCGTGAATTTTCATTACTTACGACCGGATGGATCAGCTCGCTTTCACCATAACCAGCGGCTCTCCGTCGTCGCCGAAGCGCCGGTCCACGGGATAGCCCAACTGCTCCCAACCTTCCAGTCCGCCAGCCAGGGGACGCACCCGGGCGACGCCGAGTTCGTGCAACTGTTTGGCCACCTTGACCGCGGTCTGCTCATTGGGACAGGTGCAATAGACCACAATGTCGCGATCCACTGGAAGTTCCACCCAGCGCCGGGCGATCTCATCGGGGGTCATTCGCAAGGCGTTCGGCAGGGTGCGCGGCGCCACCAGAAAATCCAGCGGATGGCGCAGATCGACGATCACTGGCTGCTCTCCGGCGCGGACCTGCCGATAGAGCTCCTCGGGAGGGATGCGCGCCATGCGGAAGGTCTTGAGGAATTTCTGCCGTTGCCAATAGCTGAGCGCCGCCAACCCGACCGAGACCACCAGCGCCACCGAAACCGCAAACTGCGCGGTGATCACAAATACGCCCAGCCAGTCGACGGTGCGTACGGATACGAAGCCAGTCGCCAGCAACACCGCCAGCCAGAGGATGGAGCCTGCGGCATTGAAGAGCTGGAAGCGCAGGCGCGGTAGGTGTGCCGCACCAGCCAGCGGCTGCGCGAGGCGTCCCACGCCGGGAATCCACTTGGCCCATAGCAACGAGCGTCCGGTGTGCTGGGCGAGCGCCATCTGCGATCGCCGCACACAGGAGTCCGGCTGGAAGGAGACGCGGCACAGCAAGCCGAAGAGTGCACTGCCCTTCCAGCGTCCCAACTCGTACCATACCGTGTCTCCTGCGAGACAGCCGACGGTAGTCACCAGGAGCAGCAATCCAAGATGCAACTTGCCCATCGCAGCCACGGCTCCGGCGGCAACCAGCAGCGGAGTTACGAAAAGCGGGAGCCCCAGCCGTTCCCCCAAGGTCGCAACGAACATCCAGAAGGTGCCATGCCGCGCCAGGAACTGAAGATCGGAGGGGTACATCATGAGAAATTCCCTTCCCGCGACAAAACGGATGCGGTGAACGTTGAGTGAGTTATTCGTGCGAACGAGCTGTTGGTCAATAGATGCTCCGCGGTCACGACGGGGTTCAATACTCAAGCCGAAAGATGGCTCGAATGGAGCAGCCAGCCATGTACTTCTCGGCTACACGCGGGTTCGGACGAACGCCTTAACTTTCCTCTCCGACGGTTTGGGATATCATGGACATTCACTTGGGAAAGATACCGGAGGGTACGCATGATCCCCTTGCTCGTATTCATTGCCATCCTAGTTGTCATCGGCCTGTTTGTGGGCGGCATGTACAACGGACTGGTACAGCTCAAGGTTCGCGCGGACAATGCGTGGTCCGACATTGACATTCAATTGAAGCGGCGGCATGACCTGATACCGAATCTGGTGGAGACCGTGAAGGGTTATGCGGCTCACGAAAAGGGCACATTTGAAAATGTTGCTCGCTACCGGTCCGCAGCCATGGCAGCCACCTCTGCCGAGGATCGCGCGCAGGCTGAAGGCCAGCTTACGCAGGCACTGCGCGGGTTGCTGGCGGTCGCCGAAGCTTATCCTGAGTTGAAGGCCAACGCGCAGTTTATGTCACTGCAACAGCAGTTGACAGAGTTGGAAGATGCGCTGCAGAATTCGCGCCGTTACTACAACGCCGTGGTGCGCGACCTGAACACCAGGATTCAATCGTTCCCGACCAACATCATTGCGGGGATGTTCAACTTCCAGCAGCGGCCGTTCTTTGAGATCGCCGATCCCACCGAACGCGCCGTTCCCAACGTCAAGTTTTAAACTCGGATCAATATGAATCGGTTGCGTTCGACTGTTCTGAACAGAGTCCCAAACCCCAGCCGTATGCGCTGGGGTTTGTTGCTTGCCACGTTGCTTTTGCTGGCGGTTCCATTGTTTGCCCGCTCCTGGAAGGTCGCCCGCTTTGATGCGCGCTACACGATGGGCGATGACGGCACGGTGCTGGTTGAGGAGGAGATTCATCCTTCGTTTGAAGGCACATTCAACGGCATCCTGCGTGAAATTCCGGTCGAGTATCCCGGGCCTGACGGGACCGCCTACAAACTCTTTCTGAAAGTAGACTCGGTCACCGATGAGACCGGGCAGAAGATCAGGTTCCAGCAGAGCACGCGCGCCGAGCGGACCTCCGACGGCGCCTGGCACCAGTTTTTGGTGCTCAAGATCTTCGCCGGAGGCACCGATACCGAGCGCACCGTGCGCATCAGCTACCGGGCCTCGAATGCGGTGCGATTCTTTAAGGATCACGACGAGTTCTACTGGAACGTGACGGGGAATGACTGGAAGGTGCCGATTGAATCGGCCTCGGCCTTTGTGGCACTGCCCAGCGCTGCCGCCGGACAAGTGAAGGCGCAGGCTTTCACTGGTGCTTTCGGCTCACGCGAGCAGGCAGCCGTAACCTCGATTGATGGCAGCAACATATCCGTTGATAGCTCGCAGCCGCTTCCACCGCGCAGCGGACTGACCATCGACGTTTACATACCGAAGGGTGTTCTGAGGGAGCCCTCGTGGTTCACCCGCTATGTGGTCTGGTTCGTTGGCGGTAACCCTGGCGCACTGCTGCCGGTGTGGGCCTTCGCGGTAATGTTCGGTCTCTGGTTTTGGAAGGGACGTGATCCCGATCCTGGAATTTCGGTTGCACCGATGTACGAGCCGCCCAAGGGCCTCACGCCCGCCGAGGCCGGCACCTTACTCTCAGACGACATTGAATCCCGCGACATTACATCGACACTCATCGATCTTGCGGTGAAGGGTTATCTCAAGATTATTGAGACCGAGGACAAGGTGCTGTTCATCAAGCACAAGGATTACACCCTGCGCCTGATGAAACCGCGCTCCGAGTGGCAGAACCTTGCGGCCCACGAGCTCGAAGTGCTTAACAACATCTTCCCTGAGGTAACCGCCGAGGAGACTACGCTCTCCAGTTTGAAGAACCGCTTCTACGTGGCGCTGCCGTCGATCCGGCAGGAGATCATGGACTTACTGAAGAGCAAGGAGCTCTACTCTACCGATCCCGAGTCCGCCAAGGGATTGGCGATGGTCGGAGTGCTGGTGATCGCGCTGCCATTTCTGTGGCTGCAATTGACCGGGGCGATCCGGCTTGGCAATTCCTTGACGGTGCTAGGGATCAGCGTGCTGCTCACGGTTCTCATCGTCTTCCTCTTCGGCCGCCAACTTAGCGCCAAAACCGTACGCGGGGCGCGCACCCTGGTCGAGTGTCTTGGCTTCAAGGAATTTATGACCCGGGTGGATGGCGACCGGATCAAGCGGATGCCGCCGGACACGTTCGAGCGGTTCCTGCCCTACGCCATGGCCTTTGGAGTCGAACAGCACTGGGCCAAAGCTTTCCAGGGATTGATCACCGAGCCGCCCTCCTGGTACGTCGGCTCCGGCTACGGAACTCCGGGGATGATGTGGACTCCGCTGTTGTTCACCAGCGCCATGAGTTCGTTCTCCAGTTCGGCTTATGAATCCTTCTCGGCTGCACCCCAGGCCAGTTCGAGCGGCTCCGGCTTCGGAGATGGCGGCAGCTCCGGCGGCGGGGGCGGCTTCTCCGGTGGTGGATTTGGTGGCGGCGGAGGCGACGCCTTCTAAGAAGGCGCGCAACTACATCGCCCACGTTCCCCTGATCCCTTTGGGTAACGTGGGCTTTTTTTGCCGACTGGCGGGCAACCACTCGACGCCCCTGCCAACGCCCTAGCGTGCCCGCACATCTCAACCATTACCTCCAAATCCCGAGGATCACAATGCTTGAAGCTTTGCCGAAAAATACGAATGACCCAGGTGCTTCCGAGCCCGAGGCGCGATCTCCGGTATCCCCTCCTGTGCAAGGCACGGCTCCGGTCTGGGAAGATCCCGAAGCGCACGCGACTGCGAGCGATCCGCATCCCTTGCAGTTGCCAGCGGGTGATGTGCATGGAGATACCCATGGGCTTACCTTGGAACGTGGCGGTCGAGGGAGGATGGCGGACACTGCGGAACGCATTGGCAGTGCGGTCGGGGCCTGCCAGCGACAGGTGCGACGCGGGCTCGAACTGGTTCGTCGGCCGAACGGAGGTACGATCGTGTTTCCCTCCTCGGGCGCCAGTTCCACGGCGAATCGGGCCAATCAACTGGTGCGTGAGAAAGCGGAGCGCGCTTCACGCTGGGGGCAACGGAGCGGAGACGAAGTTGTCGAGATTCGGCGGCAGACGGCGCAAAAGATGGACGAATGGAGCGAATTGGCCGGCGAGCACATCCAGGCGTTCCGCCGCGAGCTGAGCAGTGCGCTATCCCTCTACCGTGAACGCGCGCAACAGCTCGCTGAAGAATATCCGTTGCAGACCATTGCCGCTATTGCCGGAGCTGGTTTTGTCTTAGGCGTGGCGCTCCGGATCAGGAGGTCTCACCGTGGCTAGCCGCCCGAACTATTACCCACCTGAAAAACCATTGGCACAAGTACTCTCCGAGTTTAAGAACGAGCTGAAGGAATTTGCCGCAACTCGGATTGCGATCCTGCGCGTGGAGATGCAGGAGAAGTTTGCCGCCGCCAGTGCGGCTCTGCCGGCCATTGCAGTAGGAGCCGTACTTTCCCTGTTCGCTGCGGTCTTCCTGAGTGTCGCGCTGGTGGCCGTGATCGCCATGGCCCTGGGCGGCGGTGCAGGGGCCTGGGCGGGGGCCTTCGCCATTATCGGCGCGGTCTACCTGCTGTTCGGTGGCTTGGCGATTGGATATGGCGTCAACGCGTTGAAGACGCGTGGGCTGAAGCCGGAGCGCACACTGCGCGTCCTGAAACAAGACCAGATCTGGTTGCAGAATGAAACGAGGGGCGAACGATGACTGATCCATTCCCTACCGAACCGCTGGAGAAGCTTCCTCCGGATGTGCTGGAGCAGCAAGCCGAACGTCAACGTCAGCGCCTGCATGCGTCCGTTAGCGAACTGCGCAGTACGGTACGCGAGCACCTGGACGTACAGAAGGCAGCGCGAGCCCACGTATGGCGGGCTTCGGCGGTGATTGGCCTACTCACGCTAGCCTTGGGATACGGCATAGCGGGCGCATTCACCGACTGAGGCCCGCACGTCGGGGCATGTACCGCGGATTTTGTTGAAAGACTCAGAAACTCCGCCCGGGGGCTCCTGATAAATCATTGATTCTCCAGATTCTAGGGCTAACTCCGCTCTTCCGTAACCGGTCGACTTCGTGACATAATTCATCTCTGATATTACTTAAGTCATTTATTCGCAACTTCAGCAAGTTCGAGGGAGCCAAACGTGACCGACATTCGAACGAGTAGACGATTTCCTGTGCAACTGCCGCTCAAAGTACTAGGCGGTCCCAACGTACCGGTGGGCACCACGGCAAATATCAGTGCTGCGGGGGTGTATCTCTGGATCGATGGTGGACTGGAGATTGGCTCTTCGATTGATTTTGAGGTCACTATTCCCCGGGATACGATTGGCGGTGAGGCCGACGGTCATCTGCATTGCCATGGCCGGGTTCTGCGCTGTGACGCGGACCAGGACCACGGACGCACGGGCGTGGCCTGCGTGATCGAACGGTACGAGTTTTTGCGCACTGCTGAAGCAGGAGGAAAATAGATGATGCTGAAGATCATTCTCGCTGACAATCAAGCGATTTTTCGCGCTGGGATTGCCAAGGTTCTCGCCGTCGAGGACGATGTGCGCATTGTTGCTCAGGCACAGACGGTTGAGCAGGCGATGATCGCCATCGAAAAATTTCGTGGCTCGGTAATGATCTATGCCTCCAGTTTTCTTCCTGATACTGCGCGCCTGGGTGCGATGGCGCGCGAAGCCGCGATCCAACTGGTGGTGATCGCGGAAAATAACGCCGTGCCCGAACGCTATTTGAACGCCGGTATACTGGGCCTGGTCTACCGCTCGGTGGACAGTGCGGAACTGTTGCGCTGCGTGCGGAAGGTCAGCCTCGGCGAGGTTTATGTGCAGGATCTGCGCACCACGGCGCACAACGCGGACTCCGACGATTTTGTCGGCGCCCGGGTGCGCGACCGCCTTACTCCCAAGGAATTGAAAATCGTTGCTCTCATCGTACAGGGCTTCAAGAACAAGGAAATCGCCACACATCTGGGGACTACCGAACAAGTGGTAAAAAATTATCTACGCAATGTATATGACAAGATAGGGGTCTCGGACCGCCTGGAACTTGCGCTGTTCACCATTCATCACCGGATTCTGGCGGAAGCCGCGGCGGCCAGCGCCGCAGCCATGCGGGCGATGCAAGCCGCGCCCCCTAGCGAACCCGTCTAGCAGACCCAACGCAATCATTAAAAAACGCGGCTCCAATGGGGCCGCGTTTTTCGGTTAAGAAAAAAGTTTCAGTGCTGCGATGCCCGTTCGCTCGCCTTCAGCAGTTCATTGACGATGGTGACCAATTCCTCAGGGTTTACTGGCTTCTCCAGATAGAGATCGGCGAGCGGCTCCGCCGACTGATAGGCCTCGGCCACGTAGCCGGAGACCACCACAACAGGCATCGTCGAGTGGTTCTTGGCCGCTTGCACCACGCTACGGCCGTTGCCGTCCCCGAGGCGCCAGTCGGTCACGACGGCGTCATACTCATTAGTTTTCATCATTTCAATGGCTTGGTGCGCGGAAGTTGCGGGCGTGACTTCGTGCCCGGCCTGTTCCAGAATCGCGCACTTCAGTTTTACAACGTGAGGTTCATCGTCGATACAGAGTATTCGCGCCATGAAATCCTTGCACTCGTAGGAACTGCCGGGGTGGCGCTACCCTGGTTACGATAGCTACCCCTCGACCCGCAACAGTCTTCCGCAAGCGATACCTGCTTGTCAAATCCAGAATCCGGTAACGATGGAAACTCCGGCGGCAGAAAAGATGGCCGCGCCGGGAGCTCCGGTCTACAACTTGCGTGCGATCGACTTCGCCTGCGTGAACAGCAGCAGGTAATCCGGTCCGCCCGCCTTGGAATCCGTGCCTGACATATTGAAGCCCCCGAAGGGATGAGCACCCACCATGGCTCCAGTACACTTGCGGTTGATGTAGAGATTGCCGACGTGGAACTCCTGTCGCGCCAGCTCCATCCTTTCCTCTGAGTTGGTGTAGACCGCGCCGGTCAGGCCGAACTCAGTATCGTTGGCGATCCGCAATCCTTCGCGGAAATTCCGGCAGCGAATGACCGCCAGCACCGGCCCGAAGACTTCCTTCTGCTCCAAGGTGTCGCCTGGCTTCACCTCGGAGATAATCGTGGGCTCGATAAAGAAGCCATTCAGACTAGCGACCGGACGCCCGCCGGTGATCAGGCGTCCACCTTCCGAGACCGCCTGCTGGATGTAATCGAGAATCGCTTTTCTGGCCGCCTCGTTGATCACCGGACCCAGGTTGGGATTGTCCTCCGCCAGACCCACCTTCAACTTCTCGACCCGATCCTTGAGCCGTTCCACGAACTTGTCGTACACGCGTTCATCGACAATGGCCCGCGAGCAGGCCGAACATTTCTGCCCGCTGAAGCCGAAGGCCGAGGCCACGACACCCGACACGGCCGCATCCAGATCCGAGTCGGCATCGACCACGATCGCGTCTTTGCCGCCCATCTCCAGAATCGTGCGCTTGATCCAGATCTGCCCGGGCTGCGGCTTGGCTGCATGTTCGTGAATGTGCAATCCGACTTCCTTGGAACCGGTGAAAGCGATAAAGCGCGTCTTGGGATGCTTCACCAGCTCATTGCCGAAATTGCTGCCGCTGCCGGTGACAAAGTTGACCACGCCATCGGGAATACCGCACTCCTCGAGCACCTGGAAGAACTTGGCCGCAATCGTCATGGCGTCGCCGCTGGGCTTGAGCACTACGGTATTGCCGGTCACAATGGCGGCCATGGTCATGCCTGCCATGATGGCCGAAGGAAAGTTCCAGGGCGAAATAACCACGCCGACACCGAGCGGAATGTAGCGCAACTCATCGCGCTCGCCGGGCAGTTGAATGGGCGGTTCGGTTTTGTCCAGGCGCAACGCCTCACGGGCATAGAATTCGGCGAAATCAATGGTCTCGGCGACGTCGGCATCAGCCTCGGCCCAGTTCTTTCCCACCTCGAAGACCAGCCAAGCGGCCCACTCGAACTTACGCTCACGCAACGTATGCGCCACGCGGAAGAGCAGCTCCGCGCGCTCCTTGACCGGAGTGTGACTCCAGCTCTCGAAGGCTGCCCGCGCGGCATTCATCACCGCCGGAACGTCCTCCGGACCTGCCTTCTGGAAGATGCCGACGACCTGCTCGGGGTGCGAAGGATTGATCGACCGCAGCTTCGCCTCGGTCTGTACGCGATGGCCGGCAATCACGTTTTCGTACTCGCGGCCGAGTTGGTGGTACACCTTGTCCAACGCGGCGCGCATCGTCCGGACATTCTCATGGCGGGTAAAGTCCACAAAGGGCTCATTCTTGAACGGCACAAGCGCGGAACTTTCAACGGTAGTCGCTGCCACTGAGCTTTGTACGGTCGCCATCAGGTCCTCTCCGAAATCCGAAGCCGCTATGCAGTGCCAATACACCGCGCAACAGATGATTCTAACATTTCAGCCGGAAGCAAGTAGGTCCGGGGCATTGAATCAGGGCGCGCGCAACGCAGGCAAGGGACGAGGATGCACCTCGCCCCTTGCCTGCGAACTTTTGCCAACTTTTCGAAGCGCGAACTACTTCTTTACTTTTGCTACGATCACGCGATCGACTTCCTTCAAGCGGGCAGCCTTGCCACGCAGGGCGCGCAGATAGTAAAGCTTGGCGCGACGCACCTTGGCCGAGCGAACCACTTCCAGCTTTTCGATGATGCGGCTGCCAAGCGGGAAAATACGCTCCACGCCCTGGCCAAAGCTCATCTTGCGAACCGTGAAGCTGGGCTGCTGTCCGTTGGCCTTCTTGATGACGATTCCCTCGAAGATCTGAACGCGCTCTTTATCGCCTTCCTTGATCTTGACGTGAACCTTGAGAGTGTCACCCACCGCGAAGCTCGGCAGGTCGGTGCGCTGCACTTTCGCAAGCATCCGGGTAATGATGGGAGATGACGACATAACGATTTCCTCTTCTCTTCTCGGGTGCCTGGGCAAAGCAGCCCCGGTGCATCCCGCAACTTTCTAAATTTTTTCCGCCTCGCGCTTTAATTCGCGAAGCAATGCCTTGTCTTCCGGGCCGAGCGCCACCTTCTCCAGAAGGTCGGGGCGGTTGCGCAGCGTCTTTTCCAGGGCGCGGCGTCGTCGCCAACGCCGAATCTCTTCGTGGTTCCCATTGATCAGGACACCTGGAACCGGTATTCCGCGAAATTCTGCGGGACGTGTGTAGTGCGGAGAATCCAGCAGGCCGCCGGTAGCTATGGTGGAATCCGGCTCCAGCCTTCCGCGATTGTCGAACCTTGCTTGGGCTTTCACCCCGCTGAAACTTTCGGTTTTTGCCGAAGCCTCATTGCCCAGTGCTCCGGGCAGCAGACGGGTGACGCAGTCCAGAATAAGCGCGGCTCCAAGTTCTCCGCCGCTCATCACAAAGTCGCCTACCGAAACCTCGCGATCTGCCAGGTGTTCGGTCACACGCTCATCCACGCCCTCGTAGCGTCCGCACAGAAACGCAACGCGGTCCAATCCGGCGAGTTCCTGCGCCATGGCCTGGGTAAAAATCTTTCCAGACGCCGAGAGGATGACCACGGATTCGGTGGCCGTCCCACTGACGCGATCTGCTCTTGGCGCAACGCCCAGGGATTCGACGCATTCAAACAGCGGATCGGGTTTCAGCAACATTCCCTCGCCGCCGCCAAATGGACGATCGTCCACCGTGCGATGCCGGTCCTGCGTAAACGCCCGCAGGTCGTGGATTCCGATTTCAATGAGCCCGGCATTGCGCGCCCTGCGCACGATACCGTAATCCAATGGGCCCGCAAAGAAGTCCGGAAATATGGTAACAATCTCGAACCGCATTTCCGTCCTCTGTAAGGCGCCTCTACCGCTGTACCGGAGACTGCCGAATCTTCTTCCCCGCACTGAGCGGAGCATCCAGTTCCAGCATGCCTTCCGGCAGTTGCATCTCGATCCGTTTGGCCTTCACGTCCAGCTTCCTGGTGAAGCTTTCGACGAAGGGAATCATGAACTCCTGGCCGCTTTCGCTATTCACGATCAGCAGCGGGGCCGTTCCCGCCCCAAAATTTACATCCACAACGGTGCCAATGTTACGTTCGCTGCCAGCTTCCGCGCTGCCTTCCGCCGGGCCTATTGCCACGACCAGGCATCCCAGCAACTCGCTTACGTAGAAGGCGCCTTCTTCCAGTTCCGCCCGTTCCGTGGCAGGGATCTGAATCTCTAATCCGAGAAGCTTTTCAGCTTCTTCGATGGAGTCCACGCCCTCGAACTTGAAGACTATACCGCCCTTGTGGGGCCAGTACTCTTCCAGGTGCAGTTCGCGGCGTTGATCGCTACCCGCGGTCCACGCATAAAGGATGCGCCGCTGCTCGAATCGCTCAGGAAAATCCGTGTGCAGTTCGGCCGCAACTTCTCCAACACGGCCTTGCACTTTGGCGACGCGCGCGATGGTAATGAATGCGGCGTTGCTGGAACTCTCTGTCATACCACCTGCTCACTCAACCTTTTCGACCTTCATTGCTCAACTTCATTACTCAATAATGTCGAGTGCGCAGCGTTGCCCGTTCTTTTCCGCCGCGGCGGAGAGGATCGTGCGCAACGCGCGGGCAGTACGGCCCGAGCGGCCAATCACGCGGCCCAAGTCATCTTCGGCGACCTCCAACTCCAGCTTTACGTACTCGCTGTCACCGGCGGCCACGACTAAAACTTCCTCGGGAGAATCTACGAGAGCCTTGGCCAGCGTTTTTGCTAATTCGGGCAGATTGGCGGACATGGCGTCTGCTCCTGGCTTAGGCTACCGGCTCAGCCGGAGCCGGTGCCGCCGCCGCAGCGTTCTTATAAAGGCGCGCAAGGGTCGGCGAGAACTGCGCGCCTTTGGCAAGCCAGTACTCGATGCGATCATTTTTCAGGTCGACCGTTGCAGGGTTGGTGCGCGGATTGTAGAGACCGACAACTTCAATCGAACGGCCGTCGCGCGCGCGATCCTTTTCGATGACAACAATACGATAAACAGGCTGTTTGCGCGCCCCGCGGCGCGAAAGACGAATCATCAACACAGGCGTATTTCCTCTCTTCGTTTCACTCCAGCGCTCGACATCCCCGGTGAGCTTTGGCTCCCGGAGACCGGAAATCGCAACCGGCCAGGCCAGCCTCGATTCGAACACTGTGATGCCCGTTGCACCTTGGTGCCTCGGCGGATAGACATCCGCCACGGGCTCTACCACAAAGGAATGACCAGACACACATCCGGCCCACACTTGCAGCAACTTTTATTATCGCGGAACTTCGCCATTATGACAAATTGGCGAGGGCCGAGCAGGGTGGCCTGGGAATATGGCGCGGACAACTACGCCACCCGAATCTCTCCTCCGCCCACCGGTTGCTCCTCGCCACACCACTTGCACTTACGCGCGGCGATCATGATGGTTTCCTTGCACGCGGGGCAGGTCTTGGTGGTGGGATCGGCAGGTGCCTGGCCTTTTGCCTGACGCTCTTTCCAGGCATTCATCGGCGCCACCATGGCGAAGTACACGGCGGCGGCGATCAGCAGAAATGAGATCAGCGCATTCAAAAACAGGCCGTACTTGATCTCGCTGCCATTCAGATTTGCGGTAAATGCGGAGAAATCTGGTTTACCGACGATGGCGGCGATCAATGGCGTAAGAATGTTTGCGACGAACGCGGTGATCACGGCTCCGAAAGCAGCGCCAATCACCACGGCAACGGCAAGGTCAATTACGTTTCCCCGCATGATAAATTCGCGGAATCCCTTGAGCATAAGGCCTCCTATTGTAGGCACACTAATTGTAGGCACACGAATTCACGGTGTGCTCCGTACCAGCTCAGTATGATGCAGGCAGGTGTGATCTGCGCATTGGAAGTCTCACAAAATTGGCGAAAAACGGCTCAGAGCGGGAAAGACGGTAACAAAAAATGGGGCTCTCGGATTGAGAGCCCCAAAAGAGTAAGACTCGGAGTGTTAGC
>CAZLZA010000008.1:0-81982 GCA_964563875.1 uncultured Acidobacteriaceae bacterium
AGTTCTCAATGCCGTGGCAGTAGCCCATCTCCTTGATCATCTCGAGATCGAAGCGGGTGCGCTGGTGAATGCGCTGCGCCTCGACGATGCGCCCTTGGTTTTCCAGCTCTTTCTCCCACCACAGCATCTCCTGCACAATCGAATCCACCGCTGCGCTTTTGGTCTCGGGCTTCATCACGTAGTGCGATTTCGGATAGATGGGCAGGCGCTGGTACTTCTGCTTCACGGTGCCGAACAGCGGATCGATCTGCGCGAGCGACTCGACCTGATCGCCCCAGAGTTCGATGCGGTAGGCGTGGTCGTCGTAGGTCGGATAGACTTCGATGACATCGCCCCGCACCCGGAATGTTCCGCGCTTGAAGTCGCCGTCGGTGCGCTCGTAGAGAATCTCGACCAGCTTGCTTGTGATTTCCTTGCGCGTGATTTTCTGTCCCTTTTCCAAAAAGAGCAACATTCCATAGTAGGCATCCGGCGAGCCCAGTCCGTAAATGCAGCTCACCGAGGCGACGATGATGCAGTCGCGTCGTTCGAACAGCGAGCGCGTGGCGCTCAGCCGCAGCTTGTCCAGCTCATCGTTGACCGTCGATTCCTTCTCGATGTAAATGTCGCCCGCAGGAATGTAGGCTTCCGGCTGGTAATAGTCATAGTAGGAGACAAAGTACTCGACCGCATTCGCCGGGAAGAAGCTCTTGAACTCGTGATAAAGCTGCGCCGCCAGCGTCTTGTTGTGCGCCATCACCAGCGCCGGACGCTGACATTCCTCGATGACCTTGGCCATGGTAAAAGTCTTGCCGGAGCCGGTAACCCCGAGCAGCACCTGGTGCTTTTCACCCTCGCTCAGCCCGCGTGTCAACTGTTCAATGGCCGAGGCCTGATCGCCCTGCGGCTTGTAATGGCTATGAACCTTCAATTCCATGAGTGCAATTCCGGGACCGCCAGCGGTCCCCACTTCCGTAGAACTCCAGCGGGCTCCCCATGAGCAACCGCGGGCTCTGCGTAACTCTTGATTATATCGTGTGGCGAAGAATTGGCGAATCCGCGCAGTGGAGATAACAAGATTACAGGGCAGTGGAGAGATGGCGCGGGAAGTGGTGAGCGGTCGCGGGATATGCGCGGGCGATCCGGAGTGAATTCAGCTACTTAGCGCGCTCGACGGCGGGATGGAAACGGGCGAGTCGCGGGATGGCGATTACAACATTACAGGATAGTGAAGCGGCGTCAGAGGCCCAAAAACGGCACGTAAGTTGTTGATAACCGCTTCGCAGCGACGAAATCCAAGCGCAACCTCAATTCCAGGACCATCAACATCCGCTAAGTACTTAAAAGCGCGAGAGATATTCCTAGCGCAAAGCCTTCTCTGACTCCGGATTATGGGAAATTCCAAGCGCAAAGATAAGCGTCCTCCGGAGAGCGGCGATCCACAGCCGCATCTATTTACTACTCTGCAACTCATATAGCCGGCTCCTGGAGCGTCTTGGAGATCAGGGCGAGCACGCTGTCCAGGTCAACCCAGATGTGGCCGCCACGGCGCACGCGGTGGGCCTTCAGATCGCCGCTCTCGACCAACCGATAGACCGACTTTCGCGAGTATCCGTGGCCCAGCGCGGAGGTCATTATTTGCGCCGCGCGGCCGGGTGAAACGCATCGTTCATGCTTCAGCTGCAGATTGATTTGACCGTTCATTTTCTCCGTCCCTGTGTCTTCTTATTCGTGGCCTTTAAGTGCCTCGGCTGGGCTGTTTTCCGCTTACGCCTGGCACCTGTGCGCCGCTGCAAATATTGGTCCAGCGAACGCCCCAAAACCCGCCACCATCCGTGGTCCTTTAGCTGCATTCCCTCCAGGTCTCCGGACTCGATTAACCGGTAGACCGTCTGGCGTGAGCAGCCGAGTGTCGAGGCCACGCGAGGCAGCGAGATGTAGTCTCCTGCGCGATAGTTCATTGCGCGGCTTTCACCGTTGCGGGTAACACGACGCTGCCGGCTGGCGCGCGGCGACCCTCGGTCCCCGCCTGGCAGCTCTTACAGTGAGCGCGGATCGCGCGCTCGATCTTGCGTTCGATGTCGCCTTTTACCTTGGCTCGCTTCGATGCCATACGCTCGGCTCGATCGGCTTTTCCGCAGGTATCCGGCGCGCAGAAATAGCGGCTATAGTCCGGCTCTCCGGCCGGAGTTAAAAGTTCCTTCGTGCAGTGCCCACAATGTCGCATTCTTACGGGTCCCCTTTTAATTCACTACCTTCTCAACGCAGGCACCATGGATACGCCTGAACAAAGCCGAGACATCGACTCCCAGCGACTCCAAAGCCTTCCTTTTCTCATCGGAAAACGAGAGAAAGTAGAACGGCTCAAGGTCTTCATAAGTGGCGCCACGCTCAACCCCGAAGCGAATGTTTCGCAGCGTTTCATCCGAAAGTGAGTTAGCTATCTTCCGTTCCCACTTGCGAGCAACGTATTCGGTGGGGGAGATCAGCTCGCCATCCGG
This sequence comes from uncultured Acidobacteriaceae bacterium, assembly GCA_964563875.1. Lineage (GTDB taxonomy): Bacteria > Acidobacteriota > Terriglobia > Terriglobales > Acidobacteriaceae > TOLSYN. The sequence continues at coordinate 2,481 of CAZLZA010000008.1, forward strand.
CATCTTTATTAAGGTGCCTTTTGTTATTTGCTCCATAGTCCTCTCGCTTTCAACATTTGCTTCAAGGCCCACCAGACACGGTTGGTGTCGTGTAGTGTGCGCAGAGTGATGTCTGTAGGGGCAACGCGCGTCTTACCCATCTTCCGAGCCAACGGAGATCGCACCGAGCGCAGCCATGCCTCGTATTGAGCCACTGACCAACCCAGGCGGGTGAGCGCGTTCTGAATGCGGTCCCAGTCTTCCTGCGTGGGCAGCGTGCGCATGTTATCCGCGCCGTCGCGACGGCCCTCGGTACCAGCAGCCTGCGAGTTAGTGCGCGGACGCCGGCGGCGCGGAGTGGGCGCAATGCCGAGACCACCTTGGAGCTGATCGATCAACTTGTGAGCGTCATCTTTCGATAAGTCAGAGAAACTTGTAACTGTTCGGCCGAGCTGCTCGCTGGCCCATGCGATGCGCTCTTCTCTTGAAGTGCCAGCATCCAGCGAGCGAGCGGAAAACTGCGAGTAAAGGACCTGCAGACGCTTGAGCTGCGCGGGAGAAAGCTTAGGCATAATTCATCTCTTTCCGCTCTGCGATCCGCGCCTTCAGCGCCCGCATTTTCGTGTACTTTTCCGATAAAGGCGCGCGTTCCGGATCGACTGGGCATGGATATCCCAATTCGTCCATCTCGTCCCATAATTCGTAAAGGCGCTCGCACTCCCGCGCGTTGCGATTAGGCTTGGCCATTAACTTCTGTGCCTGGCGATCCAATCGCTCATAGGTGAGGCGCAGCTGATGTTCTTCTGCATCCTTCAGGAATCTCTCAGCATCGAGCCATCGGCCGATGATGGTTTCGAGGACCGCTTCGGGAGACAGCGTTGACAATCGGAGGATTAACTTTTTCCGTCCGCCAAGCCTCTTAGCGCGTTCCTCGCGCTCAGCCCGAACCTGTTTTATCAAGTCTTCGTCGATCATCGCGTACCTCGCATTTGGCAGTGGATCAAATCAAGGAGATAGCAGGGCTCGGCTGGCATCCAGCGCCCGTTGTAACGGAGCAACACGGCCTCACGATCCGTCTGTGATAAGCCGCGCAACGCACGGCGTGCGCGCAGCCAGTCTTCGGCGCGGCGCTTGCGATCAATTTTGATCTGTTCATTAAAGCGCTTCCGTCGAGTCTCCATCTCCTGCTCTGGCGTAGGTTCGGACGCCTGGGCCTCGGCGATCTGGTCCGCGAAGAGGGGAGCAGTCTGCTGCTCGCGCCGTTTCCTCCGCTCGATGAACGCGATCTTTCTTGCCGTAACCTGGAACTCATATCGCCCCATGCGCGTGAACTTCATGCGCCCACCGCCGCGTGGCTACTGATCGGAACGTACTCTTGCGCCCGAAACTTTCGGCCATAACACCACGCTGCCGGCGAAAGGTGTTGGCTGTGCCAGATGTTCTCTTTATTGGCTCTGGCTTCGGCTCGCGCCTGCGTCTTATATATGCCGTGGCTCTGCGACATCTCCCACGACTTACCGCCGTCGGCGGAAAACTCCATGATCCAAATGGACCGCGCTGAGATCTCGCTCATGCGAACAGCGCTCCTTGCTTCGCCTCGTGCTTGTGGCGCGGGCAGTAGTCGATGTCTTTGTCGCTATGGGTGGCGCAGTGATCGCAGATTGCGGCGTCGCAAGTTTTGCCGTTCTCGATCTTCGCGTCGCAGAGCTTCGAGGCCGGGCGTTCGTGGCAGAACTCGCACCAGTTCTTGCGCTTGCCACGGCTGCAGACGATGGCCCAGGTATCGCCGACTTTGACGTGTTCACAGGGCATCAGCAGTTTCCTTCTCTACAGCGACGCATAAGGTTGAGTAACTCTTCGACCTTCTTTTCTCCGATAATGAGGCGGACCAGGCCGTGCGTATTGCAGATGTACAGAGCCTCGCAGTGCGAGAGGATGAAGATGTCGCAGTTGCAGTCCGACCGTTCATGGCATTGATTGCGAATGCGTGCCGCGCGCCAGGCGCGCAGCCGCTGGGAGCGCATCCAGCGCGGAACACGGACCCGCGGGAAGCGGACACCAATCAAGCTCAGCGTGAGCCAGAGATACCAGAGGCCCACGGCGACAACGCACGCGGTGAGAAACCATGCGCCCGAATCCATTACCGTTCTCCCGCTGCGCCGATCAGCGCGTAGCCGGCGGCATCATCCCATGGGTTCTCGGCGTCCTGCTTCTTACTGGTGGCGATCCGCATGAACTTGTCGAAGATCCGCAGCATCAGGCCTGCGTCGCGTGCGCTCGATAAAGGAACGCCGTTGGGCCACAGCAGCCGGAGGAATGCTTCGTATTGCGCAGCGCTGTCTCCGTAGAGCTGGCGCTTCTCTTCTGCGAGTGCTCCGATCTCCATGCTCTTGAGAAAGAGCTGGCGGCTGCCAATCCCCTTGATTGTTCCGCCAACCGCCATCGGCAGAAAGATCGGGAAATTACATTCATCGCCCAGAACATGGTTATCGCGCGTCTTGTTGCACTTCACGCAGACATCGATCCATTCCGACATTAGTGCCTCCCCTTGCACTGCGGGCAGTAGTCTTTGCGGTCCTCGCCTTCGACACGTCGCACCCAGCCGCGCTTCTTCGCCTCGGCGCGCACATCGGCGTGCGACACCAGAGCGAAGTCGTGAAGGTCCTCGAAGCGCTCTTTGCAGTCATCACATCTAAGTTCGAAAATTTGCACGATCATGCGGTCACCTCAACTGGCTCGACGTGAGTCAGGGCAATGCACCCACTCACACCTGCGAGCCACACGACCGCTGTATGGCCACCAAGGACATGGGCGGCAGAATCAGTCTTGGCGAGCTTTCCTTCGCCCTCGCGGGCCCCGGTCCAATAACGGACGAGCGTCCCGATAGGGTTGTGTTCGTTGAACTCCTGAACATCGAAATTGGCGAGAGTAAGACGCGACTGCGGTGACGGCTTCAGTTTGCGTAAGGGCGTCATGCGGATTCCTTCTCTTTCTTTAGCTCAGCCTGGCCGAGCAGTTCGAGCATGGTGCGCTCGGGTTGCAGGGCGCGAGCGCGAGCGAACTCTGCAGCTCCCTGGTGAATGTGGTGACGCGAGGCGCGCTGGCGATCTTCGGCCGTGACACAGAGGTAGTAGCCATAAGGAGGATGGCGGTTGGCGCCGACTGGCACGCCGTGATCCATGAGCAGAGTGCGCGCCAACTGCTTCAACTCGCGCTCGCAGATGTTTAACTGCGCGGCCAGTTCCTGTCCTGCCCGCGGATTCTGCGGACCTTTGTGGTAGCGGAGGATCAGCAGCAGTTCGCGAGCGTGTGCCTCAAGCGCAGGATCGGCGAGCACCTGTGAGATGATCTTCTCCAGGGCTGCCACCGGATCGATTGCGAATGTGAACTGCTGCTGGTCGTTCAATCAGTACTCCTCGTCTTCGTCGTCGATGGGGAAGACGGTGATACCGCTGCCGTCTTCGTACTCGTCGGGCGTCGCTGTTGCTGTGGCTTCGAAGATCGCTTCGTCCTGTGTCATCGCAGCTCCTTATTTCCAGTGAATGATTTGTCCGTTAAAGGGCAGACGATCTGCCCAGAATTCCTTCATCTCCGCGAAATCCTTGAAGCCGTCACGCACGGCCAGCGCTTCGCATTCCGACTCTGAGAGTTCAACGCCTTCGACAAACACATGCCACTCCGCGCCCCGATGCGAATCGGGATCAAATGGCCGCTGGCTCACCGAAATGGTGATGCTCTCCACTCGCGTGCACTCGAATCGCCCGAGCAGCCGAGGGTTCTTATGCCGCAGTCCCACGTAAAGATGCAGCGTGTTTCCGGGTTTGTCCGGATTGGCGCGGAGAGCGCGGATGGTGTGTTTCTTCTCCCCCGCGAGAATGAAGGGCGCAAAGCGCGGCTGGAAGTTATAGAGTCCCATGGCTAAACCCCCTGAGCCTTGCTCAGCTTTTCATTCCAATCCGCTAGGCGCTTTTCGCCTTCGAGCACCTTCTTCAAATCGTTCCAGCGGATTTTGCAGTACAGATTGACTTCGTGCCCCTGCCAGTTCTTGCACTTCTCGCCCGGCTTCGCCTTGCATTTCCGGCAGGCCATGCGGCGCGGTGATTCTGCGGGTTCGTCGATGTACACGAGCGCGGCCATTGCTACACGTCCGCCGAATCGAGATACGCCTGGAGCGCAATCACCTTGCCCTCGAAGGGCAGCGACTTCAGCATGCGGTCCATCTGTGCTTCCGTGACTCGGAGGGAAGCTGCAGCGAGGCATGCATGCTGTGCAAGTTCCTGCTCTATGCGCAAGTCGGCGATCTTGTTATCACCGATGAATGCTTCGGCCTTGTCCGCCGAGGCAGGGTCGATCATCACCGTGATCTTGCTTCCGTTGGCAATGTGCAATGCCGAGGACGACGGAACATCGGCGCCGACGTAGCGGCGGCCGTTCATCATCACCGCTCCGTTGAGAGTTATGCGTACGGCTTCATCAGGCATATTGGACTCCTGCGTGCAAGGGGGGGATGAGCGTTGAAGTAGCAGCAGCACGCTTTGGAGCTTTCTTTTTAGAAGCGACGGCAGCTTCTGGCTCGCGGCCGGCGCTCTTTGCTTCCAGGGCCAGGCGCTTAGGATTGGTCGCCGAAAATCCGCACATACAGGGCGTGCAGAGGCCGGTTTTGCTGGTCGGTTTGACCTTGATCTTTCCGCACTTCGAGCACCAGTGCGCAGTTCCTTCATCGGGCATCGTTTCGTTCTCCTCTTTGGTTGGCTCCTTGGTTGCGATGGACTGATTGATCCCGAGCGTGGCGTAACCACGCCAGGAAGATTTCGGATTACACACTTTCTTCGGCTCTGGCTCAGCCTCTGTCGCTTGAACCTCTGTTACCTCGATATGGCGCACCGGAGCGGGACCGGGCATCTCTTCCAGGTCAAGCCCTGGCTCGGGGCGAGGCTCAACGATGCCGTGTTTCGCTTTCCAGCGACGAATGCTGATCAGGTCTGTCACGCGCAAGCCTTCGCTCACAATGCAGGTGTCGCAGTAGAACTCATCGTCTTTTGTGGACCACTGCGCGGGCGTGGTACGGCCCTCCAGGTGGCATGCATGGCAATTGGTGGCTACGGGGTTCATACCTGCTCTCCCTGCTCAAAGAGTGGAAGGGAGCGCAGCGCGTCCGCTCCCAGTTTGCGAAGGCCGCTTGGATTGGAGAGCCGGTAATCGGCGATGCGCTCCGGTTCATCGTCATCCAGGACGGCTTCTGGATTGCGCTTCCAGTAGCGGGTAACGCGGGCATTGAAGAAGATCTCATCCCCCTCGTGAAGATTGAGAGCCATAACCTGCTTGCCCGCGAGCATCCATACGTGATCGGCAACCACCGTGCCGTGCTCGTCTTTGATCGCGAGCAGCAGCACGGTTGGCACGGAGGGATAGTTGCGGCCCGCAGGACGCCGCCCGAAGCGCTTAAACGTCGCGCTGAACTGGCCTCGACGATTGAGACGCTCGCGCAGTTCCCTACGCATGGGCTTTGCCTTTGCTTTCGCGCCGCTCGCGACGACGCAGCACGCGATCGGCATGAGCCTTGCTGCAGGACTTGTGTCCCACGCCCTGGTGACGCGAGCGCCGCTCCCGCACGGATGGAGGAACGCCGGCGACATTGGTGCAGCAAAGAATGCGCGCTCCGCAGTTGCAGTACTCGGTGACGGTGCGAGTGCTCATCAGGCACACCTCGTGCCGTCGGGTAACGCTTCCGCTGCCGGCTGCTGGCGCTCAGGTTGGCGCAGGTAATCGCAGATCATGCACAACGTCTGGCCCTCGCGATTGACGAAGTTGAAGCGCGGCTTGCCGCATCCCCCGCACACGCCGGCGGGGCGGACGATGATGGTCACCGCGCTGCCAACCATGTAGTAATAAAGACCGCTGGTATCGGGCTCCATCAGTTCACCGTTCCTGTACCTGCCGAGGCCGTAAGACGCTCGACCTTCATGCTCTGCAGGTTGCCATTGGCGGCCACCGTCTTCAGCAGTTTGATCGCGATGCGCTGCGCCGAAGTGAGCGAGGCGTTGTCGGGATCCAATGGATCGAAATAGCTGTCTCCCTCCATTACGACAATCACTGGAGAGAGGGAGTCTTCGGCGGCATCTTCAAGCACGAACGTGACCCTCGCCATTAATTGCCTGCTTTCTGGGCGGTCCGAGCTTCGTCTTCTCCGCGCTTCATGGCGTCGAGCTTGGTGTGCACCATGAGGAAGTGCATTGCTTTTAGAGCCAGCTTCTCGGCTTTGGTGGAAGCCCCGTTGTCGATTGCAAGGGACGAAGACGCTTGTATGCACACCTCGCCCCGAGGGTCGTTCGGGGTATCCGTGAATGTGATCGTGACCGTGGCCATCACTGGCCGCCTTTCTTGGCTTTTGCCTTGCGTGACTTCTTCGCAGGCTTTTCGACGATGCGTTTCACCTTCAGGCTTGGAGCTTTCTTGGTGGTAGAAAAGCAGCGGGAGAATAGCTTCTGTACCTTCTCAGTCAGCCGCTTCGGCATACCGGCAGCGAGGATCGCGAGCGCCGCACCCTTTACCTGCTCGTGCCGGGTACGCTGTTTGAACAGGTTCCAGAAGACGGCATCAAAGTTGTTGGTCTCAAGCGCTTCCTTCAAATCCTGCACGCGCGATTCGTCAATATTGGTTGTGTTGCCGGCGGTCACGGTGAGGAAGGTGAACTTACCATCGAGGCGGCGAGAGTTCTCCGCTTTCGGTGGCACGACCCCGAAACTCTGCACCAGCTTGATGGCCTCGGTCTCGATCACATCGAGAGCTTTCTTGGCGTCCTTGAAAGCCTTGTCGGCGGCGAAGTACTTCTCCGCGAGTTCGTCGACCTGGTCGGGCGTGGGCCGCACAGGAGCTGCCGGCGGCGCAGCGATATCTGCAGGAGCGGGCAGAGCATTAACAGGGGTAACGGCAAGTTCAGACATCAGTTGGTTCCTTTCATGCGAACGGGAAGCTTGAATAGATTGGGTGTCTTCGAGAGCCACGCGTGAACATGCAGTAATCCGAGTGCGAAGCCGACAAAGGCCAGCGATGGAACAAGGAATGCCAGGTTGAACAGCCCGGTAACAAAGCGGCTTGCCGCTTCGACCGTGCTCCTCAGCTCAGCCAGGCAGTGATCGAGGATGGGCTCAACGTCCGCCATCAGCGGCCTCCGGAACGTCGCGCGTAGCGGCGTGCATAGCGGCCAAAACGAATTGCCTTGCGCTCGACCCAGTCGATTCCACGACAGTCCTGGTCTTCAAAGGAGATGACGTACCTTCCTCCAAATCCGGGAACTCTGAAAATGCATTCGAGCCAGAGATAGTCGTAATGCACTAGAAGGTTCGCCATCATTTACCTCCAGCCAGTGAGCGTGCACAGGCGTAGACGGTGTAAAGAAGTCCCCAGATCGGGACAGAGATGGCGATGGCCACGAAGAGGCCTTTCATCGCGCCACGGCTAACAGCAGGTGCACGATCAGGAATGCGGCGAACAGCACCAGGAACAGAGTGCATAGAGTTGCCTCCATTGCGCGGTAGCGCGGGTGGCGTCCAATACGGCGGACAGTGCGGAGCATCCAGGCGTCAAGGTTTCTCATCGGCTTTCCCTCATCGCCTTCAGCCATGCGACGGCCTCGACGTAATACACAGAGAGGCCGCGCGGCAAGCCTTCGTAGAGCAGCGCGCTCATCTCCCAGGGCAGCAACCGCCAGCAGATTGGGCATAGCATCTGGCGTCGGCTCTTGAGGCCTCCGCACAGGCAGCGGTGGCTGACCAGAGCTCGCAAAGTGTCCACCTGCAGCGCGCGGTATTGTTCCCGGCACGCAGGCGCGGAGCAGATAGTGTTGCGCGGATCGGTCCAGTAGCAGCGCTGCGGAGTCGGCAGCGCGTCCGGGAAGATGCAGGCGTTCTCATAGGTGCAACCGCAATACCGGCAGACGCCGCGAGGAGCCTGGAACTGCTCGACGGGAGGCTTAGGCATGGGCGGCCTCCGCGATTTCGATCTTGGCCTGGTCGATGGCGGCGAAGAGGGCGCCCGCCGACAAATAGGCTTCATAGGTGCGGCCGTGGTAGACGCGCTCGTAAGCGAAGGTGCGCTCGGCATTGCCCTTCTGAATCGGGTAGCGCGGATCCGGAACAATGGACGCCTGGATGAGATAGTCGATCTGCTTGCGCGATGCTCGGCCGAACTCGCCGACGATGATCTGCTCGGCCTCTTCCTCGGTGAGGCCGGGCAGAACGATGGTGGCCACCAAGCGGCGCCGCCACTGCTCCATCTTGAGATCACGGAAGCTCTGCTGGATATCGTGCGAGCCCAGGAACATGATGCCGATGTACGGTGGCCGGTCCAGCAGCTGGCGGATACGTTCGACGGTCTGCCGCGGCAGGTGCTGCGCTTCGTCGAAGACGATGATGCCGCGCTTTTTTGCCAGCGCAAACTGGATCTTTCTTATGAGCTGCTCAAGGTATCCGCGCGCCGGGATTCTCATCTCGATGCAGATGGTCTTGAGCAGCTCCATGGGCGAGTTGTGGTCGCCACAGTAGATGTAGTAGGCAGAGTGCGATTCGCTCGCTCCGACTTCGCGCACAAGAGCCTCGGCGATGCGGCTCTTGCCGGTGCCCGGACCTCCATCAAAGCAGTAGCCGTATCCGCGGTTGTCGGCGCGATGGTTGAGAGCGCGATAGAACGCCTTGCGGATCGCCGCGTGAGCAGTAGTGTTGTAAAGCGGCTTCTGCGGCGTGTTGTCCTTGGGGAGTTCGGCCTCGTCGAGATACGAGATTAAGCGCGCCCGGATCAGGCGTGTGTTGCTGTCGCGCTCATGATGCAGGTTGTAGTTGGCATTGAGGTAAAGAGAGGTGCTCACCGGCGAGTAGCCGATCTTATCCGCAAGGTCGCGGATGGTGTAGCCGGATTCCATCAAAAAGAGTTCGACGCGCGCGCGTACAGCCCTATCCTCCGGCAGTTCCAACTGCGCGAGTGCGTCCTTCAGTTCCTGCTTCAGAGCCATTAATCCTCCTCAAGGGCGAGAAAGTGTTTGGCGGCGTCGGCCGCACTGGGGACAGCGGGTCCAAGCTCGGGCTTGGGGACGGAAGAACCAATGAGTACGGCCTGCGCAGCCATGGGCCGGGGAATTGCAATCCCGGCGCGGGCGGCGCGTGCATCGTTTTCGGTGGTAATGCCAACGGCAACGGCGCGGCGGCTGAGAACGCGCTCGAAGTGCTTGAGGCCCTTGCGCCAGCGCGCGTTCTCGCGTTCCATCGCCTGGACGGCGTCGCGCGAGACCGGGTTATGCGCCAGTAGCTGCGGTGCGCGCAGGCGGGCGATGAAGCGGTGATCGGGACCTTCGGCCTCATAACAGAGAGCCACAGCCAGGTCATCGGGATTGCAAGCCACGCGAACTTCGCGGCCGTTATACATGCGCAGGTTGAAATCACTCTCCGGATCGAGAGGCTCATACTCGGCGGTGAAGATCTGCACTTTGGAGTTGCGCACCAGGCGTGTCTCGCGTTGCCAGAAGAGCGGCTCCAGTTGCGCGATATCGAGCGGCTTGCGCTGCTCCGGAGGACATTCGCGATCGAAGACGATGCGCGGCGAAAGACCCCACATGTTGTGACCGCCGTGTTCGTGCTCGTTGTACTCGCCGATCCACGCTTCGAGCTGCTCGATTAGGTGGGACACGGGAGGCAGAGGCGTGGAGGGAGCTTTGCCTTCGCGCCAGAGTTTGTGCTGGCGCAGTGCGAGCGTGTTTTCCTCGCTGCGGTCGCCAGCATCCTTACCTGCGTACGCCGGGCCGAAGGTGGGATCGAACTGCTTCGACATGATGGCGTGCCAGGACTCGACCGGCTTGGAGCGTGCGCGGTAGGCTTTGGCGCGCTGCGCCTTGATGCGGAAGCTCTCCCAGAGCATCTTCTGGAACAACAGGTAGTCGTTGCCGTTGTCCATATAGAAGATCCCGTTGCTGCCGTCGAGCATCGCTGTTGGAAGCCCGTAACGCATCACAGCCATGCGCATTGCGGCGGCTACCGAGCGCGAGGAAGGATTGACCGAGAACGCCCAGCCCAGGATGCGGCGGGAGCGCATGTCCTCGATCGTGGTGACCCAGATCCGCATCCAGGAGCAGAGCTCCTGCAGGAACGGCGGGAAATAATCGTTCCAGGCAAAAACATCCAGGATGCGGTGATCGCTCACCCAGACGGCGTTGACCGGCATGTCGTACTTGCGCTTGGCGTGCGGTTCGCAGCGGTCTTCGTAGGCTTCCTGGCCTTCGCGCGCCATGACGCGTACGCAGTCGGGAATGCTGTTAATGAAGTTGAGAATGGTCCCGTAGGAAGGTGGGCGTGACCCGTGATTGTACCAATTCGGCCACTCGCGCTCGATGCCTTCGTAAACCAGCGTGATCGGCAGCCGCTCCGAGTGGTAGCGCGGCATCTGGTAATCGAGGCCGGACTCTTCGGGCAGCTTCAACTCGCGGGCGGCCTGGAGATACGAGCTCGGCGCCAGGCCGAGATACTTGATCAACGCGTATTCAGCGGCTTTGGGATATTTAGCCAGGACGCGCGAAACGCCGCGGTCGGCGCGAGCGTGATCCGCCAAGGCCTTGAACTTCTGCAGGGGCGTCTCACCTCCGCGACCGTAGCGCCGCAGCCACTTGTACACGGTGTTCTTGATAACGCCCGCGATGGATGCCTGGAAGGCGACGAAGTCATCGAAGGTGCGAACCTCGACGCCGCCCTGCGTACAGAATGGAGTGATCGAGCCTTCGCGCCATTCGAGCAGCGGAGAGATGATGTCAAAGCGCTTGCGGGCGGTCTCACGCTGCTCTTCATTGAGATCTGCAAGCTCCGGTGCCTGCATCATCAGGACCGGGACTGGGAAGAGCGGCTGTTGCACGGTGAGGGCGGTAGAAGCAGCGGGTTCGCCTCCGTCGTCGACCCAGGCGGTTGACGCCTGCAGCGCGTGCTCACGCGAAGCCTTGCGAATGCACAGTTCCAGCAGCTTCGGCTGACACTTGGCCGGAAGCGACGATGCGGCGTACACACGCTCGCGCTTGCCATTGGGTCCAGGAGTATCGGACTTCTTCGATACAAGGTGGCCGAGCTGAGCCTTGAGTTCAGTCGTTCGCTTCGAACCCCCGGTGAGGTCAATCACCTCTCGCTTTGTGAGCCACAGCTCTTGGCCGCTCATAGGGCACCGCCCTGCTTTGCTGCAAGCTCGGCGTCGACGCGGGCCATCTCGGCGTGAACCGCCCGGAGCACACGGGCGCTCTTGTTCGTCCCCCTAATTGCGTGGTTGACGTTCGCGGTGCCACACCCGAGTTGTCTGCCAAGTCGGCTCTGTAATCCGTAGTAACGTCCCCACGCAAAGGAGAATTCTTTAAGGAGCGACGGATCAATTGGCTGGGGCGGCTGCTCTGACGAGGCATCTACATCTGCCATCGCCTTTCGCAGCGCAACCATGACCTTGTCAAAGTGTTTTCTTTGCTTCCCATGTGCGACGTTCTGGATGATTCGTGTGCTGAGCCCGGTGGCCTTTGCGGCGCGTGAGTAGCACCCAAAATAGCGGCCCCCAAATCTGAACTTGGAGAGTAGGTCTGGGGAAAGCCCGTCAGAGCTGACCGGGCAAGATGGGTTGGGAGACCCACCCTGTGAGAGCGAGATGCCGGAGTCTCCCAGCAACAGGACAGCGAACGCGGCACAGATCAGGTCGATTGAGGTTGCTACGCGTCCCTTGGCTTTCACGCAGCGTCCTCCGCATCCTGTTCAATTCGCCGAACCTCGGCAACAATTGCGTCGATCACGAGCTGGGACTGGTGCTTCCCCTTTGCGACCTGAAGAACGTGGCCCAAAGTCCAGCCGCCGCGCTTCGCCACCCTGGAGAACAAACCGACATGTTCAAGGGCTTTGGTAAGCTCCGCGGGACGCGAAGGCTTGCGCGCTGGTGTAGACTTTCTTTTCTGACGTGTTTGTTTCTGACGCATGAATGCACGATATGACAATAGTCATATCGTGTCAACGACTTTCTATGACTATTGGCAGGGACACCAAGGCAGTAACCGGGAAGGGAAAGAAGCTCCTGAAGCTGCGGCAGACTTTGGGTCTCGGCCAGTCCGCGTTTGCCAAGTTGCTGGGTGTTAATCAGGCCTCTATCCCACGATGGGAGAACGATCAGCGACCGATGCCGGTGGCTGTGCTCCTAAAGGCTGCAACCCTTGCGCCGCCAGAACAGGAGGACGAGTGGTACGAAATGGCGGGGATACGCGGCGGTATCGGACACGCTGTGGGGACAATGTCTCAGCACATGGTAGTGGAAAGAGGTTTTCGCTCTGCCCCGCTTGTCTCCGACCCTGCCGGAGCGGGGCGTGGAGCGCTGCATGAAAGCAAGAACATCGAGGGGCAGCTCAGTCTTCCTCCTGACCTAGTTACTGGAGAGGTGGCCTGTGTCCGCGTGCATGGAGACAGCATGGAACCTTTAATTCCGGACCGTAGCGTTGTCGCCGTCGATTGTCTCCAGGTGAACGCAAGGAAACTACTGGGTAAAGTAATCGCAGCGCAGCATGATGTTGAAGGCGTTGTCGTGAAGCGCCTTCGTTCTCACGAAGGCAAGTTGATACTGGTCTCAGAAAATCCAATCTATCCACCTATTGAGTTCAAGCCCGGCTGGCGGATCGCCGGCCGCGTTGAATGGTGGATCGTAAGACAGAGGTGAAGCCATGGGGAATTGCATCCATTGCGGAAAGTGGGCTGGGTTTTTCAAGATGATGCACCCAGGGTGTGTCCCGACGATGGCCCCCGCTGTTGAAATAGGGAATAAAACTGATAATCTCGCGCTTGTAGTCGCGAGCGACGAAGACGCCCGGGCGGTGACAGAAAAGGCTGAGCTTCTGAAACTGATCCGATGCGGGCTTGAGCATGCGGGCCTTGATCCAAGCCCCGAGCTCGTTCTTATCTTCGCTGACATGATCAACCCTGTCAGGGCGCAAGTTGCCGTCGAAAAGTGGAGGAGGGCGGAGACGACTCCTGCACAGATTCGCGCGCTGGATTTTTGGTGGTTCTACACAATCCACCGCACCGCACTGAGCCTGATGAACGCCGTTGCCTCCGAAAAAAGGCGGGAGGCGTCCCGATTCAAAGACAATTTCTATCAGATAGCGATGAAGGACGATTGTTGTAGGAGATCGCGGCATGCCGCATTAGATGGCTTCACCGCGCTCCAGACTGACCCTGTATGGAGATTGCTTAGGGGGCCATTCGACTGGGACTGCATGTGCATGATCGTAAGCGTGCCCTATGCCGACTTACCTCTGGATGTTGATCCGCTTAAACCCGGTATGGAGCGGCTCCCGCAGGAGTTGTTGCAAGATTGCATTTCGTGGATACCGCGGAATCCGAAACATCTGCTCGACCGTTCCCCTCTATCTCCGCGTCCAATAGTGGAAACGAGGAGATGTTATCCCGGAAAGACGCCAGACGAGTGCAAGGCTGTGCTTAAGAAGTACGGCATTTCCATCAAGGTCGAGTAAAGAGGGCCACCGTTATTCCGCCCGGCCATCTCTCCCTTGCGCCTCTCCCGCGTGTTCGCCTTTCTCTGCCTCAAAACTAAAGCGTCCCAAAGTGGCCAAAGTGTCCACGGAAAACAGAGACTCTGCCTTACTGTCGTCTCATGACGCCAGCACAGAGACTCGCGTGGATAGAGAAATGGGCACCGGCCGCGCAGGCCGCGCAGAAGCAATTCGGGCAGCCAGCCTCGGTGACGCTGGCCCAGGCGATCCTCGAATCGAGCGATAAGTTCGGCAATTGCGGGCAGTCGCAATGCGCGGTGCAGGCAAATAACTACTTCGGCATCAAGGCTTCGGGCACAGAGCCGTATGTCGAGTTTTCCACCAAGGAATACTCGAACGGACATCCTTACATGGAGCAGGGCGCGCACTTTGAAAAGTTCGCGACTGTCGAGGACTCCTTCCTTCGTCATGGCGAGCTGATCGCCAACGAACCGCGATACCGCGCGGCAATGGAGGTTTGCCACGATCCGGTGGCCTTCGCCGCGCAGCTGCAGGCCTGCGGTTATTCGACCAGCCGCACCTACGCTCAGGTTCTGACCTTCCTAATCCGCCGCTACCAACTGGCTAATTTCGACAACCCGCCGGAGCCGACTATGCCCCAGGCACAGAAGGAGACAGCCGCATGAATGAGTTATGGCAACGCGTCGTTACCAACCCGAAGACCTCCATCGCCGGATTGCTGATCGGCCTCGCTACCGCGTGCGGAGTGCTCTCGCAGCAGGGTGTCAGCCTCGGCCACGCCGGGACTGGCACCGTGGTCGCGCTGATCTCCGCCATGGCCACGGCCTTCCTCGGCCTGCTCAGCCAGGACTAGCCATGGCGAGCGCATCCATCACGCGGGCGATCACGCCGGAGCAGTTGGAGCAGTTCAAAGCTGCCGTGCAGGCCGATCCGAACTGCGGCATGGCCGGTACCGACGACGCCGGCACGGTCTCAGTCCACGAGGACGGAGTCACCGTGCTACTTGGCTACACCTACGCTGGCGGTCTATTCACCGTCACCGTCGAGCACAAGCCGTTTCTCGTCACCAACGCGGAGGTGCTTTCCCGCGTGCAGACGCTGCTTGATAACGCACTGGCGTCCAAGGAGGGCGCTATCGCATGAAACTGTCTCACCGCTTCTCACCGGCTCTTATTGTGCTTCTGGCGTGCACGCTACTGATCACAGGCACCGTCGCCTGCTCGCAGACCGTGTACCAGGAAATTGTCACCTACGTAAACGAGTTTCTTCCCATCGCGGAAGCCGTCGCCAACCTCGTCATTGCCACCGAGACTCCGGCGGTCGCATCGCAGGCCCAGTCCGTGGAGACCCAGGTCAATAACGATCTGCAGCTGATCGAGACCACCGCGTCCACCATTACGGCGGCCAACTACAGCAGTCAACGGGCGCAGATCGTCTCCCTCGCCGCATACGCCAAAGGGCAGTTGAACTCCTATCTGACGGCCGTGCACATCTCCGATCCGGCGACCGTGGCCAAAGTGACAGCCTACGTCGATCTCGGGAACGCCGTGATCGACGAGATTGTGAACGCCCTGCCGGCGCAACAGCCCAGCGCCAAGCAAATGTCCGCCTTCAAGGTGAACGTGGGCAATATCCGGGTGAATTACAAGCGGCAGTTCAACCGGATCACCGCCGAGAAGTCCGGTGACGCGAAGGTAGATGCGGTGCTGGCGAAGACGCCGCGCTTCTTCGTTCTCGGCTGGCACAACTTCTATCCGACGTTCCGCTAAGAGGAAATTATGAAGCTCGGCAAGAAACCCGCATCACGTCTGCTCTCCACTCCCGCTCTCGGTGATTTTCTGCCGAGAGCTGCCGAGTGGCCTACGGTCGCACCCCGAGGCTGGGAATACGCCAGTGGCATCCAGCTCGATATGCTCGCGAATGACACGGTCGGAGATTGCGTCATCGCCGCCATGATGCACTACGCCCAGGTGGAGACGGCCAACACGGACAATCCCCTGACTCCGACCAAGGAGCTGGCACTCCAGACCTACTCGGCGATCACCGGCTACAACCCGGATGACCCGAGCACCGACCAGGGAACGGATATTCAAGGACAAGCCCTCCCATATTGGAAGAGCACCGGTATCCCGATGCTGGACAAGAACGGTAACCAGGTCCTGCATAAGATCCTCGGCTGGGCGTCGCTCGACTTGTCTTCGATCGCGCAGCAGCGCTACGCCTGCGACACCTTCGGCGGAATACTGCTGGGCATCAACTGCCCGCAGTCGGCGGAGGACGATACCAGCAACTGGACCTACGACCCCTCGTCTCCGATTATCGGCGGGCACGGCATCAACATGGTGGGCCAGGGCGGCGCGGGCTGGCACATCAATTCATGGGGCCTGTGTATCCCCGGTACCTGGGAATTCTCTCTGAAGCTCATGGACGAAGCGTACGCGGTCGTGACTGCGGCTTGGCTGAATTCACAGGGTAAGTCGCCTTCGGGACTCGACCTGGATGGTTTGCTGGCCGCGATGCAGGGGCTGGGGGCGAACTGATGGCGACAGCGGCCCAGGTGACTCCGGAGAACAAGGTGTCGCGCCCGGTGGTGATTGCGCTAGGGGCGGGCAGCGGCGTGGCGCTGGCGACGGTAATCCTGCAAATTGCGCGTCCGGAGACGAAGCCGATGGTGGAGGCGGTCCTGCGCTGGGGACCGCTCTTCGTCATCGTGCTGGTGGGGATGGCGCTGCTGCACTCGACGATCAATATCTGGGGCAAGCAGTTTGTTACGGCCGCGACCGCCAACGCCGTAGCTCTCCAGTCGATGGCCGATGCGATGCAGCGGATCTCGCAGAAGGAAGACGAGCGCGACCGTGAGCGCGAGCTGGTGCTGGATCACCTGGCGTACACGACACAGCAGATTTTGAACAAGGTGGAGTCGATGGAATCGCGTTATCCCGCCAGGAGCAGTGCCCAGGCGGCAGGAGGAACCCTGTAATGGCGGACGAACAGATCCTGGACCCAATGGCGGCGCGGCAGTTGCGAGGGCTGATCCTCACGCTCGTCTATGTGAACCATCGCCGCCAAGGTGCTCGCCTGACTTCCACGGTGATCCGGGGCACGCTGCAGCGCGAAGGCTACCAGTTCTCACGCAACGATGTCCTGGCCATGCTGCAGGACCTGAAAGACCGCGACTATCTCCGCTATCGCCAGATGCGCGGCGACGACGAGCGCCTTTTCATCTTCGAGATCGAGATCACCTCCAGCGGCCGCGATCTGGTGGACGGCTACGAGACTGACCAGGCGGTGTTGACTAAATGAACCCTCGCCCTAAGACAGGAGAGGCGCGGAAAGTCCGCCAGCCTCTCAAGATCGACCGGCTGCCGTTGGCGATACAGGACCGTATCCGCGCTGCGCGCATCGCAGGGCGGGTCTGGAAGGAGATCGAAGAGGAGTCTCCGTACTGGAAGGAATGGGAGAGCGTTGCTCCCGAGATCGTTGAGCTTTTTCCGGAAAAGCGGCTGCCGCACGCGAATCTTCACCGCTGGTATGACCTGCGATTCGAGCAGCGGATCGCGGAGGTCGACCGAGACGCGGCGAAGGCACGCACCATTGCAGAGGCTTTTGCCTCGCGGACGTTCGAGGGGCTTACCGAGTCCACAAAGAATGCCCTGGCCGAGCAGGTCTTCATGCTCACAAACTCGGCCGACGCGCAGGATTCGAAGGCATTTCGCAAGGAATTGGGCGAGCTGCTCTTCCTGCTGACGAAGCTTCAGAAGGCGGAACTGGATAAAGCCAAGCTGGCGGTGGAGCAACAGAAGCTGGCCGCGCAACAGGAAAAGAACGCCGATTTCAATCCGCGCGAGATGTATTTGAACATCGCGCAGGATCTGCTCAAGAAGCTGCGCACCCGCGAGCGAGTGCGCGAAGTACTGGACCCGATCCGCGAAGAGTTGATTACCGAGTTCTCACATGGCGCAGAAGCGTACGCAAAACAAATCGAAACGCGATCGGCTTGAGGAGGCGCGCGGGACACTCCGCGCCGCGTTCCAGGTCGAAGCCACGCAGACGGGAGAGGTTAAGCCTCCCGAGCCGGAGGCTGTTCTCCAGGCGGCGTGGGAGCTCGCGAGCGACATCGAGCGCTTTGTGTACAAGTACCTGGCTCACTACATGGTGGACCAGGAGACGGGCATCGCGATTGAGCCGGCCGATTTCCACCGGGAGATTTACCAGCTGGCACTGACAACGAAGAGGGCAGCGATCGCCGCGCCCCGCGAGCACGCCAAATCCACGGTAATTTCTCTTTTCTTCGTGCTGTATTGCATCTGCTACAAGCTCCGTAAGTTTATCGTCTTGATCTCCGATACCGAGGCGCAGGCAATCCTGCTGCTGTCTGCGGTGAAAACGGAGCTGGAAAGCAACGACGAGCTGCGGAAAGACTTCGGCGACCTGGTGGACTCGGTCAAATGGGGAGAGCGGGACATCATCACCGCCACCGGTACGCGTCTGAGCGCACGCGGCGCCGGTCAGTCACTGCGCGGCCTGCGTCAGCGCATGTACCGTCCGGACCTGGTGATCTGCGATGACCTGGAAGATGACGAACACATCGACAATCCGGAATACCGGCTCAAGCTGGAGCGCTGGTTCAAGAACGTCGTCCTAAATCTTGGCAAGAGCTGCCAGGTGTTTGCCATCGGCACCATCCTCCACTACGACTCGCTGCTCTCGCACCTGCTCGATAAGGAAAAGTTTAAGAAGTTCCTGAAGCGGAAGTTTGAAGCGATCGATGAAGAGCGAACTCCGGGGTCCGTGTTGTGGGCGGCGAAGTGGTCCGCCGCGGATCTGGCTGCTAAAGAAGAGGACATCGGTCTTACGGAATTCAATCAGGAGTTCCGCAATCAGCCGGTGAGCTCGGACACTGCCAGCTTCAAAGAGTCGGACATCATTCGCCACGCCTTCACCCGCGAGTCGATCGAGGGCAAGGAGCTGGTGAAGCTAACCGGCATCGATCCGGCGATCAGTAAGAAGGAAAAGGCAGACGACTTTGCCAGCGTCACGGTTGGCATCGACGAGCACGGCTACATCCTGGTACTGCGTGCGGAAGGCAAGAAACTTTCGTTCCCGGAGCAATGGCGATTTGTCCTCAATCGCTTCGACGAGGAGCAGCCGATTGCGATTGGCGTGGAGACCGTTGCCTATCAGAAAGCGCTGAAGGAGCACGTCGAGGAGGTCTCGCGTGAGACCCAGCGCTATATCCCAGTCGTTGAGATCAAGTCCGACCAGGACAAGTTTCGCAGGATCGTTTCAATTTCGCCGTTGGTTGAGAACGGCACCATTCGCTTCTGCCTGGACGGTACACAGAAGAAGCTGATCAGCCAGCTCCTTTATTTGGGAAAGATCAAGGACGACTTAGCGGATGCATTGACGATGGCAGTCTCGCTGGCTCGGGAGCGCGGCTATAAGCCCGCGATGGCTTCGAATACTTCCACGGAAGCGCACGGCCGCGATCGCGGAGCCATGAGCCAGGCAATGCAAGAGCCGGAAAGAGACGAGCCCGGAACGGACGACGGGCAGGATTGGGGATCACGCACCATGCGGAATCACGGCAGTAGCGACCGGAGGTCAGTATGGGCTGGACGCTAAAGAATCTTACGCGACGCCGCGGGGCATCGTTCCACGAGCGCGCCGGCATGACGCTGCTCGATCTAAAAGAGGCAAGCCAGGCGGTGTATCAGGCTACGGCGAACGCCCACCTCCAGGAAGTACCGGCACACGTCAAGGAAGTCGTCGGCCCGATGTTGTTCACCATGAACGCAGGCGACGGCGAAGACGTTCACTTCCAGCGCATCACCTCGCCGAACAGCCTGCGCGACCTGAATCCGTTCATGCAGCAGCGGATGCAGCAGGTCTGCTTCTATCTGGCGGTCACGAATCCATTCGCCAAGCAGATCATTCGCATGATCACGGCGTTCATCGTGGGTGAAGGTTTTGCCGTCCAGTGCGAGGACAAGCGCACCCAGGAGGTGATCGATAAGTTCTGGGACGATCCGATCAACGACCTGGAGAACAACCTTTCGAACTGGACACGCGAAAAGCTGATCTTCGGCGAACTCTGCTTGCCGGTGGCAGTCAATCCGGTGGACGGCTTTGTTCGCCTGGGGTACATCGACGCGGCCGATGTCGCCTCAATCCGCTACGGACTGCTGACGACGGGCAATGGGCAGCAGGAGATTTCGATTCCCACCCAGGTAAAGCTCTGTTCGCGGGCGGGCGATCCGGCGGCGCGCGAGTTGGCCATCATCCGCCAGGACGAAGACGTCAGCTCGCCTACCTACGGCCAGTTGGTCGGCGAGACGTTCTACTTCGCCATCAACAAGGCGAAGATGGGCACGCGCGGGATCTCCGAGCTGTTTGCCCTGGCGGACTGGGTGGATGTGCTCGATCAGATGGTCTTCGACTTCGCCGATCGCGCCCGCTACCTGAACCAGTTCATCTGGGATGTCTGCGTGACCGGGGCAACCGAGAACGAGTTGCAGAAATTCAACGACGAGTTCAGCCGCCAGCCTCCCCGCCAGGGAACGGTGCGATGCCACAACGAGAAGATGGCGATCACCGCGGTGACCCCGGATCTGAAAGGCAATGATTTCGGCGACTCGATCCGCAACGTAAAGCACTACGGTTGCGGCGGCGCAGGTCTGCCTCCGCATTGGATGGGCGACCCCAACGACGCCAACCGCGCAGTGGCCGCCGAGATGGATGGTCCGACTGGCAAGGTGCTGACCGAGCACCAGAACCTCGTGATCCGCGATACCACCCAGATCCTGAAGTTTGTGATTGCCCAGGCAAAGGCGCACGGCACGTTGGCCGAGGATGCCGACGAAACATTCACCATCCAGACGCCGGACCTGTTGATGAAGGACTTCGCCAAGGGCGCGCAGATTCTGCAGGGTGCAACCGCTTCGCTGTCGATCGCCGAAGACCGCGGCTGGATCCGCGGAGTGACGGCGGCGCGGGCGTTTGCCAATGTGCTGACGCAGATCGGTACGGATATCGATGATCCGCAGGACGAGTATGAGCAGGCGCAGCAGGAGCAGCAGGACAAAAAAGCGCGGGACATCGACAGCCTTAGTTCCCAGAAGAACCTGGCAAACGCGCTGGCCCAGAAACCGGAACCGGGGAAGGTGAACGGCGAAGCACCGCAGGACGGCGGCGGCGTGCCGTTACAGCAGCCGGATGTGGTTGTCAATTGAAAAGCGCGACGGGCATCCGGAAAGGCATGAGGGGCAAGGAGTTGGGAATCGCGCAGAAACGGCCCTAGGACGTTTTCAGGGTAGGTGAGTAGCTGGACGACGGAGTAAATGGCAGGGCGGTACCGTGTGAGGCCTCACACGGGGATCAAGGTGAGGGCCTTAACCCTCCGAAACAGAAATTCTGGATTTGAGGAGACGAAATGCCGGGTGCAGAACAAATTCCGAACCTGATGAGCGTCGAGAATCTGATGCCGAAGTATCGGTGCCACAAAAAGGTGCGTGCGGCCAAGATCGCGAAAGTCGAAGGCCGGGAACTCGTGCTCGTTGTCCACGGGCCGACTGTATATACGCTGCGCTGCCCGGTGACGGAAGCGTTCATCGCGAAACACAATCCGGTGGCCGGTGGCTACTACGTCGTCTATGAGGACGGATACAGATCGTTCTCGCCGGCAGCGACGTTTGAAGGCAGATACACCCGAGAAGGCTAGGAAGGACTTAATGAGCGTTCAATCCGAATTCGCGGCCAAGGTAGCTGAGCTGATCGCCCAGACGAAGGATCTGGCGCCGGCTGCCCGCTCGCGTGTCCTGGAGATGCTCGCCGCCGCCCGCCGCGAGATCCTCGGACGCCTGGCGGATGTGGATCCCGGCAGCTTCTCGGCCGCTCAGTTGACGGAGTTGAAGCGGTCGATCGACGCCGCGATGGATAAGTTCCGCTCGGACGCAACCTCATTCCTGGATTCGGCGGAAGCGCACGCGGCCCGGCTGGGTGCGCAGGGCGTGACTCAACCGCTCGTCAGCGCAGGCCTGGAAGCGGTGACGATGGGCCACGTCAATCCGACGACGCTTTCGATCGCCCAGGGCTACACGGCCGATCTGATCACGAACCTCTCGCGCCAGGCGTCGCATGACATCAATGCGGCGCTGCAGCGGGCCTTCCTGGGAGGCCAGAGCTGGGACCAGATCGTGCAGCAGATCGGCCGTGGATTGGGAGCCGAAGGGCGCGTAAGCATCTTCGACAAGATTGGCGACCGTGCCGCGACGATTGCCGAGAACGAGATCCTGCGAGTGCATGCAATCAGTGGACAGGCGCGCATGGAAGAACTTGCGGAGCGCCATCCCGATCTGCAGAAGAAGTGGGTCCACATTCCGGTGGCGCGTGTGCCTCGGCTTTCGCATTACCTCGCGAACGGGCAGGTCAAGGATGTGACCGATCCCTTTGAGATTCCGGTACTGCCTGGCGCGGAACCGGAGGAGTTGATGTATCCGCGCGATCCGAACGGCTCGCCGGAGAACACGATCAACTGCCACTGCCTTAGCGTTCCGCACTTTTCGGCGGATGCGTTGAAGCCGACGGCAGGACACAAAGCGTTGTTGGACAAGTTGGGAATCGCAATCAAGGTTGCGTAAAGGAGAACGAGGATCATGCCAGAAGAAATCGCAATTCCGGAAGCGCCAAAGCATCTGCCGGCAAAACTGAAGGCCGAGTGGAAGAAAGCCTATTTAGCCGCATACAAAAAGGCGCAGGCGGACTATCCCGAGCAGAAGACGATGCAGGCACAATGCGCGCTGCGCGAAGCCAATCGCCTCCTGCAGGTACCGGAGATCAGGTCCTACAAGGACGCGATCGACTTGCCGAACCACCATGTGGTACAGCGCGAGGTGGTTAAAACCGACGAGGGGCACGAGCTGCGCCTGGTGACTTCCGACGGCAAGAAGCATAAGTTCCCGGCGCCTGCGCCTGAGGAACCGAAGACCACGAAAGCCTAACCGCAAGGGAGCGAGCGATGAAGCACAAAACTGCTTTGCTTATGGTGGACGGGAACGCTCGAAGCGGGATACTGCTGGCGATTGAAGAGCGCGCAAAGGTATCCGAGGCGGGCGTTGTCGGCGGCGATGAGAGCGAGTCGATCGAAGATCAGTTGTCCGAGATCGATCGCGCCCTCGATAAGAAGTTCGGTACAGACCAGAACGGCTGGTCGAATTACCGCATCGTCGAGACCTTCCCTGCCTACGTCATCGCCAGGGGGCCGGACGGCGAGCTGTACCAGATCAAATACTCGGCCTCTGATTCCGGCGACGGCTATACCTTCGAGGATCCCATCCAGGTGGAGACGGCGTACGTCCCGGTCAGCCAAGCAGCGCGCTTCGTGGTCGAATCCGAATGCGGCGGAGATCCACTCGTCTATCCGGTAATTGCCATTGAGTCAGGCTGGGGCGGCGGTACCGTCAACGGGTCTAACGCGCCGCATTACTTCACGCCGGAGACGGTGGCGCAGGTCGCCGAGGCGCTGAATAGCACGAAATTCGGCAGATGCCATCCTCTCGTGGGGGATGGCGCGAATGAACCGGACCGCATCGCGGGCTGGTTCGAGGGAGGACGGCTGGATGGAAATAGCGCGGCCGCCAATCTTCACTTGCTGGAGAGTGAGACCGGTCTGGCGAACAAGTTCAGCGCCGCGCGCAAGGCTGGCAAGCTCGGCGAACTCTTCGGCTTGTCCATCAACGCCTGGATCGGATTCAAGAAGGGCAAGATCGACGGCCGGGACGCGATGGTTTCCGGCAAGCTGGCGAAGCTTTCGAGCGTCGATCTTTGTGCCGAAGCAGGAGCTGGCGGACGCTTCCTGGTCGCTGCATCGCGCGCGACCTTGACGGAGATCTCCGAACTTCAAACCCAAGCTGTACGACAAACTCACGGCAACGCCGAGGCGGGCCGGGATGAAGGAGCAGCAATGAAGAAGCGCATTTTGCAGGTGCTAGAAGCTCTGCGGGCGAAGGATGCCAACCGCGCCGGCGCGCTCACCACGGAGTTGGAGGGCCTGGCGGAAGCCGCGCTTCCCGATTTCCTGGTGAAAGTGACCGAAGCGGCCATGGCCTCTGTAACCGCAGCCAACAACAACGACAACACGGCTCTGGTCGCCGAGGCGAACGCCACCTTGAAGCTGGCGCAGAAGCTGCAGGCGCAGAACCTGATCGACCAGAAGCTGACGGCTTCCAAGCTGCCTTCGTCTGCGGCGAGCCTGGTGAAGGAACATCTGGCGACGGTGCTGGAATCAAACGCCGCTGGAATTACGGCCGAAGTGATTGACGCTGAGATCAAGCGCACGCGCGAGGCTTTTGCGGCTTTCTCGAACGTGGGCCGGGTTAACGGCGCCATCGAGGTTGGCGGAAGCGCGGATGCGTTGCAGGACGCGATGGATGCGACCTTCGGAGTGAAGGAAGCAATCGCGAAGGGTGCCAAGCCCTTCAAGCATCGTGGCGTGCCATCTCTCACCCAGGCATACGTCGCGATCACCGGCGATAGCGACCTGCGCCTCTCAGGCTTCTTTGCCACGCGTGAAGCGGCCGACAACATCCAGTCGAGCGATTTCCCGAACATCCTGCTCAACTCGATGACCAAGCGATTGATCCAGGACTATGCGGAAGTTCCCTCCGGCGGAGTGGAGAAGCTCTATACCACGACGACCGTGAGCGACTATAAGACGCAGAACCGAGTCCGCATGGGTTACTTGGGCGACCTCGCGGTGGTTGGTGAAGGTAACAACTACACGGAGTTCACCCGCCCGACTGATGACCTGGTCAGCTACGGCGTAAACAAGATGGGTAACATCTTGTCGATCACTGAGGAGACGATCCGTAACGACGATCTCGGCAAGATCGCACAGTTCCCCGGCCGCATGGCACGCGCGGCGAAGCGCACGCTGAAGCAGCAGGTCACTAACTTCTTCATCAACAACCCGGCATACAACCCGGACGCACTGAGCTGGTTCAACGCAGCGCATAACAACCTGTTCGCACTGCCATTGACGCCAACGAACCTAACCGCGGTGCGCGCGGCCTTGAAGCTCCAGACAGAAAAGGACTCGCTGAAGCCGTTGGCTCTGCCCTTGCAGTGGCTGATGATCCACCCCGATCTGTGGGGCGTGGCGGTTGCCATCAATCAGTCGGAGAGTTGGCCCACCGGTCCGGGTACGTTCTCAGCGAACCCCTGGTACCACGCCTTCGGCGTCAACAATGAAGGCATCATCGAGAACGAGCTGTTGGAATACGCCAACGACTGGTTCTGGGGCTGCTTCCCCACAGAGTGCCCCTGCGTCGAAATCGGCTTCCTCGGTGGTTACGAGACGCCGCAGATGTACATCAACAACAACCCGTCGAATGGTTCCGTTCCCTTCAGCAAGGACGAAATTCAGTACAAGGTCAAGCAAGTGTACGGCGGCAACGTCATCGACTACCGCGGCGTCGGCTATTCAGCGCAGCACTAAACAAGCGCCAGCGGCCGGAGCGGCATCGTTTGCCGCGTTCCCGCCGCTGGCAAGTTCCGAGAGAGAGGACAGAAACATGAAAAGGCTTCTGACGTTTGGATCACCCGCTAAGGACTTCACGCTTGGCTGGCTCCTCGCCTTGCTCCTGACGCTCCTGATTGTTCCGATGATGGCGCACGCCCAGGTTGGCTATATCGACGCGACCAGCGGATTCCTGAAGGAGTACAACTTCCATTCCACCGGCATCACGGAGACCGCGAGCGGTGCGTCGCCCGTGATCGATGTGGGCGCGTACCACGGTGGCGAGTTCACCATCCAGGCCACGGCTCTGACCGGAACCAATCCGACCCTGGACGTAATGGTCCAGGCCTGCCAGGACGCGACAACCACGTATTGTGTTCCGCTCCAGATGGCGGAGCAGTTTACCGCCGCGGGGACGCACCAGCTCCACGTAAAGGGATTCGCACGGTGGTTGCGTGTTCTCTGGACCATTGGCGGTACCGGAACGCCGTCAGCGACATTCTCTATCTATGGCGCCTTCAAGCCTTACGGTGGAGAGATTCGCGTCGGCCTCGGAGATCCCTGCCAGCAACCCGGCATTCCCAAGCAGTCGCTCCCGATCGCCGTCTCGGCAGCGGGAACTACGGCGCTGGTGCCGACGGTTGGCACGAAGGTTACCACGGTCTGCGCGATAACTACGATCTTCGCTTCGGGCACCTCCCCGACGGTGCAGTTCAAGGCTGGCACGCAGACGACGACGGCCTGTGACACCAACCCGGTCACGCTCACCGGCGCCATGAGCCTTCCAGTCACCGCCGGGCAGGGATTGGTACTCGGCGCGGGCGGCACGCTTTTTGCGGCTCCCAGCGGCAACCAACTATGCGTCGTCGCGGGCGGCACCACTCCGGCGTTTAACGGCGTTCTCACCTACGTACAGCAGTAAAGGAGCAGGACCGTGCAGCTCACTGACCTCTTAACCGGTGTCGCCAGCGTAATCCAGGACGCAGCCAATAAGTTGTCTGCGAACGATCGCGCGGCGGCAGTGCAGCAGGCGATCCTGCAGCGATACAGCAAGGATCACCCGCTGCAAGTGGTCATCGATATCCCCGGCAACGGCACGAGCGATCTGCCGTTGCCCGAGGGGTACGAAGATGGCTTCTCCTACATCACCCAGGTCGAGTATCCAGGCGGCCAGGTACCGGCGGAGTGCTTGCAGGACTTCGAGTGGCAGATGTATCGCGCGCCATCGGGGCTGGTCGTGCGCCTACTGGTGGACGTGCCGGCAGCGGACGAGATGGTTCGGATGAGCTTCACCCAGCGCCATGCTCCGGACGCCTCGACGATCTATCCGCAGGATCAGAACGCGGTGATCGACCTCTCGGCAAGCTACTGCTTTGAGGCGTTGGCGGCAATCTACGCCCAGACCGGCAACAACTCAATCGCAGCCGACGTGGTGAATTACCGCACCAAGGGGCAGGAGTATCTGGCGCTGGCCAAGGCGGCGCGCAAGCGTTACTGCAGCTTCTTCGGTATCCCTGAGGACGGAAATCAGGAAGCGATCGCCAAGCCTGCATTGGTAGTTGCTCCGATGACC
Organism: uncultured Acidobacteriaceae bacterium; assembly: GCA_964563875.1. Taxonomy (GTDB): domain Bacteria; phylum Acidobacteriota; class Terriglobia; order Terriglobales; family Acidobacteriaceae; genus TOLSYN. The sequence continues at coordinate 29,067 of CAZLZA010000008.1, forward strand.
CAGTTGATGGGCACTGGCGTCGATCGACTGACGCACCAGAGGCCGAGGTAAACGATGAAATCACCGATCTTGAAGTATTTCGAATGCTCCCATCTTCCCCCGAATCTTCAGCCACTCGCCGGGCTTTTTCGCGACATGGCCATGCATCTGGAGGATGTCACTCCCGATGGCCCGGAAAAATCGGCGGGATTCCGCAAGCTGCTTGAAGCAAAAGACTGTTTCGTAAGGGCGAAGCTTTAAATGCAGATCACGGTGACAGGTATCTCCGAGGTTTTCGAAGGCGCGGAGAACGCTACGCTGGCTGGGATTCTTCTGGGCATGGAGAAGATCGGCGAGCGCGGCGTTGGCCTGGTCGTCGAGGGAACGCCAGTCGGAGCCACCGGACAATTGGCTCATACGGTCTTCCCGCACCTGGAACAAGGGACAGACCTGGTCACCGAGATCATCACGAATGGACCTCCGGCGGATGTGTATTCCTCGCCGGTCAACGATGGATCGCGTCCGCACTTCCCGCCCTACGAGGCGCTGATCCCCTGGGTGGTCGCGAAGTTCGGCGCGACAGATGAAAAGACAGCTCGCTCGATCGCGTTCCTGATTGCGCGCAAGATCGCACGTTCCGGAACGCTGCCGGCAGCACAGTACGACAAGGCGTACCAGCAGTTGATGACAGAAGCCCAGGGAATACTCGAACGCGCTATCGCCGAAGCGCTGGAAGGAGCCGGATTCTAATGGCGTTAACAGACATCAAGGCGCGGATCTCGGCGGTACTCGCAGGCGTTGCCGGCATCGGCACGGTATTTACACGCATGCGGCCGGTGAACATCGAGTCCGTCGAACTCGCCCAGTTCGTTTCGAACGGCGTATTGAACTGCTGCTTCATCTCGCGTAGCGCTGTCGAGCTGGAGAGCCACGGCGACATGCCCAGCATGACCTCCGAATGGGACGCGATTTCAGTCCATGAGTTTTTCGCCGTGCAGGACTCAAGCGCCTCGGAAGATAAGTTCGACACCCTTGTCACCGCGATGCTCTGGGCCATCCACAACGATTCGGAGTTTCCCGGCTATTTCAATCACACGGCGAAGATGACGAGGACACCTAGGGTCAAAGCGATCGATTTCCGGCACTTCGGCGTGGAGCAGACGCTTTGCCACCATGCGGAGATCACCATTCAGGTCATGACACAAAGCAGTTAAGGAGAAATTAAATGATTACGCCTTTTGGAACAGGAGTTCTGTTCGGTGTGCCGGTGGGGGGCGTCTTAGCGCCGAATCCCACGCCATGGCGATTTGGAGTACTCCAGGACGCGCAGCTCAGCATCAAGGGCAAGAACGTGAAGCTGCGCGGCCGCAGCCAGCACGCGGTGAAGGTGCGCCGCGGCGAAATCGACGTGGACGTGAAGGCGAAGATCGCCAGCCTCGATCCCAACATGCTGAACCAGCTCTTCCTCGGCTGCCCGCAGACTCCCGGAATCACGCTGATTTCCGATAGCGAACTACAGACCGCTGGCGGAGCAGCTCCAGCCGCCCGCGCCAACTCCACGGTCTACGCCGTGGGCGCGCTGATGTCTTCGGGCGGCTTCATCTACAAGTGCGCTGGCGTGGAGGCCGGTGGAGAATCCGCGGCGGCGCTCCCCGCATTGCAGACCGTCGTCGGCTCGGAGAGCGCGGATGGCGGAGTGGTGTGGCAATGCCTCGGCGCAGTGGCCAATTCGGTGAGCGTTGCCAACGCGGCTACGTTCCTTGTCGACTACGGTGTGAATTACTTCGTCGGCGGCGGTCCGCTGCAGTGCTCCGGGCTCGTTGCTCCGCAGCAGGGACAGTACCAGGTCAGCAATGGACTCTACGTCTTCAATGCCGCCGATGCTGCTTCCCAGATGAAGATCAGCTACACCTACTCAGTGCCGAATCGCGGTACCACGGTCACCATCAATGACCAGCCGCAGGGCAGCGCGCCGGAGTTCAAGGCGCTGCTGTACGACCTGGATAACAACAACAAGTATTTTGCGGTCGAGCTGAACGACTGCATCGCCTCGGAGTTTTCGATTCCGACGAAGCAGGGTGCTTTTTGGATCTCGGATATTGCTTTCGATGCCTGTGTCGATTCGAACGACATCCTGGGTCATTTGTACGCGGATAACTACTAAACGTTTGTGCAGTGAAATTTCTTTCATGGAGGTTGCCGGAGAGCCAGAGCAAAAGTAGGGGTCGCACAAGTCGCGGCCCCGCTTGAAACTCTCCGAAAAGTAAAGATGGCAAATAAAACGATTCCAATCGAAGACAAGAACTACAACATCGCCCCGCTGACGTTCGGCCAGGGTAAAGAACTTTTCGCTGGCGCTGATCCCAAGGCGGACATCAACACGCCACTGCTGCGCTACTCGCTGAACAATGCCGGCACAACTTACGCGGACGCCGATATCGACGCGATCCCTTACCCGCACGCCATGCAGTTGATTCCCGCGTGTCTCGAAATCAACGGACTGCGGAGGCCAAAGCAGGGGGAAGATCAACCCGCCAAGGCTCAGGAATAGATTGGCCTTACCTTCGCGGGTACATGGCCACGGCGCTCAAACAGTTGCCTTCGGCGGTCGACCAGATTCTGATGCCGGATGTCTGGGAACTGTTTGAGCACTGGACCCAATGGCCTCCTGAATTCGTTCTGCTCCGCGGCTTTGTCGGATATGAGGCGCCCGCGGTAGTAAAGCAAGGAATCGATTCCAAATCCGCCGCAGGCCTGGCACAGGTGTTCGGCGGGGCGCAAAAAGCTCCAGACCACGTCAAGCAACTGATGGACTGGGCAGAGCAGATGAAACAGCAGTTGGGAGTCAAAGTTGGCGAGTCCTAGCGTAAATATCGCGGTCAACTCGGAACTGAGCGGCGTGAACAGCCAGTGGAAGGCTGCACAGGCGACCGTGCGCTCCGCGACGGACGAGATGGTATCTGCGGGGCAGCGCGCCCAGGCAGCCTGGCAACAGGCTGCCCAGGCTGCGCTGGCCAATGCGAACGCGCAAAAGGAACTCAAGGTTGCGATGGACGCGGCGCGCGGATCGAGCGAGAGCACCGCTGCGGCCGTAACGCAACTGGCGCAAGCAAAGCGCAACGCCACTACCGCGGCACAGCAGCTTGCCATAGCTGAGAAGGCTGCTACGGCAGCTATGCAGGCCGAGACTGCAGCAGCTATCGGAGCCACTGGCGCTGAGAATAGGCACGCGGTCTCGATGCACGAGGCCAAGGGGGCGGCCGCGCTGCTGGGCGAAGAGACAGGTGTCCGGCTCAATCGCCATTTGCGCGGGGTGTTAGCCTCCAGTGAACTGCTGGGACCGATTCTTGAAGCGGCATTCCCAATCGCCGCGGCGATCGGCTTCTTCGATGTGATCAAGGAGGGAGCAGAAAAGCTCTCCGAGATGATCTCCGACTGGGTGATCTACACCGAGGAGATGAAGAAGGCCTATGCAGCGCAGATCGAGTGTAACAAGCAGGTCGCCAACGCCATAGACGAAACGCGAAGACTGCAGGCGGAACATTTTGCCAATACTCACTCGGCATCCGAAGTCGCTCAGCGCGATTTAACCCAGGAGATCGCACATCAGCAGCAGCTCCGCGAGCAGATCCAGGCGCGGCAGAAGGACATCGCGGATCTGCACACCGCACAGTCGGCTTGGCAGGCGAGGGGCGGCACACCAGGATACACCGGGGCGGGTGCCGGGCAGAACGCCCAAGCGAACGAGGCGAAGGAGGGAGGCTGGAACCGCGAGATCGCCGAAGCGAACGCCGAGCTCGGCAAGTCCGGTGCCCAGATTGAGGTACTTAAAGACAAGCTCAAGGAAGCCAACGAGCCAGCCTCCACGCTGAAGAAGACGGTCCAGGACACGAGCCGCGCCTTGGAGGAAGCACAGAAGCTCGCGCATTTGAAGCTGGAACTCTCTAACAATGGGCTGCAGGGGATGGCTAACTCGCTTGACTCTGTGAAGCCGGACTCAATGAACATCGCGGAAGAGAATGCGCGCCGCGCTCTGGAGGCGGTGAAGCATAACCACGAGGAAGTAACAAAGCTAATTGATGAAGAGGCTAAGCATCGCGCCGAAAAAGCGGAGGAGTTTTACCAAAAGCAAAAAGAGGAGATGGAAGCCGCTGCTAAGGCGGCACAGGAGATGCGCGAGGAGAAGGACCTCGGGGCGCAGAACACGCGCGAACAAGGCCTCGGCAAGATCGATGTGCAGGAGACGGCGGTCAAGGGACAGGCCGCTACCGGGCAGATCACTCCACAGCAGGAGCTGGAGGCGTTACGTAGCCTCGATGAACAGAAGCTCGCAATCGAGCGCGCCTACATCGCCGCGAAGATGCAAATCGACGCCGGTGATGAAAAGGCCTACGCCAAGGAGCTGAATGACCTGCAGGCCACGCGCGATAAATCCTTGGCGAACGTCAGTCAGCAACAAACGCAAGTCAAGGGGCAGGCGGCGAGCGGGCAAATAGGCCATCAAGACGAACTTGAAGAGCTGCGCAATCTTGACGAGCAGAAGCTAGAGATTGAGCGTGCATACGTAACGGCGAAGCAGGCAATTGACGCTGGCGACACCAAGGCCGTCCTCAAAGACCAAAATGAGGAGGTGAAGCTGGAGCAGAAAGCGGCACAGCAGAAGTTACAAGGTCAGTACACGCAATTGCAGCTCTCGGAACAAGCGTATAAGCAGTGGGCACAGCAGGTCAGCGGGACCATGTTCAGCGGCGTTAATAGCTGGATGCAACATCAGAAGACCTTCGGCCAGGGAATGAAGCAGGAGTGGAACAGCATCGCGATGGACACCATCAAGGTGTTCGAGCAGATGGGCGAAAAGTGGGTAATGACTCATGTGCTCATGCGCGCTGCGAGCATGTTGTTCCACACCACGGACGTGGCGCAGGCTTCGTCCGCCGCGCTGGCAAAGATGGGGCTGGATTCGGCGACGATGTTGGCCGCCGGAGAGGCGCAAGCCAGCGCCCTGGTCGTGACCGGCATGATGAATTCGATGGCCGCTTCCAGCTATGCGGCGGTGGCCGCCGCGGCTGCTTTAGCCTCGACGGCGGCAATTCCGATTGTCGGCCCCGCACTTGCCCCGGCGGCGGCCGCAACGATGCTTGCCACGGGCGAGGCATTCGCCGCGATGGCCGCGTTCGATATCGGCGGCGTTGTGCCGAAGACCCAGGTGGCAATGGTCCACGGTGGCGAGCGCGTGCTTACTGGGCGGCAGAACAGCTTCTTTGAGCAGATGGTCAATCAATCGACCACGAACAATGCCGGCAGGGGCGGCGACGTACATGTTCACAACAACATGTCTGCGCTGGACGGCACTTCCACCCGGCGAGTGATGCGCCGCAACAGTAAGGACATGGTCAAGGAAGTGACCCGCGCCATGCGGTTGGGGAAGATCGGATGAGCAAGAGCCGGAGAAATCCCAATCTGGTTGCAGAGTTGGCTAAGTGTGCCACTGGCAATCCTCCTGCATGGCTCGGACCGTGGGCAGAAAAAATGGACGCAATGGCCGCCGAGTTCCGTGAGCGCTTGCGTCGCATGGAGAACGAGAAGAAAGCCGCTTCGAGAGGCAGCAATGAGTAACCTCTTATTCCCAAAGCTCCGCGGAGTGGGATGGAATAGCAGCGTCGCGCCTCATCACTTCTTCAGCACGCAGACGGCCCGCAGCGGCCGCACCGTGCGCGCACAACACGCGTCGCAGCCGGTGACGAAGATCTCGATCTCATACTCTGACGAAGGTTTTCTCTCCGAGGATGCTCCCAAGCCCGCACCCGACGGATCGGCGGTCTACAACGACTTCGATACCATGTACGGATTTTTCAACTACCACGGCGGCGGATTCCAGAGCTTTCTCTTCCAGGGCGTGAACGCCCGCGAGCAGAGAAAATACACGCGCCACGGCGAGCGTCAGTTCGTCGGCGATGGCGCGACGACCGTATTTCAGCTCGTGCGCAATATCGGCATCTGGCCAGAGTCGATCTACTGGCCGCAGAACGCTCCCGCTATATATGTCGCGGGTGTAGCCCAAGCTGCTGCCAACGTCACCGCCCTGGGTAACGGCCAGTTCCAATTGTCGGCCGCTCCGGCAGCGAATGCCCTGGTGACTGCGGATTTCACCTTTGCCTACCGCTGTGTCTTCGACGCGGAAGAGATGGAATTCAAGGAGTGGATGCAAGGCTACTGGCATGTGGATACTCCGCTCGTGACGGTGAAGCCCGGCACTCTGGTATCTGGGGCTTCGCAGGCTCCCCCGGTGCCCCAATGAAAACCGCCGACGCCACGCTGATCACATATCTGCAGCAGTGCATTGACCTGGGCATGGACGAGCTGCCCTATTGCGAGCTGTTTACGCTGACGTTGACCACGGGCGATGTGCTGACCTACACGGATTTTGACGCGGACGTACTCATTGGCGGTACGCGCTTCGTGGGCACCGGTCTGGTAATCCCGAAGCGCGGCAACCTGAAATCTCAGGTGGGCACGGAAGTCGATGAGATGCAGCTCGACTTCCTCCTTGGCCAGGACGACAACGGAAACTGGGCCAATGTGTTGCGCGGCATGACCATGCAGATGCTGGCCGCCGCGGGATGGCTGGACCAGGCGACCGTGCTGGTGCAGCGGCTCTTCTGGGAGGTGGCAACTGGCACCGGAGCGCCTCTCCTCGTATATCCGCCGTGGGGCCCCGTGTGGAAGTTCAGCGGATTGGTCTCAAAGCCCGGAGAGATCAGCCGGATGCTGGTGTCGCTCGACGTGCTGGCCTGGACGCAGCGCTTGCAACGCCAGGTGCCAAACACGGTGATGCAGCCGGGCTGCCCTTACCAGGTCTTCGACGCGCGCTGCGGCGTTAATCCCGCAACGTATGCGGTGAATTGCGTGGCTGGCGCTGGAAGCACTCCGGTTTTACTGCAGGCCCCCCAGCTCACTCAAGCCGATGGATGGTTTGATAACGGATATCTCGTCTTTACCTCCGGTGCGAATCAGGGACTGGCCGCCTCGATCAAAGGCTACGCGCTGGCCAATGGGATACAGCTCGACGTTCCACTGCTGGCCGGGATCGCCGCCGGAGATCAATTCACGGCTTATCCAGGTTGCGACTACACGAGCGCAACCTGCGCGGCCAAGTTCAATAATGCTGGCCGGTATGCGGGCTGGGACTTTGTGCCCACGCCGGAGACTGCATTCTAATGAGAGATCGCGAAAGAATCGCTGAGATCGCCAAACAGTGGCTGAACACGCCCTACCATTCCGAGGCGCGGATCAAGGGCGCGGGCGCGGACTGCGCGATGATGCCGCTGATGGTCTACCACGAAGCAGGCATCATCGCTTCCGTCCCGGAAGTGCCCCATTACCCCGTGGACTGGGCCGTCCATAACAACACGCCGGTCTATTTAGACCTGGTGGAGCGCGTGGCGCGTGAGAACGGTCTGATTGCGGTTGTTCCCCCTCCTGAGCGCACGCCGCTGCCTGGAGATTTCCTGCTCTTTCACTTTGCCCGCGCCTATTCACATGGCGTCATCGTGATCGACTGGCCGCTGTGTATCCACGCTCATATGCGCCGCGGAGTGATCTACGTCGACGCGCTGCAGAACAAGCCGCTGGCCGAGAAGATCGCCAGTGGCGACGTGAAGTGCTACTCCATCGGGGGTGACGATGTTCGGCTCTAACGCCAAGACGGCCCCGAGCATCAGCACACTGCGCGCGCAGTCGAGTGTCTATGGCGTGGTGTTGCCGACGATCCGGGGTACAAATCGCGTACCGGCGAAGATGATCGATTGGACCGATTTCACGGCGATAGGGCAGCAGCAGAGCGTGGGCGGCAAGGGCGGCGGCGGCAATATCACCAACTATATTTATCAAGCCGCGGTGGACCTTGCACTGGCCATGACGCAGGGATGCGTGCGGATCGGCATGATCTGGGACGGGCAGGGCGAGTACGGCAATGGGCAGATGATCGAGCAGATCACCATTCCGGCCGGCGTCCCTGGAAGCTATACCCCGGTTGGCGCGACGGACGAAGACTACTTAGCAGATGTGGGCGTCTCGCTGATTACGACTGAGGAAGTCTGGGTGCCTGCCTACGACCCCACCAGCGGCTTGCCGCAGAGCGGCGGCGCGCCGGGTGTGGGCGATGGCTATTACGAGACGCAGAACGTTTACACGCCGATGACTAGAGTGGGCGGCTCGAACCCAGGCCAGGGCCAGTACTCGATCACAGGCAGCGGCACCTCGCTTGCATACCTCTTCAACTCCGCAGACGCGGGTAAGGACGCAAAGCTGGTGTACGCGCTGAGCGTCAATATCGCGCAGGAGTTCACGTTCTTCCCAGGCTCACGGCCGCAATCACCCTGGGCCTATATGCTGGGCCGCTATCCTTCGCGCGCGCTGGCCTACGCCGGAACCTGCCACGTCGCGGCGGAGGCTTTCCAACTCGGAAGCAGCGGCACGCTGGACAATCTGAATTTTGAGTTGGTAGGACCGGGCGTCTTCGGCGGCGGGATCCAGGATGCGGGAATCGATCAGTGCATTCACCTGGTGACCGACGATCCGGACGGAGGCTGCGGCTTTCCTACGGCGCTGATCGGAGACCTGACGGCAGCGATCGCTTACTGTGCTTCGGCGGGAATCTTCTTCTCTCCTATCTGTGACCGGCAGCAAACAGCAGCGAGCTATTTACAGGATTACTGCGATGCCGCGAACCTTGCCGTGTGCTGGAATGACGGGTTTTTGAAGTTCATTCCCTACGGCGATACGCCGCTCGCCGGCAACGGTTTCACCTATGTCCCGGATCTCACTCCAATCTACGACCTGGACGACGATGATTTTCAGGCTGAGGACGACGAACCTCCGCTGAAGATCGAGCGCGAAGATCCGGAGACGCTTACCAACATCATTGAGATCGATATCCTCGATCGCGCGCTGAGCTACAACACGCACCCGATCAAGGATCGCGACTCCGCGTTGATTTTTCGCTTTGGGCCAATTCCAGCGAGCGCGAGGAAGTACGACTTCATCTGCGACGTCAACGTCGGCGCGATCGTGGCCAACCACATTCGGCTGCGTACGACACAGATCGATGTGCTCAGTATCACTTTTAAGCTCGGCTCGCAGTACGAACTGCTGGAGAAGATGGACATCGTCACCATCACTTGCCTGGAGGCGGGCTGGGTGAAGAAGCCGTTCCGGCTGAAGGAATCCGACGAAGATCCCGAGACCGGCGAAACCGAGTGGACCGCCGAGCCGGTAATGTGGGGCAGCTGCAACGCGACGCTATATCCGAAGCAACCGCCGGGCGGCGGCTCGACGCAGCGCGACGCGGCTCCGGGAAGTATTCTTCCGCCAATCATCTTTGAGGCTCCCGATCCACTGATGCCGCAGGGTCAGTATCAGCTGTGGCTTGGCCTCTGCGGGGCTTTGAACCTGCTGAATAACCCAGGATTCGAGAACGCGCCCGCGCCTGGCTCAGGCGACATCGCCGACGGATGGTACGGGCAGTCCGTTGCGCCAGGCTTCTACGTTGGAATCGAGACAGGCATCGGAGAATCCTATTCAGGGGAGAGCGATCTGTACATCTCTCCCTGCCACAGAGGTGCTCCCTTGGTGGTTGCGGCGAACTCAACGTCTTACGCCGCGATCTTCAGCCGGACGACATTCCCCGTTTCTTCAGGGCAGCGATACCTTATGTCCTGCTGGGCAAATATCCAGGCGAGCGATCCCTTAAATGGAATCTCCGCCCTGGCATTCCTTGACGGCCGTATCAATTTCTCCGATGGAAGCTACCAGGACTTTTCAAGCAATGTGCTGACCGGGGCTGCCATCGGAACCGGTTGGCAACAACTCAATGGGACATTCACCGTACCGGCCGCGCCCGCTGGAAAAACCATCACAGGGATGAACGTGTTCGTGTGGGTGCAACTTGTCAATGGGACCGGTGCGCCGATCACGCTTAACGGCTGCCCCTTCGATGTCCGTGTCGATTGCGCGATGCTGGCGCTGTTGTCTGCGGAAGATACGACCTGGGGAGGATGCCATCTCTATGCTTCATCGGATGGGAACACCTACAAGCAGGTTGGACAACAGTCCGGCCCAAGCCGCATGGGCGTCCTGCTGGCGGACTTTCCAGCTTTGTCCCCGGCAGTGGCTGGACTTGATGCAGCCAACACGCTTTCCGTCGACCTAAGCGAGAGCGGTGGCATGATGTTGAGCGGGACCGCTGCCGATCGCGACTCGTTCCGTACCCTCTGCTGGGTGGAGGGCGCAAATGGCCTCTACGAGCTGATCAGTTATATGACGGCCACGCTGGTCAGCGGCAACCAGTATCAGCTGACGAGCCTCCAGCGCGGCGTCTACGGGACGCCGGTGCTCGATCATCCCGCCGGAATGCGATTCTTGCGCTGCGATGACGCGATCACGAAGCTCACTTTTTCAGCGAGCGACGTTGACCAGGCCGCGTACTTCAAGGCGACGAGCTTCAATCAGTACGGGCTGGCAGAAGAAGCGCTTTCCGCCGTCACCGAGTACCAGTACGGGCTTCAGGGCTTATTCAACAACTCCGGGCAGATTGTCGCCAACGATGGCACCGTGGACTACGACTCCACAACGCTCTCGTCTTCCGGCGTGACCATTCGCGCCTATGGCACTGCCGCAGGTGTGCCGACGCCTGGCGATCCAATCAATTTCAAAAAGCAGGACGGGAGCACCTTCGCCTGCACCGCGCTCTCACAAGCAGGCTCTTCGTTGACCACTACGTTCTACGCAGTGCTCAATCGCCTGGCAGACGCGCCCTATTGGCTGACGAGCTATTCCGCTGTGTTATCGGCAATTGGAAATGGCCACGTCCTGATTGGCTCCGTGACAACGCCCGCTGCGGGCGGGTCGGGCGGTACAACCGGCGGCGGAGGAGGCACAAGCGGTGGTGGCGGAGGCCTTCCTCCCGGTGGCTGCTTCAGTGGAAACGTACCGATCAAGCTGATCGATATGTTCCAGCGCTTCGACGAGCTTCCATCGTTCGTGTACATCGAGAACGAAACCGGAATCCATCTCGCCGAGCTGCTGATTCACGATCACGACGGACCGATGATCGACTTTACCGGCAACGGCGAACTGGTGACTCCGGAGCATTTGATCAAAGACGGTATGAAGTGGACGCCGGCCGCGCTCTTCTATAAGGACTGCAAGATCGTCCGCTTTACCGGGAAGGTTTACAACCTGCACGTCCTGAGCGAGAACCCAGAGGACCGTCACTACGGGCTATGCAATGGCGACATCGCCCACAACGAAAAGATGATTCCGCAGCTTTAGAGGTATGAGGAGGGAGTTCAAGATGACCGCACGCAAGCTTTTGCTGATTACCCTACTGCTATCCATTTGTATGCCTTCGCTGGCGCAGGGTAGCGGTGGGGGACCATGGATCCCTCCTTTTATGACTGTTTCATCGACGGCGATTGAAGACCTTTCCGGCACGACGAACCTCGCGGCTGGGCAGGCGTGTTTTCTCGCGACTGATAACCAGGGCAATCCGATCTCATTCGAAGGGGGATCGGGTGGTCAAATTATGCGCCGCGCGAAGTGCGTGACGGTGACGAACGGAGCGTTCTCCGTGGCGCTCCCGAATACCTCGGTCACAAATCCCGTCAATCCCTGCCTCGCACTCACGGTCACTGATACGAGCAATGGCCAGACAGTGCTCGATAAAGGTTATGAGTGCCTGCAACCATCGCCGAGCGCATACTGGTGCAGCCCAACTGCGGGTACCTGCGACCTCGACAACTTCACGCCGAATAACGCGCCGAACGTGGCTGTGACTGCAGGGCCGGTTGGGGCACCTGGTCCCGCAGTCACACTGACCATTGGCAGCGTTACTACCGGCGCCCCTGGAACCCCGGCAGCAGCTACGATCACCGGCACACCTCCCGCACAGACGCTAAGTCTGACGATCCCACAAGGCCCTCCTGGTTCAGTCAGCGGCTTCCGGCTGTTCACAGATTCCGGGGCACTTAGTTCGTGGCAGGCGACCGCCAACGTTCCCGTCAGCCTTAATACAGCGATCCGCTCGATCTCAATTACCACACAGGCTCCGTGGGTCGGGTGCAGTTCCCCTGCTACTGTCGCGCTGATTGATAACCTGGGCGACAACATGGGCTCAGTGAGCCTGGGAGCGACCTATAGCAAGGGAACGATACCCATAAATCTGTTTGTGGCGAACAGCAGCGAGACATGGGTAGCCGTGGTCTTTACCTCGGCCAACGGGTGCTCTCAGTACGCGACGGGTGTTCAGATCAGTGTGGATTTGGACACTGTGGTGATCACTGTCACTCCCGTAAGTCCAAGCGTAACCCGGAGCACAGCTCTGCTGGTCTCTGCGTTGGTGGGATACGGCTCTGATAACAACACGAATGCCTTTAGAACCACCTTTAATTCACCGATGAGCTGGAGTGTGGATGGAGTTGCTGGTGGAAACACCACGGTGGGGACGATTGGCGGCGGCGCACCTTACTTCCTCTATAACGCGCCTGGCTCGCCCGGCACACACACCATTACTGCTACTACCACATCAGGCGCACCTGCCACGGGCAGCGCCACGATCACGGTTAACTAAGGGTAGGCCGATGAACGAAGAGTTTAATGACTTCCGGAACCGGTACGTCGCAAAGCGGGCGCTTGCGAAGTACATTCGCATCAGGCTGGCGAGCGAGTCCAGGGGCATAGGGGAAAACGGCTTGGTGTGGCTGATCGATGTGGAACGGGCTCTTGATAAATTATGCGACTTGGATCGCGAGATCCTCGTTACCCGCCTGCTTGGTTACACGGTGCCGGAGACGGCGAAACTTATCCAGAGGGGTAACACCACGGTCGAGCGGAGGTCCATGCGCGCCGAGCGCCAACTCGCCGATGCATTCCTGGCTAACAACATTATTTCTAAGTCATTGGTGCAGGCATGAGAGCCCTGGATGAACACACAGACCCTTGTAGGTTTCTGGCTTCGGAAGGAATCTGCCGGTTCTGTGGCCGTTCGGATAAGCACTGCGTTTGGATAGATCCGCGACGCACGATCTGCAATCACCCGGAGTGTTTGGAGCGCATGCGTTTGGCGGGAGACGCCGCCATGTTTCATATCCATAATCCACGCTGCATCTGTGGCGGCTGGAAGAGCAAAAAGCGGGCACTCTGCCTGGGCTGCTGGGTGGCTTTGCCGGATGAACTCGCGGCGTTGATGGAGACTCCTCTTGATAGAGGTTTTGGCTGCTACATGGCGGAGATCGTGGCTTATTTCCGCGACCAGCGCAAAGCCGCGGCCGCACTGACTCGACGATTGGCGAAATGAGAGCCGTACTCGGCCTGAATCCTCAAAAAGTCAATCAAGGGAGTAGATGTTGCAATGGTTGGAGTTAGGGGAGAACAGGTATTTACTATTGAGTAACAATGCGGCGGGGCGAGTGGCGCAGGGAGCAATTTGGTAGCCAACTCTGAATTCGGCCCCGAGCTTACTGCCCTGTAATGTTGTTTACTGCCCCACAATGTTGTTATTTACTATCCCGCAATGTTGTGAGCCTCACGCAGCTTCCTCGCAAAGCAGCTTAGAATCATCTGCTGTCATCTCAGCAAAGTAGTAGAACGCATCGTGCGTTGGCCTCGCGAAGCGCGAGGCGGTTGATTGTCCTCATGGAGAGCACAATGTTGCGATTCGCATCGGCATCCCAATCACCGAAGCTCGTGCGGTTTTCAGTGATCACCTTCGCGTGTCTGCTTCTCTGTGCCATCCAAGGGTTCGGCCAAACCGACCCGCCGCCTTCCGCCGCCCGGAAAGTAAGCGTTTTGACGCAGCGTTACGACAATGCCCGCTCCGGCACGAATTTTGCCGAAGTCGTCCTGAACCCCAAGACCGTGAATGCGAAGTCATTTGGAAAGCTGTTTTCCGTGGCCGTGGACGGCAACGTCTATGCCCAACCCCTCTACGCGGCTGACGTGGATTTCAAGACCGGCCCGCGGCGCGATGTCCTGTACGTGGCCACCGAAAAGAACAATGTCTATGCCCTCGATGCCATCACCGGCGAGCAGATTTGGGCCAAAAACCTTGGTCCTTCCGTCCACGCGGTGGACATTACGGCCTTCGCCCGTACCGAACTGCAGATGGGTAATAGCTGGGATTACAAAGACCTCTACCCCGATATTGGAATTACCAGCACGCCGGTCATCGACCTTCCCTCCGGAACCATCTTCGTGGTGGCAAAGACCAAGGAAGGACCGCCCGCCACTCCGCAATACCACTACCGGTTGCACGCCATGGATATGCGGACAGGTGCGGAATTGCAGAAGCCAGCCGATATCCAAGGCACCTTCCGGGGCTCCGCCGTGGATGCCAGGCACAACAAAATCGTCTTCAATCCTTTCCTCCAACTTAATCGGCCCGGGCTGCTGCTGCTGAATGGAATGGTGTACGTCGCGTTTGGATCGCACGGGGACGCCGGACCCTACCACGGATGGATCTTCGGTTATCGGTCAGCCGCCATCAACCGGCCCGCAACGATATTTTGTAGCACTCCTGACCGCGACGGGACCCGCCCTCCGGATGCTCCGCGGGAGACCTTTGAATGGAACCGAGGCGGAATCTGGCAGTCCGGCGCTGGTTTGGCTGCCGACGAGCACGGCGCCATCTATCTATCCACCGGCGACGGCGCCTGGGATGGCCGGCGCAACTTCAGTGACAGCTACCTCAAGTTAAGCAAACGGCTGAAGATCATCGACTGGTTCACCCCTTGGAATCACAAGGATTTGGACAGCCACGATGTGGATCTCGGCTCCGGTGGGCCGGTTTTGCTGCCCGGTAATCTATTCGTTGGCGGAGGCAAAGAAGGCAAGCTCTACGTTATCCGGCGCGATCACCTCGGCCATGTGAGCCCCACCCTGCAGGCTCAGGATGCTGAAATCGTTCAGCAAATTCAGGTGACGACCCCTCCCGACGAACCTACGCCCGAGTGTAGCTATTGTTACCACCATTTGCATGGTGCGCCGGTATTCTGGCAGGCGTCAGATGGCCTCCATATTTACATTTGGCCGGAGATGGAGAGCCTCAAGAACCTCAAATTGGTGAACGGAAAGTTTGTTCCCGATGGCGAGAGCCAGATGACGGCTCCGATGCCGATGGAAAACATGCTGACGTCGATGCCGGGAGGTGTCTTGGCGCTCTCCTCCGATGGCGATAAACCCGGGAGCGCGATTGTTTGGTCATCCATCCCGGTCAACCAAAACGCTAACCGCCAGAACGTCCCCGGAGTCCTGCGCGCCATCGACGCATCTGACGTCACCAGGGAGTTGTGGAACAGCGACATGAACCCGGCTGATCAGTTGGGCTATTTTGCAAAATTCTGCCCTCCCACGGTGGTCAATGGCAGAGTTTACATGGCGACCTTCGCCCCCGAGACCGGCTATCCCGCAGCCGTGCAGACCGCTCCCGCACACATTGTTGTCTACGGACTCTTCGGCCACTCGGGCCGCACCCTTCCACCCGAATACCGTACGTCCGTGAGTTCAGGGCAATGAGGGCTAGCCGTTCCGCTTACAGCCCCAGCACTTCCAGCAATTCCCCCGGTTGGTCAATCAGCACGTCGGGCGGGTGAATCTTCAGCGACTCCGGGGCCAGTCCGTAGGTGACGCCGATGGAGAACATTCCGGCGTTGTTGGCGGTCAGCACGTCGTTCTGCGAGTCGCCGATCATGATGGCCTCGGTGGGCTTGGCGCCGTGCTCCTCCAACAGCACCCGCGCCCCGTGTGGGTCGGGCTTCTTGGTCGGAAAGCTGTTGCCGCCATAGATCTGCGACATGAACGCCGAGAGCTCCAGGCCATCGCAGATGCCGCGTGAAGGGCCGATGGGCTTATTGGTGAGCACCGCCATCTGCAGATCGCTGCGCTCACGAATGGCCCTCAGGGTGTCGAGCACTCCGGGATAGACGTAGGTGTGGTCTAGTTTGTGCTCGCGGTAGTAGAGCATGAAGTATTCCAGCGCACTTCTAACGTAGGCTTCGTCCTGCGGATCGCCCAGGGCGCGACGTACCAGCATCGGCGCGCCGTCGCCAACGTAGCTGGCGACCACCTCGATGGGCAGCTCAGGATGCTTCAGGTGGCGGAGCATGGCGTTAATCGCGTGAGCCAGGTCCAGTTCGCTGTCTACCAGCGTGCCGTCCAAGTCCCAGAGAAGCAGTTTTATCTGTGCGGCTGGAATCGGCCGCTTGCTCTCAATCATCTTATTTCTAAGTATATTCGTGTGCGGCTGCCTTGGCAGGGCGACCCGTCTGTTTCATTTACAATATGCCTTGGGCCGCTGGTTTCCGCATCCAACCGCAACGGCTGGTAAATCATCGAGGGAAAGCGCGAATGTCGTCGAGAGTTGTGTCGAGCGAGCCACGGATCACGGAAGAAAAGACTTACGAGGGACTCGTCCCGCAGCAGTTGCTGGAGATCTACCGGCTCATGTGTCTTTCGCGGCGCATCGATGACCGCGAAATCATGCTCAAACGGCAGCAGAAGGTTTTCTTTCAGATCTCCTGTGCCGGACATGAAGCCCTGCTGCTGGCCGCCGCCGCCAACCTGCGCGCCGGTTACGACTGGTTTTTCCCCTACTATCGCGACCGCGCCCTGTGCCTTGCCCTGGGTGTGACCCCGGAAGCCATGTTTTTGCAAGCTGTCGGCGCCGCCGCCGATCCGGCATCCGGTGGCCGCCAGATGCCTTCCCACTGGGGTAGCCGCGAGCACAATATCTTCACCACTTCATCCCCCACCGGAACCCAGCTTCTGCAAGCCGTGGGCTGCGCCGAGGCCGGACTCTACTTCACCCACCATCCTTCAGCCGACGCGAAGGTGGACGGCGATTATCGGGAATTCAAGGATGTCGAGCATTACCCCGACGAGGTCACCTACGTCTCCTGTGGAGAAGGGACCACCTCTCAGGGCGAGTTCTGGGAGTCGATCAACACGGCTTCCAAACGCAAGCTGCCGCTGCTCTACCTCATCGAAGACAACGGCTACGCCATCTCCGTCCCGGTCCAATACCAGACGGCGGGCGGCAACATCAGTCCGCTGGTGGCAAACTTCCCCAACTTCCACTTCGAGGAGTGCGACGGCACCGACTTTCTCGAAAGCTTTGCCGCCCTGCGCCGCGCCATCGAGCACATCCGCTCCGGCAACGGCCCGGCGTTTGTGCACGGCCACGTCATCCGTCCCTACTCGCACTCGCTCTCCGACGACGAGAAGCTCTACCGTCCCGAATTCGAGCGCAAGCAGGACGCCGTGCGCGATCCTCTCCCGCGCTTGCAGAAGTTTTTGCTTGCCGAGGGCATTCTCGATCCGGCTTCCATGCAGAACCTGCAGCGCGAGGTCGATGCCGAGGTGCAGGCCGCAGCCGATGCCGCGCTCGATGCGCCCTTCCCGGAAGCCAGTAGCTATGCTCTCCACGTCTATTCGGAGAACCTGAAGCCCACCGCCAAGAGCTTCCAGTCGGTGCCACTCTCCGAGGGCGGCGATCGCACCATGGCCGACCTCATCAACACCTGCCTCCGCGATGAGATGCAGCGCGACGAGCGCGTCATAATCTTCGGCGAAGACGTCGCCGACTGCTCCAACCCCGAGTATCTGGATGACAAGAAGCTCAAGGGCAAGGGCGGAGTCTTCAAACTAACCGCCGGTCTGCAGCGCCAGTTCGGCTCTGACCGCGTCTTCAACTCGCCGCTCGCCGAGGCTAACATCGTGGGCCGCGCCCTCGGCATGGCGACTCGCGGACTCAAGCCGGTGGTCGAGATTCAGTTCTTCGATTACATCTGGCCCGCCATGCACCAGCTTCGCAATGAGCTGCCGCTGATTCGCTGGCGCTCCAATGACGCATTCTCCTGCCCGGCGGTCGTCCGGGTCGCCATCGGAGGCTATCTCACCGGCGGTGCCGTCTATCACTCGCAGTGCGGCGAGAGCATCTTTACGCACACCCCCGGCATGCACGTGGTATTTCCCTCCAACGCGCTCGATGCCGCCGGCCTGCTGCGCACCGCCATTCGCTGCGACGATCCCGTGCTCTTCCTCGAACACAAGCGGCTCTACCGCGAGCCCTTTGGCCGCGCTCCCTATCCCGGCCCGGATTACACGATCCCCTTTGGCAAAGCGCGCATTTGGAAACAGGGCACCGACATTACGGTGGTCACCTACGGCGCTACTGTTCCGCGCTCTCTGCGGGCCGCGCAACGGCTGGAGCGCGAGCATGGCATCAGCGTTGAGGTGCTCGATCTGCGCACCCTCAACCCCTATGATTTCGAGGCCATTGCCGCCTCGGTCAGCAAGACCAGCCGTGTCTTGGTCGTCCACGAAGACATGTTGAGCTGGGGATATGGCGCCGAAATCGCCGCCCGCATCGGCAGCGAACTCTTCGATAAACTGGATGCTCCGGTGCAGCGCATCGGGGCCAAGGACACCTTTGTCGCCTACTCGCCGCAAGTTGAAGACGCTATTCTGCCCCAGGCCGATGACATCTTCGCGGCCATTCAGAAGCTGCACGCATATTGACCAAGCGCCCGCGGCGATTTGTATTTTGGAATTTGCCCGGCTGCGAAGCTTGTGGCCCATAGCCGCCCTGTGGCTGGGAGAATGTGGGTTGGCAGCCAAGCGCACAGCGGTTTCAGGTTGCGTCATCAAGCAAGCAGATGCGAGGTGAATTCCGATGAGCGAGTCTCGGGACCAGCAACTCCGCGAAGAATTCAACCAGTGGGCCGCCGAAGGACGTGGCGAACAGATGGAGGAGCACCACCTCTCCATCGCCCGCCAAACCATCGACCGCATGAAGCTTGCGCCCGGCGACACCGCGCTCGACCTGGGCTGCGGAGCGGGATGGGCTTCGCGCCTGATGGCCGGCAAGGTTGCACCCAGCTTGGTTGTCGGCGTCGATGTCAGCGACCAGATGATCGCGCGCGCCACTTCCGCCTCTGTCGGCATTGAGAACCTGCGCTTCCTCACCGGCTCCGCCGAAGAACTTCCGCTTGACGCCGGCAGCATCGTGAAGGTGCTCTCCATCGAGTCGCTCTACTACTATGCCGATCAACACAAGGCGCTGCGCGAACTCTACCGGGTCATGGACCCCGGCGGAAAGATGTTCCTGCTCATCAATCTCTACCGCGAGAATCCATACTCGCTGCGCTGGGTGGATGCCCTGAACGTCCCCGTGCAGGTGCACAGCGAGGCCGAGTACCTCATCATGCTCACCGAAGACGGCTTTGAGCAAGCCCACTCCGAGCGCATCCCCGATCTCACTCCCACGCCCGACGAGTACACCGGTAAGTGGTTTGCCAACTCCGAGGAGTTGCGCGAATTCAAGCGCATCGGCGCCCTTCTTGTTACCGCCACCCGCCCCTAACGTTCAGCTGCGTTCAACCACACGCTTCCGTTTCGGGATTGTGAGCGACTTGGCGATGTATCATCCGGAATCGCCAGCAGGGGCCATTGAGCAGCCATCCTGATCCTTTCCGGAAATTCGGGTCACAAGGGTCAAGGATACCGACCTGAACACAAGAAGCAGGATGTCGGTTACTACCTTCTTTTGTTTGATATGAGCAGTTCGTAGCGGTAATCGGTAGCGACGGGGCACCAACAACTGCAACAGGTTCCATCTTTCAAATGCTTACGGCACCTTTTGTGGTCGGATTTAAGGCAGTTTGGGCAGGGAGTATCGCCAAGTTTGTATTTTGGTCTACTAGGTGACTTATACGACCAAATCCAACGAGCCACTCGACTGTCGCCTGCCACCTTAAGCCGGGTACATTCACCAATTACTTCTCCATTGAGCAGCATCAGCTTAGCCTCGGAACGGAGGGTTCTGAGCCGTCTTGCAAGGACGTTGGCATCCCCGGCCAGCGTATGCTTACGACCTTCCTCGTCAGCCCACGTGAGGCGAGCGATTGCCTTGGCAGTCACCAAACTAGGCTCCGAGAGATTTTCCAATGTCCTCGGAGGACCACTACATGAGTCGGAATCGCTATGGAATGTTGTTGCGGGTTGCTGGCTGCTCACGACGAGTTCTGCCCCGGTCGCCTCTGCGATGGCTTTCAGTTCGCTCATCCGCAGGTGCTGCCCGTAAACGTCGAGATTCAGACCTTCGGCCGCCATCAGGAGATAGCGCGGCACCCCGGCACCATCGACGTAGCGGTGCCGCTTCCGGAAAAAGACTTTTCCAGTCATTGAAAGGGAGCTTCCTTTCCGTGTTCCTCCATGCGGAGGGTAACGGCAGGAGTATACCCCAACTCGCATAGCCGTACCAGATATCGACAACCGGAGTCAGATGGCGGAACCCAGCCGAGGTAACTCACTATCTCGATTCTGGAACTGTTAGCGGGACTGGAAGAAGCGGCAGCGGAAGAGGTGAGAGGCCGTCAGTCACCGTCGAGAAAAGCCTCACCCCAGCATGTGCAAATATCCCGGATTGCTGAAGCCGGGAAACACGCGTTCCAGCCTCGGATTGCCGAGCTGCTTCGCTACCGCCTCGGCGATCACCTGGCGAAAGTCCGTGGTCAGCGCCAGATCGCGCTGCTCGTAGAGCTGATGTTCTTCGAGTCCCGGCCAGCGCCCGTACACCCGGCCTCCGCGCACTGCGCCGCCCATCACCAGCATCGCGTTAGCGTGGCCGTGATCGGTGCCTCGGGTTCCGTTCTCGCGGGCGGTGCGGCCAAATTCGCTCATCGTGACCACCACCGTATCCTCGGCCAGTACTCCCAGGTCCAGCCAGAAGGCGGCCAGTGAGCCGCTGAATTCCTTCAGCAGATTCCCCAACTGCCCCTCGCTCGAACCCTCATTCACGTGATGGTCCCAACCGCCGATGTCGGTAAATGCCACCTGCACTCCGAGGTTCGCCTTCACCAGTTGCGCCGTCTGCTTCAGCGCGTCGGCAAAGCGGCCCTTCGGATAAGTAACTCCCGCCGCAGGCCGATACCGCGACGGATCTGCCGCCTTCAACATCTTCACCGCGTCGAAGGTCTCCTGCGCGGTGCCGTGCAGCACCGCATCCACGCTCTCGGCGTACATCGATTCAAAGGTATTAGCCAGCGGCTGCCCCTGCGGATTGCGCGGCGCCACGCCAAAGTCATTCACATTGCCCAGGGCCAGCGCCGGAGCACTTCCGCTCAGAATGCGTGGTAGCGCCGTCCCCAAAGCCACCGCCCGAAACGCCCCATCCTCTTTTGCAGCCTCCGTTTTTGCAGCTGAAGCTGCCAGGGCGCGATTCAGCCAGCCGTCCTCCGTGGTCTTCACTCCCGGCGTGCCGCTCTCCATAAAGTCCTGGGCGTCAAAGTGTGAGCGCGTCGGATCGGGCGATCCGGCGGCATGAACGATCGCCAACTGCTTCGCATCCCAAAGCGGTTTCAGCGCGCTCATCGCCGGGTGCAGTCCGAAGAATCCGTCCAGGTCGATCACATCGCGCCGGGGAATCGCAATCCCCGGACGCATCGCATAGTAGGCCGCTTCCCCGTGCGGCACCACGATGTTCAGCCCGTCGGCCGCGCCACGCTGGAAAATCACCACCAGCCGCTTGTGTGCCGGGGCCGCACTGGCAGCCATCGCCGCCCGGGCCAAAAACTGCGGCACCGCCGCCATTCCCGCCACGGTTATCGCCCCGCTCTTCAGGAAGATCCGCCGCGTGATTCCCATCGCAACTTCTCCTATCGCCGTTGGAATTCCGGCGAGCCCAGTATCAGTCCAGCCACCGCGCCTTGGTTTATCGGACGCGGAGGATCATCCAACTTGCGGCCCGTCATCAACGGATCGTTCATCTGCCGCGCAATCGTCTCATGCGTCTGCGCGGAAACCTCACCGGCCAGCAGCGTCCCTTCCAGCGTGCGCAGCAGGTCCTCCGCGCTCGCGCCGCTGCCTGCCAGCACAGCGGCGTCCATGCGAACTCCCGCCAGCTTGCCCGTGCCCAGCGCCAGCGCGAAATTCATCCGGCTCAGCAGTGCTCCAGAGTTCACCCAGCTCTCCTCCCGCATCGAATAGCCAGTCGGCGGCTGCGCGCCATAGAGCGGCATTCCCATGCGGTTCAGCGCGTCGGCAACGCTCTGCGTGCGCTGGATGTCGGCCCCGGTGGCGCGAATCGCCGACACCGTGAATTCCAGCGGCGTCTTCACCTTGGCGCGATAGGCGCTCTTCTCCCAGAACTCAGGTGCGCCGAGCATGGTCCGCATCACGGCTTTGATGTCGCCATCGCTCTCGAGGAAAGTCTTCGCCATCGCCTCCACAAGCGCTGGCGGAGGCGTATCGCTGACAAATCGTTGCGCCAGTTTAGCGGAGATGAACCTCGCGGTTGCCGGTTGCCGGGCCAGCATCTCCAGTGCCGCTTCGCCCTCGCGCTCGCCGTTTTCGTGGAAGGTGTGTCCCAGCACGGTCTTGTCTCCGGGCTCGTGGCGCGGCTCGCGGAAGACAAATCCTCCGCCCAGCCTAGGCTCTTCGAGCGTCCATCCTGTCAGCACCCGCGCCAGTTCGGTCACATCCTTCTGCGTGTATCCCCCGTTTACTCCCAGCGTGTGCAGCTCCATGACCTCGCGCGCATAGTTCTCGTTCAATCCCGGCGCGGGCTTTCCATTATTTCTGCCGCGTGCCGCCGCCACCGAGTTCGGTCCCACGCTCTGCCAGTTGTCCAGGTACCAGAGCATCGCCGGACTCTTCGCCGTCGCCAGCAGCAAATCCTTGAACTTGCCCAGCGCACGCGGACGAATCACATCGCGCTCATATCCGGTGATCAGATACCGGTCCGCTCCCTTGCCGATAAACACGTTGAAGTGGTTGAACCAGAAGTCGGTCATCACCTCCTGCAGTTGCCGCTCGCTGTAGGTCGCGCGCAGCAGCTTGGACTGCATCAGCTCACCGTTCACCACCGCCACGGGATTCTCCAGCGAGAGCAGCAGCTCCTTCTGTTGCGGAGTCATATCCGCCGTCAGCTTCTCGCGGTCGTCCTGCGAGAGCGCCCGCCAGAAGCCGCGCCGCTCATCTGCATCCATCGCCGCCAGATTCTGCGTGCGCACTCCCGGCGGCAGTTCCATCAGGTCCAGCGCCCGCGAGCGCGCATGCTCCCGCGCACTCTGCCGTCTCGCCTTCATCTCCTGCGTAAGGTCGTCGGGACTCATCTCCAGCAGATCCGCATTTTGCGCGGCTTGGTCTGCAGATTGCGCGTTCTTCGTCGCCTGCCGGTCGTTCAGCCGCGCGATCCCCGCCGCATACACCGCCTTGAGTTGCGGATCGCGCGGCATCGGTAGCTTTCCCTCCGCGACCGCCTTCAGCACCTGCGGAGGAGGAAAGTTCTCTACCATCTCCGTCGCCGACATCCGCAGCGTGCGATACGGCGCCAGCCGCGCCTCCAGCACCCGGTCGTCGATCCTTTCCGGCGCGAGCTGCTGATCGATCCACCGGTCCACGCCCACGGCCAGCACCCGGTCCACATCTCCCGGACGCGGCCCAAACGTAAGCCGGTTCAGCGCATGAATCGCCCGCTCGCGCTCATCCATCTGCGGCACGGCCGGAGCCGCCACTTGCTTATTGTTATGTTTCCGGGCAAACAGGGAAGAGGAGGGCAGGACCAACAGCAGCGCCAGCGCCGCCAGCATCAGCTTCTTCCGAGGCATTCCCACCTCCGGCACAGCAAAGTTCATCCCGCTTGCGAGTATGAACCCGCTTCGGCAAGAAAGTTTTCAAGAAAGAATACTCTGCATTTCTGCTGGGGTTGTCTGTACTTTCAGAATACTTCGCTCAGCAGTCCGAACCGCTCCAGCGTCAGCAGTTTCTGCGGCTCCGGCGCCGTGCAAAGCTCGGCGTGCTCCAGAATCCAGGTCTCGGAGTGTGGAATGAACACCGCGTTCAGTCCGGCGGCGATGGCCGGATTGATGTCGGATTTCGGACTGTTGCCTACCATCCAGGTTGTGCTCCGCTCCAGCCCGTACTTTTCGACGATGGCGTGATAGCTCTCCGCGTTCTTCTCGGCGACCACTTCCACGGCCTCAAAGTACGGCTTCAGCCCGGAGCGCTCCACCTTGGCCGTCTGCTCCCGCACGTTGCCTTTGGTCACCAGCAGCAGCCGATGCCGCTGGCGTAGCTCGTCGAGCGTAGGCGAGACGTGTTTCAGCAGCTCAATCGGCTGCTCGGCAATGACCTTGGCGAAGCCGTGAATGGTCTCATGCAACGCCGGGGTCAGCGGCTCCACCGAGAGCCGCTCGAAGGTAGCCACCAGCGCGGCCGCGAAGCTGTGCAGTCCATATCCCAGCTTCGCAATGTTTTCGTGCTCCACCTCGTTCAGCTTGTGCCGTACCTGCGCGGCGGTGAAGTGGCTGTGATTCAGAAATGAGATAAAGTTTGCAATCGCGCGCTCAAAGTAAATATTGTTTTCCCACAACGTGTCGTCGGCGTCGATCATCAACGTCTGGCGCCTCGTCTGGTGCTTCGTATCAAGCGTCGTATTAAGTCCCACTTGGAATCCTTCGTCCTGGAGCATACGAACCCAGTTTAGCGGAGCAGCCCCATCCGGTTGCCAGCCGATTGACAATTAAAGTAGCGCGCAAAAGCAGAGGCCCCGCACGATGCGGAGCCTCGACCGGTATATCTGTCCCCACACTATCTCTACTGCTACACCTTGTTTGCGGATGCCGTTTCGCTCACCCACTCCAACTTGATTGCCTGCGGAATTATGCCTTTTTCGTGGCCCATGTTGAGCAGCTTGGCCACCGCCGCGCGACCATCGTCGCCGTAGTCCAGGGTGCGCTCGTTCACATACATGCCAACGAATTTGTCGGCATCTCTCGTGTCCAGATCGCGGGCAAACTGCATGGCGTATGCCAGTGCCTGCTCGCGGTTGTCGAGCGCGTGCTGAATGCTGTCGCGCAATGCTTTGCAAACCTTGGCGATGGTCTCCGCACCCAGATCCTTGCGGATTGCATTGGCTCCCAGAGGCAGCGGCAATCCGGTTAACTCGCGCCACCACTTGCCTAGGTCCAGAATGCGGCGCAACCCGCACTTGTCGTACGTAAGCTGGCCTTCGTGGATGATCAGCCCGGCATCGTACTTGCCTTCCAGGATGGCGGGAATGATCTTATCGAAGGGCACCACTTCGGTCTGAATCTCGGGCGCAAATAGCTTGAGCGCCAGCACCGCCGTGGTTAGCGTACCAGGGATGGCGATCTTCAGCTTCTTCACTTCGTCAAGCGAAAAGGTCTTGGCCGCGACGATCATCGGGCCGTAACCATCGCCTACACTGCCGCCGCTCGGCATCAGCGCATAGCGGTCCTGCAGGTACGGATACGCGTGGAAGGAGATCGCGGTCACGTCAAAGTAGGCTTCGCTAATCGCCCGGTGGTTCAGCGTCTCAATGTCGCAAAGGACATGGGTGAACTTGAGACCCGGAACGCGAACCTTGTTGGTCGCCAGACCGTAGAACATGAACGCGTCGTCCGAATCCGGACTGTGTGCAATCTTGATTTCTATCGCTTCGGAACCGATGGTGCTCATAGACCTTTTTTCCGGGGCCAAGTGGCCCGCAATGAGAGTACGAGTGAGATGCCGCCCTGTCGAAATCAGTGTGGCGCGGAACTTCGGTTCTCCGGATCGCCGTGCCATCCGTCGCGGATCATCGCTTGCGGCAATTAAGCATCCCGGCCGCTCTCCCGCGCTGCTTCCGCCAGATGCCGTGCCTGTGTCCGCCGCGACTTTAAATGCCACCGGACGCGAACAAACACTGCAATTGCCACTCCGATGAGAGCTGCTGACGACACCACCAGAATCGCAAAAAGAACTTTGATGTTCACAAGGTTCTAGCATACCAGAGTAGTGCCCGCACGAGCCTACCTTTTCGATCGCTTATCTGTGCATCGCCGCTTCCACTTCTTCCGCCGTGTGCGGCAGTTCGGCGGTCAGATTCACCAGCTTACCGCTTTCATCCAGCATCACAATGTCTTCAATCCGTACCCCGATTTTTTCCTCGGGAATATATATTCCCGGTTCCACCGTGAACACGTCGCCTTTATCCAGCGGGCCTGAGCCCACGTCGTGCACTTCCAGTCCCACGCGATGTCCCAGCCCATGAATGAAGTATTTGCCCAGCGCTTCGCCGTGCAGATCCTTGCCATGGGTATTGATGTAGTCGTAAGCAATTTGGTAGAGCGAATTCGGTTCGGTTTTGCCCAACGTGCTTTTGCCCGCCACCGCCGCCTGCATCGCCGCTCGTTGCGCGCCCAGCACCACATTGTAAATCTCGCGTTGCCGCGGCGTGAAGTGTCCGTTGGCCGGCAGGGTTCGCGTGATGTCGCTGGCATACATGGCGTACTCGCCCGCCACGTCCATTACCACCACGTCGCCATCGTGGATC
Source organism: uncultured Acidobacteriaceae bacterium (assembly GCA_964563875.1). Lineage (GTDB taxonomy): Bacteria > Acidobacteriota > Terriglobia > Terriglobales > Acidobacteriaceae > TOLSYN. The sequence goes on from CAZLZA010000008.1 coordinate 55,438, forward strand.
TGGTTCGAGTCTTCCGAGTAATGCAGCACCGTCGAGTAAAATCCCGAGCCTACAATCGGCGCATATGCCGGACGCTCGCAGCCCCCGTCCATGTACTTGTACTGCATCAGCGCCGCAATCTGGTACTCGTACAGCCCCGGACGCATCGCCTGCATCGCCGCCCGGTGCCCCGCCATCGAAGCCTCGGTCGCGTGGCGAATCCGTTCGATCTCCCCGGCATCTTTGTGCTTGCGCAGCTCCGCAATCTTGTCCTCAACTCCCACATAGGAGACGTAATTCGGAAACGCATTGCTGCGCTTCAGCCATTCCAAGGGGGCGGTCGAGGGCGTTGTCTCCGGTGCTTCGGCCATCGCCGAGTAAATCACTGCCCGCGGTTGCGGCACGATTTGCAGCAGCAGATCGTGCATCTGCTCCAAGTTCGCCACCCGGTCGAAGCCGGTGATCTCAGCGGCTTTCGGGTCGTCCGCGCCGAGCTTTGGTCCGGTCCATTTCTCCTGCGTCAGGTTATGCGCCGGGAGGAACAGAACCTCCGTGTACGCGCGCGCCGGAGTGTCGCCCGTGGCTTCCACCGCAGGCGCAATGATCACTGCGGCACCAGGCTCAGCCCAGCCCGTCAGGTAGAAAAAATCATTGTCTTGCCGGAATCCGTAGATGGCGTTGGGGCCTTCCGCCTCCGTCGCCGCAAACAGCACGGCCACTCCGCCATTCAGCTTCTTGGATAATGCCACCCGCCGCACGCGATAGTCCGCGCCCGGTTGACGGTCGAGCGCCCACAGTCGCGTCGTGAGTACAGAGCTGAAGAGTGCGGTTGCGCAGAGGAGGAGAACTACTGCCGGTAGCGTGCGAAGCTTCATGACAGCCGAGTATAAACCTGCCGGCGCTGGAGTTGCGCGTTGAGCTCCGATTGCTCTTCTTACCTGGTGGTTAAACCCCAACCGGAAACGGCTTGACGTGTTCTTCCGCATTGCTGCCAGAGCCGCGTCCTAACAGGTCAAAGCGTCCTTGCAGCAGCGACATCAATCCGGTGTACCAGTATCCGTACACAAACAGAATCAGGAAGGGAACCGTGATGTAGTTTTCATTTGCAATGGCGTACCACACTGTCATCGCAAAGTAGCAACCCACGGCCAGTTCGATCCATGGAATCGCTCCCAGGCGCTTGCGATATTTTCTCGCCGCCAGCGCCGCGGCATTCGTCTGCCCCTTGCCCTGCACGCTGTATTTCGGAGTGCGCGCAAACGCCGATTGTTTCCCCAGCAGCGCCTCGATCACACCCTTGGAATTGGTAATCGTCAAACCGATTCCCAGGGCCATCAGGAAAGGTAAGTAGAAGAAAGTTCGCCACCATCGCGTGGGAAACAATTCTTTCTGCGAGACCAGGTAAAAGCTCGAAATCGAAAATGTCGAGGCCAGAAACAGCGGCACGTCGATGTACATCATCTGGAACCAGCCCTGGTAGAAGCGAATCACCATCGCCGGCAGCAGCAGCACCGAGAGCATGATCATCAGCGGGTAACTCAGATTCGCCGTCAGGTGATACCACGCCTCGATCTTTTCCCGCCGGCTCACATCGGCTTTCATCACCTTCGGCAGGTCCTTGATCGAGCACTGAATCAAACCCTTCGCCCAGCGCACCTGCTGCGTCTTGAAGGCGGTCATCTCGATCGGCAACTCCGCCGGACACTCCACGTCCTGCAGGTAGAGAAATTTCCAGCCCTTCAACTGGCAGCGATAGCTCAGATCCGTATCTTCGGTCAAGGTATCGTGTTGCCAGCCGCCCGCTTCCTCAATCGCCCGGATGCGCCACATTCCCGCCGTGCCGTTGAAGTTGAAGAAAACTCCCGCGCGCGAACGCCCGCCATGCTCCAGCACAAAGTGCCCGTCCAGCAGAATCGCTTCCACTTCGGTCAGGAACGAGTAGTGCCGGTTGATGTGAGTCCAGCGCGTCTGCACCATGCCGATGTTGGGCTCGGCGAAGTGATGGATCACCCGCATGATCCAGTCGGTTGGTGGCGTGAAGTCGGCGTCAAAGATGGCCACGAACTCGCCCTTGGCGCTCTGCAGTCCATGTTCCAGCGCGCCCGCCTTGAAGCCCGTACGGTCGCTGCGATGGATGTGCACAATGTCGTGTCCCAGTGCCCGGTAGCGAGCCACCACTTCTGCCGCCACCGCCACCGTCTCGTCGGTCGAGTCATCGAGCAACTGAATATCCAGCAGATCCCGCGGGTACTCCAGATTGCAGATCGACTCCACTAGCCGGTCCACCACAAATTGCTCGTTGAAGATGGGCAACTGGATGGTGACTCGGGGCAGTTGGGGGAATAAGGATTTTGGGCTGGTCGTCTTGTTCTTACGATGCTTGTAGTACATCCAAACCAGTTGATAGCGATGGAAGCCATACGAGGCCAGAATCACCAGCACGATGAAGTAGGGGATCAGCAGCGCCATGTCGAAACCGTTGGCGTGATACAGTCCCTTGAAAGCAGGGTTGGTCTGCTTCTGCAAAAATTGCACCACCGGGCTTGGCCGTGGTACAAGCGCGATCATAGCCGCAAACTGATTGATCAAGGCAGGTCCCAAGAAGCTGGATTAAGCCGGATGCTAAGATTTCCCGGAAAATTCGATTGTACTCGAATCGCGCCCCGATCGCTCCACCTGCCAAGCCCGGCCGAGCACATTGTTCTCCTTCTCATCTGCCTCGGCCTTTTCTGCTCCGTCGCATCGGCCCAGCCCTACCCCGAGGTAGCGTGGCTGGCGCGATCCTCCTACTGCAATCCCTATTTCGGTTTTCGCCTCACCCTGCCCCCGGAACTCAAGTCCGAGCCGCTCTTTCTTCCCGTGGAATCGAATCGCCGTCATATGCTGCTCGCCCTGCGCCTCTGGCGGCTCGACCGCTACGCCGATCTTTTCATCTCCGCCTTCGCGGACGGCTCGGAAAATCCCGCGCACCTGGCCGCCAAGGCCAGGGTTCGGATGGCGCGCGATGCAGGTTTCCCCACCAACGGGCCCCACGGGCTTTCCGTCGATGACCACAAGTTCTACCGGCTCAATATTTTCAACGATGCTCCGGGCCCTGGCAATGAGAGCAGTTATTTTCTTGCCCAGCGAGGCTACGTCCTGCAAATGGCCATTTTTTCGCACGCCGACGATCTCGCTGCCTCTCTCAGAGCTGCCTTGGAGCACCTTGAATTCCTGAAGCGGGACCAGTCTACGTGTACCGGGTCTGCTTCCGCCAGCTCCCCCGACACCATCACCCCAGACGTGATCACTAACGCCGCGCAGCCTGCTCCGGAGCCGGCCCGTCTGTACTACGGCCCGGCCCTTCCTACCGGCTTGGTCGAAGCAACTCTCCGGGCCTCACCCGGCAAGTCTGTCCCGCTCGGCGAGTTCTCCCGCGGCACCTTTGCCGATGCCGCTCTCGGAGTGCGTGCCGTGCTGCCCCGGGGCTGGCAGGCGCTGCCCAGCGATCAAGCCGACCGGGTGACGGAGCTGATGCGCGATCCCCTCGACGACCCCGGAGTCAGTGACCGCCGCCGCGCCCTCTTCCGCGCTTGCTCGCGAGTGCTCTTCACCGCCGCCGATCCGGCGACGGAGATGATCACGGATGTGCATCCCGCGCTCGCCATCGTTGCCATGCCTCAGGGATGCGTCCCGGATATGGTGCCGCCCACAACCCTGGATGACCGCGCCGCCACCGCGGATTTTGCCACCGTGCTGGTCCGCTCCCTGGGGGTGCCTCTGCTCAGGCGCGCCAGTCTCCAGCGCCGCGCCGAAGGCAGTCTCACCTTCAACCTCGATGGCACTCTCCCCTACCAACTCCCTGGCGAGAAGCTTTCCCGCCGCTTGGGCCTGCGCGTTGCCGCCACCTCCAGCGGTCCTTGGCTCATTCTCGTCTATTCCGTCACTCCCACGCCTGCCTTGCAGCGCGATCTCGATGCCCACATTACCATCGGCCTGCCCGAGTTCCATTCCGCCAAGTGAGCGTGTTCTACGGTGCCTTTGCGGCACCGTAGACCTTCCTGTCGCTACTTCTCCGCCTCTTGTTTTTCCTGTTTGTCGGCAACAAAGGTGTCGGTGACACCCTGCCGCATATCCTGGCTCACCAGGGTGAGTGACTTGCCGTCTGGGGAAAGCGAAATTCGCGCCATCCCAACCACTTTGCCATCCTTCTTGTCGATTTCTTCAAAGGTGTGGCTGTCGATCTTCTTCAGCGAAACCGTGCTTACCGTGGGATCGCCATTGTAGGGATAATCTTTTCCGTCGAACTTGGCGCTGTAGGATTCCCCGTCGCTCTGCTTGAAGTTCACCCCGTCGCCAGTCATGGCATAGGTAAAGGTCAGCCCGTTGTCGGATGCCGATTCGATCTTGTCCCGCACCCAGGAGCCAGAGAGCGCATGGGCTCCCATCTCTGGTTCTCCAACCCGCACAAATTTAGAGTTATACGTCACCACCTGATCGTTCACGCTGGGATGGAATTCGAATTTGGTGGCCATGGTTTTGCCGTCGGGCGCAACAGTTATCGTGTCCTGGAACGCAGGTTTGCCATCTCTCTTTCCCGCGACTACGACCGTGTTGTCGTTCACCACGGTTGCGCTCTCGGTGTCGGCGTAGGGCGAGCCGGTCACTTTGTGTTCCTGTCCGTCGGCCTTGATCTTGACATTCGGATCGCAGGAGCAGCTATACATGCCGTCCTTCAACTCATAGACCCGCGGTTTCGAGTCCAACTGCGTTTTGCTCAGGTCGATCCGCCAGGTGCCGTCGATCCCGCTCTGCGCAAGTGCCAGCACCGGCATCAACACCAACAGTAGCCCTAGAAGCTTCTTCATCGTAGTCCTCCTAATGACGTAGGTATCGTGGGTAAAGTGAGCCGGAACTTCATCTCCGGCCCAGCCTCGGCGAAAGGAATTATTCCATCGCCCGAAGTTCCGATGAGCGCATTCTGCCGGGAGTTGTGCATTTCGGCGGTAAACCACTTGACAAAAAGGTGGGCTGGACCCCAACCTAGTCAATCCACGAGAATTTCAGCTTCCGTCTGGTTTTCCGGGTATTCCATCACTGCTTGTGAGTTAGGTCACAGCCATTTTGTGTCCTTCGTAGTGCAATGATCCATTGCATCAAGGATTGTCGGCCCATTTGGCGGAGTACCGTCGGAAGCGCTTCGTGTGTGCATCTCTTGTTTTCATCCTCTGGAGGACCCGATTCATGAATCGGAACAAAGTGACCGTTGACGGCAATGAAGCCGCAGCCTACGTCGCTCACAAAACCAACGAAGTCATAGCTATCTACCCCATCACCCCGTCGTCCCCCATGGGCGAGTTTAGTGACCAGTGGTCCTCCGACGGCAAGCCCAACATCTGGGGCTCGGTGCCACACGTAATGGAAATGCAGAGCGAAGGCGGTGCCGTGGCGGCCCTCCATGGAGCTCTGCAAGGCGGCAGCCTGGCGACCACATTCACCTCGTCGCAGGGCTTGCTGCTCATGATCCCCAACATGTACAAGATTGCCGGCGAGCTTACGCCGTGTGTCATCCATGTGGCGGCACGCTCCATCGCCGCCCAAGGCTTGTCCATCTTTGGCGATCATCAGGATGTCATGGCTGTCCGCCAGACCGGCTGGGCGCTGCTGGCCTCCAACAATGTCCAGGAGGTCATGGACACCGCCCTCATCGCGCAGGCCGCAACCCTCGAATCGCGCATTCCTTTCGTGCATTTCTTTGACGGCTTCCGCACCTCGCATGAAGTCTCCAAAGTTGAGCAACTCACCCTCGACGATATGCGCGCCATGCTGCCCGAGTCCTTCATTCGTCAGCACCGCTCGCGCTCGCTCTCGCCTGACCGTCCGGTGCTGCGCGGCACCTCGCAGAATCCCGATGTCTACTTCCAGGCCCGCGAGACCGTCAATCCCTACTACCTCGCCGTGCCCACCATTCTGCAGAATGCGATGGACCGTTTCGCCCAGCTCGTCGGCCGCCAGTACAAGCTCTACGAATACGTTGGCGCCCCGGATGCCGATCGCGTCATCATTCTCATGGGCTCCGGCTGCGATGTTGCAGAGGAGACCGTCAACCGTCTCGTCTCCAATGGTCAAAAGATCGGCGTCCTCAAGATTCGCCTGTTCCGTCCCTTCTCCACCGAGCATTTCCTGGCGGCGCTTCCCGCGACGGTTCGCAGCATCGCCGTGCTGGATCGCACCAAGGAACCCGGTTCCCTCGGAGAGCCGCTCTATCAGGAGATCCTGACCGCCATTGCCGAGAGCTTCGCCGCCGGCAAAATCGCCTCCATGCCCCGCCTCGTCGGTGGCCGCTACGGTCTCTCCTCCAAGGAGTTCACCCCCGCGATGGTCAAGGCCGTCTTCGACGATCTCGCCGAACTCGTGCCCCGCAATCACTACACCGTCGGCATTCATGACGATGTCACCCACAACTCGCTCTCCTTCGACCCCAAGTTCTCCACTGAGGATAACGGCACCGTCCGCGCTCTCTTCTACGGACTTGGCGCCGACGGCACCGTGGGCGCGAACAAGAATTCCATCAAGATCATCGGTGAGGATACGGAGAACTACGCCCAGGGATACTTCGTCTATGACTCGAAGAAATCCGGCTCCATCACCACCTCGCACCTGCGCTTCGGTCCCCGCCCCATCCGCTCCAGCTATCTGATTTCGCGCGCTAACTTCGTGGCCTGCCACCAGTTCAGTTTCCTGGAGCGCGTGGACATGCTGAAGCATGCCGAGGAAGGCGCAGTTTTCCTCCTCAACAGCCAGTTCGGCAAGGATCAGGTCTGGGATCAGCTGCCCCGGCCCGTGCAGCAGCAGATCATCAGCAAGAAGCTGCAGTTTTACGTGATTGATGCTTACAGCGTTGCCAAGGAAACCGGCATGGGGCAGCGCATCAACACCATCATGCAGACCTGCTTCTTCGCCATCAGCGGCGTGCTTCCTCGCGAGGAAGCGATCGAGGCCATCAAGAGAGCGATCAAAAAGACCTACGGCAAGCGTGGCGAGGCCGTGGTTCAGAAGAACTTCGCCGCCGTCGATGGCAGTCTCGCCAATCTCTATCAGGTCGAGGTTCCTGCCCAGGCATCCAGCGTCTTTGAACTTCGTCCGCCGGTCCCGGTCCAGGCTCCCGAGTTCGTGCAGAATGTTCTGGCGCCCATGATCTTCGGCACTGGAGACGATCTTCCGGTCAGCAGCATGCCTGCCGACGGAACCTATCCCACCGGTACCGCGCAGTGGGAGAAACGCAACATCGCTCTGGAAATCCCGGTGTGGGATGAATCGCTCTGCATTCAGTGCGGCAAGTGCGTGATGGTCTGTCCCCATGCCGTCATTCGCGCCAAGGTGTATCCCGGCGAGCTGCTCGCCGGAGCCCCTGAATCCTTCAAGTCCGCCGAACCCAAGTGGAAGGACTTCGCCGACTTGAAGTACACCCTTCAGATTGCGCCGGAAGACTGCACCGGTTGCGGTCTCTGTATCGAAGCCTGCCCGTCAAGGTCCAAGAGCGAAGCCAAGCACCGGGCCATCAACATGGTTCCGCAGCCGCCGATTCGCGAGCGCGAAGCGCACAACTGGGAATTCTTCCTTTCCCTGCCGGAGACCCCGCGTGAGCAGCTTTCGCTCACCCAGGTCAAGGACGTGCAATTGCTCCAGCCGCTCTTCGAGTTCTCCGGAGCCTGCGGCGGATGCGGTGAAACCCCGTACATCAAACTGCTCTCACAGCTTTACGGAGACCGCACGGTCATCGCCAACGCTACCGGTTGCTCTTCGATCTACGGCGGCAATCTGCCCACCACGCCTTACACCTTCAACAAGGATGGCCGCGGCATCGCCTGGTCCAATTCGCTCTTTGAAGACAATGCTGAATTCGGCCTGGGTATGCGTCTCTCCATCGACAAAAACCGCGATTACGCCCGTGAGTTGCTGGTCCGCCTGGCGGCAAAGCTGCCGGAAGAACTGGTCAAAGCCATCCTCGGCGCGTCGCAAAAGGGCGAGACCGCAATTGCCGCGCAGCGCGAGCGCGTTGCTCAACTGAAACCGATATTGACCAGTATCGATCTACCGGATGCCCGCGCTCTGCTGGACGTAGCTGACATGCTGGTGGACAAGGCGGTCTGGATCGTCGGTGGCGATGGCTGGGCCTATGACATCGGTTATGGCGGCCTCGATCACATCATGGCTTCCGGCCGCAACGTCAACGTCCTGGTCCTCGATACTGAGGTCTACTCCAACACCGGCGGCCAGATGTCGAAATCAACCCCCCGCGGTGCGGTCGCCAAGTTCGCCGCCGGAGGTAAGTCGCGTCCCAAGAAGGATCTTGCACTGATTACCATGAGCTACCCGGCGTATGTCGCCCGCGTCGCCATGGGCTCCAGTGACGCCCAGACCCTCAAGGCATTCAATGAGGCGGAAGCCTACGACGGGCCCTCGCTCATCCTCGCCTATAGCCAGTGCGTCGCCCACGGCTACGATCTGGTGCACGGCCTCGATCAGCAGAAGCTTGCGGTGCAGAGTGGACATTGGCCGCTCTTCCGCTTCAATCCCGATGCCGAGCCCGGTAAGCCGAACTTTGTTCTCGACAGTGCGGCTCCCAGCATTCCGCTGGAGCAGTACATCTACAATGAGACCCGCTACACCATGCTGCGCCAGCACGATCCCGAGTCCGCCAAAGAGCTGCTCGGCCTCGCTCAGCAGGATGTCGCCGACCGCTGGAAGGGTTATGCAGCGCGGGCGCAGCAGTCCGCTGCCGCCGCCGAAGCCGCCAAGGCCACTGCCGAAAAGGGAGGAAAGTAATGATCGATCTCTCTACACAATATCTCGGACTTAAGCTCCGCAACCCGCTCGTGGTTTCCGCCTCGCCCCTGTGCAAGGAGATCATGAACCTACGCCAGATGGAGGATGCGGGCGCCGCCGCCATCGTCCTCCATTCGCTCTTCGAGGAGCAGATCAACATCGAGTCCAGTGAACTCGACCGCTTCCTCTGGGACGGCTCAGATCTCAGCGCCGAAAGCACCACTATCTTTCCCGATCTTTCCTCTTACAACATCGGGCCTGACGGCTACCTCGAACACATCCGCCAGGCTAAACAGGCAGTCTCCATTCCGGTGATCGCTTCGCTCAACGGCGTCTCTCGCGGAGGTTGGGTCAGCTACGCTCGCGATATGCAGCAGGCTGGCGCCGATGCCATCGAACTCAACGTCTATTTCGTTCCCGCTGATCCCTCCTCCAGCGCAGATGAAATTGAGAAGCTCTATCTCGACCTGGTAACGGAAATCCGGAATACCGTCTCCATTCCGGTTGCGGTAAAAGTCGGTCCCTACTTCAGCTCCATCGCCAACATGGCGCAGCGTCTGGAAGCCGCCGGCGCCAACGCCATCGTGATCTTCAATCGCTTCTACCAGCCGGACTTCGATCTGGATGCGCTTGAGGTCAAGCCCTCGCTCACCCTCTCCAACAGCAGCGAACTGTTACTCCGTCTGCATTGGGCCGCCATCCTCTACGGCCACATCCAAGCCGACATCGCCATCACCGGCGGCGTCCACACGGCGGAGGACGTTATCAAGTCGATGATGTCCGGCGCTCGGGTAACCATGCTCACCTCGGCTTTGTTGCAGAACGGCATTGGCTACCTGCGCCCGTTGCGCAATCAACTCGAAGCCTGGCTGGAAAAGCATGAGTACGAAAGTGTCCAGCAGATGCAGGGCAGCATGAGCCAGCAGAACGTCCCCAATCCCAAGGCTTACCAGCGTGCCAACTACATGAAGGTGCTGTCCAGCTACATGCCGAAGTAGGCGTCATCAGTAACGGATACAAAGGGAGCGGCCTCGTGCCGCTCCTTTTGCGCCTTCCAGAATTTTTCGGGTGTCATCCTGGGTGTCACCGAAGGATCATCCCCTTACTCCTGAATCTCCCGCGCGGCTTCAAGTTTCAACTGGCGAGCGATTCTCTCTGTGCTCGGGACACCTTCTACGGAACTGGCCCTGGGCGCTCCAACGATTGGCAGTTCCGGCAATGGATCACGCCACGGTATTAACGGTTAGGTCAATGGTTCGTCTCCTCTCGCAACGATTGCTCCATCAGTAAAATCCCTCCGCAAACGATTGTCAATTTGGTTAATCGTATGCTCCGCTCTCGTCTACAATCGGTGACAGCCGGTTTATGCTGCGCACCTACTTCCATGTCGATATGGACGCGTTTTTTGTCTCGGTGGAGGAGCTTTACGATCCTTCGTTGAAAGGCAAGCCCGTGGTCGTAGGCGGTCGTGCCGACCAGCGTGGCGTGGTCGCGGCCGCCTCCTACGCGGCGCGCAAGTTTGGCGTGCATTCGGCCATGCCGCTGCGTGAAGCCGCCCGGCTCTGTCCGCAAGCAGTGTTCCTGGAAGGCCATCCCGAGCGTTATCGCGAAGCCTCAGCTGCGGTGCGGCGGGTGCTGCTGCAATTTACTCCGGTGGTGGAAATGGCCTCCATCGACGAAGCTTATCTCGATATGACCGGCACCGAGCGGCTGCACGGCCCCGCCATGAAGTCCGCGGATTCACTGCACCAAACCATGCAGCGCGAGACCCGGCTGAACTGCTCGGTCGGCATCAGTACGGCGCGCGTGGTCGCCAAGGTCGCCAGCGATCAGGCCAAGCCCAACGGCGTGCTGTACATCCTTCCGGGCCTCGAAGAGCGCTTCCTCGCTCCGCTCGATGTGCGGCGACTGCCGGGCGTGGGCAAGGTCACCGAGGAACGCTTGCGCGAATGCGGTGTCCGCACCATCGGCGATCTGGCAAGCCTCACCGAAGCGGCGCTGGGCAGAAGGATCGGAGACGGCCTTGCGGCCCTGATAGAAAAGGCGCGGGGGCACGACGCCGGTGGATGGTACGACCAGGATGTCGGCTCCAACGATGAGCCCAAGTCCATCAGCCATGAGCACACTTTCAATCGCGATGAATGCAACCCGGCGGTCTTGGAGTCCATGCTGGCGCGGCTCACCGAGATGGTGTGCCGCCGTTTGCGCGAACATCAACTGCACGCCCGCAAAGTGCAGATCAAATTGCGCTACTCGGATTTCACCACCTACACGCGCGGGCACACCCTGGAGCGCGCCACCCAACTGGACGCGGAAGTTCTGGAGATCGTGCGCGAGTTGTTCCGCGTCAACTGGGAAAAGGGACGCGCCGTGCGTCTCATCGGCGTGCAGGCCAGCGCCTTGGAATCCGGCAGCGGACAGATGGAGCTGCTGGCCAGTGCACAGGAGACGCGCTTGAAGCAGGCGATGAATGCCGTGGACGCCTTGCGCGATCGCTTTGGCGAGTCGGCGGTATCGCTGGCCAGTGGGATGAGCGCGCGATTCCGCGAGCGTACCCAGGAAAATCCAACGGCGCTTCCCGGCAAAGAGCCGCGGGCAAAGCGCCAGCCGGACGAATAGTTCTCCTACTGTGTCAGGTTGTTTTCCCGCAGTATCCCGCTGCTCCACTGGCGGGCTTCGCGGTAAATATCCCAGATCGTATCCTCAGGAAGGCCGCACTCTGCGGCGATGCCGGATATCTCCTGCCACGCGCCACGCTCGCAGCAGACGGCCAGGCGCAGCATTTTGCCGAGAGCGTTATCTCCTCCGTGCAGCGCCTTCTTGCATTCGACTGAGAGCGGCAGTTGGGAAATTACAACCTTCATCGAGCAGTCGAGGATCGCATCCATCAGCGACATGAGCCCGACCATAAAGGCTCCGCACGAGTCTTCTCCGGAGATCATAGCCAGAGCCTCACAGCTTCGCGCCCGAGTGAGTGTGCTGGAGATCAATTCACCGGGGTGGTCGCCGGCGATTGAAATTGCCACCACGATCGAAACCCACTTCTGGATCTCGCGCTGGCCCAACAGCGTCAGCGCGTGCCGGATCGACCGTATGGGAAACAAGCCAAACGCTGCGGAGTTCAGATAGCGCAGCAGCCGATAGCAGAGAGACGGTTCGCGCAGGATGGCCCGCTCCAGCTCTTCCACATTGTAAGAGTCACGGTTGGCAATGCTCAGCACATGGATGTAGGAGACCTTGGAACAGGGAATGTCCTGCAGGGTGAGGGTTTGTGGTTTGCAGAAGAAATATCCCTGGAAGTAGTGATAGCCGAGGTGCAAGGCATACTGAAATTGCTCGCGGCTTTCCACTTTTTCCGCCAGCAATTTAATGCCGCGGCGCCGCATATCGATGGCAATCGATGCCTGGTGCGCGGCATCGGTCGTCAAAAAATCCACTTTGACCATGTCCGCGAAGGGTAGCAGACGGATGCTGTCGGGGTTTGGAACGTAGTCATCCAGTGCGATGACATAGCCGGCGCGGCGCAAACGGTCACAGGCCGCAATCGTCTTCTCATCGGCGATCACATCCTCCAGTATCTCAATCACCACGCGGTCGCGGGGCAGCAAGGTGATCACGTCGCGCAGCAGGACGTTGCGGGTGCAATTGATATAGGCGGGATGGCCGCCGGTTAGCGTCGCCGAACCAATCAGCAGAGAGAAGTCGATGGTATTGCAGGTGGCTTCGTCCGGGTCCTCGGAGTGGAAGAAGGCCTCCGGGCCGGAGCGGAAGAGCAGTTCGTAACCGTGAGTATTCTGCTCACGATTCAGAATCGGCTGGCGCGCAATATACCGTGTGTACGACTCGGCTTCGACGCTGATGAGCGTAGGCGATGGAGTCGAAGCAACGGAACCGGGTCGGGGAGAGGCGCTCACATACCAGATGTACCATGATTCCCGCCTGCGGCTCATCGATTCAGCACTTGGCGGGGGACGAGTCGTATCCCCGGAAGCCATTTTGGCGACGATTCCACCATGGGAGCGGAAACCAGGTTTTTTCGAAGCTGGGGGTGCAGAGAAGCTCGCAAGAGGACGACCGGGGCAAGGGTCGTAATATCACCGGCGCGAATTTACCCGTGCGGTTAGAATGTGCGCATGATGCTGCGCTGCGATGATGTCGATCTGTTTTACGAAATCAGAGGCGAAGGGCCGGATGTCGTTTTGCTGCCTCCCTATCCTTCCGATCACAGCTACTGGCTGCCGATGGCGCGGCATCTGGAGTCGCGCTTCCGGCTGGTGCTGCCGGATCTGCGCGGACTGGGGCGCTCCGGGGTGGGTGAAGGCGCAACCACGATGCCCAGGCTGGCCGACGATCTGCTGCGCCTCTGTGATGAACTGAAGATTGGACGCGCCAGCTTCGTGGGCTGCTCGGTGGGCGGATACGTCCTGTTCGAGTTCTGGCGGAGGTGCCGCGAGCGGGTGAAGGCGCTGGTGCTGATGGATACCAAGGCCATCGTGGATACCGACGACGGGCGCGCCGGGCGGCTGAAAAATGCCGAGGAGATTCTGCAGAAGGGGCCGGGCTGGGCCATTGAGCAGATGATGCCGAAGCTACTGGCACCGGAGACGCTGAACTCCCGGCTCGACGTGGTGGAGAGCGCCAAGCGAACCATGCTGCAGGCGGGCGCGGCAGGGATGTCCGCCATGCAGCGCGGCATGGCCTTGCGCGCCGACAGCACCTTGACCCTGGCGGAGATCGGTGTGCCGGTGCTGGTGCTGGGGGGAGAATCCGATGCCCCTTCTCCGGTGAGTGAGTTGGAGCGGATGGCGCGCGGAATTCGCGGCGCGGAGCTGAAGATCGTGGGCCGCGCCGGACACTACGCCGCCCTGGAACAACCCGATGAGGTGGGCCGATTGGTGCGCGAGTTCCTGGAGAGAAACGGGCGCTAGCGAAAAGGTTGAGGCGGCGCTGGCAACACCCGTAGAGTTATTGGCTTGCCGTGACGGTGGTTGCGCGCAGCTTATCGAGAATGATGCGGGCATGGTCGGCGAGTTCGCCACGCGGTTCGCGAGCTAAGAACGTCTCCAACTCATGGGCGGCTTGCGGCATCTCGGTGAGGCCGATCAAGGCATAGCCGCGGACCAGATGCAGCTCCGGAGATTCTTTCGCCACACCGCCTTGAAGTTCAGAGGAGCGGTCGATATTGCGCAACGCCTCGGCGAATTTTCCCTTGCCGACGTCGGCGCGGGCCATTTCGAAGTAGACCAGCCAGGCGCTGGCCGCAAGCCGCTCGGCTTGCCCGAGCATGAGAAGTGCATCGTCAAAGCGTCCGGTAGAGTTGAACATCGAGCCCAACGCCAGGTAGGCGGCGGCATAGGTGGAGTCGTACTGAATCGCCTGCTGGAAGTCGGCGATGGCTTCCGTTGGTTTGCCCGCGTCCCCCTCGAGCATTCCCCGTAGGGTTAGAGCTTCGGGGAACTTGGGACAGATGGCGAGGGCGGCGTTCACTTTGTTGCGGGAGTCGTCGGTTTTCCCGTGCTGCATCGCCTGCAAGGCTTTTTCATACAGCCCGCGTGCCTTGGCGGGAACGCTGTACTGCGAAAGTGAAACGGTCTCACCGATCCCTGGTCCCGAGGGCTTGTTTCCCAGGCGGATATCGACATTGGAGTTGGCCGTGCCAGACTCCACCTGCACTCGCTCATGAGTCACATCGGTTCCCGCCGATACCATGACGTCATAGGTGCCGGGGGAAATGTTGTACAGTGCAAAGGAGCCGCGGGAATCCGAGAGCGCCGTGAAATAGGTGGTTCCGCGCTCGACGTCGCGGGCCTCGATTTTCGCGTTGCCGATGGCGTGGCCGTCGAAGGTGCGCACGGTTCCGGTAATCCGGCCTGAACTGAATCCGTCCGCTGCGGAATTATCGAAAGGATTACCCGGGAGGCCGGAGGCGCTCGGTTGCGGATCATGACGGTTCTGCGCCACCGTGGGGGCGGCGATGAGCAAGGTGCCGAGGAGCAGCGAGAAGGACGCTGTGGCCAAACGATAATACATAGACATCGCCCACCCCTTACGAGCGAATGTTGAGTTGCGCAAATCAAATAGCTGGAATCGGGTTGCACTCAACGCGAAATGCTTCCATCTCGCAGTGCAAAATTAGAGAAAGACCGCTAATGGGGAGTTGGCTTCTGTCAAGGACATAGCTGGATTTATATTTTAATAATGCGGACAACCCGGCGCGCTGCCATCAGCTCAGCCAAGCGAGGACAAGGACCGATCCATGGATGTAAAAATTAGTGCGGCCAAGCAGATCCGCGGCAGTGTGCGGACCGCAGGTGACAAATCGGTTTCACACCGGTACGGGATGCTGGCAGGAATTGCCGAAGGCACATCGGAGTTTGAAAACTTTTCCAGCTCGGCGGATTGCGCGAGCACGTTGGCTTGCATGGAAGCCGTGGGCGCACGAGTGCGGCGCAGCGGCAACCACGTGGAGGTGGACGGAGTTGGTGGCGCATTATTGGCTCCGGCGCGGGAGCTGGACTGCGGGAACAGCGGCTCGACCATGCGCATGTTAAGCGGCGTGTTGGCGGCGCAACCTTTTACCAGCGTGATGACCGGCGACGCCTCACTCAGCAAGCGTCCGATGCGTCGCGTCATCGATCCGCTGCAGAAGATGGGAGCAAGGATCGATTCGCACGACGGTTGTGCGCCGCTGACGATTCATGGCGCGAAGCTGAAGGCCATGGAGTATCAGCCTCCGGTGGCCAGCGCCCAGGTGAAGAGTTGCGTGCTGCTGGCGGGCCTGTTCGCGGAAGGCGAGACCACGGTGATCGAACCGGTGCGCACCCGCGATCACACCGAGTTGGCGATCAAGGCCTTCGGCGGAGAGATGCTTCGCGACGGCAGTCGCGTGAGTATCCGCGGAGGACAGCACTTGCACGCCGTCAAGGCATACGTGCCAGGTGACCTCTCGTCGGTTACGTTCTTTTTGTGCGCGGCGGTACTGTTTCCGGGTTCGTCGCTGGTGGTGGACTCGGTGTTGCTGAACCCAACACGCTCCGTGGTGCTGGATGTGCTCTCGGGCATGGGCGTGAAGATCAGCTTCCTGAAGGTGGAAGAGCAGTACGGCGAGTTGATTGGAACGATGCAGGCCGAAGGCGGCGTGTTCCATGGCGGAGTAATTCGTGGCGCGCAGAGCGCGGCATTGATCGACGAGTTGCCGGCGATTGCCGCCGTGGCTCCTTACAGCGCGCAGGGCGTAGAGATACGCGATGCCGCTGAGTTGCGGGTCAAGGAGAGCGATCGCATCGACGCCGTGGTTCGCAATCTGCGCGCCATGGGCGCCAAGGTGGAGGAGTTTCCGGACGGCATGTTGATTCCCGGCGGACAGAAGTTACACGGCGCCGAAGTCGAGAGCTTCGACGATCATCGCATCGCGATGGCGTTTGCCGTGGCTGCGTTGCGGGCCGAAGGCGAAACCACGATCAAGGGCGCGGAAGCGGTCGCCGTCTCTTTCCCGGAATTTTTTGAAGCCTTGGCCAAAGTAGTCGAGTAGCGGCCTGCATTGCGGACTACGCGGTCTCGGCTGCACATGTGCAGGATGCGATAAACGCTGGACAGCCCACCCCGGATGGTCAGCGGCCATCTTACCGGTCAGCATTCCTGCTTGCGGTTTGCTCGCCGGACGTTCCGGCGCGCGGGGGAAGGATTGGATCGGGAGAGAGCCGAATGAAACGAAAAATTCCAGGACTGGCCCTGGCGCTGCTTGTGCTGGCGCCTGTGTCCTTTGCACAGGTCGTCTACGGCAGCTCCGGCGGACCTTATGGCCACGCCGAGGTTGGCGCATTTCTTAACTACACCCGCCTGCGCAACGTGAATGACACCAACTTCTTCGGTCTGGGCGGACGAATCGGTTTCGACGTTGCTTCGTACGCTCAGATTGAATTCGAAGGGGCAAACGATTTTCGGCGCGAGGTGAACGACAGTAGCACGTTCAGCACCGGACCCAGCCACCTGCGCATGGCTCACTTTCTGGCTGGTCCTAAGTTCCAGTGGGGGGCGTCGGGTCCGGTTAACGTTTTTCTGACGTTCAAAGGCGGATTGGTGAACTTCTCCGGCACTCCAAATTTTATCTCGCAGGTCAACAATATTCCCAGTGGCAACACGGATGGCGTGTTTTATCCGGGAGGTGGAATGGAGTTCTTCGCGGGCTGGCTGGGAGCGCGCTTTGAAGCTGGTGATGAGATCTACTTCGATCACGGATGGAATCACAACCTGCGCATAACGGCGGGGCCAGTGCTTCGGTTCTGAATTGCCAAGGCAAGTGCTCAGGTGGGGCGAAGGTCTGGTGCTCCCCGAATGGAGGCACCAGCCTATTTTTGTGCGCCGGAATAATGAGCTATTGCATGCCGCCCATCAGGGGATGCGATGCCGTGGCTGGAGCGTCCAGTTCGAAGATCAGTTCGGTTCCCGCGGGCAGAGTCAGTTCGTGATGCTTGATGAGGATATGTCCGGCGGCGACAATGACTCCGCTGGCGGTGCCAATCAGGAATCCTTCCGGACCGGCGATGACTGCCCCAGCGATGGCACCCGCCCCGGCCAGCGAGCCCACTTCCACCTTGTCCATCGGGTTAGCCGAGTTGCCGCGGACGTTGCCTTCCTGATCGACATCGAGATTGTGGGGGTTGGAGGTGTCGACCACGGAAGCGGTGAAGCTGAGCTCCTCGCCGCTGGGCATACGGACGCTGAGAGCCTTGACCGAAAGCGAAGGCTTGCTGGCGAAGCGGTGCGCCCCGTGAGTGCGTCTCACCTCGCAATTCACCATTGCTCCGGCGGGAATGATCGTGCGTCCTTCGACCTCAACCGGACGGATGAGCGTGGCGGCGAATTGTTCGCCGGGCCGGGCGCTGGCCGTGGAGATGCTGCGATTCAGTTTGAGGCGCAGGACGGTGGCCGTGGGCAGCGCGAGGCGCTCCGGAGTCGAGCGCAGTTGCAACGGTTTGCCGGCGGTAGCCATCGCGTCGGACTGAGTCTGCCCTTGCGTCGGCGGGTTGTTCGGTTGTGCCGTGGCCGCCGGGCTTTCGCCTGCGAGGGAAGGATCAGAGGTGACGAACGTCGTGGAGGGTGACTGAGCGAAGGCCGCGGTGGCCAGCGTCGCCAGGCAAAGCAATCGGGGGAAGATGTTCATTTTGGCAACTCCTGGGCAGGCGAAGATGCACCCACGCGAAGAGCGTAGAGCAGCCCCGGGGTGAGCGCAACGCGGCTGTACCAAGCCAGTAAAGGCCGCAGCTAGAATAGCGAGATCCACTAGGCAGAGGCCGAAATGGCAAACCGCACAAAAGGTGGTCGCGCCATAAACCATGGATGGCCAGCGATTAGCATATAATTCCATAGTTTGGCGATATCGCTCCATCTCGCCTATTCTTCACCGCCGCCGGAGGACAAAGCATCCGGTGTGCCCGCGCACTTATCCCTGAAAATTCTTAAGGACAATAAAGAGGATCTATGACCGAGATTGATCTGGTACATGCGAGAGAAGTTCTCGATTCACGCGGTAATCCGACGGTGGAAGCCGAAGTTACGCTGGGCAGCGGCGCCATCGGGCGCGCCATCGTTCCGAGCGGCGCCTCCACCGGCGAACACGAAGCGGTGGAGTTGCGCGACGGCGATGCATCGCGATACCTGGGCAAGGGTGTGCTGAAGGCCGTGGATAACGTGAACACCGTGATCGGCCCGCATCTGGAAGGCCTGGATGCCGCGCAGCAGAGCGAACTGGATGCCGAGATGATCGAATTGGACGGCACCGAAAACAAGGCAAAGCTGGGTGCCAACGCAATCCTGGCGGTCAGTATGGCGGCGGCTCGCGCCATGGCCGTGCACTATGACGTTCCGCTCTACCGCTACCTGGGCGGAGTGAACGCTTCGATTCTGCCGGTGCCGATGATGAACATCATCAACGGCGGAGCCCACGCGGACTCGAATGTGGACTTTCAGGAATTCATGGCGATGCCCGTCGGCGCGGCCTCGTTCTCCGAAGCGTTGCGCTGGGGTGTGGAAACCTTCCACGCCTTGAAGAGTGTGTTGAAAAAGCGTGGCTGCAGCACGTCGGTGGGCGATGAAGGCGGATTTGCGCCTTCGCTGAAGTCCAACGAGGAAGCCGTGGAAGTGATTCTGGAGGCGATTACCCAGGCCGGTTACAGGCCGGGCCGAGACATTGCCATTGCCCTCGATCCGGCGTCGAGCGAATTCTTTGAGAACGGCAAGTATGTTTTCAAGAAGGGCGATAAGTCGGTGAGGAGTTCGGAAGAGATGGTGAAGTTCTACGCCGACTGGGCGCGCCAGTATCCCATCGTTTCGTTGGAAGACGGACTGGCCGAGGACGACTGGGACGGCTGGAAGATTCTGACCGATGAACTGGGCGACAAAATTCAGTTGGTGGGCGACGATCTGTTTGTGACCAACACGGCGCGCCTGGCGAGAGGCATTGACAGTGGCGTGGCCAACTCGATTCTGATCAAAGTGAACCAGATCGGCACAATCACCGAGACCCTGGAAGCGATTGAGATGGCGCGCCGCAACGGCTATACGGCGGTGATGTCGCATCGCTCGGGCGAGACCGAGGACACCTTCATTGCGGACCTCGCCGTGGCCACCGGCGTAGGTCAGATCAAGACCGGTTCGGCCAGCCGCACCGATCGCATCGCCAAGTACAACCAATTGCTGCGGATTGAAGAAGACCTGGGTGCAGGCGCGAATTTCCTGGGCTTTGGCGCACTCAACTACGGCGGCGAACTGCTGGAGACCGCAGGCGACGAAGATTAACTCGTGACTGTCCGAATGCCTTTGGCAGAGCCGGGCTTTCGGAGTTTCACGATCAATGCGGGATTCCTCTCTGCGTGTGGCGTGGAGAGGAAATGTTTTCTTCAGGAGAAGGCGGATGATGCGTCGCTTGGGAGTGCTGGTTCTGTTATTCACAACGATGTGCGGCATGGGACTGGCACAGGGCAT
Organism: uncultured Acidobacteriaceae bacterium; assembly: GCA_964563875.1. Classification (GTDB taxonomy): domain Bacteria; phylum Acidobacteriota; class Terriglobia; order Terriglobales; family Acidobacteriaceae; genus TOLSYN. The sequence continues at coordinate 75,208 of CAZLZA010000008.1, forward strand.
CACTCTGGAAAGTACGCCGCCGTCACGCGCCCAGGTTTTGAAGTTGATGTCGGCGATGGGCATTCAGCAGAGTGTGGATGCTTCTCTGAAGGGCATGCAGGGCAAAATCAGAGCTGCGGCACGCGCCTCGTTCCAAAAGAAATATCCGGACGCCGATGATGCGACCCTGAAAAAACTCGACGAGGTTTTCAATAGCACGGAACTGTTCGGCTTTGATGCGCTCTCGGAGCCATTGGTCGCGGCCTACCAGAAGAATCTGAGTGCCTCGGATGTGCAGGCCGGAATCGATTTCTACAGCTCAGATGCGGGACAACGGCTGCTGGAAAAAGTGCCGCTCATCATTCGCGAAGCCAGCGAGAGTGGTGGAAAACAGGTGCAGTTGAAGTTGGCGGTATACAGCGAAGAACTGGAACACAAGCTGGCTGTCTTCCAGTCAGAGGTGGATAACCAGAAACCGGCGGCGAATAAGTCCAATGCCGCCGGCGACCAATCAAAAGCCACGGACGAGAAGTCCAAGTAGCGCGCCGCTAACGCGCAGATCCCGGAGAATTTTCGAAAGCTCATGGCTCGACCGAAACCGCTGGTGCTCATCATCCTGGACGGGTGGGGTTATGCTCCGCCCTCGAAATCCAATGCCATCTCGTTGGCGCGCAAGCCGGCGTATGACAGACTGCTGCGCGAATTTCCCAACACGCTGATCCACACCAGCGGGCGCTTTGTCGGACTGCCGAACGGACAGATGGGCAATAGCGAAGTAGGACACCTGAACATAGGCGCCGGACGCGTGGTGTATATGGACATTACGCGCATCGACCTGATGATCGAGAACGGTGAGTTGTTCAAGCATCCGGCGCTGCTGGAGGCGATGCGGCAGGCGCGGATCAACGGGCGGCGCTTGCACTTCATCGGTCTGCTCAGCGATGGCGGCGTACACTCGCACGAAAATCATCTGCATGCGCTGTTGCGGATGGCGAAGGTGAACGGCGTGGAACGGGCTTTCGTCCATGCCTTCCTCGACGGGCGCGACACGGCTCCCGACTCCGGCGCGGGATACCTGGAAAAACTGCAGCAGAAGATGCGCGAATGCGGATTGGGCAAGGTCGCCAGCGTGAGCGGGCGCTACTACGCGATGGACCGTGACAAGAAATGGGATCGCGAGCGCAAGGCGTTCGACGCCATGGTGGTCGGCAAGGCCGAGGGCGGAGCCACTACCGATCCGGTGCGCGCGGTGAAGCAATCCTACAACCGCGGCGTCTACGACGAGTTCGTGATTCCATTCGTGTGCGTGGATGCCAATAACGAGCCGGTGGGAACGATTCGCGATGAAGACGTAATCATCAACTTTAACTTCCGGGCGGATCGCGCGCGGCAGATTACGCAGGTGTTGACGCGCCGGAGCGGCATCACCGACCAAGCAGGTCGCGACCTGCCGGACGCCGAAAGATTGGAAGCCGAAATTCCAGCGCGGGAGCTGCCCAAGGATCTGCACTACCTCTGCATGACCGAGTACGACCAGCGCTTCAAACTGCCGGTAGTGATTCCGCCGGAGCGCCTGCACAACATTCTGGCGAACGTCATGGCGGCGCAGAAGATGCGCAATCTGCGTGTGGCCGAGACGGAGAAGTACGCCCACGTTACGTTTTTCTTCAATGGCGGCGTGGAAAAGCCGTTTCCCGGCGAAGAGCGCGTGCTGGTGCAGTCTCCCAAGGTTGCCACCTACGACCTGATGCCGCAGATGAGCGCACCCGAGGTCGCACGGCAGGTGGTGAAGCACATCGAGGACAATACCTTCGATGTGATGGTGGTGAACTTTGCCAACGCGGACATGGTCGGTCACTCGGGCAAAATCGAGCCCACAGTGAAGGCCGTGGAGACCGTGGACGCCTGTCTGTGGGAGATATACGCGGCGCTGAAGCGCTGCGGCGGCGCCATGCTGGTGACCGCCGACCACGGTAACGCAGAAGAGATGATCGATCCGGTGACCGGTGGTCCATTCACCGCGCACACCACCAACCCAGTGCCGTTCATCTACGTTGCCGAGGCGGCCGAGCAGTACACTCTGCGTCCCGATGGCTCCTTACAGGACATTTCGCCGACGATGCTGGGAATTCTCGGCGTGCCCCTGCCAGTGGAGATGACGGGACGTGATCTGCGGGTAAAGAAGCCATAGCGCGGTACGAACAGGAAGCAGGCCACGACGCGGGCCGGGAGTGAAACCGTATGGATACACAAGACCAACGCGTACGTGATTTCCTGCTTTACCTTGGCGCCGGCCTCGCGGTCGCAGGCATTGCCGTGGCCGGGATCTACGCGGCGCATTCTGACAAGCCCACGAAGGAAATTTTTGCTAACGCGGCCCTTTTCCTGGTTTCGCTCGGCCTCTTCGCAATGCTCATACGCGACCATCGCGCGTACTGGAGAACCGTACGATGTTGGATGACGCTTTCGCTCCTGTTTGTCTTCCATCTGGCCGCCGGAGCGCTGGTGCTACATCTAACTCCATTCGGCCCGAAGCTCTTCCTGGTGGCACTGATAGTCTTTCCTTCGGAATACCAAATTCTGGGGGTCTTTCTAAACGCCGCCTTTAACGAGTAGTGGTTTGAACTTGGCGCTCCGGGGTTGTGAACTACTTGGAGCAAGCAAGATCAAAGGCCGCCCAATACAAAAAATGGTTTGAATGGGCTTCTGCGCCCCACCCATTTATTGTCTTGGAATTCACTCGACAAACACCGGTTCTTCGTGAATCATGCTGGATTATCTGTTTAGGCCTATAGAACGCGATGTAAATTTCACTCGCGAGGGCGGCGATGACCCAGCGAAGGGCAGTTGTCACACTGGCGATTCTGGCGGCGGCGGTTGTGCTCGTAGCCGCTTTCGCATTCCTGCCAAAGACCTACCGCATCGGCGAGCGCCTGGGCACGACCACCGTCTTCTGGAACGATCAGGAAGCATTCCTGATGGTGAATGTTACTTCCGAAGGCCGCGCCACCAATGTGGTGCAGGATGAACTGGCGGGCACTCGTTATGGTTTGGCGATCGCTCTGCTGCTAAGCGCGGGAGCCGATGGACTTCGGATCAAGCCGGGTGCCGTGGCGTATCACCTGTTTTCGTCGGGTGCCTTGGAGCGTTTCGATTTGCCGGAAGGTACCGGGGTTTACGGTTCCTGGGCATTGCGTGACGGGGCGTTGCAGTTCACGCCGTCGGCAAGCAACCGGGCTCGCCTCGGCGATGCGGGACTGCCTCTACGCTGGGAGGGCGGAAAGTTTGTTGCGTTGCCTGCCGCCTCCACCGGGGCAGCGGCCACTGGAGCGGCAGTCGCAAATTCGGCACAGAGCAGCCTCGATGATGCCGACTCCTCGGCGGAGCGTTCCCAGGAAGCCGAAGATTTGAAGAATGCAGGCTGGCATCGCCGGATGCTGGTACGCAATAAATCCGAGGTTGCGGAAGCGGTGCTGCCGATCAAGCTTGGGCAGAACACGTTCAATTTGACCCAGCAGAGTTTCCCCCCATCAAAGGACCTTGCGGCATTCAATTTGCTCAGCGTGGGCGCGAAGGAATTGACGCTCGCTGGCGGTCCGCTGGCTAAGAGCAAAACGTTGTGGCAGCAAAATGGCTGGAAAGAAGTGTCGAAGAGCGACTTTGGACGCCTGCCGAGCCTCACCCAGAGCAGACATCGGACGACCAAGTATCCCTGGCTGTGGCCGGTGATCTTCGTCGCGCTGGTGATTTGGAGACTGGCGCAGTTGTTTGGCGTGGCAACCATGAAGCGTTCCACGATCAACGGGATGCCGACCGCATTCTCACTCCCGCCCGCAACTCCCGAACAGTTCCCCTTCCTTGATTCCGACAAACTGGAGCGCTGCACCAGAGAATTCGAGTCCCTGGGGTTTACCCGTCTGTTGGATTACTCGCTCGTGGGCGATAAGACCGGAAATAGTCATAATTTCTGCCGGGCGCTGGTGCACACCGGGCATCATTGTTTCGCGGTGATCTATCAATTCTTTCCCGCCGGACAAGCTCCCCGGCCTATGAAATGTGATATCCAAGGCGACTTGCAGGAAGGATGGGAGATTCAGTTTTGCGACAGTAAACCCAGGGCCGAAGCCTCCCTTCTTCAATCGGGAAAGAGCATCATTATCAACCACCCTGGGGCTAGTATGTCGGAGCTGCTGCAGGAATTTCTGAAGCTGCGTGGACAGGTCTGTACGGACCTTAGCATTGCACCAGAGCGCGACGACACGCTGGACGGGTATATCCGCAAAAAGCAACGTGGCGCCGACAGGATGCGAGCGAGCGTCAGGCAAAAGAGCTTCGCTCTCGGACTCGCACAGGTCCTGCTCGGCAGGTTCTCGCTGCTTAACACGCGCAAGGAATACGTATGGCTTGGCGATTATCCGAAGGAGGCCGAGAGGCGCAAAAAGGGCTACGTTATGGCCGATACTTTTTGACCTCGGCGTGGTGCGGCACCCGGCAGCGCGTCCGCATGACCGCGGATGCCGCTACTTCGGCATCACCGCGGCGTTGCGCAGGGAGACGTGCTCGGTGATTTCCAGATCGAAGCCTTCGAGAGCCACCACCCGGCGCGGATGATTGGTCAGCAGGCGGATACGCCGCAGTTTGAGGTCGGCGAGAATCTGGGCTCCGATGCCGATGTCGCGCTGGGTGCTGCGCTGGTTTTCCGGCAGCGTGGGCAGGGCGTGGTCCTTGTGGAACTGCAGCGTGGGCTTGCCCGCCAGCGGCTCCACGGTGAAGCCCAGCGAGGTCTGGTGCAGGTAGATGACGGCTCCCCGGCCCTCTTCTGCAATGCGTCGCAGAGACTGGTCGAGGACGTTGCCGCACTCGCACCAGGTAGCTCCAAAAACATCGCCGAGAAGGCAATGGCTGTGCATGCGGACCAGCACCGGATCGCCGCCGGTGGCCTCGATATCGCCGCGCACCAGCGCGACGTGGGATTGGCCGTCGAGTGCCGAGCGGTAGGCGATCATGCGGAATTCGCCATAGCGGGTGGGCACCAGGGCTTCCCCCTGGCGCTCGACGAGGCGCTCGTTGGCCATGCGGTAGCGGATGATCTCGGCGGTGGTGATCATCTTGAGATTGTGCTCGCGGCAGAAGCCGGTGAGTTCAGGGACGCGTGCCATGGTGCCGTCATCGCTCATGATTTCGCAGATGACACCGGAAGGGTCGAGTCCGGCCATGCGGGCGAGATCGACCGAAGCTTCGGTCTGTCCAGCGCGCACCAGGACGCCGCCTTTGCGGGCGCGCAGGGGGAAGATGTGGCCCGGACGCACCAGGTCCGAGGGGCGCGACGCGGGATCGACCGCAACCCGGATGGTGCGGGCACGGTCGGCGGCGCTGATTCCGGTGGTGACGCCCTCGCGGGCTTCGATCGACTCGGTGAAGGCGGTGCCAAAGGGCGACTCGTTGGCGCTGGTCATCGGGCCAAGCCGCAGAAAGTCGCAGCGCTCCTCGGTGAGCGAGAGACAGATCAGTCCCCGTCCGAAGCGCGCCATGAAGTTGATGGCCTCCGGAGTTATTTTTTCAGCGGCCATGGTTAGGTCGCCCTCGTTTTCGCGGTCTTCGTCATCGACGACGACAACCATGCGTCCGGAGCGCATCTCTTCCAGCGCGGCGGGAACATTACAGAATGGCGGATTTGGACTCATACACTCCGGATTCTAGCACCTGCGGCGGCGCAGCGAATTCGGGCAGATTCGTGGAACTAGCAGTCCCGGAAAAACGTATTGCCTGAAGCCACTTGCCGGTTGAGAGTAAAATCGCCGGGACAAATCTTTGTACGATCTGGAGAGCTCATGCCTAACAAGTTTAGCCGGATGGGTTGGTTGGTGTTGTTGTCTGCCAGCGTTTGCCTGGCGCAGCCGCCCACACAGAACCCGCCGCAGCTTGACCGCTTCGACGCGTCAATGCTGGACAAGTCGAAGGACCCATGCGTTGATTTCTACCAATACTCCTGCTCGAAGTGGGAAGCGACCCATCCGATCCCCAGCGACATGTCATCAGTTTCCACCGCATTTTCCAGCGGCGCGCCGCTCTACCTGTGGAACCAGACGATTCTGCGCGAGACCATGGAGAAAGCCGCCGCCGATCCCGCCGCCAAGGGAACCGAGAAGCAGGTGGGCGACTACTGGAAGAGCTGCATGAATCTGGACGAGCGCGCCGCCAAGGGCAAGCAGTGGCTGGCTGAGGCGCTGAAGCCGGTGGATGAGTTGAAGAACAAGCAGCAACTGGCCAAGGTGCTGGCGCACCTGCAAATGCAACTGACGCCCGCCTGGGAGGGCTCCGACAATCAGACCAACACCGCCCTGATCGGCTTCGGGCCGGCGCAGGATCTGGAGGACTCCTCGAAGGTGGTTGCGGGATTCGATCAGGCTGGTTTGTCGCTGCCTTCGCGCGACTACTACCTGAACGACGACGAGCGCTCGAAGAAGATTCGCGAAGCCTACAAAAAGCACTTGGTTCGTATGTTCCAGCTTGCCGGAGACACGCCGGAGAAGGCAGCCAAGGAAGCCGACGCGGTGTTTGAGATCGAGACCGCGCTGGCCAAGGCGCAGATGAATGCCGTGGACCGCCGCGACCCAGTGAAGACCTATCACAAGCAGTCGCTGGCTCAGATCAAGGCAGCGCTGCCTTCCCTCAACGTGGACGAATATCTCAAGGACGTTGGCGCGCCGACGCCTCCATTCTACATTGTCACGACGCTGGAGTTCCTTCCGGCCCTGGATCAGCAGATCAAGACCAGATCGCTCGATGATTTGAA
>CAZLZA010000009.1:0-79858 GCA_964563875.1 uncultured Acidobacteriaceae bacterium
CTGACGCGGCAGTACGTGGAAGAGATTATCCGGCAGGAAGTAGAGCGCGGCGTTGGCAAGGGGATGGCCGTGCTGCCTACCGTGGGCGGACAGACGGCGCTGAACCTGGCGGTGGAACTGGCCGATGGCGGCGTGCTGGAAAAGTATGGGGTGATACTGATTGGCGCGCAACTGGAGGCGATCAAGAAGGCGGAAGACCGGTTGCTCTTCAAGGATGCGATGACGCGGATTGGGCTGGATGTGCCGCGCTCGGTGCTGGTGAACAACCTGAAGGATGGACTGGATTTCTCGACCAAGCTGGGCTTCCCGGTGGTACTGCGTCCGTCGTTTACGCTGGGAGGGTCGGGTGGCGGCATTGCGTTCAATCGCGAAGAGCTGCTGGACCTGCTGGCACGCGGACTGGACCTCTCTCCGGTGCATGAGGTTCTGCTCGAAGAGAGCGTGCTGGGTTGGAAAGAATACGAGCTGGAAGTAATGCGCGATCTGGCGGACAACGTCATCATCGTCTGCTCGATTGAGAACTTCGATCCGATGGGCGTGCATACCGGCGACTCGATTACGGTGGCTCCGGCCCAGACGCTGAGCGACCGGGAATATCAGCGGATGCGCGATGGTGCGATCAAGGTGATGCGCGAGATCGGAGTGGAGACCGGCGGATCGAATGTGCAGTTTGCGGTGAATCCGACGACCGGCCGGCAGATTGTGATCGAGATGAATCCGCGAGTATCGCGCTCCTCGGCGCTGGCGTCCAAGGCGACGGGTTTTCCGATTGCCAAGATTGCGGCGCGGCTGGCGGTGGGCTACACGCTGGACGAGATCACGAACGACATTACGCAGCAGACGCCGGCGTGCTTTGAGCCGACGCTGGACTACGTGGTGGTGAAGATTCCGAAGTGGCAGTTTGAGAAGTTTCCCGGGGCGGATGAAAGCCTTGGTCCGCAGATGAAATCGGTGGGCGAGGTGATGGCGATTGGCCGCACGTTCAAGGAATCGCTGCTGAAGGCGGTGCGCTCGCTGGAGACCGGCAAGCGTCTGGAGGCCGAAGCGATTGAGCCGAAGATCGTCACCAAGCGGCTGGTGTCGCCGCATCCGGAGCGCCTGCAGTATGTGCGCTACGCGCTGCGCAATGGCTGGACGGTGCCGCATGTGGCCCGGCTCACCGGGATGGACCCTTGGTTTCTGTATCAGTTGAAGGAAATTGGCGACGAGCTGGATGCGCTGGAAAAGAGCTCTCTGGAGACGATCACCGCCGAGGAGATGCGCGAGGCCAAGCGCAAGGGAATCAGCGACACGCGGCTGAGCGAGCTTTGGAAGCTGCCACCGCGCGAGGGCGCAATCAAGGTATACGAAAAGCGGCAGGAGATGGGAGTCATTCCGGTGTACAAGCGGGTGGATACCTGCGCCGCCGAGTTCGAGAGCTTCACGCCGTACATGTACTCGACCTTTGAGGACGAGGACGAGGCACTGCCGACGGCGAAGAAAAAGGTCATCATTCTGGGCTCGGGACCGAACCGCATCGGGCAGGGCATTGAGTTCGATTATTGCTGCTGCCACGCGGCGTTTGCGTTGCACGATGATGGGATTGAAACCATCATGGTGAACTGCAATCCGGAGACGGTTTCGACCGACTACGACACCAGCGACAGGCTGTACTTTGAGCCGCTGACGTTTGAAGACGTGATGGCGATCTATAAGCACGAGGCCAAGGGTTCGGATGATATTGGCGTGATCGTGCAGTTCGGCGGGCAGACTCCGCTGAATCTGGCGCTGCCGCTGAAGCGGGCGGGAGTGAAGATCATCGGGACTTCGCCGGAGTCGATCGATCTGGCGGAAGACCGCAAGCGCTTTGAAGCGCTGCTGAACAAGCTGGAGATTCCGCAGTCGCCGGGTGGGATGGCATCGTCGGTGGATGAGGCGCTGGCAGCGGCGGAGAAGGTTGGCTACCCGGTACTGGTGCGTCCCTCCTACGTGTTGGGCGGACGGGCGATGGTGATTGCCTACGACGCCAAGGCGGTGAAGGAATACATGGGACAGGCGGTGGAGTATTCGCAGGACCGTCCGATCCTGGTGGATCACTTCCTGGAGGCCGCGACCGAAGTGGACGTGGACGCATTGAGCGACGGTGAAGACGTCGTGATCGCCGGCATCATGGAGCACATTGAAGAGGCGGGGATTCACTCGGGCGATTCGTCGTGCGTATTGCCGAGCGTCGATCTGTCGTCGCAGGTGCTGGCAACGATTCGGGAGTACACGTTCAAGCTGGCGAAGGCTCTGAATGTGGTGGGACTGATGAACATTCAGTACGCGATTCAGCGCGAAAAAGTGTACGTCATCGAGGTGAATCCGAGAGCCTCGCGCACGGTGCCGTATGTGTCCAAGGCGACGGGCGTAGCTTGCGCGAAGATTGCGGCGCGGCTGATGACGGGACGGAAGCTGAAAGAGTTTTTGCCGGAGAACATCGCGGCGCGCAAGGATCTGGACACGGGCGATTACTTCTATGTGAAGTCTCCGGTGTTTCCGTGGAATAAGTTTCCGGGGGTGGACACCGTACTGGGGCCGGAGATGCGCTCGACGGGCGAGGTGATGGGGGTTGCGGATAATTTTGGCGAGGCTTTTGCCAAGGCGCAACTGGCGGCTGGACAGGCGCTGCCCTCGAAAGGCACGGTTTTCATTAGCGTGAACGAGCGCGACAAGCCCTACGTTGCGGAAGTGGCGCGCAAGTTTGTGGACATGGGCTTTAAGCTCGTGGCTACGCATGGGACCGCCGAGGCTCTGGAAGAGGCGGGGATGCGGGTGGAGCGGGTATACAAGGTGAAAGAGGGAAGGCCGAATGTGGTCGATCTGATTAAAGGCGACCGGATTCAGCTCATCATCAATACTCCGCAAGCGCGTGGCGAGCCATGGTTCGACGAGAAGGCGATTCGGCGCGCGGCGATCACGGCGCGGATTCCAACGATTACTACGCTGTCGGCGGCGCGGGCGGTGGTGGAAGGAATTCCAGTGCTGCAGGCGGGGGTACTCAGCGTTTGCAACCTGCAGGAGTTGCACGCGGGGCATACGGCAGTGAAGGGTGACGCGGTAGCTAAGGAGTAGGAGAAACGATGCGGAATGCACTTTTCATGATGGTGCTGCTGACGGCTGCGATGTGGGTGATGGCAGAGGGAAGGCCGCAGCATCCTTCGCCGGTGGATGGCGCCGGGGTTACGCTGCCGAATGGATTGGCGTACTGGGATCTGACGGTGGGCACGGGTAAGGTGGCGGCCTCGGGCAGCAAGGTGAAGGTTCACTACACCGGATGGCTGCTGGAAGAAGGCACGGAGTTCGACAGCTCGTATAGTCGCAAGGAGCCGTTCGAGTTCACGATCGGTGCCGGTCAGGTGATCAAGGGCTGGGAGCTGGGCGTGGCCGGAATGAAGGCCGGAGGGAAACGACAACTGCGGATTCCGCCGGAGCTGGCTTACGGATTGCGAGGACAGCCACCGGACATTCCGCGCAATGCTTACTTGATCTTCGATGTGGAGCTGCTGGAAGTGAACTGACTTTGGTTGGAAATTTAGAGGCGCACCCGGACGACGGGTGCGCCTTTTTGATTGCGCGAAAGGGCGAGATCGATTTGTGGGATAGGTAAACACTTGCCCTGTTTGTCCACTACCCTGAAGTAGAGACAATCGCAGTTCCCTCAGGGCCTCAGTGCCCTTGAAATTCGGTCTGCAACGCGCAGCTCGGGTGTTAGTATGACCGGCATGCGCACTCCTCTGTCGGTCATGCTGGTATTGATCTTCTCTATTCTCGCCACGGCTCAAGATAAGACCACTCCCCAACCGCAGCCTGCTAGGTCATACCTAGGCGAGGCGTTGACGTTGCGCGGATTTTACAAGGGAAAGACGCTTGCATACGATGCAGATGGTGTTCTAACTGAACAAGCCAAGTCAGGACACTGGGACTCTGATGGGCTTGTCGTTGTCGATCAAGTCGAGTTGAAAGACAACCGGGTGGAGTTTCGTTGTGCCCGTCTCAAGCCCGAGTTCTTGGGTAAACAGTTCGTGTATTCACTTAACGAATCACGATCATTGATTATTACCGTGGCAACCGAGTCCGGAGGAGACGTTCGACTTCAACGTGCTCTTGACCATATTTTCATACGCCGGGATGAAGACTTTCTTTCATTGGTAACGCCGAAGGAGAGGCCCCTCGCGGAAGCTTGGCGTAGTGCTGCTCCAGTCAAGCTTGACGACTCAAGCCGAGTGAATCCGCCACGGCTTCTTCACCAAGAAACCCCATCTTTAGGGGAAAACGGCACCGTTGTACTCAGCATAATGGTTCAGACAGATGGCACTCCTCGGGTTCTCGGCGTAGTCAGAGGACTTTCAGACAAAGCCGACAAAGCTGCAATTAAGGCCGTCGAGATGTGGCGCTTTCGGCCTGCGATGAAAGATGGCCAGCCTGTCGAAGTCAAGATTCAAGTGGAGGTGAACTCCCATGTTCAATGACGTTTCCGTACGGAAAATCGCCTTTTATCCAGTTATCTCAATCTCAGGGAAAGTTTGAGATAACTGCTATTTTGGCTTGGCGGCTGAAATGGCCTTGGGATGGCAGTCGATGACAGTGCTGGGATTCTTCACTCCGTTCAGAATGACCCCCTCAATAAAACAACACCTTAAGTTCTTCAGCTCGTTTATGGTTCGGGGAGCTCGGGGGTGAAGGTGAAGCCGGGGATGCTCCAGGGAAGGAAATAGGCGGCGGAGTTGGTGGCGAGGACGAGGGCGTGGTGGGGATCGAAGGCAAGGCCTACGAGGTTGGTTCCGCTGATTACGAATGAGGCCTGTTTTTCCGGGGTGATGCGGACGATGCCGCGGCGGCCACGCCAGGAGGCGGCCACGTAGAGGTTGCCGGTGAGGTCGAAGGCGAGGCCCTGGGGACGTCCGAGATGGGTGAAGAATGGGGTGACGACTCCGTGCGGATCGATTTCATACACGGCGTCGTTGGAGGAGGCGGTGGGGCCGCTGACGTAGAGGTTTCCGTTGGGCGAGAAGGCAAGATGATAGGCGGCGACGCTGGGTTCGATGGTGGCAAAGACAAAGATCTGGCGGTCGGGAGCGATTTTGAAGATGGTGCCGCTGCGGTCGCCGACGTAGAGGTAACCGAGCTCGTCGAAGGCGAGACCGGTAGCGACGCCCATGCCTTCGGCGTAGGTGGATAGATCGCCTGCGGTCGAGAGCCGGTAGACGGCTCCGTCATTACGCGAGGAGATGTAGAGGTTTCCGGTAGCGTCGAGGGCGAGGCCGGTGGGGTTCATGATCTCGGCGGGGATGGGACGCAGGGTGGACTCGTCATCAATGCGGAAGAGCGATGTGGGCACGGACTGGCCGCGACTGCCGGAAAAGGTGACATAGATGTTGCCGGCCTCATCGACGGCAGGATTGGCAACGGGGTGAAGATTCTCGGCGAGCAGGCTGGCGAGGGTGAAAGCGACGGAGGTGGAGCCGTGGGGAGTGGTGACGGTGATGGAGTCACCCGAGGCACCCTCCGGCACCACGACGGTAAGCTTGGTTGGAGAGGCGAAGACCACGGTGCCAACCGCCTGTTCGAAGAAAACCTGCGTGGGCTCGGTGAGGTTGGCGAGGAGAGCTCGGCCGTGCAGGATGATTTCGCCGCCGGGCATGGCAAACGATGGCTCAACGGAGAGGATGACGGGAGGTGCTGACGTTTGGCTCATATATGCGTGCGCTTACTCTTCAAACACATTATCTTACGATGCCGAAGTGCAATAGGAGCTGGAGAACAATGAAACCGTAAAGTCCGGCACCGAGATCGTCAACCACGATACCGACGCCCTCCGGACGCAGGCGCTCAAGCAGGCGAATGGGCGGGGGCTTAACAATATCAAAGGCGCGGAAAAGTATGAAGCCCGCCAGCAACGCCTTCCAGGTGATCGGGGCGGCGACGAGGGTGAGCATCTGGCCGGCAACTTCGTCGATGACAACGTGCGAGGGATCGTCGCGATGACAGGCGCGCGCGGTGAGGGTGGCGGCGGGGATTCCGATGACGGTGGCCAAAATGCAGTAAGCCAGGGCTCCGGGGATGAGCAGGTGCGGGGGCAGGAAGTGAGCGATAGCTACCCAGGTGAGCACCGCAGCCAGAGAACCCCAGGTACCTGGACCGGGCTGGAGAGCACCCGCGCCAAAGAAGGTCGCGATGGTCCACGCCCAGTACGGACGGGTAGGGTGGGCAGGGCCTTGCTTAGTATGTTGAGGGGATCGCTCAGTTGGGCTTGCGGCGTCCATGGTTTTCGCTTTCATCGGCTGAGCTGGGCGCCTCGGGGCCTCTGCGGAGACTTCCGGTGCGGCGTTGTCTGGGCTCATTGTACTCGGCTTCGCCGCCGGATTCGGGATCATTTACCGGCGAGGAGATGACGTAGTCTCCGCTGATCCATTTGCCGAGGTCGATGACCTGGCAGCGGTCAGAGCAGAAAGGAAAGTCAGGGTCGCCAGCAAGCACGATTTTGCGGCATGTCGGGCAACGGAGCGATGAAATCTTTTTCTTCGTCATGGAACAGGTATCAACGTTCAGGGTAACGGAAATCTTCTGCTTTCCCGCCGTGCCGCGCAACCGCAGCGCACCGAAGGTGGGGCCCCAGCCAGAAGTTTACAAGTCTACAACAATCTTGCGACCAGATCGTAATCGTGGGCTTCTTCCACGATGGCGCGATGGAAGCTGCCCGCCTGCGGAGACTGGTGGTCTCCGAAATCGTTGATGAACACTTTGCCGTCAATTTCAGGAGCGTGGGCCGGGGTGCGAGCTTCCCAGAGAAGGTCGGTCTCCTCGCTGGGACCTTCGAGCATGACTTCGATCTCGCGGCCGATCCACTGCTTGCGGCGCTGGCGGCTGATGCGTTTCTGCAATTGCATGAGCTTGCGGCGGCGGCGCTCGATTTCTTTGGGCGGAACTTTGTCTCCAAGGAGAAACGCGGGCGAGCCCTCCTCGTCGGAGTAGGCGAAGACTCCAAGCCAGTCAAACTGGGCGGTGGTAACGAATTCGCTAAGCTGCTGGAAATCATCTTCGGTTTCGCCGGGAAAGCCCACAATAAATGAGGTGCGCAAGGTGAGATTGGGGATGGCCTGACGCATCTTTGCAATGAGCTTGAGGAAGATCTCCGCCGAGCCGCCACGCTTCATACGCTTGAGCACCGAGGTGGAGGCGTGCTGGAGAGGAACGTCGATATAACGGCACAGGCGTGGGTGCGCGGCGAGCACTTCGAGCAGACGCGGCGTGATCTTGTTGGGATAGGCGTAGAGGAAGCGGACCCAGCGGAGATCCTCGATTTGGGCGAGCTGTTCGAGGAGAGCGGCGAGACCGTCCTGGATGCCAAGGTCTTCGCCGAAGCAGGTTGTATCCTGCCCGATGAGGTTGATTTCGCGAATGCCTTGCGCGGCCAGGCGCTGAGCCTCGGTGACGACCGAGGCGATGGTGCGCGAGCGGAACTTGCCGCGGAGCTGCGGGATAATGCAGAAAGCGCACGGATGATCGCACCCTTCGGCAATCTTGATGTAGGCGGAATGGCGTCCAGTGGCGAGCAGGCGCGGGGTGTTCTCATCGTAGAGATAACTGGGCAACGCGGCGGTGGCTCCATCCCAGATGTCGCGCGCGAAGCGTCCGGCTTTCTCGCGGGCATCGCCTTCGGGACGCGAGGCGACCATCTCGTGCTGTCCACCTTTGAGCTGCTGCGAGGCGCTGGAGTGTGTGTGCGCGTGATCGGCAGGGCCATTGAGTATGGTGAAGGGTGTGGGCGCGGCTGGGGCAGGGGCAATTCCGGCGGCGGCGAGAATGTCCGCGAGTTCGCCGGTGCCTAGAACCGCATCGATCTCAGGAATGTTCTTTTGGATTTCATTGCGGTAGCGCTCGACAAGACAGCCGGTGACAATCAGCTTTTTGGCGCGCCCATGGGTTTTGTGCCGCACCATTTCGAGGATGGTATCGACGGACTCCTGCTTGGCCGTGTCGATGAACGAACAGGTGTTGACGACGATGATGTCGGCATCTTCGGCGTGGGCGGTGATTTCGGCCCCGTTGGTGGAGAGCACGCCCATCATGACTTCGGAGTCCACTAGATTTTTGGGACAACCGAGGCTGACAAAGCCGACACGCGGACGCGGCGAGGGCGGGGCGGATACAGAGTTCTCTTCGAGGGGCGTGCTGCCGATGATGGACATTCCTGAAACTATTTTACCAGTAGTTGGACGCGGGGCAGGACGGGGAGTGGATGGGCATCGGTTTTGCCCAAGGGATGGGAAGGATAGGCGTATAAATGGCCGTGATTGCCACCTATCAAAACAGCTCTGGAAATCAGCATCAATGCCGCCTAAACTTGGTGGCGGATTTGAACTTATTAAGCTGCGGATGGAGAAGCTCGTGAAACCAGGAATCATTCTCGCTGTGCTGTTTGTGAGTTGTCTGCTGTGCATCGGCTGTGGCGGAGGTTCGAGCAGCGCAAGTGGTCCGTACAGCAGCATTACGAGCGGCAACTGGTCGCTCACGGCCACATCGTCGGTCACCTCGGGGCTCGTGCTGAGCATCGGCGGAAGCCTGACGCAATCCGGCAACGCTGTTTCGGGAACCATGCTTATTTCTTCGTCAGTTTCGAATTGTCCTTCCCTCCTCAGTGTAGCGACACCTTTACCGGGACATTTAGGGGCGACACGCTGACCTTGACGTCGGACAAATTCAACAACCAACTTGTGACGGTGAATGCAATTGGTTCAGGAAATTCGCTGACCGGAACCTACTCGGTGGCGGGCGGTTGCGCGGACGGCGATAACGGAACCATTGCGGCCAGCTACCTGCCGACCCTCACCGGCACATGGACCGGAACGCTTATGAACCCTGACGGAACAGCCATTCCAATAGACCCTAATAATCCCGGAGAAGGAGCCGTGACCGCTAGTCTCACGCTCACGCAGTCCGCCACGGCAACCAACGGAGGAGGCTTTCCGCTCAGCGGAACTTTTAGTACGAATTTTGCGTGTTTTGCTTCGGGGACGATTCCCGATACCGGCACCACGACGGGCGCCTCTGTCATGGGGACCTCCGTTGTAATCTCGGCGGGCGCCACTGACGGAGAAAAGATTGTCTATGTGGGTGTGCTGGATGAGGTGCCGCTCGGATCTGCGAACGTGACGGTCATTGAGGGCAGGTTAAATCTTTGCGGGCTGAATGTACTCCTGAACCTCGGCCAGCAGCGTTGAGGATGCACCGTCGCAGGATTACGACCGGGTGAGTAGAAGCACTCCGCTGCAGACGCAGATGGTGGCGAACCAGCGGCGGCGGTCGACGTTCTCGTGGAGGAAGAACTTAGCGCCGATGGCGTTGGTGACAAAGGTGAGCGCAGCCGACGCGGGACCCATCAGGCTGAGGTCGGCCCAGGAGAGGCCGACGAGGTTGCTGAAGAAGGCGATGGCCATGAAGAAGATTCCGCCAAACAGGGCTGTGCTGGAGAGGACGCGGACGATGACCGCGAGAAAGCCGTGGTCGCGGCGGAACTCGCCGAGGTCGCCAATGCGGCGCATAGCCAGGGCGATGAGAACGTCTCCGGCAGCGGCGGCGCAGACGGTGACGAAGATGCAAACCCAGGTATAGAGGTTCCTCATACCCGCTCCTGGATGGCTTTGGAGTCGGCGGTGGGAGCAGGTGGATGCTCGGTGCGGGATGGACCTCCGGCGACCAGGCCGACACCGATGGTGATGAGCGCGATGCCTGCCCAGCGCTCGATACTGATGTGCTCATGCAACCAGAAGCGAGAGAGCAACGCCATAACGACATAACCGATGGCCGTGGCGGGGAGGACGTAGGTGAGATCGGCAAAAGAAAGCGCCGTCATGTAGCTGGACATGAAGCCGAGCAGGCAAAGGATTCCGATGATGACCCAGGGATTGGCCAAGGCGAAAAAAACGTGCGCGACGTGGTGAATGTCAATGGCTCCGACATCCTTCATGCCGCGCGCCAGGAGCGTATCTCCCAAGGAACCGAAGACCACGACAGCTAACAGAACCAGATATTTGCGAGGCGTCAAAGTACGTTCCTGAGCGTTGGTGGAGAGTGAAAGTTTCGGGCTTCCAGGGCAAGAAGCAAAGTAATGCATCCACTGCGCGATTTATTTGCCGAGCGCCCATCCGTGCAACTCGCCGGTTTGGCGGAGGAGCTGAAGCTGGGCGCGGAGATATTCGAACTGGCTCTGCAAGAGCGTAACCCGCCGGTCGGCGACATCGGCGCGCGCCAACTCCTGGTCGTGGGCATTGGCGTGGCCGTTCTGCACCTGAAGTTCGACGGCATCGATGTTGGCCTGCGCGACTTCATACTCAAGCCGGGAGACCTTGGCCGATGCCTGCAACTGGTGGATGGTGTGCTGGGCGCGAACGGCGTCGGCGGCCACCTGATCGCGGACCGCTTGGGCATCGGCTTCGGTGTGCAGCGCCTCGGCATCGGCGGCGGCAGCCAGGGCGTTCTGAGCCAGGTTGAGAATGGGGATGCGAAGGTTAATGCCGAAGCTGTAGCTATTGGATGGAAAGTGGGTGTAGTACGTCGAATAGTTATTGAATGAAGCGTACTGGACATATTGTCCGGCAAAGTCGATGGAGGGGTAGTTCATCCGGTGCTGAGCGCGGGCACGATCACGCGCGGCGCGGACGTGTTCATCGGCAACGCGAACGCTAGCGGAGTTGGCGAGCGCCACCGAGGAAAGATCGTCATCCGAAGGCAAGGGGGGCGCTGCCGGAATGGAATCACTTACGGTTGCCAAGGTTGCAGGAGTTTGGCCGGTCAGGCGTCCGAGACGCTCGCGGAGTACGTCAACGCTGGTTTCTAACTCGGCAATGCGGAGATCGACGCGAGCGGAATCGAGTTCGGCTCGCTTGCTGTCCAATGCGCTGCCGACACCTTCGGTTTGACGCTGTTGCGCGATGTAGAGCGCATGGTCCACGGATTGCTTCTGCTGCTGGGCGGCGGCGAGGCGCAGCGCAGTGTTATCGAGTTCGATGTAAAGCAGGGAGGCATCGAGGATCACCTGTTCGGTGCGGTCCACGTAGTCGATGCTGGCGGCGATGGCATCGCTGTGGGCGGCCTTGACGGATTCGCGGGCGGAGAAGTTGAGCAGGGTTTGGTCGTGCGTAACGTTGAAGAGCGAAGGCGCTTGTCCGGCAATGGCGACCGGAGGGCCATAGGTGTAACCGATGTTCGAGCCGAAGATCACAGTAGGAATGTAGGCGTAGCGCTCGGCATGATAGCGCTCGGCGGCGCGGGCGCGATCCGCAGAGGCCGCGACGATGACACCGCTATGCTTGAGCGCCAGTTGAATGGCTTGGCGGAACTCGATCGGCTGGGCGCTGAGAGGCATCGCAGCCAGCAGCCAGGTAGCGAGCAAGGCGATCAAAAGAGTGCGGAATTTCCGAGAGCTGGTTTTCATCATGATCCGGTCGTAATCCTCCGCAAGCAGGCGCACTGGCGCCGGCTCTAGCGTTGCCCCAGGCGGCGGAGAGACTCGGCCGCAGGGCGATAGGAACTGGCCAGGGCAAGCGCAGCCCTGTATTCGGCGGCAGCCTGGCTGGTATCTCCACTCTTCAACAGGATTTCGCCGAGCAGAAAGTGAGCGCGAAAGAGCGGGGCTTCCTCTTCGGTGTGGCCGCCCTGGATGTAGGCGCGCATCTGCTGCGCGGCCAGGGGAAGATTGCGATTGGTATTGAGCAGCAATTCGGCGGCATCGTAATGGTCGACAGGCCGAATATGCGGAGACTGGATCGCGCGCTCCACGGTGATCTGGAAGCGATCCCAGATTTTACGTCCGCGCAGGTAGCGGGCAAGATCAAGATAGGTACGGGCTGAGTCGTGATCGAGGCGGACGGCCTCAGTGTACTCGCGTTCCGCCTGTTCCTGCTTGTTCGCGTTGGCGGCAACCATGGCACGTACCCAGGCGGCATCGGATGGATGCTCCGGGGCGAGTTCGGCAGCCAGGCCCAGAGCTTTGTCAGCGCCGCCGCCAACGATGGCGGGCGCCGTAGCATAGTATTCGGCGAGATCGCGGGCGATGGCGATGTCGCGGCGGTCGAGCGAGCGCGCGGTGATGAAAGCCGCCACGGTCTTGCGTGCTAGCGAATAGGCGGTAACCGGGTTCACCGCGACGTTTGCCTTTTCGCCGTAGCTGCGGCCGAGCCAGAGCTGAAAGATGGCGTTGGCAGGCTCGAACTGCGCCGCGCGCTCGCAGTTTCGCACCGCGTTATCCCAATCTGACAACGAGAAATAGACACGGCAAAGATCATTCGAGGCTTCGGCATTATTGCCTGTGGCTTGGGGCACCAGCAGGCGAATGGCGTCATCGGCGCGACCGGCGTCGAGGAGTTCCTTGGGATTGGCGGCGGCGTGCGATGCCGTGGGCATGCAAAGCACGAAAGCCAGCAGCAGGAAGGCCGCCACGAGGCTAAGCAGGAGTCGGCGGAACTGGTAGGGGCGGACGCGGATCTCGGTGATCATTACGAAGGCGTCTCTACGACTTTTGCCTCGACCCCGTCCGCCATGGGTGATGGGCTGTAGGACTGGACCGCGATGGTCTCGTCGCCGGAGATGCCGCTGATGATTTCGACCCGGGTCAGATTGGAGATGCCGAGTTTGACGTCACGGCGGCGCAGGTGACCGTCGCGGAGAAGATACACGAAACTATGGCCGTCGTCCTCGTGCACCGCCTCGCGCGGAACGGTGAGGGCGTCTGGCTTGTTGCTGGCGATGATGGTGGTGTTCACATCCACGTTGGGCAGCAGCAGGCGCTCGGAGTTATCGACCGTGCATAGTATCTCACCGACGACACGGGAGCCGCGGTTGACGACCGTGGAAGGCAAGGTGGTGACGGTGCCCTGCCAGGTGTGTCCGGGCAGGGCGTCCCAGGTAATTCTAACGGTCTGTCCCAACGCCAGGTGTCCGATCTCCGGTTCGTCGACGAAGGCACGAACCTGCACATGGGAAAGATCGGCTTCCTGCAAAAGCAAATCGCCAACGCTGACGTAGGCGCCGGCGCGCGCCGGAAGGAAGTAGACGGTGCCGTCAAACTGGGCGCGAATGTTGGAGTTGCGGAGAACTTCCTCGGCAAGATCGACGTTCATCCGGGAGTCGACGATCTCCGATTTGGCGCGCGACAATTCGTCGGGTGAGTAGCGGACCGAGGACTGAACCTGGGCGAGATCGGCCTGGGCGCGAGTGACCCGATCACGGGCAGCGGCTACTTCGTCCATGCTGGCAGCACCGCGCTGCTGGAGCCGTTCGAGCGAGGCAAGCTGACGCTGTGCCGACTCCAGTTCGGCGATGGTCTTCTGCCGGTCGGCCTGGCGCAGGAGAATCTGCTGCTGCGTGCCTCCGGCCAGCAGGTTGGCATATTTCTCCTCTGCCGCTTTAAGGCGGGTCTCGGCGGTGGCGAGATCGCCGCGGGCGCGAGTGTCATCGAGCACGAGGAGCAACTGGCCGGCTTTTACGCGGTCGCCTTCCTTGACCAGAATCTTCTGCACCGTAACCGCCAGCGGGGCGTGAGCCTCAAAGGCGTGGACAGGCTCAACTTTTCCATTCGTGGTGATGGAACTGGAGAGTTCCTGACGAGTGGGTTTCACAACCGAGATGCGGATGCGACGGGGCCGAAACTCGACATAGGCTCCCAAGGCGAGAAAAACCAACAGCAGGATGACTAATGCCGTGATCCAAAAGCGGCGATCTCCGCCGGGCGAAGTGTTCAGGTTTCCGTTAGCCATGAGTTAGAACTTTCAGTATATCTGAGCGAGCATTCACAATGTTCCAGACTAGGAGGTTGGTTGCCGGTTTGGCAAGTGGGGACCAGGGCCGCAGAGCCGGACAGAGCGCGCCAGAATGATGGTTTTCTTGCGAACGTGGAGGCGAAAAGAAACATCGAATCGATTACGAGCGAACGAATAGAGCCGGGTCAGGGCGGTGAAACCAGTGCGGCGAAGAGGTACAGCTAATGAGCGTAGGCAAGTGGGTAAGCGTTTTGAAGAACGCGGTGGCAGAGGTGGAGCGGAATCACACGATGGCGTTTGCGGCGGCGCTTTCCTACTATTTTGTGCTGAGCTTATTTCCGGCGCTGATCGCTCTATCGGCAGTCGTGGGATATCTTCCTGTGCCCAACTTGTTTGGGCAGATTTTGGCTTTGATGTCGGGCTTTGTGCCGGCCGACAGCATGGGAGTGGTGCGCTATGTTGTGCATGACGTAATTTCGCCGCATCGTGGGGAACTGCTGTCCTTCGGCCTGATCGGCACGCTGTGGAGCGCCTCTACCGGATTTGCCGGGATGATTGAGGCACTCAATGTGGCCTATAACGTACCGGAGACACGTCCGTTTTGGAAGACGCGCGGGTTGGCCCTCCTCCTGACCTTTCTGTGCGGCGGGCTGCTGCTGGTGGCGCTGGGAATGATGCTGATGGGTCCCAGGTTTGGCGAATGGCTGGCCGGAGTGTTACACGTGAGCTTTGTCTGGGCGCGCATTTGGCCGGTACTGCGCTGGATCGTTTCAGGGACGTTCATTGTCATGGCGGTGGAGATCATGTATTTCCTGGCCCCCAACGTGAAACAGAGATTTTGGCATACGCTGAGCGGCGCGGTTTTTGCGGTGTCAGCGTGGCTGGGACTCTCCTATGCACTGGGAATTTATTTCCAGAGATTCGCGAATCTGAATCGCACGTACGGTGCCCTGGGCGGAGCGATCGCGCTGATGACATGGCTATACTGGAGCTCGTTTATGATCCTGCTGGGGGCGGAGATCAACGGGGAAGTGTTGCAGGCCAGCGGAGACGGAACTTTGCCGCTGAAGCAGGCTCCGCCGGAGAATGTGAAGCCAAAGGCCGTGCCGGATATTGCGGCCTGATCCGGACCGGAGCGGCATCCGTGGGCTGCGTACTGGTCGCGCCGATGAACTCCCATATTCGCCGGATCGGGCGACCGGTTTTGGGGTAAGCGGCGGGCCATTTAGAATAGCCGGATGGCTACGAAGAAGAAAAACGCAGTTCAGGGTGCGACCCGCCTTGGCTACACTCCAGACCACGCCGCCAGCGGCCTGGATCACAACTTTCCCGCGATAGAGTGCTGGCCCAATCAGTTTCCAGGCTACGAAATCGAGATCGACATTCCGGAATTTACCTCGGTGTGTCCGAAGACCGGGCTGCCGGACTTCGGCACGGTGTGGATTCGCTACATTCCCAACAAGCTCTGCCTGGAGCTGAAGTCACTAAAGGAATACATCACCGAATATCGCAACCTGGGAATCTTTCAGGAAAATATCGTGAACCGGATTTTGGAGGACGTGGTGAAGGCGACCAAGCCGGTGTGGTGCGAGGTGCGCGGGCAGTTCCGTCCGCGGGGCGGACTGGGGACACTAGTGGAAGCACGCTGGCCGCGGAAGAAGTAGAACTGCGATCCCACATTTACGAACTGCGGTGGCTGTCGAATCGGCGCGAGCGTCGAATCTCGATTACCATCATTCGCGCAGCGGAAAGGTTAGGATTTATGATCTCTCGGCTTGAACCCAGGCGCTTGCTTCCGGCCGCGCTTTGGGTATGCATGGTCATTTCCGCCAGTCCGGTGATCCAAGGCCAGAACGCGCCATCGCAACCGCAACAAAACCCGCAACCGGCGCATGAGACGGTCCCAAGCGGCGCAGGCGCCCATGATGGGAAAACACCCCCGGTGGCCAACCGACGAGCCTATGACAGTTTTTTTGGCGAAGTAGGCAGGGAGGACGACCGAATTCAGCGGGAGACTCAAGAGCGCAAGGAGCAGATTGCTGGCAGGACGAACTACAGCAAGGGGATGCAGATTAGGCAGGATGAGGAACAGATTTTGCATAGCATCGCCATCAACGCTTACCACCGGCTCGCTGAGAATGATAGGCAGTTCCAGGAGGCTTATGACGAATTCCATCGGGCGCACAAACCATGGCCCGTAGGGAGTTATCCTCCCGAACTCGAGGCTGTGCTACAGAACGCTGCGAGAATCGTCGATGAAACTGTGGCCGAATTGAATGCGGAACTCGGGGAGAAAAGCTTTGAGAGGGTGGATGCATGGATTTTGGAGTATGAGTCGTTCGGAGGGAGATTCATAGATTTTCGCGACCAGAATGGAAGGCACATCACAGTGGGGGCACCCTTAGCCGCACCCTTAAGCTCTCCTGGGTCGAGTGAATAGAGGGTGATTAACGCTCGCGTTGCCACCGGTGCGCGGGCCGAAACCAGAAGAACCCTTGCACTTCCTGACTGCCATGTTGCGATACGAGTGTTTTGAAAATGAGGAAGACTGCGTGGCTCCAGAGCAGGGACGGGTAAGGCGTTGGGCGACGACGGCGCTGGTGATTCTGACGGCGCTGAATTTTGTAAACTACATCGACCGTTCGGTGCTTTTTGCCGTGCAGCCGCTGGTGCAGCATGAATTTCCGGGATCGGATGCAAAGTTCGGTCTGCTGACCACGGCGTTTTTCATTTGCTATATGGTGACGGCTCCGCTGGTGGGCTGGCTGGCGGATCGCTATCCGCGACGGCTCATTATGTGCGCGGGTGCGTTGCTGTGGTCGGCGGCGACACTGCTGACGGCGGTGACCCACAACTTCACCGAACTGATGATTCGGCACACGCTGGTGGGCGTGGGTGAGGCGACATTCGTGGCGATTGCGCCATCGTTCCTCTCCGACCTGCATCCGGAGTACCGGCGCGGGCGGGTGCTCTCGGTCTTCTACCTGGCGATTCCGGTGGGGACGGCGCTGGGATATCTGCTGGGGGGAGCGATGGCGGCACGCTGGGGCTGGCGCGCTCCGTTCCTGGTGGGGGCGGCGCCGGGTGTGCTGCTGGGGTTGGCTCTGTTGCTGGTTCCGGAGCCGGAGCGGGGAGCCGAAGACCGGCTGGCGGTGACCCTGGAGCGCGGGACGTTTGTGGGGTTGTGGCGCAATCCGGCGTTTTGGACGGCGACGCTGGGCATGGCGATGATGATCTTTGTGGTGGGCGGGATGCAGGTCTGGATGCCAACCTTTCTTTTCCGCATCCGAGGGGTTCCGCTGGCCGAGGCAAATCTGCGATTCGGACTGATGACCCTGGCGGCGGGAATTCTGGCGACCATGCTGGGTGGTTGGCTGGGCGACCGGATGGAGGCACGGAAGCGCGGCGGGCACTGTTTGATTTCTGCGATTGGAATGACGCTGGCGCTGCCCGCGGTGCTACTGGCAGTCTTTCATGCGGGTTCGTGGATGTATCCGGCGATCTTCATGGGCGAGTTTTTTCTGCTGCTGAACACGGCTCCGCTGAACGCGGCGATCCTGAACTCGGTTTCGGCGCCGATTCGCTCGACGGCGTTCGCGGTGAACATATTCACCATCCATCTGCTGGGAGATGCGTTTTCGCCGAGCCTGATGGGGTACATCTCCGACCGCAGCAATATGCAGATGGCGTTCGTGGCGGCTTCGGCGGCGATTGCGATCTCAGCAGGAGTGCTGTTTTTGGGGGTGCGCTACGCGCCGCAATTGCCGCAGGGAGATTAGGTATGAGCTGTTGGCAAATGGCTGAATCTGCTGGCTAAGTTGTATTGAAGAAGAACGCTGAGCGGCGGCTACCAGGCGCGGGTGCGTTTGCTGCTGGACCCGGACCTGCTGTTGGGTTTGGCCTGGGCCGCGTCAAACTCCGGGGAGGGATCGCCAGCGGCGACCCGGATCTGTTCGATATCCTTCACCACAATCTCAGGATGGCCGCGGTAATCAACAACATCGCCGACGACAGCGATGAGCTTGCCATGCAGGTAGGTGAGGTCGCCGACCTTGCTGCGATCACGGGTGAAGGCGACCGCCTGAAATGAGCATTTGCTTCGGCTGGGACAGAGATAGAGATGGGAGTTGCCGGTCTTGCGGGTGGTGACCCGGAAGACTCTTCCGGCGACGCACCCATGTTTGCCGATCAGATCCGAGGCACGCGAGGCGGGCGCGCACTCGATACGTGTCTTGTTTATGGTGGAACCGCTTACCGTGGAAGTGCTCGCCGTTGAGCCGGGCTTGGGAGCCAGAGCTTCCGGCGGGACAGCGGGGCTGGCACTCTGCTGCGCCAGGGCGGGAACGGCCAACAGCAGGGCGACGCACAGCAACGAGCGCAGTCTCACCGGGTGGGCTCCATCTTGAGCGAATTGTTAAAGCGGTTGAAGTAGTTGAACAGGCCGATGGCGGCGGCAAGTTCGATGATTTCGCCTTCGTCGAAATGCTGGCGGAGCGTGGCCCAGAATTCGTCGTCAATGCCATTGGAGTCGAGGGTCTCACGCTCGGCGAGTTCGAGAGCGGCTTTTTCACGGGGGCTGAAATCGGCGCGGGTGCGGAAGCCTTCGAGTCCGGCAAGTTGCTCCTCGCTCCAGCCATGGCGGCGCGCGAGTTGGGCATGGGAGTTGAGGCAGTACTCGCAGTGATTGAGTTGCGAGGTGCGGACGATGACCAGTTCCTTCAACTTGAGTCCGACCGTACCGGTCTCCATGACGGCGCGGAAGTGCGCGATCATGGTGCGGAGAATCTCGGGGCGATGGGCGACGGTGCGAAACATGTTAGGCACGTTGCCGCGCTCTTTTTTATAGTGGTCAAAAATTTCCTGGGCTGCAGGGTCGGCCTGTTCATAGGCAATTGTTGGTATACGGGACATGGCAGGGAATTGTACTGCGAAATCCGCCGCCGGAAAACAAATGCCGAATAAAAGCAACGCTTCTACCTTTGCACGTGGAGCGGTGGCTGTTTGGCATCGTTGAGGGTGACGCCGAGAATCCCGGCCAGAGTGGGCGCGATCTGCCGCATATCGATCACCCCGAGGTCGCGCCCTGCGGCGATGCCCCGGCCGCGCAGGAAGAGGGCGGCGCGCATCTCGGGATGCGACGGCAGATAGCCGTGTGATCCAGTGGAAGGTGCAGGCGTAATCAGCTCTCCCTGGGAGGCGTAGCCGAGCTGATAGCCAGGTTGCAGATCGACCACAAAGGTTGCGTTGGGAAAGCCGTCGAACTTTTCGATCTCGGATTTTTCGAGGACGGAGGCGATGCCATTGGCCGGGCTGGCGGCCAAATCACGCAGCAGCTTACGGACAACATCTTCCGTCGCCTGATCATGAGGATCATGGAGCACGATGGCAGCGCTGCCGCCGGCAGGGAAGATAGAGATTTTCCAGTCAGAGGCATGGGAGCCCGGCTTGATCAGTCCCGCGCTGACGAACGGTATCATCAGGTTGACGCGATGGTCGGTGCGCACAAAGCCATGGTCGGAGACGACGGCGATGACGGCATTTGGAAAGGTAGAAATGGCGGCTTTTTCCACCAACTCCACCTGCTTATCCAATTCCACTAAGGCTTGGCAGGCTTGCGGACTGAAGGGCGAATGCGCGTGTTCTTCTTCGTCGAGACTGCTGAGGTGCAGGGTCACAAGGCGGGCGTGCAGGTGTTCGATGGCATAGATCGCGGCCTGGGCGAACACCGCATCGTGTGCGAGTATTCCGCCTTCAGTCTGCGGAATGGAGCGTAGCTGTTTATCCACCGTGTTGTACAGCTCAGGGGTGGAAAGGGCACGCAACAGCTTGTAATCCTCCAAGTTCCGGGCGCGCCAATATTCGGGAATGTTGTAGCGGATGTTGCGCTGGCCCACCGTGACCGGCCATCCCACGCTGGCCGTGATGAGTCCGTTCCGGGCGGCGGCATCCCAGAGCGTGTCGGCCTTGACGTCCTCTGCGTACCAATACCAACCGGACTGATTGGTCGACTCAGGGTCGAACGTGGTGTTGCCCCAAATGCCGTGCCGGGCCGGTTCCACGCCAGTGATGAGGGTGGTGTGCGAGGGATAGGTACTGGTGGGCAGCACTCCGATGACGCCCTTGGCAAACGTGCCCTCGGTGAGGAAGCTTTGCAGGGTGGGGAATCCGGTGGGGCAAGCCTTGGGATTGGTAATGTAGTCGGGGCGCATGCCATCGATGGAAATAAGAACCACGGGTGACTGGGCGAGGGCCGTTGCGGCCGAGAGGACAAGCAGAAAAATGCAAAGCCGGAACTTGAGCATGGCGAAGCGTCACCGATCTGAATGAAGAGAGTGCGATGTTTAGAAAAATAACAGAAAGCAGCCGGGGCGGCATGGTGAGCCGCCCCATTTCCAGACGCCCGTATTAACGATTGAAGGAGCCGACGGCGGTAGCCTCGTCATCCAGAATATCGAATACGGTGTAAAGCTTGGTGATCTGCAGGAGGTCGTGCACCTTCTTGGTGAGGTTGAGCAGTTTGAGGTCTCCCCCAGCATTGCGAACACTGGTGAAGGCACTGACCAGTTCGCCGATCCCCGAGCTGTCGATGTAGGTGACATCGCCGAGGTTGAGGAGAATCTTTTTGTTGCCCTGCGTGGATAGGTCCTTGACCGTGTCGCGCAAAACGACACTGCCTTCGCCAAGGGTGATACGCCCGCTGAGATCGACGATAGTGACACCGTCCACCTGACGCGAGCTTGCTTTCATCGTCACTGGTCATCCTCCTTGTTTGCCGCTACGACCCGGAGCACGAATAAACTTAATCATAGTGATTTCGTTGCCGG
Source organism: uncultured Acidobacteriaceae bacterium (assembly GCA_964563875.1). Taxonomy (GTDB): domain Bacteria; phylum Acidobacteriota; class Terriglobia; order Terriglobales; family Acidobacteriaceae; genus TOLSYN. The sequence goes on from CAZLZA010000009.1 coordinate 20,603, forward strand.
GCGAAAGGTTTCGAAAATGAATTTCGTCCATGAAGGTCTGAATCAGGAAAATTCCGCGTCCCGACTGCTTGAGCAGGTTTTCAGGGGCTAGAGGGTTGGGGAGCGTGGTTGGGTCCAGGCCCGCGCCTTCGTCGCGCACCGCAACGGTCAAGGCCTCGGCAGTGCTCTCGAAAGAGACGGTCACGCGTTTGGATGGGTCATAGCGGTTTCCGTGCAGGATGGCGTTCACCGTGGCTTCGCGTACAGCCATGGCGATACGGCCGCAGTCGTCCGGGTCGAAACACGACTTGGCGGCAACCTCGGCGGCGGCCTGCTCGGCCTTGTTTACGCTCGCCAAAGTGGATTCGAGCGTGTAGGAGACCCTGGTTGCATTCATCGCGTGATGTCTATCCATCGTGTCCGGCTGGAAACAAGGACGAAAAAATTGCTTCCAACAAGTTGGGTAAGTGTGCCTGTTGAGTCGCGGCCCTGTCAATTGCGGGCAAGGTCAAGTCAAATTACCAGTCCAGGCGAATGAAGTCGCCCACCATGGTTGCCTTTAAAGCGGTGAGACTCGGCAGCAGCGAAGTGGCCTGGGTGAGTTCGTCCGCGGGATAGGTGGTTGGCAGGGCGAGGACTGGCATCCCGGCGTCCAGCGCCGAGCGAATTCCGTTCGGTGCATCCTCCACGGCCACGCAGGCGGCGGGGGGAAATCCGAGCAGAGCGGCACCGCGCTGATAAGGTTCGGGATGCGGCTTGCCTTGCCCGATATCACCGGCGGTGATCATGAGTTCTGGAACGGGAAGGCCGGCGACACTGAGCCGGTGGGCGGCCAGATCCCGGGTTCCGCTGGTGACGATGGCCCAGCGGGAAAAAGGCAGCGAGGCCAGCAAGCTGACCGCTCCGGGAAAGACGCTGACGTCGAAGGAATCGGCAATTTCGCGCCGCTCGAGATCGCGGAGTTCGGCTTCGGCGTCGAGCTGGGGCGAGAGCAGGCGAACCGTGTCGATAGCGCGGCGTCCGTGAGCGGCGTGAGCGGTCTGGGTGGGATCAAGTCCGTGGCGGGTTCCCCAATTGCGCCAGACTCGGGTCACTCCGGCGGTGCTGTCAATGAGCACGCCATCCAGATCGAAGAGAATTCCTTGCACCAGCAGAGACGACATAGGTTGAGTGTAAAGGAAATCCTGTGCGCAAAGGTTACGGCGAGATGACGCGGGGGACAACGCGAGAGGAAATCCCGGGACGGATTCGGTATAGTTCATGCGAATTGCTTAGGGCGCGGGAGAGAAAAGCATCCTATCATGGCCTGAGAGATGATGAATATGCTGAATCGGGTTGTCCTTCTAATGTTGCTGGCGGCGTTGGCGGTGCCGTGTTTGGCGGCCGAGAAGTTGATCGCGCTGACCTTTGACGATGGGCCGCGTCCGTATGTGCTGTACGGGCTGAAACAGCCAGGCTCGGCTCCTGGAATGCTCGATGTGCTGGATCGCAATGGGGTGAAGGCCACCTTCTTTTATATGGGCTGGCGACTTACGCCGAAGACCTGGGGCGAGACTCCACACGAGACCAACATCGGCGTGAGCTGTCTGGATGCGGCGCACGACGTGTTGCGGCGCGGTCATGAGATCGAGAACCACACGTACAGCCATGCCGACCTGCGCATTGCCGAACGCAAGAAAGGCGAGGCCTGGGTGCTGAGCGACGTGGAGCGTGGAGCCGAAGCGGTGAAAGGCGTGACCGGATCGAAGCCGCTGTGGCTGCGTCCGCCGGACTGGGATTTAACAGACGATGCCCGGCAGGATTTGGAGAAACATGGCTTCCACATCCTGACGATTTCAAGCCAGAACCCGGTGGCGTTGCGCGATGTGAATTCGCAGGACTACCTGTGCGCGGGCAAGGGCGTAGGCTGCCCGAAGCCGTCGCTGGCGCAGTCCGTAATCAAGACCATTGAACAGAGGGAGAAGCACGGAGTGTACACGCACGTACTGGCCTTCCACGAACTGACGACCACGACCACACAGTTGCCGGAGCTGATTACGGCGCTGAAGGCGAAGGGATATCGCTTTGTGACCGTGACGGAGTATATGAAACTGGTGAAGGATTAGGGCGGTGGGAGCAACAACAAGAGCAAGTTCGGCCGGTCAGTTATGGATTCCTGAGAGCGGTGGTATCCAGCTACCCGATTTTTCGACTTGTCGCGTGGGACGCTTCCGTGATCCGGAACGAAACCGCTGTCCCACAAAAATCACATTCGGCAGTGTGCACGCCGTCAGGGAGTGGGGCTGGGACCGGGAAGGTTCTCAAACAGGAAGAACAAGTCACCGCGATATACTCCGCATCGCCTTGAACTGGAATCCACACGGCTGCTTTCGGCTCACGGGCGACGTTTGGACGTTGGGGAATTTCTTCCAGCAGCGCGGTAATCTTCTCGAAGAGATCTTCTGACGAATACTGGCCTTTTTCAAAGAAGGCGTCGGCTAAAACGCTCTCAGGTACGTCGATGCCCGCGAACTCGCCGCTGATTGCGATCACGGCGATCTGAGGAAAGCGTTTGCGCACCACGGACAGGAATTCAAATCCGCTCATGTTGGGCATGCGTAAATCGGAGATCACAACATCGGGCAGCGATTGCTTCAACTTAGTCAGGCCATCGAATCCGTCAACGGCGCACAGCACTTCATAGCCCTGGGATTCGAGAATCGTCCTGGCCACCGTGCGAAGGTTCTTCTCGTCGTCAACGACAAGAATCCTGTAACGAAAACTCATACCCCTCGATTCTAGTAATTCCATATTTGATGCCACGCGAAGACAGGAGCGTTGTCCTTCCGGTGTCCAGCAACAACGGATGCGAGCGCAAGGCAACGTTCTCTAGTCCACTTGCTTCTTCAATTCATACAGCAAATTCATGGCTTCGCGGGGGCTGAGGGAGTCGAGGTCGGCTTCGCGGAGGCGGTCGAGCACGGTGTTGGAGACGGGGGTGAAGATGGTCAACTGCACCGGGCCGGATTTCTCAGGCTTGGGCGCAAGCCGGGTGGTGGCGGTGTGTTCGGCGTTCTCATGCTGGTGCAGCACTTCGCGGGCGCGGGCGATGACCTCGGCGGGAAGGCCGGCGAGTTTGGCGACCTCGATGCCGTAGCTCTTGTCGGCGGCGCCGGGTGAGACCTTGCGCAGGAAGACGATGCTGCCGCCGGTTTCCTTGACGCTGACGTGGTAGTTTTTGACCGAATCGAGCAGGGTTTCCAACTCCGTGAGTTCGTGGTAATGGGTGGCGAAGAGCGTCTTGGCGCGGCTGCGCTGGTGGATGAATTCGACCACGGCCCATGCGATGGCGAGGCCGTCGTAGGTGGCAGTGCCGCGTCCGATCTCATCGAGCAGGATGAGCGAGCGCGCGGTGGCGGTATTGAGGATGGCTGCGGTTTCGGTCATCTCCACCATGAAGGTGGAGCGGCCGCGGGCGAGATTGTCGGAGGCTCCGATGCGAGTGAAGATGCGATCGACCGTAGCCAGGCGGGCGCGGGTAGCAGGTACGAATGAGCCCATCTGCGCCATCAGCACGATGAGCGCGGTCTGGCGCAGGTAGGTGGACTTGCCTCCCATGTTGGGGCCGGTGATGAGCAGGATCGACTGGCTGGCGGCGTCGAGATAGAGATCGTTGGGCACAAAACGGTCGTGCGACCCGGTCAGCTCGGGTTGCTCGATGACAGGATGGCGGCCTTCGAGAATTTCCAGTATTGCCGCAGCGTCGTCAAACTGCGGGCGGCAGTAGTTGCGCACGGCGGCCAGATGAGCGAAGGAGAGCAGCACGTCGATCTCAGCCACAGCCAGCGCGCTCTGGCGGATGCGGCGCGATTCGGCGGCGATGCCAATGCGCAGTTCGGCAAACAGACGGCGCTCGATGGCGACGATCTTCTCTTCGGCAGCCAGGACTTTGGATTCGTACTCCTTCAATTCCGGAGTGGTGAAGCGCTCGGCGCCCACCAGGGTCTGTTTGCGCTCGTAGTCGGCAGGGGCGTGTTGCAGGTTGGCCTTGCTGATCTCAATGTAGAAGCCGAAGACGTTGTTGAACTTGACCTTGAGCGAGTTGATGCCGGTGCGTTCGCGCTCGCGCTGCTCGATCTGCGCGATGTAGTGCTTGCCGTTGCGGCTGATGTCGCGGAGTTCGTCGAGCTGAGGGTCGAGCCCGCGCTGGATGACTCCGCCGTCGTTGAGGGTGATGGGCGGCTCGGGCAGAATGGTGCGCTCAATGCGTTCGCGCACGTCGGTAAGCTGGTCGAGCAGCTCCCGCAGGGTGGCATAGCGCGCGGCAGGGAAGTGCTCCAGGGCGCAGTGCACGAGGGGCAGTTTGGCGAGCGATGCGGCAAGGGCAAGGATGTCGCGCGGGTTCGCCGTCTCCAGGGTAATGCGGCTGAGGAGGCGCTCGATATCCAGAATGCCGTCGAGCGAGCGGCGAAGCTCCTCGCGATGGATTAGGTGGGTGCGGGCGGCGGAGACTGCATCGAGGCGCAGGTTGATCTCCGCGACATCGATGGAGGGGCGCAGCATCCAGGCGCGCAGCAGGCGCTTGCCCATTGGGATGAGGGTATGGTCGAGGGCGCGGAAGAGGGTCACGGCGTCGCCTGAACCGGCAAACAGCGGTTCAATCAACTCCAGGTTGCGGACGGTAACGGCGTCGAGAATGAGGCAGTTCTGGCGCTCGTAGTAGCTGATGCGGTCGACATGGCCGAGCGATCCGCGCTGGGTCTGGCGGGCGTAATGGAGGATGGCTCCGGCGGCGCAGGCCGCAGCGTTGTGTCCGGCGAGTCCGAAGCCCTCCAGCGAGAGCACGCCAAAATGATTTTCCACCAGCGGAATGGCGTAGTCGGAGGCAAAGATCCAATCGTCTAGCAGGGTCTCGCTCCAGCGGGCAAAGGGCGCAAGTTCGGTGGAGGCCATGCGCGGGGCGACCGCCGCAGCGGGCGCTGCAGCCACGGCAGCAAAGACGGGCTGAGGGGCGGAGGATTGGAAGAGCGGCAGCGATGCGGCGTAGAGCAATTCGCGCGGGCGCAGGGTCTGCAACTCATCGGCGACACGGCGGTCGGCATCGGGACCGCTGAATTCGGTGGCGCGGAATTCGCCGGTGGAGAGATCGAGTGCGGCGAAGCCCACACTGCTGCTGTGGCGAGCAACGGCGCAGAGGAAATTGTTTTCCTCTGAGCCAAGCTGGGAATCGGCGGCGGTGCCGGGTGTGACGACCCGGGTGACTTCGCGGCGCACCAGTTTCTTGGTAAGTTTGGGGTCCTCGACCTGATCGCAGATGGCGACCTTGTATCCCTTGCGAATGAGCTTGGAGACGTAGCCCTCGGCGGCGTGGTAGGGAACTCCGCACATGGGGATGGCGACGCCATCCACCTTCTGGCGCGAGGTGAGGGTGATCTGGAGCTCGCGGGCGGCGGTGACGGCGTCATCGAGGAAGAGCTCGTAGAAATCGCCGACGCGGAAGAACAGCAGCGCGGTGGGGTGCTCTTTCTTGATGGCGGCGTGCTGCCGCATCAGTGGTGTGGAGGCTTCACTCATGAGGAAAAATTGGGGTCTCGAAAGGGCGAGTATAGCAGAGCCGAGCTCGCCGGGAGCGGGTACGGAGGAGGGCGATCGCAAAGCCGATCCAACGGCCCAGCAGATTATACGAGTTTCACATTTGACTCCGGGGCTGGGGAGTGGTTTGCTATCGCAATGGAACTTCGGAAGGATCCAATCACGCGTTCCTGGGTGGTTACCGGGGACCAGCCGTCGCCGGGGCGGAATTTGCTGCAGGTCTGCCCGTTCTGTCCGGAGTCGCCGCAGCAGCCGCAGGTGATCTCGTCGATGGCGTCGGTGAACTATGGACCGTGGTCGGCGCGGGCGGTCGTGCATCCGCAACCGCTCTACCACGTGGAAGGCGATCCGGGACGGCGCGGGGTGGGACTGTACGACGTGATGCGCTCGGTGGGCGCACACGAGGTGATTGTGGAGAACGCGCGCCATGACCGGCAGCTCTGGACCGCCTCCGACGCCGAGATTGAGCAGTTTCTGCTGCTGTGCGCGCACCGCCTGGAGGATCTGCAGCACGATCACCGGTTCAAGTATGTGAGCATTTTCAAAGATTTTGGATCGCTCAGCGGACAGGAGTTCGACCATCCGACCTCCCAAATTGTGGCCACGACGTACGTACCACGGCGAGTGCTCTACGAGCTGCGATCAGCGCGTGAACACTATGCGCAGAAGGAGCGCTGTGTCTTTTGCGACATCCTGACCCAGGAGTTGCACCAGAGAGAGCGCATTGTTGAGATTCGCGGCGACTACGTTGCGTGCTGCCCGTTTGCCTCGCGCGCACCGTTTGAGACCTGGATCATTCCGGCGACTCACAGTGCGCATTTTGAGCGCACGGCGGGCTCACGTCCGGGGGCGCTGCGGGAGTGCGCCTCATTGTTGCGCCGCATGTTGAACCGGATTCGCTCGATTACCGACAGCTTCCACCTGGTGGTGCACACCGCGCCGAATACGCAGCACCAGTCAAAGGTGCTGAATTACTGGCGCACCATCGACGAGGATTATCACTGGCACATTGAGATACTGCCAATCCTGCAGGAGCGCCAGAAATCGTACTCATTCAAGGAAGCCTATCGTTCGGCGGTGATGCCGGAGGATGCCGCCGCGCGGCTGCGGGAAGCCCCGACAGAACATACCCTGACCAGCACGTAGAGACAGCAGATCGGGATGAAAAAGGGGCGCGGGCGGGACCTTGAGAGCGTCGGATGGCGTGATATACTCAGGCGTTACCGAGCGTTGTGCGGTAGTGGTATGCCCGGTCGACTGGATGGGCAACACCGAGAAGCTCTTTTTCCATAAATCACACAATCTACGAGGTTGGCATGTCTGGCCACTCAAAATGGGCCACAATCAAGCACAAGAAGGGCGCGCTGGATGCTAAGCGCGGCAAGATTTTCACCCAACTGATCAAGGAAATCACCATGGCTGCCAAGGCTGGCGGCGATCCGGAAAAGAACCCTAGATTGCGCACGGCAGTGGCTGCGGCAAAAGCTGAAAATATGCCGTCGGACAACATCAAACGTGCCATTCAGCGCGGTACGGGTGAGTTGCCGGGCGTGACCTACGAAGAGATCACATTCGAAGGCTACGGGCCGGGCGGCGCGGCGATTCTGATTGAAACCAGCACGGACAATCGCAACCGCACGGTCAGCGACATCCGGCACATCTTCGGTAAGAACGGCGGCAACATGGGCAATGCGGGTTCGGTGGCGCACTTGTTTCACAAAAAGGGCGACATCGTAATTCCGAAGTCCCAGGCCAAAGAAGACGACCTGATGAACCTAGTTCTGGAGAACGGTGCGGACGATCTGCAGGACGATGGCGATAACTGGGAGATTTTGACCGATCCGGCAGTTTACGAGGCAGTGCTGGAAGCGATCAAAGCTGCCGGATACAAGCCGGAACTCAGCGAAGTCAGCATGATCCCGGAGAACTACGTCAAACTCGAAGGGCAGCAGGCACGCACGATGTTCCGCCTGATGGAAGCCATGGAAGACTACGACGACGTGCAGAACGTGTACACGAATGCTGACATCGACCAGAAGGATCTGGAAGAGGTCGCCGGGTAGCGCCGGTTGCAGCGAGCGCTGATCCAATCTGGGTGATTACGAAAGGTCAGTGTCTCTAGTGCAGGTGGATGTTACGAATGCTCTCGCGCAAGTGAGAGCATTTTTTCATGGGCATTGCGGTAGAGGTGATCCGATCGGAGCAACGAAATGACAATCGATGAAGCGCTGCTGCTGTTCAACAAATGGTGGAGCGAGGCCACGCCGATCACCTGCACATTCGTGGGTCAGGGCTTACGGGTTGGGATTACCGGTACGATCGATCACATTGAGGCTGGCTCGATCCTTATGCACACTGGGGATGAAGCCGCGTTTCTGCACTTGCCGCTGCATTCGGTGCATGAGTTCCGGTATTGCGATTCACGAGAAATCGAGGAGCCGGGGGCAGCGGATAAATTCGCCGGGTATCTCATTATGCGGCTGATGGACGGGACTGTCCTGCAATTTGCCGAGCCCAGGTGACCTAACTCCAGACGGTCGCACGGTAACGGGTTTTGAGTCCTGGCGGGCAGACTTGAGCGGTGCGCCCCGCACGAAGGTTCCCTTCGTGCAACTCCGTGGTTACCGACGTACATTGACCCAAAGACCAGCTCTCGATACCTTCGTGAGTTGATGGACGCCGTGAGTTGATAGACCGCTATGAAACTGCTCGTCGCAGATGACTCAAGTCTGTACCGGACGCTGTTAAAACGCCTGCTGGAGGGTTGGGGCTACGAGGTTGTGCTTGCCGCCAATGGCTATGAAGCACAAAGCATCCTCGAGAGCGACAACGCACCCCGGTTGGCGATTCTGGACTGCTTGATGCCAGGACTGGGTGGACTGGAACTCTGCGAACTGATCCGTGAGCGCAAGCAAGGCTACGTGTACACGATTCTGTTGTGTGCGCCTTGCCCGAGCTGGAACTCACAGGCCCAAAGCGATTTGCTCAAGGGATTTGAGCTAGGGGCGGACGATTATTTAAGCAAGCCGTTCAAGGAACTCGAACTGCGAGCACGAATTAAAGTTGGGGAACGGATTATCCGCAGCCATGAAGAGTTGATCGAAGCGCGTGAAGCTTTGAAATTCGAGGCCTCGCACGATCCCTTGCTGCGAATCTGGAATCGCCGAGCCATCCTCGATCTGCTAACCACGGAATTAAGCCGGTCGAAGCGGCTACAGACATCGCTCAGCGTATTCTTCGCCGACTTGGATCGCTTTAAACGCGTCAATGATAGCTATGGCCATCTGGTAGGGGATGAAGTGTTGCGCAGTGCAGCGGAAAAAATGTCTGGGGCGGTGCGCGAGTACGATCACGTTGGCCGCTATGGAGGCGAAGAATTCCTGGTGGTGCTGCCTGACTGCACGATCGACGTCGCGCGAGAGGTGGCCGAACGGGTGCGGCAGCACATCGGCGACAAAGCGGTTGTGAATTCCCCCACGCAGGTGAAAGTTACGGTCAGTATTGGCGTATCCCAATGGCAGCCCGGCCAGGAAACCCACGATCTTCTCCACCGGGCGGATATTGCGATGTATCGAGCTAAGCAGAACGGGCGTAATCGCGTAGAGGTGGAGAGTAACGGCGAGCCTGAATAATCTGTCCGTAGAGCGAGGTTCTGAGCTGGGACCGAGTGCGCCAGCAGCCCAGGGCGCAATTTCCGGGCCGCGCGGTACAACCTGATTTCTCCATCGTGCCACCCATATGTAGAGGAATCACCATGAGAAGGATCATCCTGCTGAGCGCGTTACTCCTGCTGTCAGCGGTGTGGGTGGTAGCCCAGTCTGACAACGACTCATTAGAGAGTGGGACCAATACTAGTAATCCAATTTCCAGCAGAGCGACGGTGGTGGGATGCCTGGATGGAGCCGCCGGAAACTACACTCTGACGAATGCTGCGGGAGCCTCTTATCAACTCACCGGGAACACGGACCCATTGAAGGCTCACGTGGGCGAAACCATGCGGGTGACCGGAATCCTGACGCCGGTTGTGCATACACCCGGCGCCATGAGCGAGGGCACCAGGACAGAACCATCCTTGTCCGTTATTGCGTTTCAGCGGGTTTCCCAAGTCTGCGGCGACAACAATAACATTCCCTGAACTCCGGCGCGGCAGCGTCCAAACTCTGTCCATATCCCTTCTGTTCGTGTGCCGTTGACCAGTGGCTTTGCTTTGCGTTGATGCTTGGCCAACCCACAAAGCACTCCTCAACGGGCGTTGCCGGATCAGGTTGAGGTGCCGGTTTTGTGAGTTCCTGATATTCTTCTTGGGATCTGCGATCATAGCGGTTATGGACTGGATGCTGATCCGGTGCCATCGTTGCGGGTTCATCCATCTCAGCAATATTTAGAATCTGATGGTTACAGGCTCTAAAGGAGCCTAGGGTAATGCTTCAGCTATGAAATTGTTTCGGTTGGCGATTTTCGTTTTGCTGATTTTTGGCGTGACGGCGGGCGTGGCCCAGGACGACGACAATGCGGCGTCGATCCGGCGCGAACACTGGACAGCCGGGGTGCTGGCGAGCGGCGGCACTGGCCTTTTCGACCGCACTAACGTGCGGTATGTACGTGCGGGGGTGCGAGTGGGCCGGGTGATGACGGGAGAGCTCGGTTCGGGATGGGCGCGTGGCACATTTGAAGTGGATTCCGAAATCATGCCGCTGGAATATGTGCTTTGGGGCGGCTACCGGAACGTGTATGCCCTGGGCGTGAATCCGCTGGTAATGAAGTGGAACTTTACCCGTGGGAAGAAAGTGATTCCGTACTTTCTGGCGCAGGGCGGGATGCTGTGGAGCACCGACTACGTGCCTCCGGGAAACACCTCGAAGATCAATTTCACCTCTGGGGCGGGAGTGGGCCTGAATTATTTCGTGAAGCCGCGCCGTTCGGTGAATTGCGATATCCGCGCAACCCATCTGTCCAACGCATCGTTGGGCGCTCACAATCCCGGAGTCAATTCGAGCTTGCAGTTTTCCATCGGGTACAACTGGTGGAAGCAGTGAGCGGAAAGTACGGACATGGCAGCGCTGATTGAGTGTGTACCGAATTTTTCCGAAGGACGCGAGAAGGCTCGGGTTGACGCCATCGCCAATGCGATGAAGCGCGACGGCGTTTACCTGCTGGATTGCGAGATGGATGCGGATCACAACCGCTCGGTAATTACCCTGGTGGGCGAGCGCGAGCCGTTGTTGGCCGCAGTGCTGGCCGGAATCGGCAAGGCGACCGAATTAATCGATCTGAATGTGCAACGGGGCGCGCATCCGCGCCTGGGCGCGACCGACGTGGTGCCGTTCATTCCCATCGAGGGCACAACTCTGGAAGACTGCGTGCAAATGGCGCGCGAACTGGGGCAGCAGGTGTGGGAGCGTTACCAGGTGCCGGTATATCTCTACGAAGCTGCCGCGCGGCGGCCGGAGCGGGTGAATCTGGAGAACATCCGGCGCGGGCAGTTCGAGGTGATTCGCGAGGAGATTGCGACCCTGGAGTCGCGCCGTCCAGACATCGGCGATCCGCGCTGCCATCCGACGGCGGGCGCGGTGGTGATCGGCGCGCGCAAGTTTCTGGTGGCCTACAACATTTATCTGCAGAGCAAGGACGTGGAGATCGCCAAGAAGATTGCCAAAGCGGTTCGCTTCTCAAGCGGTGGTTTTCGCGCGGTAAAGGCAATGGGCGTAGAGGTGCGCGGCCAGGCCCAGGTTTCCATGAACCTGACGGACACGGATCTGACGCCGATGGCGCGCGTCTTTGAATTTGTGAAGCGGGAAGCAGCGCGCTATGGCGTGCTGGTAGAGTCCAGCGAAATTGTGGGACTGGTCCCGAAACGAACCCTAGAGAATGCGGCGGAATGGTTTCTACAGGCGGAGAACTTCGATTCCTCGTTAATTCTCGAAAATAGACTGGCCGCGGTGACCAGCGGCAGAGCCTCCGCTGTAGGATTGCGCGCGGGCGTGGAGCCGTTCCTCGACCAGTTGGCGGCGCCGACGGCCGTACCGGGCGGCGGCAGTGCTTCGGCAGCGGCCGGAGCGATGGCTGCAGGGCTGGCGACGATGGTCGCCAAAATGTCGTTGGGCAAGAAGGCGTACGCCGAGTTTCAGGCTGAGCTGACAGAGGCCTCGGTGACACTCGCGACGCTAGGCGAGCAACTAAAGGCGGCCATTAATGCGGACGCAGCATCTTACCAAGCGGTAGTAGCTGCCTATCGGACGCAGAAGAACGCTACGCCGGAGCAGTCCCATGCAGCCGAGGAAGCGGTTACGGCGGCCCTGCTGGGAGCCGCGCAGGTGCCCCTGCAAGTGGCAATGTGGGCGGACGAGGTGGGTACGCTGGCGGCAGAGTTGCGCAAGCAGACAAATCCGAAGATGGGCAGCGACCTGACGGTGTCATCGGCTCTGGCGCGAGCTGCCGTCGAAGGCGCACTGGCGAATGTGGAGATCAACCTCGAGTCATTTCCGGCGAATAGCACCTTCGTGGCGGAAATTCGCGCCCAAGCTGCTGCATTGCGGAATAAGCAAAACTAGAGAACACCGAATGGGAACTACGATCTTTCGCTGAGTGATGGGTCAGGTAGTCGGGGGTACAATTACAGATATGAAGAGGATTTCTATTGCATTTGTAGTACTGGCCTGTGCGTTATGCACGAACCTCCTGGCGGCCCCGCTGGGAACCAACACACGGACGGTGCTCCCGGCGCAGATTCAGCAGATCATCTCGGTGGACTACCGCATGCTGCGCAATTCGCCGAGCGGCATGGCTCTGAAGAGCCGCGTCCTGCCGGATAACCTGAAAGCATTTGAAACTTCGCTGCGCGGGATGGGCGTGAATCCGGATACGGACATGGAGCAATTGACATTTGTGTCCTATCGTACCCCCAAAGGAATGTTGCGTACGTTCGGCGTGGCCAATGGTCAGTTCGAGCCAAAGAAAGTGGTGGCGCGCTTCAAGTTGAAAAAGCAGAAGAGCGAGAAATACCGTGACTCCGATCTGTGGGGTGCCAGCGGCGGCTTCGTCATGACCTTTCTGGACGAAAACACCATGTTGTTTGGTGAGCCATCCGCGGTGAAGGACGGCCTGGATGTTCGCGATGGCGAGCAGCGGGGCGTTGCCTCAAACCCGGACATGATGCAGTTGATCGCCGAAGCCGAGGCTGGCCCGGTGTGGAGTGTGCTGGATCAGCAAGGCACGCAGAATATGCTGCGTTCGGCGTTGGGCGAAGCTTCGGCGCTGGCGGATTACGATACGATCAAAAAGCGCCTGCTGGGGTCGCTCTACACTCTCGACTTGCAGCATGGCGTGGATTTCGGACTGAACGTGCAGACCTCGGATTCGTTCACTGCGGGCACGCTCTCCGCCCTGATGAAGGCCGGCATGTTGTACAAGAAAGCGGCCGGCTCTGCGGATGAGAAGAGCGCGATGGACAACATGGCAGTTGACTCTGACAGCGGCCGGTTGGTGGTGAAGTTCAAGGCCGACGACAGCAAGTTTCAGGCGCTGCTGAAGAGCGAGTTATTTCAGGCAGTGTCGCACTAGGAAGAGTTTGTGGATTTGGAACAAGGGCGGCCCGCTGGGCCGCTTTTTTGCTGCAATTAAAGCTCCTCGATCAACCCTTTGCGGAGAGCGCGAATCGCACTTTCGATGCGACGATAGCGCACCCAGGTTCCTTCCTTCTGCGCCTCGATCAAGCCTGCGTTCTTTAGAATCTTCATATGATGCGAGATCGTGGGCTGAGCGAGTTTGATGCGCTGCTCTACGTCAGAGGCCGTCCAGCCTTCGGGGACGCCGGTTTTGCGCGGAGCGCTGGGATGGAGGAGACGTAAGATCTTGCGCCGGGTTGGATCGGCGATGGCGCGAAGTGCCAAGCTCAGCTTATCGGTCGCAGCTTTCATGATGGTGCACCCATCATAAGACATTCGTGAGATTGGCAGTAACTTATCCGGCGAGTTACAGTCCTAACAAAATGCCGGAAAAGAATAGATTGACGCTCGTCGATCTATCGTTTGAGGAATGCGTTGTACCCTGCGCCGACAAGGCGGGAGCGGATGGCCTCAGCTTCCTTGATATCAGCGTATGGACCTACCTGCACATGGAACAATTTGTCTCCGGGCTGGGTAATGATAGCCGGATACTGCTGCTGCCGGAGTGTGTCACTTAACAGTTTGGCGTCATCCTGATTACGCACGGCGGCAATCTGCACCAGATAGCCGGTGCCGAGCGTGCTGCGGGCCTCGGTGGGGTGGGCCGACGAGTTCGGCGCGGGCTCCGGTGGCGTAAGTTGCGGGCGCTCATCCTTCTGCTGCACCGCATGGTAGAACGTCATGTCGCTGGTGTTGGGCGCGGCAGCTGCCTGGGTTGGACAGTTGTCGGCAGTGGTGCAATCCGGTGTTCTGGGTGAAGCGACCTGGGACGCGCCGGGCTTGTTGGTGGCCGACGGCGCCGGGCTGGCGGGCGACGCAGCGATGGCGGCCGCCGCAGCCTGCCGGGCAGAACTGCGCCCGAGCGAGTATCCCACGCCGAGCGAGATGCCGCATAGAATCACCAGACCGAAGAACAGCCCGACCAGCTTACCCACGCCGAGTGTGAACTCGGTATCATTTCCCTCGACCCCGGCCATTGTTTCCTGCTCCTGCAAACGCCTGTCTGCCATTATGCCTCGGTCTTGCACGCTGCGTCGCTGGGCGGCGGTGTGGAAAGTGGTGCTATAGCATTTAGTCTTTGGATACCCGCGAGCAGATCGATGGGAACCGGGAAGATGATCGTGGTGTTCTTCTCCACGCCAATCTCAGTCAGAGTCTGCAGAAAGCGAAGCTGAATCGAAGCGGGCTCGGTCTGCAACAGATGCGCAGCATCCACTAGGCGCTGGGCGGCGGAGAACTCGCCCTCGGCGTGAATGATCTTGGAGCGCTTTTCGCGCTCGGCTTCGGCTTGCTTGGCCATGGCTCGCATCATGGATTCGGCAAGGTCCACCTGTTTGACCTCGACGTTCACCACCTTCACGCCCCAGGGAGCGGTATGCTGGTCAAGGATGGACTGCAGCCGGAGATTGATTTTGTCACGATGCGCCAGGAGTTCATCCAACTCCACTTCGCCGAGCACGCTACGCAACGTGGTGAGGGCGAACTGTTGCGTCTGGTACTGGTAATTTGTGACCTCGACGACGGCGCGCCGGGGGTCGATGACGCGGAGGAAGACCACGGCGTTGACCTTGAGGGTAACATTGTCGCGGGTGATGACATCCTGCGGCGGCACATCGAAGGCAACCTGCCGGAGATCGACGCGTACCATGCGATCTAACGGGGCGAAGACCAGAATCAGACCGGGGCCCTTAGGTTCGTCCAGCAAGCGGCCAAGCCGGAAGATGACACCGCGTTCATACTCGCTGAGAATCTTGATGGAACTGAAGAGATAGAAGGCGATAATTACGAAAACGATGCCGCTGAGAGGAAACATAGTGCCTCCGCGCCTGTTTGCAGGTCAGGAGGATTCTACCGCAACCGAGTCGGGTTTCAATGTTCCAAAATTGCAGAGGCTTTCAGCTGCCCGCCGATTGCCGGAAAGTCGCCGATAGGTGTAAGCTAGCTTTGCTCACCTGTGAGCGGGAGTAGTTCAGCGGTAGAACGCCAGCTTCCCAAGCTGGATGTCGCCGGTTCGATCCCGGTCTCCCGCTCCAAAAGCCATTTTCTCTTACCTGTAAGACACTCAGGCCAACTAGCAGCGGCGTTGAAACTGCGGTTGGATGAGGCTAACCTAATTGCAAACGTCACCACAGGAGGAGAAGTCCATGGCCACGAGTCGCAAGGTCATTGTTTGCCACTTGTATCCGGCGGGCATTCCATGTGAATTCGCTGTCTCGGGGGACGAAGAAGAGATTTTCAAGCTTGCCATACAACACGCCGTCGAATCCCATGGATACCGTGACACGCCCTCACTTCGTGAGCGGTTGCGCTCCATGTTACGCGTCGAAACCTTAAAGAAGACCGCATAGTGGAGGTAGCCTGCCAGCACAGATCCTGCCTTGGCCGGGACTGTTTTCGCTGCCCAAAGTAAGGTTACATGTCGTCCTTCGCGCCATTCGTCTGAGCATCTTTCACCAGTGAATCCAACACTAGAGTATATAGAGAGTTCTCATCGTTCTTGCCGTATTCAGAGAGCGCAAGGGTTGATACCCCATTCCCCCACGTGTTCACATCTCCCTTTAATGGCGCACCATAGGGATTCTGAAAGACAGTGCGGGCAGTGCTCTTTGGCGTCCCATACTTTTCTATCAGTGCTTTGGTCAAGAAAGCGAACTTGCGCTGGGGGATGGTGAACTCGATGGCGCACAATCGTTGGTGATAGAAGCTAAAGATAGCGGAAACCGGAAGTCCGGCGTACGTAGTTTCGATGGAGCAGGATGTGTGAGTACCGTTTACGGGAGCCCCTTGTAAAATGCAGGAAGGGTGTTCCTGGTAGAAAGCGGTCAAGCTCATTCCCAGAATCTCGCCTTTCATACTCCATGCGCCTGCTGGCGATGGAGGAAGTTTTTCGGCTGGAATGAGGTCTGACGGATTGAATAGGATGAAGTCAGTTTCCGGCTCACCTACCAATTCCGTTAGTTTTCCATGCTCAAATACAATCTTCCTGAAGCGCTCAGTAGAAAACGTCTTGGTCTGTCCAGCTTTGGCATCTTCCCAAGTTGCACAAATTAGCCGGACTTTCTTGCTTTGTTTCTTGCCGTTCTCACATGGTGCAATATAGCTTTCCATGCGCTCGCTGGCGATAAACTGGGGAACGGTTTCCCCGAGCACATGAAGTGTTTTGCCGGGATCGTACGCTTGACCAAATCCATATACCGCAATCATCAGTACAGCAATTGCAATCATCAGAGCTTTCTTCATAATTCGATACCCCAGGCTCAGCCCTGAACACCCATGTTTGTATGCGGTTCATTAAGTGGCCGAACAGAATGCACCAAAGTACCACCGCGGCGCTGGAATACAAAACAAAATTAACGAGTAGGGTTGGCGTTTGATATCTGCATGAGTTACGAACGAGATGCTGCCTGAGCACCAAAGGACCGCAGCGACGTTTTCCATAGCCGCCGGTCGAATTCCTTCCATGCCGGATGCTTCTTGGAGAAGAACAGGTGCGACTCGCAGTCGCAGTCCGAGGATCCGAATCCTTCCAGCGGCATCGATGCTTCCGGCATCCCTGCAAAGCAACTCGCCCAAGCATGCTCCTTTGCATCCCTGTCGTAGCTGAACCAAATCTCTTCTATTTTTGTGTGAATGCGCAGGTAATCGATGTGCCAGTGCGGGCGCTCGGTGGGCCGCATGTGATGCACCATACGTGCACGTACGCCGCCCGTCCCGAGTGCACTGCCGATGTAAACGTAGAATCCATTCAGGAGCCGCAGGTCGCCCAATCGACCGACCCGAATTACATCTTCCCTTGCCGACGATAGAATCAGTGCATACGTGCCGGAGCTTGATTTGAGGACACGAAGACTCGGTCCTTCGTCAAAGTACTCGACCGCCTTATCGGCGCTGGTGAAGCGATAGTGACTGAGCATCCTGAATCAGTATAGCTGTGCTGCGAGCGGTGATGCGAAGCAGAAAACGCTGTTAGCGAGTGGTTCGGCTTGTCAATTTGGCACCCCGACAATCGCACCCTTACCAGAATCCTTGCGGCGGAGTGTTTCACGCCGGCGCATTCCCGAGAGCATTTCGGCTAGGACAGGCCGGAAGCGATGTCCCAGAACGAAGATTGAGCAGTTTGATCCGAAGAAAGGCTCACATTTGCACAAGGGGCGCAGCATCTCTGCTATCTGGGAGAACTGCTCGCGATGGAAACGTTCAGCGTCCTCGCGCCTGTTCCAGAAGCTTAGCACCAGGATTCGGTTGGGATCATCATCCGAGACCAATGTGATCTCGCCCTGAAAACCGCGCTGTTTTTTCAGAACAGGCTGTATCGTTTCGCTTACGGCATCACACAAATCACTCGCTTTCCACGGCTTGGCTCTTAGTTCGACGACTTCTGTAAACATCGAGAAACTCCTCGGATTTAAGTAGCAACGATATTGAGGGACCTTTCACTCGGAAGCAGCTTGTCGGCTCAGAGTTGCCTGACAGAGTATCAAGTGGTGCGAATGCGGAAGGTACGCTCACGGCGTTGATTTACTGCTCAGGACCGTGGAGGTAAGCAGGGAACTAAGTGTTTGATGTCGTTGAGAATGCCTCGTCTACTCTGTCCCGCGGGAGGCAAGCGCGAACACTGTTTCATCCTTTGATGTTCGTCGGCGAGCGCAAGAGGCGTGCCTGGGAAGGGAGTCGTGAAGCTACCAGAGAAGTTGCTGTTGCGCACTGTTTCACTCCGGCACCGGACAACGCGCCCTCACCTGGAGAGTATCCTTTGCGACCAAAACTTTTCTGGCTTCGCCGGGTTTGTTGCAAGTGGTGCTCTGCCCGCTCGCTCCAACGCCGGTTGGTGAGGACTCGGCGGCAATAACGATGGCAGACGTCAAGGGAATTCGTGGCCTGCTGCAGGAAGATCAGCAGAAACCATACAACGCGATGAAGATAAAACGGCAGTAAGGTGCAGCATGGCGGGATGAGCGACGATCCTAACTCCACACTGCCACTGAATCCCACCTCCGGGAGGGCCCCGATGCAGATCAATTGGCCGGACAAGTGCAAACCTGAAAACACGGCAGTCCACGTCAAGAATGAACTCCTCATGCCAGGGGTGGAGCTAGAGGGAATCTGGGCGTGGCTCTGCCGTCCCGATCTCTGGCCGACGTGGTATAAAAACTGCGCTTACGCCTATCTTAAGAATCAACCCCACCTCGACCTGCGTCTCGGCACGGAGTTTTGTTGGAAGACCTTCTATGTGACCATCGACTCCACCGTGCGCGAATTTGTCCCCCACGAGCGTCTGGCGTGGGATGCGCATTGCAATGGTGTGCAGGCGTATCATGCCTGGACGTTCGAGCGCCGGCACAGCGGAGTCTATGTGGTCACCGAAGAGACGCAAAACGGTTGGTTGGCGCGCATGGCGGCATTCGTGGTGCCAAACCGTATGTGGAAGTGGCACCAGCGATGGTTGGAGGCGCTCAGCGAGATGGCGAAAAAAGGGTTGCCCGGAACGAATGAGCCACACCCGGAACCCTGTAACGAGCACTCGTCCCATCCCTCTTCAAAATAATGCGCTCGGCCTTTCTTCTCCGCTCCCTACCTACGGCAGATGATCAAAGTAACACGACAGATAGGGCTGCGGCGGCGGATCGATCGATGTCAGGTTAGGCGCACTCCAATCGAAGAACTCCGTCATGTCCATCTGAGCTGCGTCACGCTTGTTCAGAGATGGCAGGTTGAAGCGTGTCTCGATAAATTTCAGCAGCGCGGTGAAATCGGCGTTGGTGTGCGACACATAACCCGGCTTGGTGAACGGCGAAATCACCATCAGTGGTACCCGGAAGCCGGTGGTGTCAAAGTTGCCAGTGGGGTCGTTCGACGCGAGATATGGCCCCTTACCATCCGGGCTGGGCATCGGGACAGGCGGAACGTGGTCATAGAATCCGCCGCCTTCGTCATAGGTAATGAAGAAGACGGAGCTCGCCCACGAGGGGCTTTCCATTAATGCCTTGACCATCGATTCGGTATATTGCGCGCCCTTGTCGATGGGATTCAGCGGATGCTCATCGGAGCCCGTCTCGGTGTAACCACTCTCGATCAGAGCAACCTGCGGAAGCGTTCCGTTGGCGGCGTCGGTCGCAAAGGTACTGGCGTCTACAAAGTTCTTGACGAAGCCGTACGCCCACGGAAAGTAGTTCTCATAAGTATCCATCGCCGACAGATCGCCGGCCACATAGTTGTCGGTTATGTAGACCTTCCAGGTAATGTTGTTTTCCTGCAGGAGCTGGAAGATGCTCTTCACGTTACCCATGTTGAGTGGTGGATGGGTGGTGTCACCAGTTCCTCCCGGATAGGCGTATCCATTGGATGTGGCAGCGAGGAAGTACATTCGGTTCGGCTGCGTGCGCGTAAGTGCCGGGCTGAACCAGCGATCTGATGTGGCGAAGGTAGTGGCAGCCCAGTAGTAGAATGGCAGGTCATCCGCAGTGTAATAGCCCATTGCGCGCTTTCCGGCCTGGTCGAAACCACCCGTGGTGGGATCATGGGTAGCAAACCCGCCGGCCATTGCGGCAAAGCCGTTCATCGGGGGTGGCGTACCCCACGACCCTTCGTTCGGGCTCGTCAGGTTTATGCTGTTGTGCGCTTCCTGCCAGGAACCGGAGAGGTCGCCCAGGCATTGAGTTACTAAATGATAAGGCGCAATGTTGCCGGAGTTATTCCAACTGGGCAGCGAAACATTGCCCGCGTTACTCAGATCATCGACGTCAGCCGGCAACCCATGCGCGACGCGGTATGCATTAAGTTGTCCGAAGTAATGATCGAAACTACGGTTCTCCTGCATCATCAGGATGATGTTGCTAACCGAATTGATGCTGCCGGAGCTCACGGTAACTGTGGCGTTGGCGGTTGCCGTGCCGCCTAGTCCCGTGGCAGTTACCGTATAAATGGCAGTAACAGCCGGAGTTACGCTCTGCGTGCCGCCAGCGGCAGGAAGTGTGTATGTGTTACCGTCGACATTATCGGAGATCACCGCCTGAGTCGTATTAGTCGCGGTGATGGTAAGAGTAGAGGAACTTCCTTGCGCAATTGTGGTTGGGTTAGCCGTGATCGTGACGGTTGGCGGCGGGGCCACGGTAATGGTGGTTTGTGCCGTGGCGGTGCCACTTGTCCCAGTTGCCGTCGCCGTATAAGTCGTCGTGGCGTTCGGCGTTACCTTCTGCGTGCCGCCAGCTACAGTCAGAGTGTAAGTGTTGCTGTCGGTGTTATCGGAGATCACCACCTGAGTTGCATTGCTGGCGGTGACGGTAAGAGTAACAGTTCCCCCCGGCGAGGTCGTGGCTGGATTAGCTGCGATCGTGATCGTAGGTTGATTGGCCGTGGGTGGTGTGGGCGTCGGATCAGACGATGCCGCTTTACCGGTGCCGCAGGAAGTGTTGATCGCCAGAACAAGGAGCGCGATTAAGATGAACGAGGCGGAGTACGATAAAGCCCTGGTTGGTTTTCGCATCTTTGTAGCATTGCTTCCAGTCATCTTCCCGGCCTCCGCTTTATCCATCTCTGCCATATTGCCTGCCTTGCTAAGAAGTTTTCGAAAGTGAACTTCACCTTCAGAACTCGTACGATGCTCGGGCGAAAGTTCCTGTTGGCCATCGCTGAAAAATCTAAGCGCCGTGCGTGTGGTTCTCCTGCTTCAGGTCTGCATCTAAACTCCGCAAACGGGTTGCACAGTCGACTTACAAAGTTCGAGCCCGAAGAACCGAAGCCAATGTCCGCGTCTAAGATCATCAAGGTGTGTGTTCTCGCGAGTTTTGTATCCGGGACTCTGATGCATTGCCTGGCTCAATCGCAGCCGCCAGTATCTGCCCGCCCTGCTCTGCACAAAGTTGATAAGAAAGGAATAAAGGACACACCAGAAACTTTGCTCGGAGAGCGTCTCTTTCTCGAATCCAGGTTTGCCCAGTATTTTGCGGTGCACTCGAACGGCGAAGTGAATCGGCCGCTCGTCCAAGGAGACACACTGGTTGCGCAGGTGCGAAATCCGCGCGCACCCGTACCTTACCCTTCGCCTTTCGCTGGTACGTCGATCAACTGCCGCTCCTGCCATTTTGTCGATGAGTTTACAAAGTACATTGCAGGAATGAACCGAACCTATGCTGACTTTTTGCCACGTACTCCGATTCCGGAGCGCGGTGACCGCCAAACTGTAACCATCAGAAACTCACGAAATCTGGTGGATGTTTTCCTTCCTCAACACACCGCGATACTGCTGCACGGGGATGGTGAGTTTTCCACGGCGACCACTCTGGTTGAGAGCACCTTGACGGGGAGAGACTTTGGCTGGCTGCCCAACGAACAAAGTAAAGCGGTTCATCACATCGCAACGGTAATTCGCGCCGACAACGGGCAGGATGTCCTAGGTCAACAGTACGGCGGATCTTACGCGAAGGTGATGCTGGGAACTGCCACTGACCTGCCAGATCAGTTCCGGCTGGCAAGCGATTTTCGCATCGATGTGACGACCGCCAGCGATGAGAAAATTCTCAACGAAGTTGCCCGCTTGATCACCGCTTACTTGAACTCGCTCCGGCTTGAACACAATGCGGCGGGCGTTCATAGCGGTCCTGCATATGACATGTTTCTGGCGAAGAATGGTCTTCCGGCGCAGCCCGCTCCGGGCGAAACCGATGCGGAGTATTCACAACGCTTATTGCAAAACCTGGAGAACTTGCAGCATCCAAAATTCGTCCAGCCCTATGAACGGTGGTTGCGATTTCATCCCCACGTCCTTATATTTGGCGATCAGGAACTCGCTGGCCTGAAGATTTTTCTGCGGCAGGGTGCTCGATCATCGCCGAAGCTTTCTGCCAAATCTTTGTCGCCATTCTTCCTGCTTGCGGGGCTGCCGCTGTTCGGAGTCCTGCTCGGCAAGACAAGAGCGAAGCGAAGTCTCCTGTCTGATTGGATGGTCGCCGTGGCCGCCTGCATTTTTCTCTGCGTGATCATGGCTGCCGCAATGAATTCTCCCACCGCAGACCGCACCTCGGCGGCAAACTCCGATTCGCACGTGGGACATTGTGTTACCTGTCATCCCGCTCCCGAATTTACGGACTTCCGTTTTCACAACACTGGCGCAGCGCAGGAAGAGTATGACGCTCTGCACGGCCCAGGGAGCTTCGCGCAGTTGTCCGTGCCATCGTACCGGGAGCGTAGGCGCCATCCCAACCGGTATCTTCCTGCCACTCCCCGCCATCCCCGCGCAGCGGGCGTCTTTCGCTCGGTGCCTGCCATCGGCGATCCATCGGCTACTGATCTCGGGATGTGGAATGTCTTCGCCAATCCGGATTATCCGGATGTACAGAGCGAGATGCGGCGTCTGCTCTGCGATACGCATTCCTGCGATCCGAAGCTGCAGTTGCCGCGAACCATTGCCCGGTTCAGAACGCCGAGTCTGCGCGACTTGGGACACTCCTGGCCGTATCTGCACACCGGACGCATGGCCACAGTGGAAGATGTGCTTCACTTTTACCGTCGCATGGCAGTTCTGGCGCGAGCTGGCCAGCTTCGCAACGGAGATCCCGAACTCACCCAGATTTCTCTGGACGAACAGGATACGGCTGCGCTGGCGGCATTCCTGCGCTCTCTTGACGAGGATTACGATAACTAGCATGTGGATGTCGATCTCAGGTCCTGACCGGCCAAAGCCGTAGACCTGAGCCTTTTGCAAGAAACTGCCGATATACGGAAAAGCCAGTTACTGGCGATCTCCTATGGCTGCTATCCGACTGCTTGCCGCGCCCTTCGACCCGCCTTTGCTCCCGGAGGTCAGCGCCGAGTACATGAGTCTGGTGCCAGCCAGTCGCCTCGCACTTACCCACCGGGCAAGTACGCGAAACGACATTGCCTCTCCCGGCGAGAACTTTGTCTGGTCGGCATACGCTGGGAGCGACGGCTCGTTTACTTTTTATGCGGTGCCGCGGAAGAATTCCGCCGATGATTGGGCTTCGGGCCAGTGGGATAGTGGCTCGCCGGCGCTGGTATCCTCTTCCGGATGGTCCGTGCGCAACGCCGCCTTCCAATACGGACTGCAAGCCAGTATGCCCATGCCTGCGTGCGGACAACTGATTAACGTCTACGCTTAACATAGGACTGGGCTGCCGAGCACATGAGCGGAACATTGACAATACGTCGGACCGGACGCTACCCTTCCGTGTCGATAAGGAGACACGAAGATGCAAGTTCAGCCCTACTTGTTTTTTGATGGCCGCTGCGAAGAGGCGATCGAGTTCTATCGCAACACGCTCGGAGCCGAAGTAACGATGCTCGTTCGTTTCAAGGATAGCCCTGAGCCGCACCAACCCGGCGCCATTCCGCCCGGTGCGGAAAACAAGATCATGCATGCAAGTCTGCGCATCGGCGATACCACGATCCTGGCCTCTGATGGCCGCTGCATGGGGCAGACGAACTTTCAAGGTTTTGCGCTGTCGCTCACGCCGTCAGACGAAGCGGAAGCCGAACGGCTTTTCGCGCGTGTGGGGGAGGGCGGAAAAGTGCAGATGCCCTTGGCCAAGACTTTCTATTCCCCGCGTTTCGGAATGGTCACCGACCGTTTCGGTTTGTTGTGGATGATCTACGTGGCCCCCACAGGAGAAGGCAATTGAACGACCCTCACTGAGAAAATGCCACGTGGGCTCCCAGCGCATTCAAACGGGCTGCCTTCGAGAGCAGCCCTTCTGTTCGCGCACTTACTTGGTTGTATTTGAACCCATGGTGCAGTTATCCGCCACCTTGTGAACATTTCTCACGCTGAACTGCGTTGCGGCTACCGGCGAAGACCCTGACGAGGCGGAGTTTGGAGTCGGCGACGACATCGCCCCGGCGGGTGCTGCGCTATTGTTGTTACTCTCGGCTATGCCTTGCGCCTGAATCTCCTCGCCTAAGTGGGTGGCGAGCAGCGTGTTGTCACCGTGCAGTTGGTAGGTGTTTCCAGCGTTGTCAGCAAGCATGAAACTACCGTCCGCAGACTGATTCAGGCAGCCTTGAATTGTGGTCGATTGGGAGTTACTGGCCTGGGTTCCAGGAGCGCTGGAGTCAGGCGGAATTGCCGACGGGTCCGCTGGGGTAGCCGGATTGGACGGCGACTGCCCAGTCTGATCCTGCGGAAAGGTGGACGGAGTGGACGACGGCGGCATCTGATTCGGAGTGCTTCCCGTTTGTGCGGCGGCAGCAAGGCAGCAGCCCAGCAATAATGTACCGAGCGTTAGAATGTTTCTCATGCGAATTCCTCCGCACGGTTCTAAAGCACGAATGGTGCCGCACCAGCAGTCAGGCATCTGAGGGCCAGCCAGAGCACAAGCCCGGAATCCATGCGGAAGCTTTTACTCCTGAGTTACAAATCAGGGCTAGAAATTACACGAGATAAGTAGAAGTCACTCTGCCTGCGCCATGGCCGCGATGCGCGGATTGCGCTCTGGTGCCTCGGTTCTGTCGGGGGTACGGATGGAGAGAGCGGGTGCTAGAGGAGAAAACCGCCACCGGTCACGGCTCTGACGCGGGCACGCCGCCGTCTGCCTGGATTTGTATCAATGAGACTCTGACGTTCTTGTCCTCTTCACAAAAGGCTTGATGCTGATCAGTGAAAATGTCGAATCCTCTGACGGATTCATGATCTTGTCCAGCAGCATCAGAACCATCACAATCAGCACCGCGATGAGCGCGGCGATCCCCAGCATGAATACATTGAGCAGGGCAGTGACGAACCTGCCCGCGGAGTTGACTGCAATCGCGCCCCAGTCCTGAAGTTCCAGCCAGATCGTCGCCAAAAACTCTTTGGCCGATCGTGCACTCGCGTGGCGGCATGAACCGTCTTGTTCAGTTTCCATCATTGCGCTATTACTTCAGCCCCAGCTTGCTCGTTGGACGACGCGCTACCGGCGTACGCAACAAAACTGGCGGCGGCTGTGCTTCGTTGACTATGCCTTGTGATTGAGTGCTTTGCAAATAATCACTTTGGTACGGGTACGGGTGGTCTTGCCCATTTCCTGCTCCCCGGGGTCGACCGGACTGAGAAGTTTTTCGCGTTGTCAGGGCGAAAAAAATTGAAAGTTTCTGGCGAATGAGGTACGCTTTGCGCCAATATTCCCCCCGAGAAGGTGAGTCATGGCCGCTGAGAATCGCAAGGTCATCGATTGCCGCTGGCTTCTAGCTGACATTCCAGGTGACATCGCTATCCCAGGAAACGAAGAAGCGGTGCTTGATCGTGCCATACAGTATGCCGTCGAATCTCACGGCTACCGTGACACGCCCGCATTTCGTGAACAATTGCGCTCCCTGTTGCACGACGCGAATGAAAGAGCAGCCAACGCGTAACCGGCCAAGGCTGCGCGTTGCTATCACCGGGCAGGATGCCAAACAGCCGTACGTCAACTACCCCCGACCGGCGCGACCGCCTCGTAAGACCGAATGATTTCGCGCCATTGCTCCGGAATCGCGATGGACCTCCTAGACTCATAGTCGGAGGCGACCATGGTTGTCAGTCCGCGTACCGCACGTAACTGACGAGTTTCGCTCCATATCTCATATACGAAATCAAACGACTTACGTCCCAGCCTCGCGATCCGGCATCCGATTGCCACCTCTTCGCGATAATCCAGGGGTTCCTCATAATCAAGTTCCCATCGCGTCAAGATGATTCCGTTGGTCCCGCTCAACGATTCTTTGCATACCCCTTCGAAATAGTTACACCGGACGGTCTCCGCCCAGATTACATAAGACGCATTATTCACGTGCTGCAACATGTCGACGTCGCAGAACGGAACACGGAAGCGCATGGTGCATCGAAAGTCAGTCAGCGCCATTTTGCTCACGAGGTATGCGCCCAGGTCAGGGGAGATGCTTCGTGCACCTCCCATAGTTTCCTATGCGGTCGCGTCCTTGGCTAACGCTTTCTCCGTGTGGACCGTTGCCGTAGCCTTCTTTGCGGCCCACCGTGCTTTTGCAGCTTCCGAAATCCGCTTCCGGCCGGCTGCGGTGATGCCGGTTTTAACCTTCTTCGTTGTCGTCTTCTTGTTTGCTGCCTTGGCGGGCTTCTCTGCAGTCAAAACTGCGGCAGCCTTTACCGCCCGCTTCTTTTTCGCCCAACGTTTACGCTGCGCTTCCGCCATGCGCTGTCGTGCCTCTTCACTGATCACGCGCTTTCCAGCGGGAGCGCTTCGAGCGCTTTTCAGCGTAGCAGCAATGGCGGTTTTAGCCGCGCTCTTGGAAGCTTGCGGTGCTGACGCAGAAGCGTTCAACGATTCCAAAGCAGCAATTGCCTGATTGAGGCGGTCGCGCTGGGCGCGAAGGTCAGTGAGAATTTTCGTGGTGTCCATTTCACTCCGTCATCAGCGAGGGGATTCAGCCTATGGGCTGTATGCGCTGATGCTCGTGTGGCCTATTCCTTCAGCTTTAGCTTGTCCTTGTTCGCCTCAAGAAACTCACGCAGATCCTGCGCCCTGTCCAGAAGTTTGATCCACTGCTCGTAGTACAGGGTGACAGGGAAGCGTCCAAGTCCGTACACGCTGACGCCGCCCTTGTCGCTTACCTTGAAACTCATGGTGCTGCCCCGTTGTTGCTTAGCTTCCAGATCGGCGAGCTTTGCTTTCAGTTCTTCGTAACTCGGTTCAGTCATGTGGCGTTTCTCCGCTCAAACTAATGTCACCGAGTATTTCAGATTGTAGCTAGGAATGGAATAACTACCTCTGGCTTACCCATACTGTTCAGCTCCATGGGGCACGGCTCTGGTGCTCGAAGGCGCATTCCGATCAAAATCCCTGAGAAAAACCGAAACGAAATCAGCAGCCGAGCCGTCCTGCTCAACGGCCAGTACAAAGTTCCGGTGGCGCCTATCATGGCGGCGTGCAGCCTAACGGTCCAACCTATGGCGGCGCTCACCATAGCGGTGTCCCACAACACCAGGGACAGGTGCGCAGCGGTTTCGTCCAGTCTCGCGCTGGTTCGTGGAATACCGAACACCGAACGTGGGGTCAACGCGGCGGATACAACGGCTACCGGGTTCCTGACGCCCGCTTCAGAAGTTACTTCGGAGGCGGCCACCCCTTCCGCATCAGCCGTCTTCCGCTGGTTTTCGTAGGCGGCGCTCCCCGCTTCCAATACGACGGATATTGGGTCACATTTGTCGATCCTTGGCCGGAGATGTGGCCTGCTACCTGGCACGAAACCGACGATGTGTACATTGATTACACCAACGATGGGTACTACGTGTATGACCCCATGCACCCGGGCATGGGAGTCGCAGTCACAATCTCGTTTTAGCCAGATAGAAGAAGAACAATTGGGGGCAGGATCTAGAGTCCTGCCCCCAACGTGCGAACCATGCAGCGTCCCGGGTGTTCAGTCGGTGCGGACCGTGCCTGCGCCTCGCCCCGCTAATAGCAGGGAGATTGCAAGCGCCTCCATAGGTATGTATTCTCGATTTTACGGACGACGGTGGAATTTCCAGACAGCACACGCGTGATGGCCCCGTTGAACCAACATGAAACCCGGAAGGGAATGATGCGCCGGGTGCGAATAAGCGCTTGCCGCGCCCGGATACCCGGGGATTCGAAGACCACACAGGAGGGCTTCTTTGCCGAAACATATTGCAATCTCATTGGTGCTGCTGCTGATGAGCGTCGCTGGGTTTGCGCAGACATCAGGAAACGTATTCGTCGGATATTCGTTCAATCACGCCAGCACGGGTTATAGCGACAAAGGCAATTTGAACGGATGGGAATTATCGGGAGAGCTCAAGGCCACTCCGCATCTTGGCTTTGTCGCCGACTTTGGCACGACTTATGGCACCCTGCATATCCCAGCGGCGCGCATCTTCGGAGGGACGGGGGCTGTCGATTCAACGACCCGGGTAGAGAGCGTTCTGTTCGGACCGCGGGTCTCGGTTAAGCTAGGAAAATTCCAGCCGTTTGCCAACGCGTTGCTTGGGGTTGGACATCTCCATGAAGATGCTCTTGATTACGCATACGGTGAGACGTGCTTAGCCGACGCAGTTGGCGGCGGTGTCGACTACCACATCATTCCGCTGGTGGCGTGGCGGGTGCAAGGCGACCTGCTACAAACCCGCTTTCATGGCGGACGGCAGGAGGATGCAAGAGTCTCGACCGGGGTAGTGCTGAACTTCTAGAGCACTTTCAGAATTAGTGTGTCGGTCGTTATCACCGCCGGGAAATACGCCCGGCTGCCTTACCAGATACACCTTCCGCGATTTCGATCTAAACCCAGATCAGGATGAGATATTCTCATCCTGATTTTCTGCACCGGAGGCCTGCAGGGCATGGCGCGTATTACTTTGCTTCCTGGTTGCCGGCGGTTTCCTGCTGCGGCACTTCGCTCTTCTGCCACCTGGAGTTCGGGTCGTAGGCCTTCATCTCTTTAGCGGCAACCTCAGTATTCTTGCCCAGATCTCTCTCATACACCACGCCCTGCTCATTGACGATGAATGTCATTACGCCCGATGACCGGTACTCAGCCGGATAGGCCACGAAGGCAAATCCCTGGGTCATCTTGCCATCTGCAATGTAACTCTTCGCGCCGCCCGGGGCGTCTTTTCCTTGAGCGGTCAGGAGACGGTAATAGTAGCCGCGATAAGGAGTCGGCGCGCCGTGCTGCCCCTCCTCGGTCACCGCCGCGGCCACCAGCGGACCGATAGGACTCTGGGGAGCACCGTCAGCCGCTTTCCAATAAAGACCATCGTGCTGTCCTTCATCGCTGAAGAACCTGCGGGCGTACTCGTCGTGATGGCCGGAGTAATATTCCTTTTCCGCCGCCACTAGCTCCTGACAGACGCGAATTGCCGAGATCTCGTTCCTCCCGATTCGCCGGTACAAAATCTCTTTCTCGCCCGCCGCGGTATCGAAATACCACGCATTTCCCTTGTGCACGATCGGTATTGGTGTGGGCCAGTTCTCCGCCCCGATATACAACACCGTGCTTCTGTCGGGTTCTTTCACCAGGCGGTGCATTTCCTGATACTTCTGCACGAAATGAGCGCGACTCTGGGTGTCCTCGGCTTCGTCTCCTGACGAGACAATGCGCTTTCCTTCCGGTCCGAGGATAGTGAGCAACATTTTTTCGTCGTTACTCTGCGCTGCCGAAAACAGAGCGCGGCTCGCGTTCTGGGGCGATGAGAAGGTCTTCTGGCCCGCTTGCTGAGCCACCGCATGAGTGGGAAAGCAGCATCCCGCCAGAAGCAAAGCAATCGCAACTAATGTAGACAAACCAGCCCCATGAAATTTGCCGAAGTTCAGCTTCGTTCGCCGCATATGGCTTCTCTCCATCTCCAAATTTTTCAACCCGCAAGGAACCAAGCAAAAGCCCGATTACCGATGCCCACCGCCGACGCCGTGCCCGCCACCGCCCGCATGTCCGCCGCCGCCGAAGCTGGCGCTTCCACGCGAAGAAAAGCTCCTTGTCTGTCCGCCATGGTCGATGCCGCTGAACGCGCCCGAGTGAACCCCGCTCTGCCCGCGAGGTTCGGCGAATCCTCGCGCTGCCCGGGCGTTTCCATTGAAGGGCCTTGCCCCTGCACCGCGTGGGCCGCCACCCCGGTAGAATGCGTTCCGGTTATAAAACGTTTTGCTCCGGGAGAAGTACCGTCCGTGGTTGTAAAGAATGGCATGGCGATGCCAGTCGAATCCCCAGTGCCCCCAGCCCCATCCAAAGCCTCCGAAGAAGCCAATCCCGAAGCCCGGACCGAAGGAAAGATACGGCCCGCCAAACCAGATTCCGGGATAGGGATACCATCCCGGCCACGGCGCGATCGGACCTCCGTAGACCAGCCAGGGATCATAGGCGGGGACGTAGACCACATCGGGACTCGCCGGCTGAATGACGATATTCGAGTCCTGTGTGCTCACGCTTTGCTGCGGCGTAGATTTCAGATTGCCGCTTTGCTCCGCCCGCTGGCGCATTGCCTGTACGGCATCCATCACATTCTGTTCCTGGTTGTAATAAGCATCGCCTAACGAGGACGTCCAGGAGAGATTCTTGTCCATATTTCCAAGAACATCTGGAAATGCTGTAAGCGCCTTGACGCTCGCATCCCATGGCTGTTGGTCCACGGCCTGGCCCAAAGCATCGCCCTTCAGGTCGGGATGTTCCTGCACCCAGCGGTCGGCCTCCACCACCTGGTCGGGATACGTGGAGGCCGCCAGAATCTGGGCCACCAGAGAATCAGGGTACAGCGCAATCGGCGCCACCAGTTGTTGCAACTGCTCGGGGCTCTGCTCGGTGTACGGCGGCGCTTGCGCGGACTGGTCAGGCGCTGACCCTGCCGGCGGCTGATCATCTTGATAGGCCCACATCTTCTGCGGCCCGGTCGCGAAAAACAGGGCCAAAAACAACAGCGAAACTACGGTCGGCCTGCCCAAACGCGACATCGAGAACTCCGTTGCGCCAGCCATGCCTGCGTTTCTCCTCCGCATCCTCATCGCTTGAGCCTCCGCAAATATTTCCGTAACTCATTAAGATGCACCCAATCCGCGTAACTTATACACCCTCCGCCAGTCATGGCACTTTTCTCTCCAATTTGGGAAGGCAGAATGCATGGCATCTCCCAAGATGGATGTCCGCCGTGACCTCGGTATCAGCACTCAAGCGCATAATGTACTCTGGAATCGTTTTTGTGAGGCAGTGCCTTCTAATCAAGACGCCATAGGAGAAACCATGAAAAGCAATGAAACCGCCGAAAATACAGTACCTCACGTCCTGCCGCCGCTGCCCTACGCGGATAACGCACTGGACCCCATAATCTCCGCCAATACCATTGGCTTCCATTACGGAAAGCATCACAAGGGATATGTCGACAACCTCAATAAGCTGATAGCAGGCACCGAATTTGCGGAGTTGCCGTTGGCGAAGATCATCGCTGCGACGGCCGGCAAAGCTGACAAAACCGCAATCTTCAACAATGCGGCGCAAACCTGGAATCACACGTTTTACTGGCGCAGTCTGCGACCCACGGCTGCGGAGCCGCCCGCGGCCCTGAAGCATAAGATCGAGGCATCCTTCGGCTCCCTGGATGCATGCAAGAAGGAGTTGGCAACTGCGGGACTGACCCAGTTCGGTAGTGGCTGGGCGTGGCTAGTGCTGGATGGCGACAAGCTCAAGGTGGTTAAAACCGGCAATGCAGAGGTGCCGATGACCGCTGGCATGAAACCGCTGTTGACCATCGACGTGTGGGAACACGCTTACTATCTGGATTACCAGAACCGGCGCGCCGACTATCTCAACGCCGTGCTGGAGAAGCTGATCAATTGGGACTTCGCCGCCGAGAACCTTGGCTGATGGCAACCTGAATACGCACGGCTTAACGTCACGCCCAAGCAGATTCGTATGGCTCTGTGACGCGCCAGCTCTGTGGCAGTGAAAGCACAACACGGGACCGGGTGCCGGTTTAGGCCGGCGTCCGCCTGCCGTTCGCCTCAAGTTCTTACCCACCACTGCGTCCCGCCTGATCCGCCGATTCCCGTAGAAGCAAAAGCCTGAGCCCTCCCGGAGGTTCGAAATGCAGAAGGTTGCGCCGCCGCTCACCGGCTCCAAAATTCTGTTTTTCTCAATTGTGCGTACCGTGGAACGGGTGTAATATCACCGGTCCAAAAGTGGGTAACCGGAAGCTGGTTGCCAACGAGGTTCACGCAGTGGACGGTCCAGCGGAGCGTTGGCTGGGACGAACGATCGGGGAAGGACATTATGAAAAATGCGAGTGTGTCCAAATGTGCAAACCCGCGGTGTGAACGTGAATTCAAGCGGATGAATGAGGGCAAGCTTTATGTGCGTCCTTGCCGGAAGAACAACGGCCTGGCGCAGAAGGCGCTTTGGCTATGTCCTGCTTGTGCGAGAGAGTTCGAGTTGCATTACGACCGTCAACGATATGAGTACCATATGATTCGGCGCACCGTGGCTTAGTCTGCAAAGGCAATCGTGGCAACACCGGCCATAATCAACAGCACTATTCGCCAGCCTTCAAGGCGAGTACTCCCGCGGCTGAGATATTCTGCAGCAATTCCTGCGGAACGCCATGCCGCGCTTGTAGGTACGCAGCGCTATTGTAGGAAATCCAGACTTTACCTTGGCTGTCTTCCCACACCAGAATCTTAAGCGGAAGGTCAATCGCGACGCTGGGAGCAGCCAGCATCACCGGCGTGCCCGCCTTGGGACTTCCAAAAATCAGCAACTTCGTGGGACGCATCTCCATTCCCGCTTTTTTCGCCTCGCCGCTATGGTCAATCAGCGCGAACAGGGTGACTCCCTTCTGTTGCAAAATCCCCTGGAGCCGTTCCACCGTTTGATCCACCGGATGATTGCTGGGTAGATCGACGATCCCGTTATCTCTGCTTTGCGTCACCCAGACCTCCTCTTCTCGGTGCCGGTAAATCGAAAGAGTGTCACTTCCGGCGGGCACAGGAACCGGAAAGGTGCGCCAACCACCCCGATGCCTCGGTTCGTATAGAGTTGCAGCGGCCCCAGCCTGCGCAAGCCAATCGGATATTTCCGGGCCATCGGTGGCAAATACAGCGCTCCAACCAGCGGCAAACGCACTTGTCCTCCATGAGAATGGCCGGAGATCTGCAGGTCGACCGGATACTTCACCACTGCGTCGGCGAAGTCCGGCTCGTGTACCGCCAACACCGTGGGTTCGCCGCGCGGAACGCCGTGAAGTGCGCGCTCCGGATCAGCCATTCCCACCGTGGCGTCATTGAGACCGGCAAGCCAGAAGCGTGCGCCGTGAACTTCGATCGGCCGAGCTTCGTTGCGCAGAACTTCAATACCATTTTCCATGAGGGCTTCCGCGATCAGGTCTGGATCGGTTTCAGAGTCGTGATTGCCGAGGGTTGCGACAACTCCATGACTGGCGCGTATTCCTTTCAGGATCAGGACACAGGGCCAGATCTGTTGGGCCGCCCCCCGCCGAAGCGCAAGGGCGTGCGGCGCGGTGACAAAGTCTCCAGTAATGACGACCAGGTCGGGATTCAAACCATTCACGCGGTCAACCACCGCCGCTACGTGCTCCTCGCGAATATACTCACCAAAATGGAGATCGCTGATCTGAACTAGCCGGAAGCCGTCGAATTCAGGTGCAAAGCGCGGCAACCCTATGTCGAGCGTCGTCAGCGAGAGCTCATAAGGTTCACAGGAGGCAACGCCCAGTGTCCCCAGCGCGGCGGCTCCGCCTAGCAGCAGGCCGCTCCGAAGAAAAGTACGTCTTGTAACCTGATGGATCGTATCTGGCACGATGGTGTCTTTATTATCGAATCTTTATCGAATCCTGATTGGTGGAATCGGCCACTTCTGCGGCCCGACGGAGGAACCTGCTTCGGGAGGAGTAACTGCCAGCAACTTGATCACTGCGGCACCCACGACCGGTGGTCGCTAAAACCTTCCCACAGCAATAGCCTACTCAATCAGATGCCGCCGTGTCGACGCGAGTTGCAGATTCTGGCGCAGCGCACGATTCCCGAGTAACCTCTATGGCAAAGGCTTGCCATCAGCGGTCATCCGGTCGAGCAATCTCTGGTCCTGTTCTACGAGCGGTGGCGGCAGCGGAGCATAGTGCAGGGTGCTCGCCATCTGCTGTCCATCACTCACAACATAGCGAATAAAGCGCTTCACCTCGGCGCGCTTGGCGGCATCAGGTCCATCTGCCGGAACCATAAGGAAAGTAAATCCGCTGATGGGATATGCCTCTGGGGCCGAGGCGGGAGGATTCACAATCGGGGTTCGCACGTCCAGCGCGATCTTGTCCGCGAACGCCGCAATGGCTGCGGAAGCGCTCTCCGCGCTGGGCGCAACGAATTTGCCGGCAGTATTCTGCACCTCAGCTACGGGCAGAGTATTGCCGAGCGCATAAGTCAGTTCGACATAGCCGATGGCGCCCGGCGATTGCTTCACAATGCCGGTCACACCCTCGCTGCCCTTGCCGCCGAGTCCGACGGGCCACTCCACGCTCGTCCCTTTGCCTATCTTCTGCTGCCACTCCGGACTCACGACAGAGAGGTAGGTGGTGAAAATGTTGGTCGTTCCGCTACCCTCGGTGCGATGGGCGACGACGATCTCTGTGTTCGGCAAGGCCGCGCCAGTATTGGATTTCTTGATCTCCGGGTCCTGCCACGATTTGATCGTGCCAAGAAAAATTCCAGCCACAGTCCTGGGCGTAAGCCGTAGCGGTTGTTTCAATGAGGGCAAGTTGTAGGTGATGCAGACCGGCCCTGCGCTCTCAGGAATCTGCAACATGGGCGCGGCTCCCTTGAGAGCCTCATCGTCGAGCGCCGCGTCACTCGCGCCGAAATCGACCAGACCTTTCTTGAGTTGCTGGATGCCGCCGCCTGAGCCGATGGACTGGTAATTGACCTGCACTCCGTTGCTCTGCTGCTGGAAGCCTTCAATCCACTTACTCATCACCGGATAAACAAACGTGGAGCCTGCACCGATGATCTGTTTGGGATTACTGCTTGTCTTTGCAACCACAGTACCGCTGCCATTCGGGTTTGGCTTCGAGTTACATGCCAGGACGAACGCAAGCAATAACACCACAAAACCACACAACCATCTACCATTCTTCATAAGTTCCTCCCCAGGTGACCAGCGCTACTCTGCGCCGATTCCGCTCTCCTCTGATTCTGTTATTTCGCTTAGATTTGGATGGCCGCCAGGATGAACAAAGGGTTACATCTGGCCGGATTCTCGCTCATTTTGAAAAATTCGCAGCTTTGCGTGATTTTGAGTAGACCGATTCTATTCCGCAGCGGGAGTACCGCGAGGCTTTGGTTCGTCCTCGATGCGGCCCAATACATCGGACAGAACCCGTTCGATTCGATCGACAGACTCATGAATGATCTCGGCTGATTCAGAGCTTCCCGAACAGCACACGATCACTTGCAGCGCATTGCGAATGTGATGATTCAACAGCGCGATGTCCTCCAGACGATGTAATTCCGATAATCTGGAGCGCCTGGTTTGCAGACTCATGACGTGCACCAGCAACGCGGCGAAGGCTCCAGAGATTGCGGAACCGACAAAACGCAAACCGTCCTGATGCAGGAACCGGTCGTAAATGATCCACTGAATCGCGAGAGCGCCAAGAAAGATCACGAGGCCGGAGCCCAGCGATAAGATCAAGATCTCGGTGTCTGTTCGGATCTTGAGATCAGGCTTGCGGACGAATTCGGGCCTTCGGATGAGATTGGCCGCGCTCAATTCCTCTCTGGTTGGCGCCGGATCAACAGGCGGGTTCATTCAAAACCTCTCAACTGCGGAGCCTCATTGCGCACGAGTTTCTTTATCCACAAAGTACATTATAAGTCGTGTTTAGAGGTGAATCCAACCCAGCCGAATGAGTTCAAGCGACGCGAGTCCGACAAACGCCCACAGCAACACACCTTGCACCATCGGTCGAATTCCAACCTCCCGCAGGGTTGCTTTAGAGAGCCCGGTTCCAATGAGAAAGAGCGTGACCGTGAGGCCGGTTATGCCCAGGTGAGCCAGCGTAGGGCAGATTGGCCGCAAGCCATGGACGTAGGTGTTCACTACCGCGGCCAGGCAGAAGAACAGAATGAACCAGGGCCAATGAATGCGCGCCTTGCTCTTGGTGAGGACGGCAGTGGCCAGCGAGAGTGGCACAATCCACAAAGCGCGGGCGAGTTTCACGGTGGTTCCCACGGCAAGCGCAACCGCTCCGAACTTGGCGGTCGCTCCAACCACTGAGCTGGTGTCGTGAATGGCCAAGGCCGCCCAGAGGCCAAACTGGGTTTGCGTGAGATGAAGGGCAGAGCCAATCGCGGGGAACGCCAGCAGAGCGACGGAGTTGAGCACAAATACCGTCCCCAGGGAAATCGCCATCTCCTCCTCGGTGGCATTGGCGATGGGGCCGACCGCGGCGATA
Source organism: uncultured Acidobacteriaceae bacterium (assembly GCA_964563875.1). GTDB lineage: Bacteria > Acidobacteriota > Terriglobia > Terriglobales > Acidobacteriaceae > TOLSYN. Next base: position 56,723 of record CAZLZA010000009.1, read on the forward strand.
GCGCTTCCTCCACAGATCGCTGTGCCGGATGAAATCAAGAACGAAGCCACCCGGCCCACCCGTATCCAGCGCCCAAGGGCCAAACCGACCAACATCGCAGTCGAGATACTGACGGCCGTGTAGAGGAAGCCGGACCGTCCTGCCCGCAACACTTGCTGCAGGTTCATGCCGAATCCCAAACCGACCACGGAGATTTGCAGGAGGAATTTCGCCAGCTTTCGGGAATCGACGTGGTAGGGATGCAAGAAGGTGAAGCCGTAAGCGAGCCCGCAGGCAAGAGCCACTGGTGGAGATATGAGACCGCTGGCCGCAACAATCAAGCCGAGGAAGAAAATGTTCTTTGCCATCTACTTAGTTTGAATGTTCCGGGGCAGCAAAATCCAATCAGAAATAGTTATGTCCGATTAGCAAACCTGGGGGCTCGCCCAGCCATCGCGCACTTTCAGTCAGAGATACTGTTATTCCCGGTTCGTTACCGCCCATGTTTACCTGTCTTCGGCGCAGCTCCTCTTTCAATAGGAAGCCCGGCGTTCGCCCAGCCGAAGATCCCCTCCGGCATGACCAGGATGCGGCGGTAGCCAAGTTTGACCGCCTCGCGTGCGGCGGCGTGGCTGGCGTAACAGCGGCGTTCGGCACAATAGAAAACGATCATGCTCTGCTTGTCTCGTGGCAGAAAAAGCTTGAGATCTTCACTTGTAACCGGGGTTGCCCCTGGGATGTGGTAGCGCTCATAAACTTCCGGTTCGTTGACATCGACAAAGTACACGTCTGGCTTCCCGAGCAGATCGCGAGCTTCACGAAGAGTTACGAGCGAGTACTGCTCACCCTCCGCCGGGATAGAGCAGAGAGCTGGTGCGACGAATGCAGCCAGGACAAAAATGATTGCTAGGTTACGCATGAGGCCTCAATTTTCAGAGCGGCGAATTCGGGAAGAGTGGCGTAAGCCTTGGCCTGCGCCACTCTTCCAAAGCAATGCTACTTCCTGGCTAATTGCTTATTTCCCGTCAGGAGAGTTGCGTTGGCTCCGTTGGCAAGGACCTTCGCCTCCTTCACCTTTTGCAACGTGTAGTCGGGGGCGTGGACTCCCCACGAACCATCCTTCTGCACTGATTCGATGATGGCCTGCGCCTGATTGATCATCAGTTGAACCTGGGCCTTCTGCTGACTGGAAAGCTTGGCGGTCAGCATTCGCGAGTTTGCCAGCATCAATGCAGTCTTTACTTCGGTGACCCCCTCTTTTACCGGCTTCTGCCAGATCATGACCCGGTCATAGATCATCTTCTGGTTGGTGAATTGAAGCTCCTTGGGCTGGGAACTCTGCGCCGGGCTGTGGCAACCACCGGCTCCCAGCACGTTGCCGTCCGAGAAACTGGTGCGGCCGCAGGACCACATGAGATCGATAAACGGCTTGCCATTCTTTTTAGCTAAACGCCAGGCCCCGTCCTTGAAGTTGCGGTCCTTACCCGGAGGCGGGTTGAGAGACTTCTCCTCGGGATCGACATTGATCTTCCAGATGTGGGCAGCGCGGGTTGCATCGAAGCCCCCGTTATCCGGAAATTGAATGGTGCCGAAGTTCTCGCAGCTCATCATGACCGGCATGTGGCAACTGGTGCAGTCGTTGGCGCCGTGAATGTTGTTCTCCTTGAAGAACGAAGCCTGTTCGGTATGGCAGTCCTGGCAGTTCTTCTTGAGACCCGGCTTGGTAAAGCTGTCGCGCCAATCGTTCTGCGTAACTTCATGGGGATCGTGACAGGTTCCGCAGCGCATGCCCTTCTCATAGTGTGCGGTATTGTAAGACTGTGATCCCTCGGTTCCGCAGGCTGGACACTTGGTTTTGAAGAACGAGCTGAAGGGTTTGTCCGGATTCGCCTTGGCTTCATCTGCGTTCCAGGCGAAGCGCTGGTGGCAGCGCTCGCAATTCGAAGGCATGCCGGCGCCGCGTGCTCCGTAGAGGTGAGCACCCGCGCCGTGGCACTCTTCGCAGGTGATGCCCTTGCTGATGGTGTGCTTGCGTAGCTCTTCCGGTTTTCCTAGAGCGGCGACCAGCTCGCCTTCGTTTTTGAAATCGAACTTGAAGGTGTGGCAGATCTCGCAGTAGGACGTGGCCGGCTGGAAGAGCATCGCCTTGCGATTCTTCGCGCCGTAGGAGGTCATCCCCCAGACCTTGGACCCGTTGTCGCCGAAGTCTTCGATCTTGGTAGGAAAGCCCGGAACAAACCCGGCGATCTTCTTCGCCATATCCGGAGTCAGCGACTCAGCCCAGTGGTGCGAGTGCTGATTGCCGCCGGCGACCATCGTGCCGGTGCGGTCCTTCAGCATTCCGCCCTCGATATGGTAAGTGCCGCGAACCAGATAGCTATCCACAAAACCATACTTGGTGCGAGGCGTGCCCATGATCACATAAACATCGTCCTTGGTGATGCCCTCCGGCAATACCGCTGCCTGGGAGCCGTAGAGCGGTTTGTTCAGGTCCTTGTTGGGGATTTCATCCATCTCATCGGGGAAGCGGACAACCTTGGCGTGACGGGACTTCTGCCATTTCGCATACTGCGCCGGATGGCATTCGCCGCACTTCTTGGCTCCGACATAGTTGTTGGGAAGATCCAGGATCGACTCGGCACTTAAGCGGTAGGTCATTGAAACCTGCTGATTGTTCTCCTTGCCGAAGGCTTTGCCGCCGCCTTCCTCGGTGAACTCCTCTTCACGGTCGGAGATATGGTATTTCCCGACCATGCGTCCCTCTTTTTCATACTGGAACATCGGGTGCGAGGTCATGAGGACATGGAAGAAGTCTTTTTCCTGCTCGATATATCCGTCGAGAGTGCGCGGCTTTTTATCCTTGTCGTCGGCTGGCGTTGCAGTGGTTTGTGCCGCTGGTTTGTCTGCGGGTTTGGTGTCCGGCTTAGCGGGCAGCTGCGCGTAGATCGTGGAACAGACGAACGCGAGCGCCAGAGTGATGGTGAAGAGCTTGGATGAGCGCATGACAAATCTCCCCTGGGTTCTGTACCGTCGTCGTCCGATTCCCCGTCCACGATTTCCGGGTATAAAAAGATGAGGTCCTGTGTCGCGTGCATGCGTGCACGCAAACGCGCAGAAAAGGAACCGGCAATACGACATTTGGCATACTGCGCGATCCAGAGCACACCTGTCTACACAAAAGAACTTATCCGTGATTACGAAGGCTTATCGACCTTACCGTCCATGGTGTGATGCTGGTCACGTGGTCCGGTGCTCTGCCTTGCGTAGGATGATTCTGCGAGGTTTAAGAATCCGAAATGGAGAACTTCCGGCTGAAGGTATTTCGCTCCGTCTGCGATCATCTGAGCTTTCGGCGGGCGGCAGAGGAACTGCATCTGAGTCAGCCTGCGATCACTCAGCAGATCAAAGCTCTCGAAGAGGAGCTCAGTACACGGCTGCTGGATCGCACCGGCGGGCGAGTGGTGTTGACTGCGGCGGGCCGGGTACTCAAGAGGCGGGCAGCCGAACTCGCGGAATTGGCCGCCCTTACGCAGGAGGAACTCGCCTTACTTGAGGGCGAGCACTCCGGCGTGCTGCGCGCGGGTGCCTCCACTAGCATTGCGCAATACGTGCTGCCGAAAATGCTCGGATGCTTCAAGCGCGAGCATCCCCGCGTAAAGTTGCAGATCAGCAGCGGAAACACGGAGGAGGTGGTTGACCGGTTGCTAGGGGGAGAAATTGCAATCGGTCTCATCGAAGGGCCGGCGATGCGGAAGGATGTGCACGTTGAGCCTTTCATGGAGGACGAACTGGTATTGCTCTATCCCGCAAATCACCTCTGGAAAGGCCGGGAGTTATTGACGGTGGATGACCTGAAAGGAGTTCCGTTCCTGTTGCGGGAGCGCGGCTCAGGCACCCGCCGGGTGCTGGAGATGGCCCTGGAAAGAGCCGGACTGAAGATGAACGAGATGGATGTGGCCATGGAGTTGGATTCAACCGAAGCTATCATCTCCAGCGTGGAGTCTGGCCTGGGGATCGGGTTCGTAACGCGGGCGGCGATTCTGCCGAGGCTGCCGCTGGGAAAAATCGCGACTTCGAAAATCAAAGGCCTGCGGATTCCGCGAAACTTTTCGCTGGTGTACCCTGCAGGCCCTAAACCGGAGGGACTCGCCGGAGCATTTCGAAAATTTACCCTGGAACATGCGACGAAAATATCGCAGTCTTGAACCGCCGCTACTTAGAATTCCATATGTACCCGGAACGAGGGCACAAGCACCGGACCGCGGTCGCGATTGTAACCAGGATCGGCGATGCGTTGCAGGCCGGGAGCCACATAGAGGCCGCGCCAGACGTGGGCTGTGTAATAGCTCTCAATTACATCTTCGCGGCCATAATGAAGCGCGCCGTCACCGAGCAGGAAACCCAATCCTCCATCGGCCAGGTAGTTCTGATGATCCTTGGAAATTCCGCTGGTGACCACTGCCACACCCGCGCGGTCCTGCCGGCGATGCCACATCGCGCCAGAGGCGCCTAAGCCCACGGCGAAGGTCTGATCGATTTCGGTGTACGCGAAAGATTCGGTTTTACCATTGTTCCAGCCAAAGCGGGCGAAGGCCGTCAAATTGCGTGCGACATTCTGCTCCAGGTTGATGCCGAAGCCATACTTGCGCGTGATGTGCCAGGGATGATGGGTGATCTCTGGCACCGGAACAAGATGTTGCTCGAACTGAGCGACCGCATCGCGATAAATCCCCATGTTGGCATAGTTGGTAAAAGCCAGTAGACGGACCACACCCGGCTTCTTGGGAAGGATGCCGTGGCGCAGTTCGTACTCGAAGTTTTCCGCATGTACCTGCCACGGTCGCCACACCAGGTCGCTCCCGTTCGCCACCTTGGGCATCAGCGCCTCGGCAAAGCGGAAACCCCAGTTGCGGTCTTCATAATCGGCGGTGATTCCTACGGTGTAGCCGCGCGTGTCAGCGGCATAGTCATACGCGCCGTCGTTGTCGACCGCCCAATTGTCGAACTGGAAATGACTATCTGAGCCCACTGAATTCTGGTCGAAAAAATCCACCATGCTGAACTTGCCGAAACGGAGCTCCAGGCGGCGGCGAGGAAGTTCGTCAAATAGCGAAAGCGGATTGCGCTGGTTTTCCACCTTATCTTTGCTCAGCGCAAACACCTTGTGGATCATGCCGCGGGCGAGGTACGGGTCTTTGCTCAGCGACGGGGTGCGGACAATATCCAGGTCAGGGAAGCTGGCAAGTCCCAGCCCCGTGCTCAACGCTGTGCCGCCAGCCTCTTCCACGTCGGCCAGCAGTTCGGTGCTGTTGTTGAGTCGCATCCCAGTGTAGAGCGTCAGTAAGCGGGACGTGGCCTTCTGATAATTAGGCCCAAAGCTATTCGTGCCGCTATAGGCGGCATGGAAGGGGGGATTGGCCTGGAAGATGAAATTCGCCTGTCCCGAGAGCCAATAGCGCGTGTTACTGAGGCGTCCGAACATGACCTCCGGCGAATCACTCGAACCGTCAGAGGAGGAATCGGTGTTCCCGCTCTCCGGCGGGGGCTCCTCAGATGGCGGGGTGGTTCGCTGTGCAACCGCCATCTCCGTGCGCACGGGCAGTTCCTGGCCTCCAGCCACCGTAGCCCAGACCAGCAGGGCAAGGAAGCACGACATGGCAATCATGGTTCGCCCTTGCCTGCACAGCAATTTGGTAAGCTTGCGATCTGAAATTGCCATTTTAAAATAATACCCGAATGAGAGCATCTGGCCGGTTAATGCCGAGTGAAGGAAAAGACTTGATTGTTGTTTGCCTGAGAATACGATTCCCGGGTTAGGTTTTGCTCGATTACTATGGTTAGCGGGCTGATTGGCCGCTGTTAGTGCAGACTGTTCAATACGAACCGCGACGGGAGCAGCATGGAAGGACAACTCAGCAGCAAGTCCTTGGATTGGAACCTCCTTTGGAAGCAGGACAAGAAGACTGACTCCGCGCGAAACCGTCGCGATTATTGGGATCGGCGTGCCCCTTCGTTCACAAATTCTTCGGTGGAAGACGGATATACCGAGCCGTTCTTAAACATTCTGAACGCGGCGCCGGATTGGACGGTGCTGGACGTCGGTTGTGGTGCCGGTACGCTTGCCATACCGTTGGCAAAGAAGGTTCGCGGCATCACCGCCATTGATTTTGCTCCGGCCATGATCGAGCTTCTGGATAGCCGGTGCCGCAGTGCTGGAATCAACAACATCGCAACTCATGTTACTGGATGGGAAGACGACTGGAGTTCCCTTGGCATTGAGCCGCATGATGCCGCCATCGCGTCGCGTTCCCTGGTGGTAGAGGATCTTCGAGCCGCGCTGGAAAAGCTGAACAATTTTGCCCGGAAACGAGTTGTTATCTCCGCTCCCGCCGGGGCGGGGCCCTTCGACCCGCAACTATTTGCCGTGGTCGGTCGTGAGTTAAAACCCAATCCCGACTACATCTACGTCTATAACCTCCTCTATCAGATGGGTATTTATGCCAACGTGTCCTTCGTCGTGAAAAGGTTCTGCGGAACCTTTGCGAACCCGGAGGAAGCCTTTGATTCGGTGCGCTGGATGTTCGAGGAACTGAGCCGCGCCGAGCAAACCCGCCTGGAATGTTTCCTCTCCGCCCACTTGGTTCGTGCTGGGGAACGCTGGAAGCTGGACTATGAGCGGCGAGTCCATTGGGCCATCATCTGGTGGGACAAGTTTTAACCCGGTTTAGACACGGTTCCTCGTTGTGCACATTTCCTCGTATCAGATTCATGCGTTTTGTATAGAATACGTATTATCATTCCCCAATGATCTCAGCGCAACGAATGGAAGTACGAAACAGTCTCGCGCAATGGCGCGCCAAGCGGGGGCTCGGAGCCTCGCAGTTGGCGGCCGAGGCCGGCATTAGTCGTCCGACGATTTATGCCATCGAGGCCGGTACTTATCTCCCCAACACCTCGGTCAGCCTCAAACTGGCCCGCATTCTGGGCACTACGGTGGAAGAGCTATTTCAACTGGAGCCGGAAGGTCAGGCGTCGGCTGAGACCGCTGAGGTGTTTGTTTTAGGCGATGCAGAGTCGATGCCGCCTGGGCAACCTCTGCGGCTCTGCACCGTGAACAAGCATGTGGTAGCGGTGCCTGCGGAGCCCGGCGGTTGGGGTCTGCCGTCCACGGATGCCATTCTGCTCGCGCCCATTCACGGCGGAAAACGGGGCGCCAACGCGAAAGTCGAGATCCTTGGCAATAGCTGGGAAAGCCCGGCCCGTATCCTGATCGCCGGCTGCGATCCGAGTGCATCCATTCTCGCGAATACCTTGCAGCGGCATGGTTCGGAACTCGTGATTGCCTACGAGAACAGTTCGCGCTCCCTGGAGTTACTCCGCGAGGGCCTAGTGCACATCGCCGGCACACACCTGGTCGACAAGGCCGACGGCAAGGCTGATTTGTTGTCGATTACGAAGATGTTTCCCCGGAACTCTGTCGCCGTGATCTCCTATGCAATATGGCAGGAGGGCCTTGTGTTGGCTCACGGCAATCCCAAGAAGATCTTCGGCATCTCCGATCTCTCCCGCAAAGATGTGCGGATTGCGAATCGCGAGCCCGGCGCGGGCTGCCGTCGTTTGCTGGACGACCTGCTGCTGAAGCATGGCATTCCGAGCAGTCAGGTGAAAGGGTACGAACGGATCACCCTGGGACAGCTTCCCGCAGCGCGCCTGGTGCAGAGCGGAGAGGTGGATTGCTGCATCAGTACGCAAGCCGGAGCCCGCGTCCTGGGTCTGGACTTCGTCGCTCTAGCCGAGAAGCCTTACCATCTGGTTCTTCGGCGCACTCACTTGGAATTACCTGCGGTTCAGTCCCTGATCGAAACCCTGGGACGCGCCTCGTTCCGCCGGGAGGTCGAAGCCTGTATCGGCTATGATCTGCACACCGCCGGCGATCGTCTCGTCTGAGCCGCCGGCCGCGGCGCGTTTTCGCCGTTATCTCGTGACTGCGCGCACGTAAAAGGCTCCCTTGCCGGAGCGTAGATCTCTGCCATAGCTGAGCACGAACTTGACCCCGAGTACACTCAGCTTCGTCTGCACGCCTGCGTCCCAGAGCCAAAGTTGCGATCCGAGAGGGCTCGTCCCGTTCGTGATGTGCCCGGTGTCAAGAAAAGGGCCAAGTTTGGCGGTGATCAGCCCGTTGCCGTAGACGTTCTTGTCCATCTCCCAATTGGAGAGGAAGTATCTCCGGCCGAGCGGTGCGCTGCCCTTGCGGCCGTCGCGATCTCCGATGTGGGCCCGCATCAGGAGATCGTTGTCGCGCTCCAGTCCGAGCATAAACAATTCATCGAATGGAATCGCCCCAACGATATTGCCCGCCCGAATCTGCTGCTGCATCTCAAGGTCGTCGCCCTGCGCGCGGGGAAACCAATGGGTGACGAGCGAGCCTTGCGGCTTAAAGAAAGCATCTCCTGATTGCGACCATATTCGTCCGGTCTCGGTGGACGCCGTGGCTGCGGCTGTCAGTCGCTTTTCGGGAAGGTTAAGCACGCGGTATTTCAGTTGCGCTGTGTGCTTGAGCTGATATCCCTGAAGCAGCAGCCCCGGAGGCAAGGTTGTTCCCGGATTCACCGCGCGAAAATCACGATGCGATAATTCGGCTCCGCTCGACCAACTCCACCTTCCGCCGGGCAATGAGGTCACGTTTGCAACGATCGCTTCCCGGCGCAAATTGAGCGAGGCAAGTGGCGGCGCCAGCCCGGTGAAAGATTCACGAATGGCCCAGTTCTCGTTACGCAGATCCACTCCCACCCGGTAGCGCCATCGTGGATTGTTTTGGAGGGGACCGGATAAAGAGACCATTGCCCGCCTTTTCTGCGCGTCCCAGCGAAGCAGAGACAGGGCATTCGTATCGGACCCTCTGATGTCGTCGTACTCCGGGGTAAGCGTCTGGTAAAAAATGCCGCGAAAAGTTGCGAGCAGCCCTTCCAGTTTGGAACTCCCCCAACCACCTGGTTCCTGCGCATGGAAGGTCACATCAAACTGCTCATCCGGGCGCGCCGACAACGTGAAATTGTAAGTTGGAAACAGATCCATGCCCTGTAAACGGCTTTCCGTCGCCAATAGCTCCGGAAGGCGCAGCGTGCTGGCGGGAGCAAACGCAAACGCCCGATCCAGCAACACCGGGTTCACTTTGAGGACGGGCTCGCTGCGTACGCTTTCGATTCGCGGTTTGTCCACGCGATTCCAGTACTTCAGCGCCGCCTCCAGATTGCCTTGCAAGTAGAAGACGCTGCCGCAGAAGTCGTTCACGTAAGCGTCGCCGGGAGAGTTTCGTGACGCGATCAGAAGCCAGTGGGCAGCCATCGAGTAGCGTTTGCTGAGAAACTCGATGCCGCCGAGCTCGACCGCAAACCGCTTGTCATGTGGCTGCAATCTGTAGCCAGCCAGAAAAGCTCCGCGAGCTTCTTCGAGACGCCCCAGCTTGGCTAGCGCGTTCCCGTAGTAATAATCCAGATCCGCGGTGCGCCCGGACGCTCCCTCGACGGCGAGGATGACTTCCGGCCAGCGCTCTTCGGCAAACAGTTGCTGCGCCGCCAGACTCGCGTTGCCCGGGGCGCTCTGTCCGTTGGCCTTCGCGCCCGCAATGCTCGCGAGAACCAGAACTGCCGCGAAACCACGGACAAAGAAACCACGGGCTAATTGCCAGATTGTTCCGGTAGAGCGAGTAGCGTCCAGCGCTGGGCTCCTCCCCATTGCTTCTCGAATGTCGCGCGCTCCATCTTGCGCAATTTGCGTTCGGCGGGATCGTTTACCAGGATGATCTCTTTTTCCGTATCCATGCCGGCCACCACGGCGAAGTGCAGCGCGCGGTCCATGGCCGATGGCTTCAGGGCGACGATCAGCGGGCGTCCCTTCAGAAGATGCTGTTGCAGCATATTCCAGTCGCCGGCAAATGCGAACGCATGAAATCCTTGCCCCTCGAAGTACTGCGCCATCGCGGAAGCGTAGATGCCATGACCGGCGCGAGAGTGCAGGGAACGAAGTATGTGCCCTGCATCCGACTGGTCGCCCGCCGTCCGGCCATCCAGAGCAAACCAATACTGCATCACCATCGCGATACTTGCTGCCCCACAGCCCTCTGACCCTTGCTTTACGAATGGAACGTCAAGCCAGAGTGCTGGCACCTCCGCAACCGCGACCGAGCCGCAGAGCAGCACCACGAGGAGCACACGTCGTGCTCGCGCCGGCCAAGCCATGCTAACGGATTGCGACGATGAGCAGGATTAAGATTGCTATGCCCACCAGAATCAGCAGTAGGTCGCGCTCACCTAGCGAGCCTGCCGCAAAATCGGCCTGAGCTTTTTCTGCTCGCGACGCAATCTGCGTGAGCTCCTGATCGCTCAACGCGGAGACAGCCGACTTGACGCGCGTTGGGTCCATACCCGCGGCCTTGATCGCCTTCGCTGCTTCCGGTGAGGACACGAACTGCTTTACGGTATCCTCCTGGTGCTGTCGTGTCTGGCCAGCGGCCAACACCTGCTTCTGAATTTCGGCGGGACTGGCAACGTGGCTCTGTGCCATCAGCGGGCCAGGCGCAGCAAAAACTGCGATCAACAGCGTGGACATCAGCATTTCGATTGGACGCGGCAGGAACGAAACCATTCGAACACCTCCGTACTCTTTCTCCAGCGTTGAAATTGTACACTGGACACAATGCTTAGATGTAGATAGCCGCTTCCATGTTGGCGCGCTTGCATCAGCCCCGAACCTTTATCCGCGGACGAAGCATCTGAACCAACAGATAAGCGAGACGTTTGGGCAACTCTGAGGTGGGCGTTCCTCTTCTGAACCCGATAGCCACCGTCTTTGCCTCGGGAGTCGTATGCATCTGGGAACCAGGAAACAAGCGGACGCGGCCGTAGTGCCCCTGCAAAATGCAGTTTTATGCCTTGACTGTGAATGTGTCACCAACGGCCGATTTGATGAGTGCCTCGTCTGTGGCGGCCGTTCACTCCTCAGCATTGCCCGTCTGCTGGGCGGAACCCTGCAATCCGGCGACCCTGACTGCCCTCAGCGAGATGAGAGCATCGTTCGCTTCGACCTGAAAATAACGATCGACATGATGCACCTGGAGTCCAACGAGTTGAACAACGCTGTCGACGGCATTGCCCGTCTGATTGCGCTGAGTCTCGGGCAAGGCCGGGCACGGTGTCACATTAATGTTGAACCCGTTATTGTGCAACCTGCAGCTGTTAACGGTAATGCCGATGGCTCGAAGGCGGCTTAGGTAAGCGGTGTGGTGGTTCCTGGTTCTTTGCCTCTTGAGTGAAGCACGAGTAAGTTTGAGGAACTTACACCAATTCCGGCATCAAGTTCCTTATCAGCAACGTCCGCCGTTCCTGGCCGATATAATCGTTTGAGAGCTGCTGTCCACATTAGCGAAGTCATCCTGTCTCTCCTGAGGTTCTTATGTCCGAATCTGCAACTACCAGGGTGATAACGTCGCCAGACAAACCCGCTCCTTCTTTTCACGAAAGATTGCTCGATAGCCTGCACGATGGGGTTTACTTTGTTGACTGCGAGCGAAGAATTACATACTGGAACAAAGGCGCGGAGCAGTTAACCGGATTCGTTGCCAGCGAAGTAATTGGCAAGCATTGCTATGACAACTTGTTGATGCACGTAGATGACCAAGGTTGCGCATTATGCCTGACCGGTTGCCCGCTCTCCCGCACGATCGTCGATGGCGAGCGGCGGGAAGCGGAAGTTTATTTTAGACACAAGCTTGGGCATCGCGTTCCGGTCTCGGTGCGGGTCGCACCCATTGTGGACAGTGCAGGGTCGATCGTCGGAGCGGTCGAAGTCTTCAGCGACGTTACCGCGAAAAAGAACACGGAGCGGAGGGTCGGGGAGTTAGAGAATCTTGCATTCTGCGATTCTCTAACTGGAGTGCCCAATCGCCGTTACGTCGAAATGAAAGTCGAACAGGCGATTCAAGAGGTCGAACAATTTGGCCGGAGTATTGGCCTGCTGATGATCGATGTGGACCACTTCAAGCAGGTGAACGATCAGTATGGACACGGAACTGGTGATGATGTACTCAGGGCAACGTGCAAGACCCTTACCCACAGTCTGCGTTCAGGAGACACCGTGGGGCGCTGGGGCGGTGAAGAATTTCTAGTTATCGTGATGGATGTCCACTCGTCGGCGTTGACGGCCTTTGCCGAAAGATGCCGCATGCTGATCGCTGAATCCGGGATTCCCGCCGCAAACGAGAGTGTCCGGATTACGATTTCTGTGGGAGCAACACTGATAAGCCAAGGGGATTCAGTCCAGACAGCCGTTAAGAGAGCAGATGAATTGATGTACAGCAGCAAAATGTCAGGGCGAAACCGGACGACTTCGGGTTGAACCACCTGCGGAACACATCACCAGAGTTTCAGTTCACCCGTTCCACTGCCACGTCGGTCTCCGCCATGCGCGTTGGATCGTTTTTCGAGAGTAGCAACTGAATCGTGTTCCCGATGACTTGGACCTTAGGATGCATCTTCGTAGCACAATTGGCGCATAGCCATATATAAGCTGTCTTGTGCTCACTCCCACCCGCCTTATTGCCGAGGTCGATATCCAGACGAAACACCTTTCCCTCATTGGGATGACGCGGAGTAAGACAGCACTTATTGGCACATTTGCCGACCATGGCACATCCTTGCTATTGGGATGGAGTCCTCTTACCCTAATGCAAAGAGTGTTTCGGATACTGTTCATCTTGAACCCGTCAGGAGTGAGCTTGCTCACAGGTGAGTTCCAACCTCGTGTGCGTTATCAACCGGAGTCATAAACCTTGCAGCGCTTGGCGCAACCTTAGCCGGATTAAGGTGTGCAACTTTTCAGAGCCTCCGGACATCTACTTAGGTAAGTGAATTAGCACCGGGCGTTTTTCCGCAAACTCGGCAGCCTCTTGGTTGGGCTGCTCCCGCAACCGCAAGTCCTTTCCAAATCTGATGTACCTTTCCAATTGCACTTCCCGCCAAAACTCCCGCCCGTGGTGCGTCCCATCGCGGAACCAAAAGAGTTATGCATCTTTCCAGGGTTGCCAGACATCTCTCCCGTATCCTGCTGCCTGATCTGCAGGTATCTCCTGAAAAGGGCGCATTCAACGGTGGAATGTGCCCTACTTTTTCTCCGCCCCTATTCATCTCAAGGAAAGTTTGCGCCTGACCGCCAGCGAACGGCAATTTCGCGGGATAATAGAGGCCAATTAGGAGAGTGCCCGATGAATTCGCCCAACCAGCCCGCAAATCCGTCCCAGAACAAAGCGGCAGAGCACATTGCGGACGCTCACCAGCTCTTGGAATCCCTGAAACGCAAACTAGGACAGCACCCCGAGTTGGATGAAGCCATTGCGAAGCTGGAACTGGCACTGAGTGCTCTGACTCTGCAGACCGGTGGATTGCTCTAGCCCATGTCGAGCAAGTGCCCCTCCAGCCCGACGGGCTGAAGGGCCATGAAAGCCGCAGAGCACAGCCCGCTGTTTAGCGGTGGCCGCCCCCGCCATGTCCGCCACCGCCGTGCCCACCGCTGAATCCGCCGCGCGCGCCGCCGAAGCCGCCGCGTCCGCCAGCAAATCCGCCGCGTCCGCCACCGAAGCCGCCGCCACGACCCGCCGCGAAGCCACGTCCGCCAAAGCCGCCTCGACCAAAACCACGGCCACCATAGTAGCCCCGTCCATAGCCACGACCCCAGCCTCCGTATCCCCAGCCTCCCCAGCCCCAGCCGACATACGGCACACCCCAATAGCCGTAAGGTCCGTAACAGCCATACGGGTAGTAGTAGGGATCGCAACCGGTTACGTATCCGCCATACGGGACACCAACCCCGATTCCAATTCCCACCTGTGCACTTGCCTTGGGCGGCATCGCCAGGGCGACCGCAAAGACAAGGCCGAACAACGCAACCACCATTTTCTTAGTCATTTTTACAGACCTCGATGCTCTGTGATCATTAGAAACCCACGTCGGGAAAAAAGTTTCGCTCGGGATTGGCCGAGCCACTGGGACTGCGGAGAAACTGAAGTCCTTTCCTGAGTGGTGGACGTATGCGGCGAAAAACGAAATCGCGAGGAAGGAATACAATGGATATGGATAGGGAAGACGTATTCCTGCAAGCAGGAGTCTGCTGATCCCCCGAGCCAGCCGGTTCGGAATCGTTTGCACAAGCTGGTTTTTCGGCTGGGGTCCTTCGCTCGCCGAAGCGGCGTGAGGTCAGCGCCCGTTTTCTGATGTGAATGCTGGGGTACAAGTGAAACATTCGAATCGATTTGGACCGGTTCGAACCAAACATCTACTGAATTGGAGTCTTAATGGCAGGAAACTCAAGAACGACCTTCACAAAGCGCTCAAAAGAGCGGGCTCGCCAGGAAAAGCGGCAAGAGAAGTCACAGAAAATGGAGCAGCGCAAACTGGACAAGCCGGCCGAACCGGTCGAGCGAAGTGGCGAACCAGTCATTCAGTATGATGAAGACGGCCAGCCGATCGCATTGGATTTCAACGACTTCTAGCCCCGATCCGCTCCCACTGGCGCTGCTTCAAAAGCCTGGAACCGGATTCGCGGACGACATCGCAAGTCCACTGAATTGACACGAGCCCCACTCCTTACTTCGCATCTTTCTTCGAAGAGTGTGGGGCTTTGTTATGTCTATTGATCTGTGCTCTCCGGGTTGACTCCGGAAGTGGAACGGGCTATAAACAAAGCCATCATGATCCTTTGTTGCCGGCTGTGTCGTATGTCCGCGTGCTGTTGTTGTGGGAAGCGGCCCTCTGGCGAAAATGAGATCGTGGAATAGAACTTTTTATTCGAAGTAATTTCACGAGCCCACCGCCAGAAAATGGTGGTGGGTTTTTTCTTGCGCCGGAAGCAGGCGGCGCGCATCGGAAAGAACATGGCTGTTCCACGCATTTCCTGACTGGAGGCATCCAACTGGTTCGCCTCCAGGTGCAGTGAACCTTTAGCGGGCCGCCGATTCGCAGGCCGGATGGAGATGAGATGGCAATTGCAAACAACGTCACTGATTTGATTGGAAATACGCCGCTACTCTACCTCAACAAAATTACCAAGGGCGCCGTGGCGCGAGTAGCCGTCAAACTGGAAAGTCAGAATCCGCTGGCCAGCGTCAAGGACCGGATTGGCATTGCGCTGATTGAGGCGGCCGAGCGCGAAGGCAAGATCCATCCAGGCAAAACCGTGCTGATCGAACCGACCAGCGGCAACACCGGGATCGCGCTCGCTTTTGTCGCGGCCGTAAAAGGATACGAACTGATCCTCACCATGCCGGACACGATGAGCCTGGAACGTCGCGTACTCCTGCTCGCTTTCGGCGCTAAAATCGTGCTCACCCCCGGTCCCAACGGGATGAAGGGCGCGGTCGCCAAGGCCGAGGAGATTCTCGCCGCCACGCCGAACGGCTTCGTGCCGCAACAGTTCAATAATCCCGCCAATCCGCAAATTCATTTTGAGACCACCGGCCCTGAGATCTGGAACGACACCGAGGGCAAGGTGGATATCCTGATCTCAGGCGTGGGAACGGGGGGTACGCTGACTGGCGTTTCCCGCTATATCAAGGCGAAGAAGCCGAGTTTCAAGGCCATTGCCGTGGAGCCGACCGACAGTCCGGTGCTCTCAGGCGGCAAGCCGGGTCCGCACAAAATTCAGGGAATCGGCGCTGGCTTTGTCCCCGCCGTGCTGGACACCAAACTGATTGACGAGGTCATCCAGGTCTCCAACGATCAGGCTCTCGAATATGCGCGCCGCTTGCCCAAGGAGGAAGGTCTGCTGGTCGGAATCTCCGCGGGAGCTGCCGTGTATGCTGCCGTGAAGGTGGCCCAGCGTCCGGAGAATGCGGGCAAACTGATCGTCGCCATCGTTCCTGACTTTGGCGAGCGCTACCTGAGTACGATTCTCTTTGAGGAACTGCGCAAGGAGGCGCAGGCACTGCCTACCACGCCGGTCGGTGAGCCGGTAACTCCCAAGGCGTAGCTGCCGTGGCATCCTTTCGTACCGCATGAAAAAATCCCCAAGGGCAAGTGCTCGCGGGGCTTATTCTTCGTTTCTGTTGCGCATGGTCGAGCGACCAGCACCATCAATTGCGCGAGATGCGCATTCCGCCCCAGGCTAACCCCGATCCCACGACTGCCATGTGGATCACGCAGTTACGCAACTCATCCCATTTTTGCGAGAGCACACACGGGGCACCAGCCGCGCCGCAATTGCCAAAGTACGCCACGTTGGCGTAATGATCTTCCAGGGCAATATTGGTACGCTTACAGACGTTTTCCAGCATGCGCAGGTTTGCCTGGTGGCCAATGAACACCTGCCTCCGGCTCTCCGATGGCGGCACCGAAGCCTGCAACTTCTTCACAATGTCCGTGGTGGTGCGGATGGCGAAAACCTGTACCGCATGGCCTTCCTGTGCAAAGTGTCCACCCGTGGGAATCGTGATCTGGTGCTGCCCCGCCGGGTCGGAGCCGAAGCTCGTCTCGGAGATCACCGACTCCGAAGGCACTCGCGCCGAAACAATCGCGGCGGTTGCCGCATCGCCAAAGAGCACGGCCTGCCTACGGTCGCTGTAATCGATGCTCCGGGTGAAGGTTTCGCTGTTCACCACCAGCACGTAATCGGGCAGCGCCTCCGGGCGCATCTGGTTCAGGAAGTGAATCTGCGAAGCGAAGCTGGAGCATGCCGATTGCAGATCGAAGCAGGTGGCGGCGATGCCCAACGCATTGGCAATGCGGCTGGAATCAGCCGGAATCTGCATCTCCGGCGAGCATCCACCGGAGATAATCATCCCCAATTCGGAGGCCCTGAGGCCGGCGCGTTCGAGCGCCAGTTCAGTGGCGCGTACCGACATTTGGGTGGGCGTGGTGTGGGCTGCTTCGGCGGCGGCGCGAGGATCCTGGTTGCGCGTCTGGCGGAGATAATCCAGCGGCAGCGTGGTGTGCCGCTCAATGATTCCGACCCGATCCTCAATCCATTTCACATCCACCCCGATGTCCAGGGATGACAGAAAGTGGTTATCGAGAATCGTCTCGGGATGAAAATGTCCAAGAGCGTGGAGGTACAGCAAAAAGCATCTCCTAAGTTCGCCGCGAAATTTCCCGGCACAACCCTCGGCGTGCATGCCAGCCGCCATACCGGCCATCCGCGCATGCGGATCTGGACAGGCTTTGATGCTTCGATCCGGCAGGTTGCAAAGGGTCGATGCTCTGAAGTTTAAACGGATTAGCCCGCCGGGAGCAATGCCGGCACCCGGTTTGCCCACGCTGCACCGGTTTGTGACAGAACTATTACCTGACGTGCAGCCTACTTTTCCAAAGCGCTACTTGGCCCCGATGTCAACCAGAGAAGCTGGTTTTTTTGAGGAGGTTTTCAACACGAATGTGGAAATGCGGGTTTAAAAGGACGATGAACGGTTCGCAACCCTTGTGGATATTGACCCTTCTCCATCTTGCACAAACCTTGGTGCGATGCAGGAACCTGGCAAAAAGTTGCACAAAAAAGCGGCAGGGTCAGTGACTCTGCCGCTCTTTCGTGATACCGCTGCCAGGGATGGTTTGCCCGGGCCGCGGAAACCCTCGCTTACCGCTCGCGAGTGAAGCTGTAGCGAACCCCGCCCGCGTAGGTCGGTTTGTAGTATTCGCGCTGTACCACGTACTGCGGACTGCCGTTGTAGAAGCCGAAGACTTCGTTGTTCAGGTTCAGTCCGTACGCATACACCTGTAGACCGTAAGGCAGTTTATAGCTGGCCTGCGCGTCAACCTGGCAATGAGAGTACATGTAATTGTCGCCGTTCGGTCCTTTGGCACCGCCCGGAATGGTAGAAGGATCAACCGGAAGATTGACACCGGTCGAGTTGCTCAGGTTTTGGAACTGGTATGCGTAGATCATCGGTCCGTTGTAGCTCAGCCCCATACGTAGCGAAAAGTTCTTTGTGTCGTAGGTCGGGCTGAAGTTATACATGTTCGGAGCCTGGCGCTGCATTGCCGGACTATCCGTGCGCAGCAGGTTCAGGAGGTTGTTGGACTGCGAAGCCGTATAGCTGTAGTTCGCGGAGATCCCCAGTCCGTGCAGAACGCCCGGCAGGAAGGAAAGCCGCTGCTGATAGCTCAATTCGATGCCGAGGACGTGAGCGGTACCTATATTCTGTACCTGTGAGACCAGCGTGTTGGTTCCGGCCGGAACGCCCGGCCAGGTGGGTGCGATGTACTGCCCGTTCACGATCGGGTCGCTCATATCCTTATAGAAGAAACCAGCCTGGAAGAGGCCGCCCGTCTTGAGGTACTCCTCGAAGAGCACATCGTAGTTGTTGGCGTGTTCGGCCTTCAGGTTCGGGTTTGCAATCGAAACGGTGGCTGGAGATTGCGAAATATCCACCACCGAGGAAGCCTGCACAATGTCCTGCGGATCCGGACGCGAAATACCACGGCCGTAAACCAGGCGGAGCTCGGAGTCCTTAGTCAACCCGATACGCAGCGAAGCGCTCGGCAGAACGTCAAGATAGTCGCCGCCGTTGACTTTCTGATCCACCGCCGTAGACGCGGCGTTGGGAGCGTACGCGTTCATATGCGTCTGTTCGAAGCGTAGTCCGGTCACCAGGCGAAGGCGTGAAGACAGATCGATTGTATTCATCATGTAGCCTGCCGAAATCCGCTCAACGTAATCGTAGTTGGCGGAGTTGACGCCCGTTTGACCGCCTGGGATGAGTCCATTCGCCAACACCCAGGAGCGTACCGCGCTGTAGTCCGTCACCGGACCGAGGTGGTAGGTCTTGTCGTAGTAGTTGGGATCGGTGAAGTTGCTGGCCCACCCTGCGTTGTTGCTTACCGCGAGCTGCGAATTCGAGTACGGGCTCAAGTCGGCGACTTGTTGGTAGGTGTCGTCGAACTTGTGCGCATTGCGAATCTTGCCACCAAATTCGAAGGTTCCGAAATGGCTGCCGGCATGGTAGTTCTTGGCGTAGGAGGCAGAAGCCGTCAAATTGACCTGCGCGCTCTGGCCGCCATTCGGAAGAGCGAAGCTGCTCAGGTAATAGTTATTGCTGTCCACCGCGTTATCAGCGCCTGTTCCAAAGCACCCTGCGCTCCAGCCCGGACGATTGATGCTGACTCCCGGAACGTTAGTGCAGTTGGTAGTGATTGCAGGGTCGCCGTTCCACTTGTAGTCTGCGCTGCCGCTGCCGCCCTCAGAGCGCGAACGGCCGGCCGCTACGTCCCACGCGAACCATGAACTGGAAAAGACGTGCTTGCCGCCCGCTACCAGGTTGCCGATCGCCATGTTCGGACGGCGCCAATCCTGGCTGTACTTCGGATCCTTACCCGTAGAGGCATCTTCCAGCCCGAAGGTCCACTTGTGACCCCAGTTACGGAACGTCGAGAAGAGACCGCGCAGATAAACGCTGGAGCCTTCGCCCAACTTGTAGTCCAAGCTAGTGGTCGCGCCCCAACGGGTGCGGTCATAAACATAGTCGCGAATATCCATCTCGTCATAGTGCGGAGTGAGACTGTTGGTGGTCGGCGAGGGCTCGATATCGTTAATCCCGCGGCCGTTGTAGTCATAGGTGCCGCCGAACAGGATGCCGAGCTTCTTCTGGGCGCCAAAGCGCTGGCCCAGCGTGCCACCGCCCTGCATTACCTCACGGCCATTGGTTGAAATTGGCGTGTAGCCGCCGAGTCCGTAGAGGTTCATGGTCGGAAGCTCGCTGGCCGTCTTGGTGCGCAGGTTTACCGAGCCGCCAATACCATCGGCATCCATGTTGGCCTGCAGCGTCTTGTTGATTTCAACCGACTCGACGAGGTCTGAGGCGATGGTGTCCAACTTGATATAGCGCACGCCGGTTTCCGGCGATGGAATCGTGATGCCATCCACCGTCACATTGTTCAGGCGAGGTTCGGTGCCGCGAATCTGAACGTACTTGCCTTCGCCTTCATCACGTTCGATGGTTACGCTGGGCATCCGCCCCAAGGCGTCGGCGATGTTCGCATTGGGAAGGCTGGTGATGACCTCCGCCGGTAGCACCTGCAGAATGTTCTCTGCGGCGCGAGTGCGGTTGATGGCCTCGTCTTCGGCGGTCTGGCGCTCCGAGAGCACGGTGACTTCATCGTTCTTGCTCTGAATCTCGACGACCGCTTTTAACTGTGTGGTCTTTCCTGCGGTGATCGTTACATCCTCCGTAAACGGCACGAATCCCACATACGAGATCATTACCGTGTAGGTGCCGGGAGTGAGATTGTTGATGGTAAATTCACCTTGCTGGTTGGTGGTCACCGCACCGGCGCGAGGCAAAAGCTCGACCTGCGCCCCGGGGAGGACGGCATTTGCTTTATCTTCAACCCGCCCGCTGAGTGTTCCCTTACCCGATTGAGCCAACGCAAATGTACCAAGTAGACAGAAGCAAAGCAGAGATAGCAGTGTCGATCTTAAACTTCGACGCATTTCGTGTTTCTCCATTCGCACGCCGGATGGTGTGCAGAATTTGAAAGGTGTGCGGTTTCCCAAAACAGCGGAGCCGCGCGGACATGGCTGGTACAGAACTCGATTTCAGCATCTTTGGAATAAGTCGCTGTAAACGCCGCGTGAAGATGTCGTGAATAGTCGGAAACAGTCCAAAGGTGCTCGTGCGGTGCGGGAGTTTCGGGTAGGTAGTGGACTGGATGCGGGCGCCGTATCATCGCCGCTTGCCGGCGCCAGCCGTACACTGGAAGCATGAAGAAGCACCGTGCGTTTCTGCTGCTGTTGACCGTGGCGGTGGCATCAGTCCTGGTTGCGCTGATCTCCGCCCACGCCTTCCGGGGCTCTCAGCAGCCTGCAACCCATCTCGGATTCGACCGCAATGACTATCCAGGCGATGAGAACCTACCGGCTCTGCGCAAGACCTTCGCCTTTACCGGCTATTGGCTGAACAACCCGCCCGGCGAGAGCGCCAATAGTTGGCACGGCAAGCGAGCCATCGTGGAGCGCGAGGGCTTTGGGTTTCTCGTGCTCTTCAACGGCCGCAGCTACGCCGAGCTGACAGCGGTGGCCAACCCCGGTGCGGTGGCCAACCCTGGCGCATCCGATGGTGCCGTTGCCGTCGAGGCCGCAAAGGCCGAGGGCTTCCACCGGGGAACCGTGATCTTTCTCGACCAGGAGGAAGGTGGACGAATGTTAGCCGAGCAGAAGCAGTACGTCTTCGCCTGGGCCGATGCGGTGCGGC
This sequence comes from uncultured Acidobacteriaceae bacterium, assembly GCA_964563875.1. Classification (GTDB taxonomy): domain Bacteria; phylum Acidobacteriota; class Terriglobia; order Terriglobales; family Acidobacteriaceae; genus TOLSYN. Next base: position 77,931 of record CAZLZA010000009.1, read on the forward strand.
TGGCGGGTTTTCGTCCCGGAATCTATTGCTCGGGCATTGAGGTTGCCGAGCAGGACGGCGGCAGCATCAGTACGGCGCGCGATCTGCATGACTCCGACCAGGGGCGGCAGCTTGTTTTCTGGGTTGTCAACGATGCCTGCCCGCCTGCGCCCGGCTGCGCCTTTCCCAACCCGGCTCCGTCCCCCGAGGCGAGTGGCGTCCCCTTTGCCGAGGTCTGGCAATTTGCGCAATCTCCGCTCCGTTCGCAGTTTGCCGCCGCTTGCGCCGCCAGTTACAACGCCGACCATAACTGCTATCCCCCGGGCATCGGCGGGCAGCAGCAGTTGCACCTCGACGTGAATGCCTCGCGTACGGCCGATCCTTCCCACGCTCGCCTATAGCGCAGCTTGCCTATGAAGTGTTAACATAGGTCATTGCTTTTCCGCGCTGCGCAAGGCCTAAGAGCATCGGCTGGGTGTAGTCGCCGTCCAGAGTCGTTTCAGATCTCCTTCTTTGGAAATCATGCAGAAATCTTCGTCGGCGAGGGCTGGCAGTGTGGTGGTCCTCGTATTCTGAGCGGAGTTACCAAAGGCCATCGCCCGGGGAACCATTCCAGTCAGACCTTATGATTCCATAAGAATCAATAAGTTATGTTAAGAAAGCTTAGCAAAAAGAATGTTGACCTTAACTCCACAAAGTTTTAATGTACAACTTGTCAGCGGCGCCGCAGCAGGGAATGGCGTCTCAACTGGTTCATCTCCAGCCCGGAATTCATGGGCAATGGCATGGTTCTCCGAGTAAAAGCAGTGGTTATGGGGAGGTCGTTCCCTTGTCGCGTCCCAGAGACGCATGGAGCGGGACAGTTGGCTCAATTGACTCATGTGGAAGACGTTGTTCCACCAGATTGAGCGTCGCACGGCAATTACTTCGCATCTATTTAGATTGGGAGTGCGAAGTCGGTAAGGAATTATAGCCAGCCGGGTTGATTCTGGAACGATGTTGAGTGCCAGCAAGGCTGATGCAAAAGGAGAAGTTATGCGTTCAGATAAAGTCTTTGAAGCTTTACATACGTTACAGAATCGTTATATGCTCTGCCAGATTGCTTCCAAGGCAACTCGTAAGTTCCACAAACCGAATACCCGCATTCAGGACACGACGAATGATGTTCTGAACCGCATCTCCGATAATGAGCGCGCCAACGTAATGGCCGACCCGGTGAATGCGAAAGACGCTCAGCGTCGTGCGGCTTAGCGGCTGAACTTCAGATTTTCACCTTGCAACTGCCGCGTCTGCGGCAGCTGCAAGGGATCAGCCTCAAATTTAACGCAAGTAAACAGGCCGTTCGTAACATCAGCCGTGAACCACCCGCCCGGCCACCAAGGGATCCAAGGCCGGTTTCCCATCCAAATGGTTGCTTGTTAGCTGAGCCAAGGGTCAACCCGTAACCACTTTCCCGGCGCTTCGCGGCGCACCTGATTCCTTCCTCTCGATAAAACTTTCCGTAGGTGGACATGACGATCGCTGAACTCAAAGAAAAAAACATCACCGAGCTGACCAAGATCGCTCGCGAGCTCGACCTCCCCGGTGCGAGCGGCCTGCGCAAGCAGGACCTTATCTTCAAAATCCTGCAGGCGCAGAGCGAAAAAGAAGGCCATATCTTCGCTGAAGGCGTCCTGGAAATTCTCCCCGACGGCTACGGCTTCCTCCGCTCTCCGGATTACAACTACCTGCCCGGCCCCGATGACATCTATGTTTCGCCCTCGCAGATCCGCAAGTTCGACCTGAAGACAGGTGATACCGTCAGCGGCCAGGTTCGTCCTCCCCACGAGGGAGAAAAGTACTTTGCGCTGGTCAAGATCGAGGCCGTAAACTTCGAGTCGCCCGACGAGGCCCGCAACAAGATTCTCTTCGACAACCTGACGCCGCTCTATCCGCAGGAGCGCCTCAAG
>CAZLZA010000010.1:0-77849 GCA_964563875.1 uncultured Acidobacteriaceae bacterium
GGATGCGTTAAGCTCCCAAGTTATCGACGTGCTCGAGGGCACAAGGAGGAGACCGGCCGTGAAAAAGCTTACCACCAAGGGAATATGTCGGAATGGAAAAGTGCAAGCTGAGCAATTGACCATTGGGCTCGATCTGGGGGATCGGTCAAGTTTCTACTGTGTTCTCAATGGAGCTGGCGAGGTGGTTGCCGAGCAGAAGGTTATCACCAACCCGGAGGCGATGAAGAAGAGCTTCGGGAAGATGCCGCGGAGCCGCGTTGCAATGGAGACCGGCACGCATTCGCCTTGGGTAAGTCGACTTCTCGCCGATCTGGGGCATGAGGTGATCGTGGCGCATGCACGCAACGTCCGGCTCATCGGGGAGAGCCGTCGGAAAGATGACCGGTCGAGAAACTCGCAAAACAGAGCTATCCGGAAGTCGCACTGCTCAAGCAGGTCAAGGGTGTGGGAACGTTGATTGCCTTGACCTACATCCTGACGCTGGAAGACCCGAAGCGCTTTCGAAAGAGTCGTGATGCGGGCTGCTACGTGGGATTGCAACCGGGTAGAAGAAACTCCGGACAGAGTGAACCTCAACTGCATATCACCAGGGAGGGAGATTCCTATCTGCGGATGGTTTTGGTGCAAGGAGCGCACCACATCCTAGGACCGTTTGGAGAGGACTCCGATCTTCGGCGGTGGGGACTGAAGCTGGCCGAGCGTGGAGGTAAAAACGCAAAGAAACGAGCAATCATCGCGGTGGCACGCAAGCTGGCAGTATTACTACATCATCTCTGGATCAGTGGTGAAGAGTATCAACCGCTTCATAACACGCAAAAGCAAACGCTTGCAGCGGCATAGTTTAGGAAGGCTTGAGTACACGATAGCTAAAACGCCGAGTTCCGGCGACTGCGCCTTGGCCTGGACCACTTCGCATCCCTGATGCAAGAGAGGTCGCCAAACAGATGGCAGCGCCGACTGAGCCGAGGACACCCAATGTGCACCGAGCGCATGAGTCGCTCAACAAGAGTGCGGATGGAAGCGTCAACGACAGCATCAGCTCGGCACGGATGTGAAACAGGTTAGGAAAGGAGCATATCTGATGCTTTCCTTTGCCCGGAGAGCCTTGCTGAGGCTGCCTGCGGCGGCCGTCAAGGCTCAAGATGAACTCGCTGCGCTCGGCCTTGACTGCCGCCTCGCCAGCCACAAATACACCCGCTATCCGGGCAAAGGAAAAATCAAATATGGACTTACAAAACCACATATACCTTGACACCGACCGGCCTTCTCATGGAAGACCAAGTATCCACCTATCTCAAATCGGGAGCAGCTAGCTTTTGGGCAAAATCCGCCTTTGCCGGAGATGGCTGACCAACCCGCCAATGTCTTCGCCATCATAAGTAAACTAGTAATTCGACCCCCCAAAAAGTTGTCTACCCTGCCAATCCCTCTCTTCTAGTTGCACCATTCCTGATGCATTCATTCGCAATTCCCCCTCTCCCAAACGTCCCCGTTTACCCGCGCTTGCGCTCCAAACTGCGATGTTTTCATCGCAAAACATCCCATTGTGCATCGTTGTCAAGTAAAAACTTCTGACAATTCCTTCCAATCAACTGATTCCACACAAGTTATAGTTTGACGTCAACCGAGGGAATCGCCCATTGGAATTGTTATCCTGAAAAGTAGGGAATAGATCGCTGCCGAAAGGAACCGCCGTGTCTCAGACTTTGAACTTCAACCTTGAAACTATGAAACCTTGAAACATTGCTTACCCTTAACTATCATGCTTTCAAATTTTTAGCAGGAAATATAGGGGGAGGGTAGCCGCCCCAAAATCATCGATTGCACCGGGAGAGCCCGGATTCGCATCAAAACCGCATCACTCAAAGGTTTCCGCATGAAAAGCTTCGCCGTGCAGTGTCTGTTAGTCGTCGCACTCTTTACTGTTCCGGCGAGCGCCGTTGTCTGTAATGTGGATTCTGGCTATCGCCAGATGTATAACCTTGATTTTCCAGCGGCTCATCAGACTTTCCTATCGTGTGAGACGCAGCGGCAAAGCGATCCGCTTCCTCATGTCTCCAACGCCGCAGCCTATCTTTTCTCCGAGTTCGACCGCCTTCACATTCTCGAAGTCGAACTCTTCACCGATGATTCCCGCTTCGACGCGCGCGCCAAATCCAAGCCCGATCCGGCGGTGCGCGACGCGTTCATGGCCGAGCTTGCGCAGGTAGAAAGCTTGACTCAGCCGGTTCTCGCCGCCAACCCGAACGACCGCGACGCTCTCCTCGCGCAGGTGCTTTCCAATGGATTGCGCTGTGATTATGCGGCCATGATCGAGAAGCGCAACCTCGCCAGCCTTGGCTACATGAAGACCTCGCGCCGACTCGCCCAGCATCTGCTGCAACTCGACCCGTCCTGTTACGACGCATATCTGGCGGTCGGAGTGGAAAACTACCTCCTCGGAATCAACCCTGCGCCAGTGCGCTGGTTCCTGCATCTCGGAGGAGCGGAAACCGATAAGGATGCAGGTGTCGATCGGCTTCGGCTGACCGCCGCACACGGACGCTATCTCGCCCCCTTTGCCCGCCTGCTGCTCGCCGTTGCCGCCCTCCGCAACCACGATCGCACCACTGCCAGATCCCTGCTCGCAGGTCTCAGCCGCGACTTCCCCAACAACCAACTCTACGGCCGCGAACTCGCGCGAATCCCACAGTAGAATGCCTCCAGAATCATTGCTCTTCCCTTACCAGCGCAACAATACTAGCTCTGCGCAGAATCCTGGACCCATAGCCGCCAGAATCGAGTAGCTTCCTGCGGGCGGACGCCGCTCGCGCACATACGTCTCCAGTACCACCAGCACCGACGCCGACGAGAGGTTTCCCACATTGCGCAAGGCTTCCCAAGAGGCATCCAGCGCACCTTTCGGCAGATGTAATGCCTCCGCCGTTGCCGCCAGAACCTTGGGACCGCCCGTATGCATGATCCAGCTATGAATGTCGGCCTTCGTCAACCGGTTGCACTCCAGAAAATTGTCCACATCCGTTGCCAGATGTTGATAAACCATCTCCGGAACGCTTGGCGAAAGGACGATACGAAATCCTTTTTCGGAGATGTCCCATCCCATCACCTCCTCGGTGTTGGGATAAAACGAGGAGCACGACGCCAGCACCTGCGGGCCACTGCTCTTTAATTCCGCTCCGGCCACAATCACTGCGGCGGCGCCGTCTCCGAACAGCGCGGAGGAAATCAGATTCGCTACCGACAAGTCGTCTCGTTGCCAGGTCAGCGAACACAGTTCCACCGCGATCAAGGCAGCGGCCTGATCCGGAAACGCGCGAACGTAATCGGCGGCGCGTGCGATTCCCGCGGCACCGGCAACACAGCCCAGTCCAAAGATCGGAATTCGTTTTACATTCAGCGGAAGCTTGATCCGATTCATCAGACGAGCTTCAATGGAAGGACTGGCGATGCCCGTAACCGAAACAAAAAAGATCGCGCCGATGTTGGCCAGTTCCAGCCCTGCGGATTGAACCGCCCCGAGCAAAGCCTCCTCGGCCAACTCCTCGGCGGCTCGAATCCACTCATTGTTGGCCTTGCCCCACGTGTCCATCGGCAGATAGCCATCCAGTGGAAGCACAAAATGCCGGCGATCCACGCCCACGCGGGACATCATGCGACTTAGAATTCCCGGGTTCGGAACTTTGTCGTCCCACTGCGACTTTAGCGCCTCCGCCACTTCTCTCTGCGTAAAGCAATATTTGGGAAACGCCGTCGCTATCCCGCTGATTCGCATTCTTTATTCGCCTTGCAAGCCGGATTTGTTTTTGCAGTAAGGCTCATTTCTAGAAGTATAGTCGCCCGCATCCCGAAGCCATCGCGTAAGCTCTTTCCGGCCCTACCTAAAGCAACACTTGATACAAGAAAACCTGTCATCGTCACCCGGCGATTTACCCTGGAACTTACAACCGTACATCATACTTCGAACTGCCTGTTTTCAGCACAGCTCCGAAGCGCGGTTGTTATCCAACCTGCGCAATCAACAATGGTTTTCCATCTTCGGGGAGCGGACGAGAAATCCAGTCTCATGTAGGAACATTCACTTTCGTCAGCCTCGCCACCCATGGAGATCCGGAGCGAAGGGCAGTGGTACTTCGTCATCAGCGATGCACTTGCCTCCGTGTGCATACGCCCGGCGAACCCTGGGCGGTTCGCTCCTTCGAATACTCAGCTAATCGATTCGGAGAGCTGAGGCGGCGGACGATCACGCCGCACGCCTCAGGCAGGTCGCGCTGGTTAACGTTTACGTGCGATGAAACTGAATGACTTGCCGGGAACCCGTACCTTCCGGCGCGTGCACTTCTGGAAACAAGCGGTGTTGTTCCAGGGTGTCGATCAATATATCGATCAGCGACATGACGATCTCGGGACGATGTCGAGCTTCTTCCACAAGGTGTTTGGAGCAGATCGCCCGTCCTTCCCAGTCCGGTAGCCCGGCCTCGTCAATGCTGCTGTAAAGCTGGTAACGGCCATCGTTTGGACATTTCTCTTTGTGACATTTGTTAGCGTATTTCTTGTGCACATCAGGAAGATTGATTGCGACCAGATTAAACATGTTTGTTCCCCTCTTAATTTTTCTTTCTTCCGCGGATCTTTTCTTCTACCAAGCCTGTTGCTAGTTGCGCCGTCAGCACCGCCGGTTCAGGCCGGATGACGCCGCCCAACCCCATCAACGTTCCTTGAAAAATCTGCATGAGTTCCTCGTCGTTCAGCGACGATTTTTTGAGAACTGAGCGCTGCCGGATTGCGGGCAGCATCTGATTGGCAACACTCCGGGTCGTCATCACTCCAAGCCGCGAGAGAACCCGCAACACGCTCTCCGAGCCCGAGTGCCGCCCGATGACAAACTCCGGCGTCAGTCGCCCCAGCTCCGCGGCCGAAAACGGCTCGAAGCTCTGCCGGTCTTTCAGCAAGGAATGGCAGTGAATTCCCGACTCGTGCTGAAAAATCGCTTCTCCGGTGATGGGCTGACTTGCGGGAATCGCTCGCCCGGCGGCCCGTGCAACCAGCTCGCACAGACTCTGTATGGCGCGGCAATCGATTCCGGAGGTCAACCCCAGTGAGTGTCGCATCGCCATCGCGACCTGCTCCAGCGCGGCATTGCCGGCGCGCTCACCCACTCCCGTAATTGTGGCACTAATGCTTCCGGCTCCGGCCTGTATCGCCGCAATCGCATTCGCCGTTGCCATGCCGAGATCGTTGTGCCCGTGAAATTCAACCACCGCTTCTCCGGCATACTCCACCAACGCCGCAATGGCCGATGCGGTTTGTAATGAGTTCCAGATACCAACCGTGTCGGCAATGCGAATCCGATGCACTCCCAGGCAAGTCGCGGCGTCCACAAACTCCCGCAGGAATCCCGGCGCGGTGCGGGTCGCATCCTGCGCGCCGATGGAGACCCATGCAAAACGCTCGCTCGCATAGTCCACAATTCTCTGCAACTCCCCCATCGCCCATTCTTGCGTCTTACCAATCGAGCCAAGCTGAATCGCCGAAGTCGGAAACGCAATATGGATCGAGTCGAGTCCGCAGTTGGCGGTGGCATCCACGTCGGCCTCGCGAGCTCGGCTCCAGCCGGTCAGCCGCACCGGGAGTCCAAGCCCACCGATGCTGCGGATGTCATCGCTCTCGTCTTCGCCCATTGCTGCAATGCCGCATTCCAGCTCGGGCACCCCCGCATCGCTGAGTGCTCGTGCGATGGCAAGCTTCTCTTCACGACTGAACGCAACGCCGGGTGCTTGTTCCCCGTCGCGCAACGTGCAGTCGATGATTCGCACCTTCGACTCGCTCATCCTGATTCCCTCGGCGGCTGCAGCTTCCAGCCCGCGTCTACCTCTCAGGCCAGCAGTAAATCGGTCGCTTCCTTGCCCTCTTTCAGCGCGTCCAGAATCTCGTCGATCTTTTCTTCATTCACCTCACCGTACCAGGAGCCTGCAGGATAGACGACCATCAGCGGGCCATTTTCGCAGCGGTTCATGCAGCCCGTGCTGGAGACCATCACGTCTTCCATATCCCGGTCGCTCAGCTCCGTCTCAATGTATGGCAGCAGGGCCGCGGAATCCTTCTTATGACACATGCCCTTGCTCTCCCCCTTAACCCGGAAGCTAGCGCAAACTAGAATGTGGTGCGTCGGTTTCTGCATCGATCATCTCCTTGGTTTCTATTCCTGATTTCTAATGCTGACGTTTATTCCTTGGTATAAATCCTTGCTACCGGGCGGCGTTACGAATTACCCGCAGCCCGTCCCCGTGCCCTCGCAGCCTGAGCTTCCGCAGGACTTAAACTGTTTCTTCATTGCCACCGGAACATCGCCGCTGCGATGCAGACTTTCCATCGCCTGTGCGATCAGCCCACTGGCCTCAATCACCCGCAGGCCGCTCTGTTCCAGCACCCAGCGCGGTGCCCGTCCCACTCCGCTGATCAGGATCGAGTGGCAATCCTCAATCGTCTTTGACAGCTCGCGCCAGCGTTGATTACCGCCGCCTGCATCCGGAGCATCGCGCATCTCCACCAGCTTCGGCTCAATCTCGTCGTACTCAAATACCCAAAGCTTCTCCGCCTCGCCCAGGTGCTGATTGATGAGTATTCCCTCCATGCTTGCCACCGCGACATAAGGCCGCCCCGAGCGATCGTCGAGCAATCCATTGGCGGAGTCGCGCATCAGGCTCACCAGTTCGGAAGACCGATCCGCTCCCAGCAGACCGACCGCGTCCGCCCGGCAGCGCGTGCAGTGCTCCATCTGCGGCAGCACCTTGGAAATCCTGTCGCGCACCTCCTTCATCTCGGACGTCGGCAGTTCCTTCATCTCCCCAAACGGCGTGCCCTCGACCGGGTAGAGCGGAAGGCAGTTCATGACGTCGGCACCCAGCGCGCGCATCTGCTCCGCCACCACGTCCACGTGCCCATCATTAATCCCCGGCATCAGAATCGTGTTCACCTTCAGTGTGACTCCGGCCGCCTTCAGCGCCTTGATCGATGCAAGCTGGCGCTCCAGCAGAATCCGCGCTGCTTCCTCACCCCGGTAAATCGTCTTGTGATCCCGCACCCAGGAGTAAATCTTCACCCCGATGGCAGGGTCGACGGTGTTCACCGTGATCGTGACGTGGCTCACCTGCAGGCGTCCCAACTCTTCTGCGTACGGCGCAACGTTCAATCCATTGCTGGCCACGCAGAGCAGCATCTCGGGATACTTCTCGCGCACTAATCGCAAGGTCTCCAGCGTCTCATCGGGAGTGGCAAACGGATCGCCCGGTCCGGCGATTCCCACCACTTTCAATTGCGGAACCCGCTCCAGCACTTTGTCCAGATAGGCCAACGCCTGCTTCGGCTCCAGCACTGCGCTGGTCACGCCCGGACGGCTCTCGTTCATGCAATCAAACTTGCGATCGCAATAGTTGCACTGGATGTTGCACTTGGGCGCCACCGGCAGGTGGATACGCCCGGTTGTGTGGCGAACGTCCGAGTTGAAACAAGGGTGTTGTGTCAGATCCAGTGGCATTGCGCACCTCTTATAGATAGCTGTAACCAATTGACGTTGAGTCCTGCTTCACTTCCAGCAGGGTGTTGACGACGAGATCGAACAGTTGCTGCGCCCCGCGATAGCCGAGATGCAAAATGCGTTGTCCTCCGATGCGATCATGAATCGGAAATCCTACGCGGATCAGCGGCGCACCAAGTTCGCGCGCCAGCTTCGCGCCTTTGCTGCTCCCTATCACAAAGTCCGGCTTCAACTCCTGGCACGCCTCCTCCTCTGCAATGGTCATGAAGTCAACCCCGTCCCGCACTGCAACCGGTTCGCGCAGATGAGTGGTAACTTCCGCGATGCTGCGCCCCAGCGTACCGCTCTTGCCTCCGGAGGCGCACAGTACCGGCACTACCCCGGTCTCCGCGAGAAATGACGCGAGTCCCACCACCATGTCTTCATCGCCAAACACAATCGCCCGCTTGCCGAACAGATACTTGTGCCCGTCCACGTAGGCGTCCACCAGTCGTCCGCGCTCCTGGCGGTATTTCTCCGGCGTCTTCTGCCCGGTGAGCTTCTCCATGGCCGCAAAGAAAACGTCGCTCTCGTGAACTCCGATCGGCAGACCGATTCTTGTCGCAGGAACCTCGAAGCGCGTCTGCAGAAAAGATGCCGCCGTCTTCTTCGCCCGCAAGGTCCGTCCGAACTCGATGCTGGCCTTCGCCGCCGATGTGGCGCGCAAAGCCGCAATCGTTGTACCGCCATCGGGAATTTTCTTGTACTTGTCCATCGACGGTCCGTCCAGAGTCTCCGAGTAATCCGGAAAGAGCGTCATGGGCATCGCAAAGTCCGCCGCCACCTCTTTCAAAAAACGCAAATCTTCGGCTGACACCAGCCCCGGAAATAGATTCACAACACTACCGGCATAAGCACTCGAACTCGCACCGGCCTCCGCCAGTTGCTCAACCACCTCGCGCACCGCATCGTGAAAGCCATCGATGTGCGTGCCTCTGTAACTTGGCGTTGAAACATGCACCAGCAGCGGGCTCTCCTCCCCGGCGCTCTTTTCGCGATACTCATGCAGCAATCCGTGCACATCTTCGCCAATCGTCTCCGTCAGGCAGGTCGTCGCAATGCCGATCAGCGCCGGATGGTATTGCGAGGTTACGTTTCCCAGCCCCACGCGGAGATTTTCTCCGCCGCCGAAAATTGTGCTGGCCTCGCTGAAGCCGGAGGTCGCAATGTCCATCGGCTCGCGAAAATGGCTGATGATGTAGCGCCGCATATAGGTCGCACAGCCTTGCGAGCCATGCAGGAAGGGAAGTGCACCGGCGATGCCGCGCATTACTAATGCCGCTCCCAGCGGCGCGCAGGCCTTGCAGGGATTGCGTGTGGAAACCCAATTCGGACGCGCCGCACTCTTCTTTACACCCACTGGAGAACTCATTTCACCACCTCCAGCGAGTTACCGCGCCGCCGCGGAGTCAGCCGCCACACCGGGCTCATTACGCTGCCATAAACCTCGCGCGCAAAATTCAACATCCCCTCGAATCCGGCCAGCGCTTCCTTGCGCTCGTGGTTGTGATCGCAAAACCCAATGCCAAGTTTGTAGGCGATGGGGCGCTCCTTCACTCCGCCGATAAAGACGTCCACGTCTTTCTCCTCCAGGAAACTGGAAAGCTCCAATGGGTTCGAATCGTCCGCGATGATCGTGCCCTCGTCGCAGAGTTCCCGCAGTTGTTCGTAATCTTCCTTGTTGCCCGTCTGCGAACCCACCATTACCGTCGTCATTCCCAGATGGCGCAACGCGCTGACCAGGGAAAATGCCTTGAACGCTCCGCCCACATAGATCGCGGCGCGCCTGCCTTCGAGCACCCTCCGGTACGCGGCTAGCTGCGGGAGAATCCGCTCCAGTTCCTCGCGAACCATCGCCTGCGTGCGCTTGAGCATCTCCTGATCCTTGAAGTGGCGTGCCACGTCGTAGAGCGACTTCGACATGTCCTCGACGCCAAAGTAGGAGACGCGAATGAATGGAATCCCGTATTTCTCTTTCAACTGCTTCGCCAGATGGGTCATTGATCCCGAGCATTGCACCACGTTGAGCGCCGCTCCGTGGGCCCGCCGGATCTCATCGATCCGCCCGTCGCCGGTAATGCACGAAACCACTTGCACACCCATCCGCGCATAGTAGTCGCGGATCATCCAGGTCTCGCCCGCCAGGTTAAAGTCGCCCAGAATGTTGATGCTCATCGGGCTGATGTCATCGATCGGCCCTGTCCCCACAATTTGCAGCAGCGCATCGCACGCCGCCCGGTATCCATCCTTCTTCGTTCCCTTGAAGCCCTCCGAGTGCACCGGAAGCACCGGAATTCCTTTTTCCAAACTCACCCGCTTGCAGACCGCGTCCATATCGTCGCCGATCACGCCAATGATGCAGGTGCCGTAGACAAACGCCGCCTTCGGATGGTGTGCGTCGATCAGTTCACAGAGCGCGGCGTAGAGCTTTTTTTCCCCGCCATGCACCACGTCCAGCTCTTGCATGTCGGTCGAAAAACTCAGCCGGTGCAACTCCGGTCCCGATGACAGCGCTCCCCGTATGTCCCAGGTGTAGGAGGCGCAGCCGATCGGTCCATGCACAATGTGCAAGGCGTCGGCGATGGGGTACAGTACGACGCGCGAGCCGCAGAAGACGCAGGCGCGCTGGCTCACCGAACCCGCAACGCTCTGTTTCTCGCAGTCGAGCTGGAAGGCCTGTTCTTGCCCCTTCCGGTACACTTGCCGCTCGCGTCCCCGTAAAATATCCGCCATCGCCTTTTCCTTTATGTTGCGGCTGCATTGCAATTACATCGTTAGTTCAAAGCTTTCTTCGGGAGCGTCGCGATCCTGGCGATCCATAAACACACCCAGGATCTTTTCCAGCAGACGCATCGCGCCCTCGTAGCCAACCGTCGGGAAGTACGAATGTCCCACCCGGTCGACGATTGGAAAGCCATGGCGCACGAAGGGTGTATCTTCGTCGCGTGCAATGTACTTGCCGTAGGTGTTGCCGATCAGCAGATCCACCGATTCCTGCTTGATCCACTGATGCATCAGGTACATATCCGCCTGCGCTCCAGCCCGAATCTTCGCCTCCGGAACATTGCCGTCCAGTGCCTTCCGGATACGTGCTTCAAATGGCGCGAACTTATCGGCGGTCATGGCGGGCGTCCCGGTCACCATGTACACCGGCTTCATGTCCAGCAGGGTCAGGAACTCCACCAGCGAAACCAGCTGGTCCGGATCTCCCCACAGTGCAACCCGCTTGCCGTGTACGTACTGATGCATATCGGAAATCATGTCGATCAGCCGCCCGCGTTCGTCGGTGATAGCATCCGGCACCTTCACTCCTGCGATGGTGCGCAGCCTGTCGATAAAGCGATCGGTGGCTTGCAGACCAATCGGCAGTTCGAGCATTTCGCCCGGCACGCTACACTTTGTGCTCAAGGCTTCCACCGCTGCCGAGGAAGCCGTGAGTCCGAGTCCCAGGGTTCCAATGCTGCCGCCCGAGCTGCGTACTTGTTCCACGGTCGTTCCGCCCCGGGGATAGAACTCATGCTTGCCCGTGTGCGGCGCATCCAGCACGTCCGAGGTGTCCGGATACATCACGGTTTCGATTCCCATCTTGTGCGCCAGGCATTTCAACTCGCGCATGTCGGAGGGTTCCACCCATCCCGGAATCAGATTCACCTGGTTGCTCTTCTCCGCGGCCGGATCGGCGAAGTAGGTGACCAGAGCCTTGGTCATGCTCGAAAATCCGGTTACGTGCGAGCCCTGATAGCTCGGCGTGTTGCAGTGAATCACGTGCTTGCCTTCCGGAACCTTGCTTTCGCCCACGGCCTTGGCGATGATCTGCACCAAGTCGTCGCCGATCGTCTCTGAAAGACAAGTCGTGTGCACCGCAATGACGTCCGGGTTATATACCGCAAAGATCGTCTGAATCGCCGTCAGCAGATTCGCTTGTCCGCCAAAGACCGATGCGCCCTCGGTGAACGAACTGGTCGCCGCCATCACCGGTTCCTTGTAGTGGCGCGTCAGCGTGCTGCGATGGTACGAGCAGCAGCCCTGCGATCCATGGCTGTGCGGAAGGCAGTTGTGCAGGCCCAGCGCCGCGTACATGGCGCCGATCGGTTGGCAGGTCTTGGCAGGATTCACCGTGAGTGCGGTGCGCTCCTTAACTTCGTCGGTAGTGTGTCTTAAAAGCATAAGCTCTCCCCTTCTGCTCGGTGAGCAGTCTCTCTGCGCCGTATCTAGCGCTGGCTAAACTGTTCGAGTACGCGGTCTAGTCGGCGGCCACTTCCGCCTGCTCTTTTACCTGCTGCCCCCAGGGCGGGGTTACATGCGACCAGATCTTTATGTTCACCATGCGGTCGATGTCCTTGTAGAAGTTGATCGCCCCACGGAAGCCCGCATACGGCCCACCGTAGTCATAGCTGTGCAGTTGCTTGCAGGGAATTCCCATCTTCTGCACTCCAAACTTCTCCTTGATGCCGGCGCAGAAAATATCGGGCTTGTAAATCTCCAGCAGCCGTTCCGTCTCGTGATGGCTCAAGTCGTCGATCACCAGGATGTCTTTTTCCATCTCCGGCATCATGCCGATGTAGCCGCGAAATTCCATTTCGGTCATGGCTTCGAGCTTCGCGATCTGCTCCGGAGTTCTCCTTGCGCGATAGCGCTCCGGATCGGGAACCACTTCGATTTCCTCAATGTTCTTGCTGTCCGCATCCACCTTCAGTCCGGGCAGTACATTGCGGCCTTCGTAGTCGTCGCGGTGGCCGAATTCGTATCCGGCGGCGATCGTCTTCATGCCCATGTCCTTGAAGAGATCCTGGTAGTGGTGCGCTCGCGAGCCGCCCACAAACAGCATGGCCGTCTTGCCTTTGCAGCGCGATTCCACCACCGAGCGCGTCGCCTCAACCACCGCCATCTCTTCGGCGATCACCTCTTCGACCCGCGCCTTCAGCGCTTCGTCCTCAAAGTACTCGGCGATCCTGCGCAGCGATTTCGCTGATGAGTGGGCGCCGATGAAGTTCACCTTCATCCAGGGAATTCCGAAGCGCTTCTCCATCATCTCCGCCACGTAGTTGATCGAGCGGTGGCACATGACGATGTTCAGGTCGGCCGTGTGCGCGTTCGCCATCGTGTCATACGTCGAGTTTCCGCTGAACGTTGCGATCTGCTTGATGCCGCAGCGCGCCAGAAGTTCTTCCAGCACAAACCCGTCGCCGCCGATGTTGTACTCGCCCAGCAGGTTGACCTTGAACTTCTCTTCGTGCTGCGTTTCGTTGTTTCCAATGATGTGCTTGAACACACCGTTGTTGGCAATGTGATGTCCCGCCGACTGGCTGACTCCGCGGTAGCCCTCGCAACTGAAGCCGAAGACGTTGATACCAAGCTCCGCCTTCATCTCCCGCGCCACGGCGTGCACGTCGTCTCCAATCAGTCCCACCGGGCAGGTCGAGAAAATTGCAATTGCCTTCGGATGAAAGAGCGCGAAGGCCTCTTTCACCGCCGCCTTCAACTTCTTCTCTCCGCCGAACACAATGTTTTCTTCCTGCATGTCGGTGGTCAGACAGTAGGTGATAAAGTTCTGATCGCTCTCCGTCGCCGGACGCGTCTGGTTGCGCCGCGTCAACCACGCATAGAAGCTGCACCCGACGGGGCCATGCACAATGCTGAGAATGTCGCGGCTCGGGCCAATCACCACACCCTTGCAACCGGCATAGGTGCAACCGCGCTGGGTGATGATGCCCGGGCTGCTGCGCACATTCGCCTTAATCTCCGGTACGCTGCCGTCTTCACGGTGTTCCGTTACAACGATCTGCTCGGAGCGCTTCTGGCGAAGCTTCTTCGGATAGATCTGAATCAGTTCTTCTTTGACAACGCGCGGATCTTTCGACATAGCTATCACTCCAATATTGTGACTGGCCCTCATCGGGCAATGGTGTTTCCTCGCGGATCGCCGGCCCGGCGAATTAGGCGACGACTTCAGTACCAGGCGCTACGCCGTCAACCAGACCGAAATCGATCAATAGTTTTTCCAGCGTCTCAATCTCCAACGGAGTCGGGATCACAAACAACTTGTTGTTGTCGATCGCCTTCGCCAGAGCGCGGTACTCATCTGCCTGCGGGCAGTCCGGGCGCCACTCGATCACCGTCTTGCGGTTGATCTCGGCGCGCTGCACGTCGTTGTCGCGCGGCACGAAGTGGATCAACTGCGTGCCCAGCAACCGGGCAAATTCCGTAATCATCTCCAACTCGTTGTCCACCTTGCGGCTATTGCAGATGATGCCGCCCAACCGCACGCCGCCGGCCTGCGCAAATTTCACAATGCCCTTGGAGATGTTGTTGGCCGCATACATCGCCATCATCTCGCCTGAGCACACAATGTAGATCTCCTGCGCCTTGCCTTCGCGCATCGGCATCGCAAAACCGCCGCACACCACGTCGCCCAGTACGTCGTAGAAGACGTAGTCAAGGTCCGCTTCATAGGCGCCCAGTTGTTCCAGCAGATTGATCGAGGTGATAATGCCGCGTCCCGCGCATCCCACACCAGGCTCCGGTCCGCCCGACTCCGTGCAGTGCGTGCCGCCAAATCCCGGGCGCATCACGTCTTCCAGAACGACCTCATCGCCTTCATCGCGCAGTGTGTCCAGCACCGTCTTCTGTACTAGGCCGCCCAGCAGTAGACGGGTGGAATCCGCCTTGGGGTCGCATCCAACCACCATGATCTTCTTGCCCATTTCGGCCAATGCCGCCACCGTGTTCTGGGTCGTCGTGGACTTTCCGATTCCGCCTTTGCCGTAGATCGCGATGCTTCTTCTTCCCATGTCCGTTGCTCCTTTATAAGAGTTCATCAGTTGCCTGAAGGCTGTGAGTACACTTCTCCCAACATCCGGTTAGGGTGCGGGACACCGGTGCCGCATGATCGCTCATGGGCTCGGTGATGGTTGCGCGACGTGCTGGCGTAAAAAGCCGCGCGCAAAATTTCATTTAGAGGGATCTGCCCTGCCCGCAAGAGAGGGGCTGGGACTATGGCTCGATCATGGAGCGAAAAAGCAAACGCAAGCTACAGCGCCGCGCTTGCCGGAAAGGAACAGTTAGCCTGGACGACGATCTCGGGCGCCCACTGCGTGCCCCTGTGTAGAACTAAACAGTACGACGAGTCGAGCTCCTGGTCCAATTCATTTTCTTTATTGCCGCGATAAGCACGGGAGGTGCGCGAAATCCATCACCTCCAATGCCCACAAGTATTAATAGGCGGTATAAGAAATTTCAATTGGCCTTACCCCGGAGCTTACGCGTACTCTCCCTATACTGCTCTATAACACAGCTACATACCCGCCTGGAAACGGGTGGAGGTGCGAACTAAGCATGCAGAAATCAGGGAACGACGCGGCCGCATGGCAAGTTGCCATCCTGCATCGTACAAGCCGGATCGTCAGTTCCGGCCTCGCCATCAGCGATATGTTGCAGGATCTCATCGCTCTTACCGTCGAGGTGACGGCCTGCGATGCTTGTCTGGTCTATCTGCCTGACCACGAGACCGGAGACATTGTGCTCCGCGCCTCCCAGTTGCCCCACGACGCCGAAATCGGCGAAGTCCGCCTTCATGTGGGAGAAGGCATCGCCGGATGGGTAGCCCAGCATAAGTCGGTCGTGGCGCTCTCCAACCATGCCTTCGCGGACTCACGCTTCAAAAACTTTACCACTCTGGTCGAGGACACGTATGAAGCGTTGATCTCGGTCCCTCTGGTGCGTGGCGGAGAGGTCATCGGCGTGCTCAATGTCCATCATCGTGACCCTCACGATCACACGCCCGATGAAATCGCCGTGCTCTGCTTCCTCGGGGAACAGATGGGCGGGGCCATTGCTTACTCTGCACTCGCCGATTACAACATCAAGCTCAAGAAGGAAGCCCTGCTCGTGCGCCAGCAACTGGAGGAGCGCAAAATTATCGAGCGCGCCAAGGGCGTTTTGCAGCAACGCTTCGGATTGAGCGAAGAAGAAGCCTACCAGCGGCTGCGCGACGAGAGCCGCAGGCTGCGCCGCACCATTCGCGATGTCTCGGAAGCCGTACTGCTCGTCGAGGGTCTCGGCCAGGAGCGGCCACGCTCCAAGAACGACGTGAGCGACAAAAAATAGAACGCCAGCACCCAGGCTAAACCTGGGTTCAAACCTGGGCTTAAACCGAAGCTTCTGCCTTCTCCGGTCGCGGTTTCGTCTCGGATAAACGAATCGCGCTCACGATCAGTTCGGCGCAGGTGTCAAGCCCTATCGTGCTGTTTAAGCAGAGGTGGTACAGCTTTCGTTCTGTGGTATTGCAACTGAAATACTCTTGCGCATAGTGCAAGCGCTCCGCATCCATCCGGCGCAGCAGTCCCGGCAAATCACGCTCATGCGGGTGGCGATGCTTCATCCGCTCCAGTTTCTCTTCCAGCGGTGCGTACACCAGCACGTGCAGCGCCCGCGGTTCTTTGCGCAACACACATTGTGAGCCTCTCCCAACAATCACGCAGTTGCACGTCTTGCCTGCCTCTTCAATCACGTGCGCGGTAAACTGTTGCAGCGAATCGCGGTCCACTCCCGTGTCGGCAACCCCGCCCACGTAAACCTCCGGGCCGCCATGACGGAAGCCGTTCAGCACCCGCTCCCACCACGCGCAGCATTGCTCGTCCGCCCGTTCGGCCCAAGCGCGGTCGATCTTTCCCATGGCGGCAACCCGTTCAATAATCTGGCGGTCCAGCAGTTTCCACCCCAGCATCTCCGCCACTCGGCGTCCAACCTCGGCTCCGCCGCTGCCGTATTCCCTTGCGATGGTCACAACGCTGAACATATTGCCTCCTTCCTACCGCGATCTGCCCGGTCCAGTTGTTCTTCTGTCGCTCAGCACTCCTACCTTAGGATGTGATTCAACCGCACAACGATGTGAGAACACCCGCTCCAGACACAGCTTTCGCCCCAATTCCGCGATCCACTCCAGTCTCTCCCATCGGAGCTACCATTCGGGGCACCCTCACATTTACTCCGTTCCGCCACCCGGCACAAGGGATAACCCACTCCTGGCCGTTGTTTTTTGATCTGTGTCACACTCCTGAGGCCGTAGAATTGAACTTCGAATTGAACTTCCGTTCCGTCTCATGCCCATTCGCCCTAAAGCCCCCTCCACCACTCTTGCCGATCTCCTCACCGGAGCATTTCTCTTCTTCGCCACCGCTGCCTTCGTCCTCTGGCAGAACAGCCACCTCACCGTGCTCTGGGATCTCAGCTACATCCTCGAAAATGCAACCCGCATCTCGCTCGGCCAACTCCCATACCGCGACTTCCCATTCCCTTACGCACCTGTCACTTTCCTCATCCAGGCCGCAATCATCAAGCTCTTTGGACGCGTCGTTCTCCACCACTATCTCTACGCCGCCCTCACCGCCGCCCTGGCCTCGCTGCTCACCTGGCGCATCCTGCTCCGCCTGCTCGCTGCCTCACCGCTGCCCGCGCGCCTTACCGCTTTCCTGCTCTCCGCGCCGCTCATCTTCCTCGGCACCAGCAGCATCTTTCCCCATCCGTTCTACGATTCCGACTGCACCCTCTGCATCCTCTTTTGCGCCTGGCTGCTATTGCGCCTGGAGTCTCTAAACTTTCCTCCACTCCCAACTTTTTTCTGCGGCATCCTGCTCGTCATTCCGCTCTTCATCAAGCAGAACACCGGACTCGCCTTCCTCCTCAGCGCAGTAGTCTGCATTGCCTGGCTCGCACTCCGCAATCGCCGCTCCGTCCTCCTGCTCGCCGGAGCCGCCACCGGTTTCGCCTTTGCGCTGGCGCTCATCCAGTCGACGGTGGGCCTTGCCAACTATCTCCATTGGACGATTCAGTTCGCCGCCTCGCGCCGTCTACCCGGGCTGTCCACCATGCTCGGTGTCTATCGGGACTCCGCTCTGCTCTGGATTTATTTGGTCTTCGCTCTTGGACTCGCGCTTTTTCTCCTGTCTCCCCGGCCGCTAGTCCGCTGGATCGCCACCGCTCTGCTCGCCCTGCCATTCCTCTGGGCCGTGGCCGCGCTTTTTTTGCAATCAGATCCCTCCGACCGCGTCGAAGCTCTCCTCCGCCTCTGGCCCGTGCTGCTGATGGCATCGCTCGGCTTCGCCTTGTGGAACTTGCCGCGCGCCACAACCATCGCGCAACTGCTTCCCCTCATCCTCCTCGGAGCCATCCACGGAGCCTTCCTTTCGCAGCAGCTCTGGGGATCAACCTACGCTCTCTGGCCCCTGCTCATGATCCTCATCGCGACTGTCCTCGTTGCCCTTGCTCAGGCCAACCCTTGTACGAAGCTCGCCAGTAACTCTGCAAACAGCCTCGCCAATCCCCAACCGCTTACCGTCTTCACGGCCGTCGCTTCGCTCGTCCTGCTCGTCACCGGCGGCTATTACGCCCTCAGCCATGAGCGCCTCGACTACGTCGATCTCTCCGGAGACACCCTCGAACACTCCAGCCTAAGTCCCCTGCGCGGCCTCGCCATGCGAGGCACCTGGCTCCCTGATTTCGAGGAACTCGTCGCCTACTCCAACCGCGAAATCCCCCAGACCGACACCATCCTCATGCTTCCCGGCGAAGATCTCTTCTACTTCACCACCGGACGCACTCCGCAATTCCCCGTCGTCATGATGGACAATACGGTGAACCCCTACAGCGCGCCCCAGATTGTCCAACTCGCCCGCCGGCGCGATGTCCGCTGGCTCATCGTCAAGCGCACTTTGCAACTCCAGGAGGAGCCGCTATCCTTCCGCCCCGAACTCCTCAAACTTCTTTCCCACGATTTCTCACCCGTCGAGTCCCTTAACAACTACGACATCTATCGCCGCAACCAGAAGTAGCCCTCTGATCGCTCCACGTCCAGTGCTGCCCCAATTGTTTTGAGAAGTGTTACCCGAAGTGAAAGTGTCTTCCTGAAGTGAAAGCGTCGTTCTGAAGTGAAAGCGTCGTTCTGAACTGTGAGTGCTGTTCCGAAGTAAACGCCGAGCGACGCCTGCCACCCTGCAACGAGGTCTTTGAACTTTGGGATTTTGAACTCCTACTACCGATCGGCGCACCTCGCCATCAGCTACACCCGGCGCAGCCAAACCTCCTGCACTCGGTGGTCTGATCCCTTCTGCATCACCACCTGTGCCCGTTCCCGTGTCGGAGCCACGTTCGACACCAAATTCACCAGATTGACCCGTTCCCACACGTCGGTTGCAAACGCCCTCGCGTCCGCGTCGCCCATCTCTGCAAAATTATGGAAGAACGATCGTGGATTCCGGAACGCCGTTTTCTTCAGCAACAGAAAGCGCTCCAGGTACCATTGCCGGATGTGCGATTCCTCGGCGTCCACATAAATCGAAAAGTCGATCAGGTCGCTGGCAAAAATCTTGGGCGAGCGTGCCCCTCCCAGCGGATACACCTGCAACAGGTTCAGCCCTTCCAGAATCAAGATCTCGGGCCGCCGGATTTCCAGAAACTCATTGGGCACAATGTCATAGCTGTCATGGGAATACACCGGAACCTTCAGCATCGTCGCGCCCTGCCGCAGCGCGATCATAAATTCCAGCATCTTGCGAAGGTCGTAGCTCTCCGGGAAGCCCTTCCGCTCCATCAGCCCCCGCTCTTCCAGCACCGCGTTGGGATGCAGAAACCCATCCGTCGTCACCAGTTCCACTGACGGATGATCGGACACCCGCGAAAGTACCTCGGCCAGCACGCGCGAAAACGTGCTCTTGCCCACGGCCACGCTGCCGGTCACCGCAATAATGTAGGTCGGACGTGCACTCGGACGCCCCAGAAACGAATCCTTCACCCGCCCCAAGCCGTGCGCCATCGCGATATGAATGTTCAGCAGACGGCCCAGCGGCAGATAAATCGCCTCCACTTCCTCCAGCGAGACCGGATCGTTCAATCCGCGCAACGCATCCAGATCCTCGTCGCTGATCTCCAGCGGCATGTTGGCTCTCAGTTTGGCCCATTCCTCCCGGCTGAACTTGTCGTATAAGTAAGGAAACATCCTGCGCATCTCGTCCGCACTGCGCCGCTCGACCGTCTTGCTGTCCCCCATCTCGCCCCTTTTGCCTCTTCCGGAATTCCTCTGCGCATTCCTCGGCGTCGCCAGCCCCACTACTTCGAGAACCCGTAGGCGTTCACCATTTTCTAGTGTAGGTTACTGGCGCCGTTGCCGCCACGTTCAGAGTGTCTTCCTGACGCGAACTTTCCCATGCAAAAAAAAGGCCACCGGACGCCCGGTGGCCAAGTCGCAGAGTTCAGAGCTTGAAGGTGCTTCCATCAAACTTTGTCTGTTTCTTCCGGTGCAGCCTTGCCACACCGGAGAACATATAGGACCGAGGGTGATCCCGCACCTTTATAGCTCGCCCTCTCTATATGCAAATTTCTGTCCATCCTGAACTATTTCGTAGATGCTTGATTACGTGAAACTTATTCATCAGCCAGTAGGCGTTTTGCACCGCCTTTTCTATGAAAACCGGAACAACCGCCACCATTCCCTCCGCTTTTCGGTAGATTCCTTCAGCTCAATTCTCCGAGCGCCCTCTCAATCTCCCGCGCCGCCGACAGGCGCCTGCGGCAGCGCAGCGTTACCCATAACCTCCGAGCGTTCTCTCAATCTCTCTCGCCGCCGACAATGCCAGCCAATCCTGCCCCCATCCCGCGCTCACCTGCACCCCCACCATCGCCGCGCACGGAACCGTAACCGTCGGCCATCCCAGCACGTTGAACGGTCGTGTATTGCGCAGCATCTGCAATTCCAGCCCACGAGCCTCCGGTCCGGCAATTTCCTCCAGCGTCGGAGGCAGAATCGGAGAGGTCGGAGTCAGCACCACATCGACTCCCTCCATCCCGGCCCTCCGCCGTTCCCGCATCAACTCCAGCTCGCGACGCAATTCCACATACTCCTCAATCCGCACTTTCTTCCCATTCACAATCCGGGACAGCGTGCGCGGATCATACGCCCCCCCGCGCTCCTCCACCCACTTTTGGTGGAGAGCCCAGCTCTCCGCGTTGCTCACCGTGCGGTCCTCGCTGACCTCGATCTCAACCTCTCGCAGGCTCCATCCCAATCCTTGTACCGCCTCCAGTGCCCGCTCAAAGCCCGCGTCCACCTCCGGTGCCAGCCCCTCGCAAAAGTACTTTCGAGCCACTCCGCAGCGCAATCCCGCGCTCCCAACCCGCTCCGGGGTTATGAATTGCGTTGTGACTTGTTCCCCGGTGTGCGTTTTGATCTGCGCCCTGGTTTCGATCCAATGCGGCTCTTCGCCCGCCAGCACCGCGAACATCACCCCCACGTCTTCCACCGTCCGCGCCAGCGATCCCACATGGTCATACGACCACGCCAGCGGAATCACCCCAGCCAGCGGAATCACGCCCCAGGTCGGCTTAAATCCCACTACTCCGCAGGCCGCAGCCGGCAATCGCACGGAGCCCGCCGTATCGGTTCCCAGCGCCCCAAAACACATCCCGGCGGCCACCGCCGCCGCCGAGCCCGATGACGACCCTCCGCACACCCTGGCTCGGTCTCGCGGATTCCGCGCCGCGCCATACGCGCTGATCGCTCCGCTTCCGCCGTAGGCAAACTCGTGCAGGTTCGTCTTGCCCAACACGATCGCACCCGCCGCACGCAAGCGCCGCACGCACTCCGCATCCTCCGCTGCCGGCGCGGCGTCTTCCAGCACCCGGCTTGCCGCCGTCGTCCGCAGTCCCCGAACGTCAATCAGATCCTTGATTGCCACCGGGATGCCCCACAGCGCCCCTGCCCCGGAATCCGCTCCCTCCGCCTTGTCCGAATCTGCCGCATCGGCCGTGTGCAGAGCCGTACTGCCGGCGAGGCTCACAAACGTCCTCAACTCGTCGTTTTCGACCGCAATCCTCGCCAGACACTCCCGCACCGCCTCCACTGCGGACACCTCTCCGCGCTCCAGATGCCTGTGCAACTCTGTCAGACTTAGTAGGCCCAACTCGTACTTCATCGGTTTATGTCTCGATCTCGCTCTTAAGTGGTTCGCGAGCCCTTCACAGTCCGAACCCTGGACCGTCCGATCTCTCGACGCTGAAACGGTGCCCCACATCCGCCGTTAGCAGATGTGGGTATTCCTGCCGTTGACGAAGGTCTTTTACCGGTGCCCCGCCTCGTCGGCCACAATTGCGATCTCCGCCTCATCCGCTGCCGCAATCACTTTTTCGCGGTCCAGCATCAGACACTTGTTCGCGTCCAGTGCCAGGCAGCTAGCCCCGGCTCGCACCATCGTCTCAATCGTATGAATTCCCACCACCGGCACGTCGAAGCGCATATCCTGATTCGGCTTCGCGACTTTGACCACGGTCAGCGCCCGGCTCAGTGTGCTGGCCTCTCCCCGTAAAGTCTGCATCAGCGCCCCGGCCCGCAGAATCGCTTCGTCGGTTCCTTCCATTGCCTCAATCGCAACGCAGGCCGCTTCGGCGATGACCACCGTCTGTCCAATGTCGAAGCGCGCCACGTGGTGTGCCACTGCCCGCCCGTAGGTAATGTTGGTCTGTTCCTGGTCGCTCGGCTGGCGTCGGGTCAGCACTCCCGCCGAAGCCAGCATCGGCTCCAGTAGTGTGGTCGAGTTCTGCAAGTGAATGCCCTCTTCGGCCAGCACCTTGGCTACCGCGCCGATCAGCGAATCCGTGTTGCGTGTCGCCAGACTCAGCAGCAGCTTCGCCAGCTTCCAATCCGGCTGAATCGAGCTGAAGATCTGCTTGTGCTTCACCTGCCCGGCCATGATCGCTTCGCTGACGCCCTCGGCCTGAAACGTCTTAATCAGCTTGCTCAACTCGCCCAGACTCAGCCAGTGCACCGCGACCGCCCCCCGCCGTTCAATCGCCGGATCAGCCTCTTCGCGGATCGCCGCCACCACCACCTCATATCCCTTGGCTCGCGCCGCATCCAGCACCAGGAACGGAAACTTTCCATTCCCCGCAATCAATCCCAGCCGTGAACCCATCGCACACTCCTCAAACTTGTTCTCGTCCAGAACCCGCATATCCTATCGGCGCATCGCAAGCCAAACTGCAATGGCACCGCATCCTACCACGGCCGTCAACCCCAGCAGCCATTGCCCCACAAAGAAGCCGGAGCATCCAGCTCCGGCAGCTCTTTCGATCCAACAATCGGACGAGAGGATCGGCTCCCCGACCCTTCGAAACTTTGAAACCTTGAACCTAGTGCTTCGCCTTCTTCTTCGCCCCTGGTTTTCCAGCCGTCTTTTTTGCCGCTGGCTTGGCTGCTGCCTTACCTGCTGACGGTGCCGTGGCGTGGACTGCTTTTGCCGCAGTGGCTTTGGCCAACACCGCCTTTGCCGCCACAGATTTCGCTCCGCCCTTCGCCGCTCCGGCCTTTGCCGGCGGCTTCGCAACTTCCACTTCGGGCTTAACGGCTTCCTCGTCACGTGCCTTCGCCGGAGCTTCGGCTTCGCTCTCGACATTGGTTGCAGCCTTTATTTTCGGCATCACCACCGTCGGTATCGGTGCGGAGTTCTCCACCCCAACCGCGCCCAACTGGCGCAGCAGCACCTGCCGAATATTGTCGAGCGGTGCCGGTTTTCCAGTCCAGATTTCAAATTGCCGCGCCGCCTGGTGGACGAACATCTCGGCTCCACTGATCGTGCCGCAGCCCTTCGACTGTGCCAGCTTCAACAACTCGGTTTCCATCGGGTTGTACACCGAGTCGAAGACCCACAGGGCGTTCAACTCGTTTTCTTCCAGTGGCGTGTGCTTGTCCGAGCCCATCCCCACCGGGGTTGCGTTA
The DNA here is from genome assembly GCA_964563875.1 of uncultured Acidobacteriaceae bacterium. GTDB lineage: Bacteria > Acidobacteriota > Terriglobia > Terriglobales > Acidobacteriaceae > TOLSYN. The sequence goes on from CAZLZA010000010.1 coordinate 23,337, forward strand.
AACACGATGTCGAAGCTCAGCTTTGGTAATTCGCTGCGCTTCACCGTCGTCGAGTCGGACTCCTTGGCCAGCGCTTGTGCCGTGGCCGGCGTGCGGTTCAGGATGAAAACCTCCGCGCCCTTTGCCCGGAGGCCAAACACCGCGGCCCGTGCCGCACCTCCCGCGCCCAACACCAGCACGCGCGCTCCCTGTAGCGGAACCCGTGGCTCAATCGCGGCCACAATGCCGTACACATCTGTGTTGAATCCGAACAGCCTGCCGTCCTTGCCGCGCACAATCGTGTTGCAAGCTCCGGTGCGCCGGGTCAGTACGTCGCTGTTGTCCAGATGCTCCACCACCGCCTGCTTGTAGGGCATGGTTACGCTCAGTCCATTGAGCGGCAGATCCCGGGCGGTAGAGAGCAAATCGTCCATGGTTTTGGCTTGCAGCGGTATATAGACGGCGTTCACATTCTCCCGCCGGAAGGCCGAATTCATCACCCAGGGCGACATCGAGTGGGCGACCGGGTCGCCGGCAATGCCGTACACCTTGGTGACCGACTCAATCTGTTCAATGCGGTAGAAATCCCGCAACTCACGATACGTTGGTTGGCCCGGTGCCGTCTCTTTACCTTGTTCGGCCGAGCCGAAGGTAAACGCTCCACCGGCCCGAATTCCCAGGATGCGGCTCAGCATTCCTTGCTCGCCCATGCAGGCACCCACCATCGAGTACTCGGAGCTGTGCTGCTCCAGGAAGCGGGTCATCACCACGTTGTCATGCAGGCAGGTAGCCGTGCCGATCAGCTTGTAAAAATCGGCGGTAAACCCGCGCATCCGCGCAAACGTCTCCTCCAGATTGCTGGTGCTCTTAAAGTCATGGCTGGAGAGCACGATTGCCGCGCGTGCCCGAAGATCTTCCCAGTCCTCGGTGCCCATGGCCTCAGCGCTCTCAATCGCCACGTCCACGGCGGGGCAGCCGATTTCGATAGCCTTGCGCAGCACTTCCAACTCGGCCCCCACCGAGCCGTGGAATTTGCCTCCGGCTTCGGTGCGCCGGCAGGTGGCGACAACAATCGCGTCGGGGCGGGCTTCCATCAACCGCCGCAGCTGCGACAGTGCTGCCAGGGGAGCCTTCAGGTAGTCGAGCCGAAGCTCAATGAGTGAATTTTCGCGCAATACCGCTTCCGCTTTGTCCAATAACTCGGCGGCTTCTGCGCCCGTAATTGAGACGCAAATTCGCGGAATGCGAAGGCGCAAGGAACGTGCAGCGTAATTCATCGGTGGAACAGTCATTTGTGGGCAAATACTAATGATGCGCTCGGCTGGTTGCAATGCCTGAAAGCGTTTTTTGTGGATAAATATTAAGAAAATGGTTGGGGTGCCCGATCAGTCAACCGGTTTGTCCAAGGTTACTTGACCATCGCGCCCGCCTTTGTTAGCTTCCGGATCATAATCAAGGATGGGTTGCTTTTTAGCAAGCGCCGCTCTGCGGCTGAAATGAGAGAGCTCGGGATGAAACACCTGATGATTGCAATTGCCCTGCTGTCCGGGACCTTGTTGGCGCAGTCCAGCCGCGACACAGACATTCCTCCCGGTTCGTCTCCGGGAAACGGTCCCAGCTACAGCCAGGTGTATTGCTCTGGCTTTGTCACTAGGAAAGCAATTCCCCGCACCAATTATGTCCTCGGCTCCAAGGAAACTCCGCACGAGAATGTTTTCCCCGGCCGCTCCCAGTTATTCTTCGGCGGTCCAGATCTGGTCGAGGGCGAGCGCTACAGCATTTTGCGTCAGATCGCTGATCCCAGCCGCGAAACATCCTCTCCCGAGCAGCGCAAAACTTTCTCGAAGATCGGCGCGCTGTACGAGGAAGTCGGCTGGGCCACCGTGCATCAGGTCGAAAAAGGTGCCGCCGTTGCCAGCTTTGATTTTTCCTGTGACACGGCTATTTCAGGCGACCTCGTGGTGCCATTCAAGGAAAAGCCTCCGGTAGCTTTCCGCACCGTTGACGCTCCGCTCCGTGCCTTCCGCGAACCTGCCGCGGTACGGGGACACATCCTCGCTTCCAAGGATTTCGTGGAACTTCTCGGCAACGGCCAGATCGTCTACACCGACTTCGGCAGCGCCAAGGGGGCCAAGGCCGGAGACTATCTCCTCATCCTGCGCGGCTACGCTCCCGCCGATCTCAACCGTATCGACCGTGCTTCCGAGCGTCTGCCCAAAGGTGGAGACACCGAAGCCTCAGCCGTCAACCCGGCCCCCATCAAGCCTGATGCGGAGAACCGCATCCCGGCCCACGTTCTCGGCGAAATGCTGGTACTCAACTCCACCCCTGACTCTTCCACCGCCATCATCACCCGCGCCTTCGCCGAAATGGAGTTGGGAGATGTCGTCGAGAGCGAAGATCCGAACCTCACAACTGCGGAGCCCACGGCTGAACCTGCCGATCCCTCCCCATGCCGTCTAGTCTCCCGCGTCCGCCAGATGCTCCTGCACTTCCACAACTGCCGAAGCCCGAAAGCAGGCTCATAGGAGATTATCCTGGCCCCTAGCTCTCTGCTGCGATGAACTCCGTGACGTAGGGCTTGCGGGGAATCCCGGACTCTGCTTGGTGTGCGCCGGATGCCCGACGATGATCGGTGCCACCAGCGAATATTCCTTCGGCACCTTCTTAAGCTCCTGCTTGATCTCCTCCATGTCGAAGATGCGATGCGCAAAACCGATCCAACAGCTCCCCAGCCCGTCTTCTTCGGCGAGCAGCATCAGATTGTAGGCGACCATGGTGCAGTCGTAGTCCCGCCAATGGGAAGAGGTGTCGCCGTAAATAATGACCAGTGCCTGTGCGTTGTAGAAGATGTTGAATTCGGGTTTGCGAAGCATCCCCCCGTACTGTTCCAGGTAAGGCGAGCTCTCCAGCTCCGCCAGCAAGGTCTTCTTACAGAAATCGGAATAGCGCTTTAGGGTTGCGGTATCCTGTATTACCACGAAGCGCCAAGGCTGCTGATTCGATCCACTTGGCGCCCAGACCGCATCGCCAATCAGTGCCTCAATCTCTTGCTGCGTCAGTGGTTGATCCGAATATGCGCTGCAACTCCTGCGTGCCCGTATGAGCTTCCGAAAATTCTCCATGATTACCTTTGCTCCTAAGGGTGCCCGACGTTCTCTAACCCCGAAACTTTGAAACGTTGGCATTCACTCCCGCAAACTCTCTCCCGGCTCGGCCTCTCCAAACACCTCTGCCGTAAACGCCTCGAGCTTCGCTCCGCGCTTCCACATATCCGGCGCCAGTCCTGCCTTGCGGCAAGTCTGTGCCAGCAAGGTCTCCCGGTCCCATCCCCATTCTGGAGCCACCTGGGGCAGCAGTAGCCCGCGCCGTCCCTCGTGGCTCACCATCAATCCATGTCGTCCCACCACCACGTCTTCCGGCGCAATCTCAAACATCGGAGACAGGACGCTGATCTCCACCTGCAAACTTTCCAACTCGGCCTCGCTTACCGGAGGAAAGCGGGGATCTTCCAGGGCGGCGGCATGGGCCGTCTGGCGGATCGTCCGCTCCAGCGGTTCCACCGCCATCACATAGCCAATGCATCCCCGCAGCGCGCCGTTTTCGTGCAGCGTCGTGAATGCTCCCCGCGGTTCCCGCAGATGGGGGTTGGCATGGCTTGCGTCTTGGGTTTCGTCCAGCGCTCTTCCGGTCACCGCCGAGCGTATGCTCTGGTGTGCCAGACGCAACAGCCAGCGCCGTTCCTCAGGTGAGTACTCAGCAGGGAAGTCTTTCATAGGAAACTTGCAATCCGCTATGCGCGTGCGTTCTTATCGCCGGGCCCGCGAACCACAAACGGGAGCGGGTTGCGGCGTTGATTGCTCTGCCGCAGTGCTTCTGTCCAAAACGCGCGCAAATAGGCAAAGGCTGAAATCAGAGACACCGCCAGCATCATCCACATTGCGCCAATGGCGAACCCCGTGCCAGGCAGCACCATGCCTCCCAGCGTCCATTGGGGCCACGCATGAGCCATCAGTACGGCCACCACCGAAACCGCTTGCACAACAGTTTTGAGCTTGCCAATGTCGCGGACGTCGAGCGTCATGCCTTCCTGTGCTGCCACCGAACGTAGCCCGGTCACCAGAAATTCCCGTGCCACGATCAGCACTGCAATCCAAGCCGAGACCAGCGTGGGAGCAAACTTCACCAGTGCGATGTATGCAGTTGAGATCAGCAGCTTGTCGGCCAGCGGGGAAAGCAGCATTCCCAGCGTGGTCACCTCGTGCCGACGCCGTGCCAGATAGCCATCCAGTCCATCCGTCACCGAAGCCAGCAGAAATACCGCCGAGGCCAGCAGTTCCTGCCTGCCATGCATTCCATCGAATCCCGTGCTGCAAAGAATCCAGAGCAGCAGAGGCACGCAACCGATCCGTGCGAGCGTGATGGAATTAGGCAGATTCACGAAATTTGGCGGGCCTGCCACTTGAGATGCGCCGACGCGGCCTGTACCCCCGAGTTTCAAGGAGACACCCTCATCCCGCGAGCCAACCTGCACGGCTTAGTTCTCTGACTTGGCCGCAGGCAATTCGGTAGAGCCAGCTTCCGCCGCGATCGCCTGCGGCTTTTCGCCCTCTCGATTCACCATGTCTTTCAGCTCTTTGCTGGGTTTGAAAAAGGGAATCTTCTTCGAAGGGACCTCGACCCGGTCACCGGTCTTCGGATTGCGCCCAACGCGTGGTTTGCGCTGCCGGGTCCGGAAGCTGCCAAAACCACGAATTTCGATCTTGTCTCCAGTGCGCAGAGCGCGCACCACGCTGTCGAAGATCGTCTCCACGATGACTTCGCTGTCCTTGCGGGTCAACTCGGCCAGTCGCGAAACTTCTTCGATAAGATCGGCTTTCGTCATGTTTCTGTCTCTCCGTGTAAGCGGATTTGTAGACCCCGTCGCCGGGCATCCCAACCGAAGGTTAAAACATTGGCAAACTGGAGTTTACCACGCCTAAACCCAAAAGCAGTAGAGAAGCCATGTAGGAATTAATACCACGATTCCGCCGCTCACCGGTTGAACAAGTGTCCAAAGAAGTTACCAAAGCGGTGCAGTACGCCTGCTTTTTTGGCCGGGGGCCTGGGCTCAGCCGTCGGCCCGCTGACCTGAGGAAGCAGCGCCAACGCCAGCTTCGAGTTATCCCTCGACAACGATAGCCGCGCCACCGACGAATAGTAATCCTGCCCCGCGTCATTGCCGCGATAGACAAAGGAGCCGTTTACCTCCAGATGCGCCTGACCCGCGTTCTGGCCCGTGTTCGAAGCTGGATTCTGGTTCGCACTCTGGGCCGGGATCTGGTTTGCCTCTGGGTTCGGATTGCCCAGGTTTACATTCCCCGGGTGTACATCCAAAGCTGCGTTGTCCGCCGGAGCGGCCGGAAGCGCCGCCGTCTCCGGAGCAACCATCCAGGGCTTCAGCTCCGGACAGCCGCAAGCCGCGGGAGCGTCCGTCGCCCCCGAGATCTTTCCCCCGCGAAACATCACGCTTTTTCCCGGCGAGAGCTGGTAGGAATCCCCACCCATCATTTCAGCGACAAACAGCGCCGCATCATTGCCCGTCAGCGAACGCACGCAAGTGTCCCCCGTGGCTGCAACCGAGATGGCAAAGTGGAATGTACCCGGACTGATCAGTTGCACCCGGAAGTCCGGGGTAACCAGTGTGTCCACCGCACTGTGCAGCGTGTAATTCAGCTCCATGGAGCCTTCGTTCAGCCCCAGCACCAGCGCTTTGCCCCCTGTGTCCGCGCTCAGCGAGAGATTTGTCTTGGGGCAGATCAGTAGGTTGCCGCCGCGTTCCAGCTTCAGCAAGGCGGCTCCATCTCCGGCCGTCACCTGCGAGCCGCTCACCACGTGCGTCCCGCTTCCCGTTAAAAATATCGAGCCCCGCACGCTCGCATCGCTGGAAAATAACTCGCCCACCGCATGCTGCGCGTGCATCGCCGGAGTCGCCCCCAGTGCCAAGCCCAGCAGTAGCAGATGTTTTTTCACAATGACTGATTGAATCACAAAATGCGCGACGCATCACCGGAGGCAACCAAACTCTGCTTCTCGTCGGCCACAAACTCATAGCTAGTGATTTCGGCGGCAACCGCGAACTTGCCCCCGGTCTCTTCCACCCGGACCACCGTACCGCTGCAGCGCACGCAGATCGGCTCGGTCATCGTGACCTCAGTGGGCAGCGTCACCGTAAACTCAATGGCGGAGCTGCGTTCTATGGCGGCTTCGCAATAAAAGCAGATCCCATGCGAACTGACATCGCGAGTCTCCGCCGTGGCCTGCAACGGTTCGCCTGCGGCTGCAGTCACCGTTACCGGGAGTTGAAGCGCAAACCGCCGAATCGCCCGCTTGTCTGGTGCAGCCTCGTCTTCCATAGAAGCTCCTTTGCTTACCCAGCTTACTTTTCAACCCGAAAGTGTCAAGCTAGTAGTTCATGTCCCGATGGAAATAGTAACCCCCGGTTCCTCTACCGAAATCCGTGTAAAGATAGAACTGTCTTATCTGTCACTGCTTTGCCGCTCTTTCCCGCAGTGCTCCCGCGCGTGACTATTGTAATCGCGAGGGTCTTATTCCCGATGCCCACTCGGCCGCATCCAGCATGACATTGAGACCCAGGAGCGGCAGGCATATACTTCCACCATCGGCTGCCATCTGCCCAGTCCGGAGCTGATTCAATTACTCTTTGGTTTGCGGCGGTGATGCGATTCTGCTATCAAGGGTCGGGAGGCGCGGGTGAAAATCAGATTCTGGGGAGTTCGCGGCTCCACTCCGACCCCTCAAGTGGAGAACCTGCGCTATGGCGGAAACACCCCCTGCATCGAGGTGCGTGTCAACGACCACCTGTATATTTTTGATTGCGGCACCGGCTTCCGCAATCTCGGCAAGAGCCTCATGGCCGAGTACGGTTCCACTCCCATTTACGCCCATGTCTTCCTCTCGCATTTCCATTGGGATCACATCCAGGGCATTCCTTTTTTTCAGCCGTTGTATGAGAACCCTGACAACTATTTCTTCTTTCACTCCTCCAGCCGTACCCGCGGCCTGCAGCGCGCCATCGAGGAGCAGATGGCCGACCCGTATTTCCCGGTAGACATGAGCGAGATGGCGGCCCACTGCAATTTCTACGACATGGAGGAAGAGCGCGTCGCCTTCGACCATTGCATCGTGCAATCCATGTGGCTCAACCATCCCCAGGGCTGCCTTGGCTTCCGCCTGGAGACCGACAACGGAATCTTTGTCTACGCCACTGATAACGAGCCCGGTCATTCCGTCTATGACCGCAACGTGCGCAAACTCGCCGAAGCTGCCGACGTGCTCGTCTACGATGCCCAGTACCTCCCCGAGGAATATGAGGCCAAGCGTCGCGGCTGGGGACACAGCCACTGGCGCGAAGGCGTCAACATCGTCAAGGACAGTGGCGCCAAGGAACTCGTCCTCTTCCACCACGACCCCGACCACGATGACCAGTGCCTCGACGCCCTCGTAAAGTCCGCCGCCGAGTTCTGCCCCCGCGTCCACGCCGCCCAGGAAGGCAAAGTAATCGAACTCTAACCCGGGTCCATGGCACCGATATAGTTTCCAGGCTCCATCGGCTGATGCCCCATGTCTGCCGCAGTCAGAGTTTGGCCATTTGATCTATCTGCCTGGATGTGTGTAGTTTTGAGAGTGTCCTTCGCCTGAACCTTTGGAAACTTTCCCCTCCCCTGTGATAAATTAAACGGTTTACCCGTGCTTGCAATTACCGCCCGGGCAGCCGCTCTCGTTACCGTGTTCAGGAGTATTGTTCTTGGAAAATCGTAGTGCTCAGCACCATAAGGATCGCCTCATCGAGGCTATCAAGGAAGAACTCGTCATCATCGTTACCGGAGAGCTTTCCGATCCGCGTATCGGCCTGGTCACCGTCAATGAAGTGCTCATGGCCTCCGGCGGCAAGTCCGCGCGCGTCTATGTCGCCGTCGAAGGCGACGAGCGCGAGCAGAACGAGTGTGTCACGGCGCTCAATGATGCGATCGGCTACATTCGCCATCAGCTCGCCGATGCGCTCAGTCTCCGCGTCGCCCCCGATCTCCATTTCGTGCTCGACAGCTCCACCCGGTATGGTGCCCGCATCGACGAACTCCTCCACCGGATAGACAAAAGGAGCAAGAAAAAAACTCCATGAACACGCTCGCCGAGGTCGTCAACGCCGTGCGGTCGCGTCAGCGCTGGGTCGTCACCTCCCACGCCCGGCCGGACGGCGACGCCGTCGGCAGTGTTCTCGGCTGTGTTCAGATCCTGCGTGGCATGGGCAAGCAGGCCGACGCTTTTCTCGGCGACGGCGTGCCCTTCATCTATCGCGGCCTGCCCCGTGCCGCCGAGGTTCGTAGCGGCCCCGTCAATCGCGCTCATTATGACGGCGCGATCATCCTCGAATGCGACTGCCTCCAGCGCACTAATCTCGAGGGGCTCAACGGCCTCTTCTCCATCAACCTCGACCACCATGAAACCTTCACCGAATACGCCGATATCAATTACGTAGTCTCCACGGCCGCCGCCGTCTCGGAAATCGTCTACGGCATCGCCGTCCACGCCGGAGTCACCATCACGCCCGAGATTGCCACCACCCTCTACACTGCTATGCTCACCGACACCGGATCGTTCTGCTACTCCAGCACCAGTGCCCAGACCTTCGCCATCGCCCGCGAAATGGTCCTCGCCGGAGCCGTTCCCTCGGCCATCGCCCAGCAGGTGTATTTCTCCAACCCTGTCTCCAAAATGCACCTTCTTGGCCGCGCTCTCTCCCATCTCCAGTGCGAGGGCCCCATCTCCTGGATGCATGTCTCCCTGGCTGACATGAACGCCAGCGGTGCCACCGGAGAGGATTGCGAGGGACTGGTCAACTGGGCGCTGGGCATTCATGGCATCGAAGCCACCGCGTTCTTTCGTGAGGTCTCCGGCGTCCGTTATCGAGTCAGCCTGCGCAGTAAGGGCCGCGTCGATGTTGGCCGCATCGCCCAGACCTTCGGTGGCGGCGGCCATTGCTGCGCCAGCGGCCACGTCATCGCCGGTCCCTTGGACAATGCCACCGGCCATGTACTCGCCGCCCTACGCCGCTCCCTCGAACTCAGCGGTCAACAGCAAGCCGGCTAGTAGTTGGTCGGATTCCTCCAAGCACAAAAAGAGCGCGGCTTTTTCTCCGCGCTCCTGATATTGTCTCTGCAACCATTTAAACCTTGAAACCTTGCCTTACCCCTCTTCCACGATCTCGATCAAAAATCCAAACGCATTCTCCGCCCGCGATTTCGGGTGCACGAAGAACACGGTGGTGCCACGCGAACCCGCCCGTGGTGCGGCGTCGATGATGTTGAAGCCGTTGTCCTTCATGTACTCGAACGCCTTTTCTGCACTCTTCACCCGGAAGGCCACGTGGGCAAAGCCGCCGCGCCCGCCGTTCTTGTCGATCAGCTTCTGCACCGGACTCTCCGGCGAAAGCGGTTCCAACAGTTGAAGCAAATTCGGCCCGTCGCCGATCCGCAGCAGCGCCTCGCGAACCATGTCCTTGCCGTGTACTTCCTCGCGATGAATCTCGATGAAGCCCAGCAATTCGTAAGCTGCAACCTGTCCGTCGAGCTGCCCTTGCGGCACCGAAATCGCAAAGTGGTCGATGAACTGAAGTCCCGGTACTTCCCTCAACTCCGCTGAAATCGCATCGTTATCTGTCGCCGTGCCCATTATTCGAACTCCACCAGAACCTGATTTAATTGCACTCCATCGCTCGGTCCAACCGTCACTCTCTTCACCTTGCCGGCTAAGGGCGACACTACATTGGTTTCCATCTTCATCGCTTCCAGAACCAGCAGCAGGTCGTTCGTCTGAATCTGCTGTCCCGGTTGTACATTGACCCGGGTTACCATGCCCGCGATCGGCGAGCGGCAAACCTTGCTCTCGTTCACCGGACCCTGGTCCGTCGCAACCTGCGGCTTCGGAGTTCCTGCCGGTGCCGCTGCGGTCACTACAGTAGCCGGGTGCCGTGGTGGAATGTAATGCGGCTTCGGTGCCGCATCATCTTCCACGATCTCTACTTCGACTTCGTATGACTTACCGTCGATTCCGATCTGCAGCTTCAAGGTCGTTCTCCCAAGCGCTCAATCTGCGCAACATCGTTCAGTGAAGCGAACCAACTCCGGCCGCCTTCGCGGGTAGCCCTTTCTAAACTCGCGTTCCAGGCAAGTTTAGTGTGGATATCGGACACTCACTCCTAACGCTTCAAGTCGTGCGAGGCCTGGATGACGACCCTCCCGGCCTGGGTCCACTGGTTTACCGTCGGCAGCAGATGCGCCGAGTGAATCTTCACTTTCTTGCCAAGGAAAGCCGTAACCGCCACCGCGATGATGGCCAGCGTCTCTGCCGAAACGTGATCTTCCGCCAGAGCCGCGGGCAGCTTTGCTTCCAGTGCGCCGATTCGCGTCTCGAATTCCTTCTTCAGCGTGTCCAGCTCGCTTTGCAGCCGCTTCACTTCGGCCTCGGCTCCCGCCTTCGCGGCGCCCTCATCCATTGCTGTCGATGCCATGCTCTTCTCCTCGTCCGGCGTCAGCGACCTGCCCAAGCCATCGGTCGGCCCAGGGTGGCCCACATCCGCCCTCTTTTGGCGAATGTGGGATCTCCCCCAGTCCTTAGAGCGGAATCAATCCGTGCTTCTTGGAAGGCCGCAGCTCGCGTTTTGTTTCCAGTGCGTGCAGTGCCTGGGCCAGATAGTGCCGGGTCTGCGAAGGCTCAATTACGTCGTCCACCAGCCGCCGCCCGGCGGCCACATACGGATTGGAGAACGCATCGCGATACAGACCGATCAACTCCTGCCGCTTCGCCGTTTTGTCGTCGGCGGCCTCGATCTCCTTACGGAAAACGATCTCGGCTGCCCCCTCGGCGCCCATCACGGCAATTTCCGCGGTCGGCCAGGCCAGCACCCGATCCGCCCCCAGATCCTTCGAGCACATCGCAATGTAGGCCCCGCCGTAAGCTTTGCGCAGCACAATCGTGATCTTCGGGCTGGTGGAGGCCGAGTACGCAAACAGCATCTTCGCGCCGTGCCGGATAATCCCGCCGTATTCCTGTTGCACTCCCGGCAAAAAGCCCGGAACGTCCACAAAGCTCACAATCGGAATATTGAACGCATTGAGGAAGCGGATGAACCGCGCCGCCTTGTCGCTGGCGTTGATGTCCAGTGCTCCGGCCAGCACGTTGGGCTGGTTGGCAACGATCCCGATTGAGCGCCCCTGTATCCGGCCAAAGCCAATCACGATGTTCGGTGCGAAGCCCGGCTGCACTTCCATGAAGTCATTGTGATCCAGAATCCGGGTCAGGATCTCGCGCACATCGTAGGCCTGCTTGGGTTCCACCGGAACAATTCCATTCAGCGACTCGTCGTCTTCCATCGGGAATTCATATTGCAGCCGCGGCGGATCTTCCAGGTTGTTCGAGGGCAAAAAGCTCAGCAACCGGCGGCAGATGTACAGTGCGTCTTCGTCGTTCTCCGCCACAAAATGAACCACCCCGGAGTTGTTCATCTGCGCTATTGGACCGCCCAGCGCATCGGCCGTTACCACCTCGCCCGTCACCTGCTTGATCACCGAAGGTCCGGTGATAAACAACTGTGCCTGCTTGGTCTGGATGATGAAGTCGGTCAGTGCCGGACTGTACACCGCACCGCCCGCGCAAGGTCCGCAAATCAGCGAAATCTGTGGCACCGTGCCGCTCAGCATCACGTTGTTAAAGAAGACCCGGCCATAGCCGCCCAGTGCGTCGATGCCTTCCTGAATGCGAGCCCCGCCCGAATCGTTGATAAAGATGAATGGCGAGCCGGTCTTCAGCGACGCTTTCATCATGTCCACGCATTTATCGGAGTGCACCTCGCCTGCCGCGCCACCTGCCACTGTGAAGTCCTGGCTCGCCAAGTGAACCAGCCGTCCGTCCACGTGGGCGCATCCGGTCACAATGCCGTCGGCCGGAAGCTCTTTCCCCTCCATGCCGAACAGGGTTGCACGATGCTGTGCAAACGCCCCGATCTCCTGGAAAGAGTTCGGGTCCACCAGTTTTTCCACGCGCTCGCGAGCCGTCAACTTGCCCTGCTCGTGCTGTTTTGCCACGCGTTTTTCGCCGCCGCCCTCCGCCACCGTCGCGCGCTTTTCGCGCAGAGCCGCGATCCGCTCTTCCATCGTCTTCGCCTTCAACTGCGCAGGAATACTCGTTGCCATACCGATCCTCTCGCTCTACCGTGCCGTGGCGACGGTGACGTTGTGCGTCTGTCCATTGATGGTGACGGCGTACTTCACCGGCCCGCTGGGCGGTGCCGCGGCTGCCCCAGCCTTGGGCAGCGCCGGAGCCGGAGCCGCCTTCGACGGATCTTTCCCCAGGTTTTTCGCTCCCTGGTCGCGGGTGCCGAAGAACTTCGGAGCAACCTGCGGGAACATCGCAAAGGTCAACACGTCTTCGTCGCTGCCATTGCAGCCTTGCAGCGCCAACGCGTCGGAGCGCAGTGCCTCCCACTCCGGCTTCAGCAACTCCGCCGGACGGCAGGTGATCGCCTCTTTCTTGGCGTGCACTCGCGCCATTTCCAGCACCTCGGGATCTTTCGGTCCAATCGTCTCGCCGTAGTAACCCAGCATCAGGTCGGCAAATTCCCCGGTCAGAACCTTGTACGGCCCCATCAACACGTTGAACACCGCCTGTGTGCCCACAATCTGCGAACTCGGTGTAACCAGCGGCGGGAACCCGCAAACCGCCCGCACCCGCGGAACCTCCAGCAGCACCTCTTCCAATTTGTCGCCCGCGCCTTGCTGCTTCAACTGACTCTCCATGTTGCTGATCATCCCGCCGGGAATCTGGCTTTTGAATATCTCCGTCTCTACGCCCGTAATGTCGCTCAGGAATTCCTTGTAGCGCGGACGGATCGTCTTGAAGTAGTTCCGCACCTTCAGCAGCCTTCCCATGTCCAGCCGTGTTTCCACCCCGGTGCCTTCCAGCATCTCCACCAGGCTCTCGGTCGGATTATGTCCCGGTCCCAGGGAGAGTGAGCTGATCGAGGTATCCACCATGTCGCATCCGGCTTCAATCGCTTTCATATAGCTCACCAGGGTCACGCCGGTGGTCGAGTGGCAGTGCAGGTGAACCAGTGTGTCCGCGCCGCATTTTTCCTTGATGCCCTTTACGATGTCATACGCCGGTTGCGGCTTCAGCAAGGCTGCCATGTCCTTTAGGCAAATCGAGTCGCACCCCATCTCCTTCAGCTTCTGCGCCATCTCCACGAACGCCCCAACCGTGTGTAGCGGGCTCACCGTGTAGCAGATCGTGCCTTGGGCGTGCTTGCCTGACTTCTTCACCGCCGCAATCGAGGTCTCAAGGTTGCGCAGGTCGTTCAGCGCGTCGAAGACCCGGAACACATCCATCCCGTGCTCGGCGGCCTTGGCCACAAACCGTTCCACCACGGAATCTTCGTAGTGCCGGTAGCCCAGCAGGTTCTGGCCCCGCAGCAGCATCTGCAGCTTGGTCTTCGGCAGCAGCTTGCGAAATGTCTTCAGCCGCTCCCACGGGTCCTCGTTCAGGAATCGAATGCAGGAGTCGAACGTCGCCCCGCCCCAGCATTCCAGCGACCAATATCCGGCGTTGTCGAGATCCTCGCAGGCGGGAACCATGTCTTCCATGGCCATGCGCGTCGCCAGAAGCGACTGGTGCGCATCGCGCAAAATCAAATCTGTAACTTCCAGTATGCGTGTCATAATGATCGCGTTTTCCTTATGATATTCCCGGCTGGCGGAACCCAAAGCAAGCGTGCAGTATCAGCCCGCCTAACTAACGTGTCAAGAAATTAGCGGGTTAGGATCAAAAAATCAGCCCGCCCAGACCCTTTGGATTATGAATATTCGCCACTCATTCATTCATTTCCTGTGCGCCAGTCATTAGCCTGCGCCACCCCCTGCATCCATGCTGTGACTCCCATCACGCAACGTCCTGATCTCCCCACGCACGCCCGGTGACCGCTCTCCGTGCCGCAGCCCCGTTCACGCGCATGCAGATCACGTCCGAAATTCGCCGGACGAATTCAGCTTACGCGTTGCCGGGTGGCCCGGAGTTGGCGCTGTTCCAACTCTGGGATTTTCGCCGGGAGTCCCACAACTCGCGTTTTGAATGGCGCTCTTCAAAGGTGTTATCCCGAACGAAGTGAAGGACCCAGCGCTGTTCCAAATCTCTCGTGCCGTGCCAATCTTTTTCGTCACTCTTCTCACCGCCTGAATATGCGCCCCGTCCAACAACAGACTCTACCACCTTCACCCAGCGCGCTGGCACTTCACCTCTGCTTCTCAGGCCAACTGCAATCCCGTCTCAGCACAATCCCAAAGAAACGGCCGCACCCGAAGACGCGGCCGCTTCTCACATCCAGTACTTCATTGCACGGTCACCGTAACCATGATCGGTTTGGCGTTCGTCACTGTGCCTGTTCCCGTCGGCGTCACCGTCAGGTAGTACGTTCGAGCTGCCTTCACCGGAGTACTGCTCCCTCCCCCGCCGCACGAGATCAGGAAGCCTCCGCCCACCACTGCCAGGGCGATCAGCAGAACGGCCAGCGCCCGCTTCCGCTTCCGTGTAAACGGCGCACCCAGCAGCACCGCGCAGAACATCACCTCCCCGCTGCTCTTCCACGGAACCGCCGGAGCGTGATTGGCCGCGCTCGCCGAGGTGGTGATCGTCAGAGTGACAGGCTGAGCTGCCCCACTGGCCATCGAGATCGGGTATGGGCTATAGCCGATCGCTGAGATTGCGCTCGGTGTGCTGCAGATGGCGTTCAGTGTGATCATTCCCGTGTAGTTGGTTGGCGTCAGCGTGAGGGTCACCGTACCAGTGCTCCCGGCAGCAATTGCCGTCGTCGTCGGACTCGCACTCAGCGTGTAGCTCGGTGCCGCTCCCGTCACCGTCAGCGCCGTCCCGCCGTTCGAGGGTGCATAGTTCGTATCCCCGCTATAGCTTGCCGTAATCGTGTTGCTCCCTGTGGTGAACCCGTTCGCCGCGCTCACCGTAACTGGATTGCTCAGCGCCGCCGTGCCGTTGCTCAGCGTCACTGTGCCGACCGGTGCGCCACCCACCGAGAACGTTACCGTTCCGGTAATGGTCCCAGCCGTGCCGGAGGTCACCGTCGCGCTCAGCGTAGTCGTGCTGCCGAAGGTTACCGAATTTGGCGTCGCCGTAACCGTCGTTGCAGTCGCAGGCAGTGCCGCCAGAGTGATCGTCGTCGTCCCCGGAGTAGAAGCCGCAAAGTTCGCATTCCCGTCGTAGGTTGCGGAGATCGTATTCGTACCCACGCCGAACCCATTGGCCGCGCTGGTCACAACGCTCAGCGTTGCCACCCCGCCTGAAACCTGCGCGGTGCCAAGAACAACGTCGCCCACCTGGAAGTCCACGTTCCCGCTGATCGTCCCCGCCGTGCCCGAAGTCACCGTTGCCGTCAGCACCGTCGTCCCATACATCTTCAGCGAACTTGGCGAGGCCGCAATCGTTGTGCTGGTCGCCGCCCCGGCAGAGGTGTTCTGCCAATTCGTGTACAACTGGTAGCCGTCCACCGAGCCCAACCCCGTCGCCAGGTCATAGCCGGTCTGCGCATACCAGCCAAAGTCTCCGGTTGTGCAACCCGGGTCCGTTGCGATCACGGTACAGGGCACGATATTGTTGCCGCTCGTCGTGTCGTGAAAGACCGACGGGTGGCTCAGCGCTAAGTTGTAAAGCGTCGGATTGACGTTCCCTAGGTTCCCGTACTTTTGTGCCAGCAACGTCAGCATGCCCGCAAACGACGGTGCACTAGCCGACGTCCCGCCGGCTACGAAGAACACCGAATTCTGCCCAGTCCCGCTGCTGAAAAAACCGTTCGCGCACATTGTTCCATATTGCGTCGAGTTATTGTCTTGCGAGCAGTTCATGTAGCCATCGTGCATCGGCGATGCCGCAAATGACACGTCCGGCACAAAGCGCCCACTCACTCCGGTGTAGTTCGTCGGCGTCGGCTGCCAGCTTGGCTGCGGAAAGTACAAGCTCACCCCGCCAGCGCTCGCCAGCAGCCCGTTGGTTGCGCTGGTGTCGTTCCACACCGTCTCCGGAATGTAACTAAGCGCCGAACTTACCGTTCCCGCCGTCTGGTTCCAGTACAGGCCGTAGTTGCTCTCATCCCCATTAAGCGTTGTGCCGCCCACCCCGGTGAAGTACGGCGAGTCCGGCGGAACGCTGACGGAAGCTCCGTACTGCGCCGGATAATCCGAGGTTTCCCCCTGATAATCGCATCCCGCTGCACCCGAATCGCCCGACGCCACAACAATCGTCTGCCCTTGCGAATTCGCCTGCTCTCCAATCGAGCTAAGAACATTGGCCTCAGCAAGCGTGTTATCCGCCTCGCAGCCGGTGTAACTGACGCTGATGACCGGCAACCTCGTGCCGCTTGAGCTTTTATAAGTCTGCACCGCATACTGCAACGCGTCGTAGACCCCCAGGGTCGTGTCCGCAGCCGAGGCATAGATGTAGTCCACCGTCGCGTTTTTCGCAATCCCGCCGGCCCACTCAATATCGAGATCCGCCTCGCCCAGATCACCCGTTGTGCTGGTTCCCGCCGCACCGGTGCAATTCGCCGTACTGATGCAATAAGGCGTCAACTTCGTAGCCGACAGTCCCGAGGCGCTGCGGAAGTGGTCGATGTCCGCCTGCGGCACATAGGTCTGTCCCATCACCCCCACGTGTGCCCCCGTGCCGTCATATCCGGCGTTGTAGATCGCCGTCACGTCGTAAATCGTCGCCCAGTCTCCCGGCGTCAGAAAATGGTCGGTGGGGTCAAGCGTGTATTGCGGCTCAACCTTGATTTTCGTCAGCGGCTTCGGGCGGAAGTTGTTCAGCCCGCGCACGTTCAGCAGCACGCTCGCAAGTCCCGCCGGAACCTTCAGCTCCGACGCATTGGCAAAATGCATCTGCCCGTCCAGCTTGTACTGATGTAGCTGGGTGTGAAATGCCGACTCCACCTGCCACGCCTTGCCGCCGAAAGTGATGGCATTGCGCGAAGCAGAAACGCTCTTCACCGTAAAGCCTTGTGCCGTGAGCCACCCGGTCACCTTGTTCAGATCTGAGTCCGTCAACCCAAAGCGCGCTCCGTATTCCTCCTGCGTCAGCCACTGGTGATATTGCGGCGACTTCGGGTTCTGCTGCGCCGCCAGTAGCGCATCCAACTCCGTCTGCTGGGCCGCGCTCAGCGCAATGTTCAGGGTCATCGAATCCAATTGCATTTCAGAGTTCACCGCGCCCAAGTCGGTCGCCCGCTTGGTCAGCGGATGCACCGTGCCGGTCACCGTCACCATCGCTCCCGAGGTAATCTCCTGGGTGATCCGGTTGGCACGCTGGTTTGCCCCTGGAACGCTCTGCGAAACCAGTGCTGCCGTCATCATCAGAACCGCCGCGCACACGGCGAACCATCGCTTCCGGCTGATCACGTCAAAGGACTGCATTCCCATCTCAGCGTCATTCGCTTTCATCTCTAATGTCCTCTCGGGGAAATCACGAACGGAATTTGGCACTGATCTTTCAGGCGAACCCTTGCGAGAGCTGCTCCCGGAACATTACCGCGCTTTGTGGCTGAAGCAAAGTCCCAAATTGGCAAGGCAAAAAGGCAAGAAGCAGTCGTTAGCGCTGCTCTGGTGCCCCACATCTGCCGTCGTTGGCAAATGTGGGAGCGGCAAATGTGAGAGCGGCGCCCTATATCTTCTTCGGACCATTCCAGGCGCACAAAAGCCGCACCCGAAGGCGCGGCATCCGTTAGAGAATTCCAGCGAGAGTGGCGCGTGCAAGTTTTTTTGCGATCGAGTGGAGTTGACTCGGCCTTTTCGCGCTTGCTCGTCCGACGCAGGTTACAGCTTCCGTGCCACCGTTTTTAGCTCGCGGTGGAGGAGTGGGTGCACCGCCCATGCAGCAGACAAGAATGCTGCACGCAGTTTCGCATGTGCTCGGTAGTCTGCCGCAACGTGCTCAACTCGTCGCACATCATGTTCATCACCTGCATGCAAAGCTCCGGCTGCTGCCGCAGAATTTCGTTCACCGACGCAGTCGGCAGAAACACTGCTTCCAGCTCTTCCACGGCTTCAACGTCAAACTGGTAGGGATTGGCGCACAGCGCCGAGGGTAGCCCCAGCACCGAGCCCGGTCCAGCCGTGCGGCACATCAACTCCCGTCCCGGCACCCCGGAAAGCGCTGCCCGTGCCGTGCCCTTTACGATCAGGTACACGCCCTTGGCCTCTTCCCCAAACGAAAACAGGCGTTTTCCGCATTCCACCCGCTGCTTCTCGCCCGCCGGCGCCAGCGCCTGTACCAATTCATCCGCCGCCTCGTAGGGCGTAGTGTCTCCGCACAAATCTGTTTGCAATAATAATGATTTCACAACAGCCACACCCCCTGATACATCAGTTCTATCAACCGTTCCAACATCGTGGTGTGATCTACGTCACGACCTTCTGTGACCAATTCTGTCTCTGCTCCAACCTTGAAACTTTGAAACCTTGTAACTTTGAAACTTTGAATCTACCCTGAGTTTGGCATGATTCGCTTCTTTCGCCTGCTCGCCCAAGTGCTCGTACTCATCATAGTCGCGCTGGCCTCGGCCCTCGTCAGCATGAGGTTCGCCATCCATGGCCGTGAGGTCGCGGTGCCGGACTTCCATGGTATGACTCCCGCCCAAGCCGAGCGCGTTGCCTTTGAGCACGGTCTTGAGTTAGCCCGCAGTGATCACTTCTATTCCGCCGTGGTCCCTGCCGGTTGTATCGTCTCGCAGCAGCCCGAGCCCGGAACCCACGTCCGTCGAGGCTGGCGCGTCGAAGCCGCCGAGAGTCTCGGAGCCCAGCTCATCGACATTCCCGCCGTGCTCGGCATGAGTCCGCGCGCCGCAGAAATCGACATTCGCCGCCGCGGTCTGGAACTGGGAATCTCCGCCGAACTGCCCACGGACTCTGCCTCGCCGCAGGTCATCATCGCCCAATCGCCTGCCGCCGGTGCCCAGGGCGTAGCCTCACCCCGCGTCAGCCTGCTCTATGCCGCCGCCCCGCCCGAGTCCGCCTATGCCATGCCAGATCTCACGGGAACGACCCTCGCCGATGCCACCGGACTCATTACCGCTTCAGGCTTGAAGACCCCCTCGGTCACCACTCTCTCCAGCACTCCCGCCAATCCCTTCACCAACCTGGACTTTCACCCCGCCGCTCCAATCGTCATCGGACAAACTCCGGCCCCTGGCACTCGCGTCACCCCCAGTACTGACGTCTCCCTCCAGGTCACCCGCGCCTTCTGAAATCAGCTCCCGGGAGAACCCACGCCACGGTTTACAAATAGCAAATCGTTCGGATCTCCCGAACGATTGCCCAAGCAGTAATCCCGCTCAACAGATTATTGTTCTTCTGACCAATGGTTTCCAAGATTGCCCAACCAGTTATTTTCACCCCGGATATGATTACCCTCCGGTCAATCGTTCTTCTGCAGCACTGCCGCAAAGAAACCATCGCAGGGGTGAATCCCGGGCAGCGTCCGGAGAAACGAGCCGCGCACTAACTCTTCCGGTTTCGCCCACGCCAGCTCGCCGGAGCCTTTCAACTCTTCCAGCACGCTCTCGCACGGAACTATACTCATTGCGTTTTCCCCGCGCAAAATCTGCTCCACCACGTCCTCGCCCTCTTCGGATTCCAGCGAGCAGGTGGAGTACACCAGCCTTCCTCCCGGAGCCAGCGCGGCGACGCCCGCCCGCGAGATCGATATTTGTAAATCTTTCAACTCACGCAGATCCTCCGCTTTCAGCCGCCACTTGATCTCCGGGTTCGCAGCCAGCGTTCCGGTGCCGCTGCAGGGCACGTCCGCCAGCACACGGTCAAATTTTTCGGCGAACTCTATCGCCCCGACATTGCCGATCACGACCTTCACGTTCATCGCTGCAACCCGCTCTTTCAGCGCTCTTGCGCGATGTTCATGCAACTCCACCGCGGTGATCTTCGCCCCCGGATTGCGCGCTGCGATCGCCAAAGTTTTCCCTCCCGGGGCGGCGCAGCAATCCAGTATGCGCTCGCCTTTTCCCACCAGCGCGGCCACCAGTTGCGAGCCTTCGTCCTGCACGGCCACGTGATGATCGCGAAACGGAATGCTGTGCGCCAGGTCGCCGGAGAGCAGTCGCCGCGCACCGGTCAGCAGCGCTCCGGGCGCAATCCGTATTCCCGCCTCGGTCAGTTCTTCCTCCGCATCGGGCGCGGAGAGCCGCAATGCAGCTCCCGGTGCATGCTGATCCGCCGCGCAAATGGCGCGTGCGGAGCTATATCCATACATGTCGATCCAGCGCCCAACCATCCACTCCGGATGCGCGAACTCCAACGCCAACTCGCGCACGCTCCCGGCTTCAGCATTCACCACTGGACTTTTCGCGTTGGCTGCAAGCTTGCGCAGCACCGCGTTCGCATAGGGCACGGCGGAACGCTTCCCGGAGCTTTTCACCAGCTCCACGCTTTCGTGAACCGCGGCGTGCGCCGGGATGCGCTCCAAGTGGTTCAATTGACATGCGCCCAACCGCAGCGCAACCCGCACCTCTCCATCCAGCCGCGACACCTTCTGCGAAGAGTATTGTGCGATCCGCGCATCCAGTTCGGATTGCCAGCGCAGCGTGCTCATCACCAGCTCGTAGGTGAGCGCACGATCTTCGCGCGAAAGCGTATCCATGCGTGGCGCGTTCAGCAACTCGGAGGCGTAGGAGCCGTCGCGCTCCACGCGAATCAAAATGTCATAAGCAAAGTTCCGTGCCGGCGAGACCGCCATATTAACTCCTCATCCTCTCGCCCACAGTGCCCGCCCGCAGCGTAGCGAAAGCCGCCGTGTGTCCCATACTCATTTCTCCAATCTCTCGCCCGCCTTGGGCTGATATCCGTTGATGAACTCGCGTGCCGGCATGCGGCGCTTGCCTTCCAACTGCAGTTCGTCGATTGCAATCGCCGAGCCTGCGCCGCACCCAACCAGCAGCCGCTCGCCTGCGATTGCAATCTCTCCGGCGGGCAGCGCAGGCGCTTCGCCATAAACCGAGATGGCGTGCAGCGTGAGCTGCTTGCCGCGAAACGTAGTGAACCCTCCGGGCCACGGTTGGAAGCCGCGATGGCGATTGCAGATCGTCTGCGCGTCGCGGGTAAAGTCGATGCGCCCATCTTCGCGCGTCAGAATCGGCGCCAGGGTGGCGCGGGCATGATCCTGCGGCGTGGGTCGCAGTCTGTCCTCGGCCAGCGCGGCAAGGGTTTCCACCAGCAGCTCCGCTCCCATGGCCGCCAGCCGGGGACCGAGTGACACGCTCGTGTCCTCGGCAAGGATTGGCAGCTCGCGCTGCAGCAGAATGTCTCCCGTGTCGAGTCCTTCGTCGATGCGCATGGTAGTGTTTCCGGTCACGGTTTCGCCGGATGCGATGGCCCATTGAATCGGCGCGGCTCCGCGATACTTCGGCAGCAGAGAGGCATGCAGGTTGATGTTGCCATGCTTGGGCAGGTCGAGCATCCAGCGCGGCACGATGCGTCCGTAGCCCACGATCACAATGCACTCCGGCGCCAGCGCCTCAAGGTGGGTGCGGAATTCGGAGTTGTTCTTGATCTTCTCCGGCTGCGCGATGGACAGCCCAAGCGCAAGCGCCTTCTGCTTCACCGGCGAGAGTGCCAGCTCCATCCCGCGGCCCTTGGGACGGTCCGGTTGCGTAACCACCAGTGCAATCTCATGGCCGGCATGGGCCAGCGCCTCCAGCGGAGGCACGGCAAACATTGGAGTACCGCAATAAACAAGCTTCACAACTTGATTGTAGCGGCCCGGAGCGAGCCGCGTCAGATTCTTACCACTCGCCCTCGCGTTGCAGGCGGCGGATCTTGCGTCGCATCATGTCGCGCTTCAGAGAGGAGAGGTGATGGATGTAAAGCGTTCCGTTGAGATGATCGATCTCATGCTGGAAGGCGCGTGCCAGCAGATCTTCCCCGGTCTTCTCGTACCAGTTTCCGTGTACGTCTTGCGCCCGGATGGTGACCCGTTTGCCACGCGCCAGATTTTCGCGAAAGTCGGGGAGGGAAAGGCAGCCTTCGCCGCCGGTCTGCTTGCCCTCCACGTTGATGATCCGCGGATTGGCCAGCACGATCCGGGCTTCGGGATCTTCCTTGAAGGAAGTATCGATGACCGACAGGTGCAGTGAAATTCCGATCTGCGGCGCGGCTAGTCCGACGCCCTGTGCCTCATACATCGACTCAAACATATCCTCGACCAGTTTCTTCAACTTGTCGTCGAACTCGGTGACGGGCGCAGCCGGAGTTTCCAGTACAGGGTCGCCGTATTTCACTATCGGATAGATCATCGGTTGTTCCGGTTTAGTAATTGCGAAGTTGCTCGCAGTATCCCTCATAATTTCGGCGAAGCTCGAGGAGCGAATCGCCCCCAAATTTTTCCAGCGCAGCCGATGCCAGCACCAGTGCCACCATGGCCTCGCCCACCACGCCCCCCGCCGGTACAGCACATACATCGGAGCGTTCGTAGGCAGCCTTGACCGGCTCGCGGCTGGCGAAGTCGATTGAGCTCAGCGGGCGCCGCAACGTGGAGATCGGTTTGAGGTGCCCGCGAACTACGATGTCGCAACCGTTCGAGATGCCGCCTTCAATGCCTCCGGCGTGATTGCCCGCCCGGGTAAAAGCCGTGAACTTGGAGTGCAGCACTCCGGCATCCTCGCCGCTCTGCTGTGCTTTTTCCGCTGGCCTTGCGTAGCCAATCTCGTCCTGCGCCAGCGAGCCATGCACGGTCGCGCCCAGAACACCGTCCCCAATTTCCACCGCCTTCACCGCTTGAATGGACATCACGGCGGCGGCCAACTTTCCGTCCAGGCGCTCGTCCCAGTTGGCGTAGGTGCCAAGCCCGGGTGGCACATTGTGCGCCACCACTTCAAAGACTCCGCCGACGGTATCGCCATTCCGCAGCACGGCGTCCACCTCTGCCCTCATGCGCTGCTCGGATTCTTCGTCGGCACAGTTCAGCAGCACCTCATTTTTCGCCGCCAGGGAGCGCAGCTCGTCGAACGAAACCGCGCGCGACAGGCGAGCGCTTCCCACTTGAACCACGTGGCTGAGCACTTCGATATCCAGTGCTGCGAGCACCTGCTTGGCGACGGCTCCGGCGGCGACCCGCGCCGTGGTCTCCCGGGCGCTGGCGCGCTCCAGAATGTAGCGCGCCTCCGGCAAATTGTACTTCAGTGCCCCGGCCAAATCGGCATGACCCGGGCGAGGAGACATCACGGGTTTATGTTTCTCCCGGTCGCCCTCACCCACTGGCAGTGACTCGCTCCAGTTCTCCCAGTCGCGATTTTCGATGAGCATCGCAATCGGAGATCCGATGCTGTGACCGTGTCGCACCCCACTCAGGATGCGGGCGTGATCGCGTTCGAGCTTCATGCGTCCGCCCCGGCCAAAGCCCTGCTGCCGGCGCCAGAGTTCGCGGTCAATGTAGGCTTCGATGACGGAGATGCCAGCCGGCAGACCTGAGATGTTGGCAATCAGCGCTTCGCCGTGCGATTCGCCTGCGGTAAAAAATCGAATCATTACTGGATTGTAACGGAATCAGCGCGATTGCCGCCTGCGGCAAGGGCAGTATCCCCCATGGGTTACGGTAAAAGAGTCATAGAAAATTTTACAAGAGTTAATGATAATGGAGTTATTAAACCGGGGAACGCCGCAGATTACCTAGATGAAACGGGCTAATATAGCTTTGACTGGTAGGGTGATCAGCGGTCAGTGGTAAGCGACCTAGTTACTTATATCTACATACAAAGCTGCACGTTCTTCCCGCATCTAAGGAGCCATGGTGTCGACGGTTTTGCCTATCCAAGAGTCGGCCCGGGAGTTGATCTTTGAGGCCACCAATGCCCTGCAACCGCATTTTGCGGAGATGACGGCAGCTTGGCGCCAGCGTATGTTCGAGGAGTTCCAGTTTGAAGGGCGCGCCATGGTGGCCCTGGAACGGCTGAATCTCGGGGTGGGTTTTATGCTCTTCAGCCACTCGGATTTCAGCCAGTTCACCGACAACCTTTACTACTACGGCCAACGCCTGGCGAAGCTTCGCGTGGATACCCGTGAAGTGGCGCGTTCGCTGGAGATTTACCAGAAGATTGCCGCTCCATTCATTGCCCAGGTGTTCGGCAATCGCCAGTTTCAGGTCATGGCAGCCTTGGAGACCTTGGCTTCGGCCAGCTTTGTTACCGTTTCCGGGGCCTACTTTGACGTCCAGCAGACCGCCAGTGACGCTTTGCTGAAGGTTCTGGACGCCGAACTTTCGGCAACCAGCCTGACGGCCTTGCTGGAGCGCGTGCTGGTGGTGACCGAAGGAATTTTTGGTGCCAACGTCGGCGTCGCTCTGCTGGCTGATCCCGAGAGCAACAAACTTCGCGTGCGCAGCACCACCGGTCTGCCTCCGGAGTTTGGCGAGGACGCTTTGATTGCTCCGGGGCAAGGTTTTACCGGACAGATCTTCGAGACCGGCGAGCCGGACATGCTTCCTGACCTGACTCTTTCGGCAGGAGTGCTCAATCCGGGGTTGCGCGACAAAGCTCGTTCCTTGTGGGGTGTGCCGCTGAAGATCAACGAAAGAGTGATCGGCGTTCTGATCATTGGTTTTCAGAAGCCCTACCAGTGGCTGCCCACGGAGTTGGAACTGTTCCGGGCAGTGGCGGATCGTTCGGCCTTGGCGATCGATCGCGCACGCATGACGGACGCGCTGCGCGAGCGTGAGATGCGCATCGTGGAGTTGAGTGGACATTTGTTGAAGGCCCAGGAGGAGGAGCGCAAGCGCATCAGCCGTGAACTGCACGACGAGACCGGGCAGGCGCTGATGGTGATTCGTCTCTACCTGGGGATGCTCGATGGAACTGTGAAGAGCCGCATTGGTAAGGCGAAGATCAGCGAACTGCTGGCGGTGGTGGATCGGACGATCGAAGGAATCCGCCGTATTATCGGGCGTCTTTCGCCGCTGGTGCTGCAGGAACTGGGCCTGATCTCGGCGATTCGCAAAGAAGCCAAGGACCTGAACAAGACGGCGGGCGTACAGTCGCGAGTCGCCATCGGCGACGACGTTGGCCGGCTCGATCCGGTGATTGAAACCGCGATCTACCGGGTGGTGCAGGAGAGCCTGCACAATGTTGCCAAGCACGCCCAGGCACAGAACGTGAATATCCAGATGGAGCGTGAGGGTGAGACTCTCAGGCTGGTCATCGAAGACGACGGCGTGGGCATTCGCGCGATCACAAATCCGCTGCGGCCTTCCTTCGGAATGGCCGGAATGCAGGAGCGTATCAGCACTCTGGGCGGCCAGATGAGAGTGATCTCGCGCAAGGGCGAGGGCACGAAAATTTCAGTTACCGTGCCGCTCCCGACGAAGCCGAAAGAGGCCGAGCCGGGCGGCAAAACGCAAGTGGAACGGGCGCTGCTGAGCACGGGAAGTTGATTGAGTGAGGATGATTCTGATGAGGAGCGGGCGCAATGCCGAAGATTAAGTGTCTATTGGTGGATGATCATACGCTGTTCCGGCAGGGGGTTCGCCGCCTGCTGGAGAGCGAAAGCGATTGTGAAGTAGTGGGCGAGTCGCCCGACGCGGGAGATGCGGTCGAGAAGGCGCGCGAACTGCGTCCGGACATCGTGTTAATGGACATTGGAATGCCGGGGTTGTCCTCGTTTGAGGCGGCGCGGCACATCCGTAAGAACCGTCCGGAGACCAAGGTTTTGTTCCTGACCATGTACGAAGACGAGGATTATCTCGTACAGTGCCTGGAAGTCGGGGCCTCGGGATACGTCCTCAAGGATACTCCGGCGCAGCAACTGGTGACCGCCGTACGCGATGTGTACAAGGGCGGCAAGTATCTGAGTTCGCAGGTGCTGGGTAAGCTGGTCGAAGACTTCCGCGCGCGGGTTCGTGATTCCAAGATGCGTCCGCGAATTTCTACTCTGACGCCCCGCGAGCGCGAAATCCTGAAGTTGTTGGCTGAAGGCAATTCCGTCAAGGAAATTGCGATTCTCCTCGGATTGAGCGTAAAGACCGTGGAGGCCCACAAGTTCAACCTTATGCGCAAACTGGACATCCACAACAAAGCCCAGTTAGTGACCTACGCAATACAGAAAAAAATTATCAAGATACCTGTCAATCAGTAAGCCGTTGTGAGCCGTCGCAACCTTCTGGTTGTCCCGGAAGTGTGCCCCGCATTTGCCGTGGTCAGCAGATGTGGGATTGCAGCGAACGGAAGCTGCGGATGGAAACGCGAGCCCGGCTTGGTCCGGGCTTTTCGTTCGATGGAACTTGCCCGGCGCATGACTGGCGCACGCTTCGGCCATTACTCAACGGGTGTGGCGACGATTGCGACCTCAACTTCAGGCGATTCCAGGCACTTCAGAAACTTCTGCGTGTTCAGCAACGGACGCGCCAGCGCGGAGTTGTAGCCGGTCCACGGCGATTCTAAATCCGCATCGCGCTCGAATTGCGCGCGCATGGCTTCCATCTTCGAATCCAGATCGTCCAGATAGTGCAGCATCAGCGCCTCCGGGAACATCGGCAGCTTGGGGGAGCCGAACTCATATTGCCCGTGATGGCTGATGAGGAGGTGCTCGACCAGAATCTTGAGCTGCGGCGGAAATCCCGGAACCTGGGCCAGTTTGGTGTGCAGCATCTCCAGTTCGATGATCAAGTGGCCGAGCAACTGGCCCTCTGTCGTATAGCCGAAGGAGCGGGCATAACTCAGCTCGTGGATCTTTCCGATGTCGTGCAGGAATGCCCCGGTGAGCAGCAGGTCGCGGTTGATGAAAGCGTAGTTGCGGGCCACCGTGTCGCAGGAGCGGAAAAGTGAGACCACGTGCTCCAGCAGTCCGCCGATGCAGGCATGGTGCATGGTCTTGGCGGCCGGGGCGATCCGGTAGGCGCGGGCGATCTCCGCGTCAGCCATGAACAGTTCCAGCAGTTGGCGCAGATGGGGCTCGCCAATCGAGGCGACAAACTCGCCGAGGGTCTGCCACAACTCATCGACATCCTTCGATGTCTTGGGAAGGTAGTCGGCGTAGTCAATTGCGGCTTCTTCCATTTTGCGGACCTTGTGAATGGTGAGCTGCCAGCGCTGGTTGTACTTGTTGATCAGCCCCTTGATCTTTACGATGTCGTCCTGTTCAAAGGTATAGGCACACTCCTCGACGTTGTCCCACATTTTTGCCTGAATGGTCCCGGTGCGATCCATCAAGGTGAGATCGAGGTAGGGTTCGCCGCTTTTCTTGGACTTGATCTGCTTATTGCTGACGACGAAGCTGGTGGTGACGACCTTGTTCTCCTGCTGCGCGGCGTCGCGAATATAAAACTCTTTCATGAATGCGCCATCCTGGCCCGACGGGAGCGGGCAATGAACTCAATGGTATCGCGGAAAACCGGCAGCGGATAGCAAGAACGGCAGAGCGGCAGCGGCTAGGCGGAGTCACGTGGAAGGCGGAGGGTGACGGTGGCCCCACGGCCCTCGCCTTCGCTGGTGGCGTAAGCGCTCCCGCCGTGACGGCGCGCGATGCTGCGCACGATGAACAGGCCCAGCCCGGTTCCCTGAACCCGCTGGCGCAAGCGCTCGTTGACCCGATAAAAGCGGCGGAATATCCGCTTCAACTCGCCTTGCGGGATTCCCCGGCCCTTGTCGGTGACGCGCACCAGCAGGTCGTTCGCTTCGTCGAGGATTTCAACGGTAACGGCAATCTTTCCGGGAGAGTACTTGACCGCATTCTCCAGCAAATTATTAATTGCCGACCGCAGCTCCTCGGGATCTCCCTGCACGAACGGCGAGGAAAGCGTGTAGTCGACGAAGCGGATGCTTTCCTCGGTAAGGTGATGGCGGGTTTGGGCGAGAACGGCGCAGCCGCGCACAATCTCTGCGAGATCGAGGCGCTGGAAATTTTTCGCGCTCTTTTGTCCGAGATGGCCGACGCGCAACACCTGCTCCACGGTATTGAGCAGGCGGTCGGTGTCCTCCAGCATGACGCCGTAAAACCGTTTGCGCTGCACCTCATTGAGGTCGCGCGATTGCAGGGTCTCCAGGTACAGGCGAATAGAAGCGATCGGCGTCTTCAACTCATGCGTCACCGCATTGATGAAGCTATCCTGCTGTTCGCTGCGCCGCATCTCCCGCACCAGAAAAATCGTGTTCAAGGTGACGCCGGTGATGATAAAGCCGAAGAAAATAACGCCGAGAACAATCATGCCCACTTCACGCCAGCGAATCAGCCAGGTGATATTGAGCGCCAGGGCGAAGGCAACCGAACAGGCTCCGAGGACGATGAAGAACGCGATAGCCCGGTTGCGGGAAGGGATCGGCATAAACAGCTAGATAGTAGTGAGGCGGCCGTAGTTAGTCAAAGAGCAGTTAAGAACCAGCGGGAACTGAGCGGTTTGGAGACCACAAACTGCGCGCCAAGGGAAAAAGCAAGCCCCGACAATAAGCCGGGGCTGCAAACGTGGTTCTAAGCCAATGCTGGACCGGAATCGCGGAAGGTGTGTCCGCTAAGGCAGCCGGACGTTTTAGGCGGCGATGATAACGACGGACACTCTGATCTTAAAAATGCTCGCCACAGACTCTAATCCCCAGCGGCGGCCTGTTCCGCGCGCGCCGCGTTGGCTTCCGGTGCGAGCGCAGGGGCGCCCTTGGGATTGATCTCTTTGATCCGGCTGTTCGCCCGTGGAAGCTTGATGTCGTGCGCCAGTCCAACGGCGCGCAGAGCGGAGATCACATACCAATTGGTATCGACCTCCCACCAGCGCAGACCGTGGCGCGCGGAACTGGGGTGGGCATGGTGATTGTTGTGCCAGCCCTCGCCGAAAGTGAGCAGCGCGATGAAGAAGTTATTGGTGGAATCATCTCCGGTAGCCCAGCGCTGCGAACCCCACAGGTGGGTGGCGGAGTTCACCAGCCAGGTGGCGTGCAGGCCGACCACCGTCCGGAAAAACACGGCCCATAACACCATGTTCCATCCGCCGAAATAGAGCACGGCGACACCGACCACGACTTGGGTGATCCAGTGATATTTGCTGAGCCAGTGATAGAACCGGTCGCGGCGCAGATCGGGAACATAAGGCGCAAGTTTTTCGGTCTCCTGGTGCAGCGCCTGCCCGGTCAGGATCCAGCCCATGTGCGACCACCACTTGCCGTCGCGCGGCGAGTGCGGATCGCCTTCCCGGTCGGTCAACTGATGATGGATGCGGTGGATGGCAACCCAGAATATGGGGCCGCCCTCAAGCGCCAGCGTGCCGCAGACCGCGAAGAAATATTCCAGCCACTTGGGACAGCGAAAGCCGCGATGGGTAAGCAGGCGATGATACCCAACGCCGATGCCGAGCGACCCGGAGACCCACCACAAGGCCGCGGCCATGGCCACGCCCTTCCACGAGAAGTAGAAGAGGGCAACCACTGCCAGAATATGATAGATGGCCATGACGATGGCCGTAAGCCAATTGATCTTCTTGCGGGGTTCCGCTGTTTTCACTCCGAGCCATCCTTCCGTGGCTTTCGCTGCGTGCCGCGGGAGCGGCAGGGAGAGCAACCGAAGGCCACGCCACTGTTACTTCGTAAGATAGCAATTGCGGCGGTTAAGCATT
This sequence comes from uncultured Acidobacteriaceae bacterium, assembly GCA_964563875.1. Classification (GTDB taxonomy): domain Bacteria; phylum Acidobacteriota; class Terriglobia; order Terriglobales; family Acidobacteriaceae; genus TOLSYN. The sequence continues at coordinate 53,016 of CAZLZA010000010.1, forward strand.
GTAAGACTTCTGTAAGTCCCCGGAGGCTGCGATCGCGATCCAATTCCCGGGTTTGGCGCACACTTTGTGACAGCCGTATTGCAAAGAAGTGTTACGTTTCGCAACAGGATTCACCTGGGTGTCAACCAGCAGGCGCCGGGAGCGTCTATGCTGGAGTGAGTCTTCGATGAGGAGAGGCAAAATGCGAGCAAGCATGTGGGCGGCGGTAACCGTACTGGCGGTTGGTCTTGGCGGCATGGCGATGGCACAGGACGCACCCCCAACTCCTCCGCAAGATCGGGCCGGGCAGGGCCGAGGCATGCGACGAGACTTCCACGGCGTCGGCGGCCAGATCACCGCGATCGAGGGTTCAACCGTCACGCTTCAGACCTTCCGAGGCGAAACCGCAAAGGTCAAAATCACCTCCTCGACCCGGCTGATGAAAGACGGCAACGAGGTGAAGCTCAGCGAATTCAAGGTGGGCGACCGAGTCTTTGCCGCCGGTGAGCAGGACAAGGACGGCGTCTGGACTGCGCAAATGTTCGGACAACGCGCCACGGGCGTCACCGGTCCTCGCGGTGGGATGATGAATGCCAAGCCGGAGGACAACGGCAAAACTTACATCTTCGGCGAACTGGTCAAAATCGACGGCACCAAGCTGACCGTGAAGAAGCCCGATAACACCGAACAAGTGATCGAAGTGGACGACGACACTTCATTTCAAAATGAGCGGCGTGAGAGTGTGACTCTGGCGGACATCCAGGCTGGGGACATGGTGCGCGGTCATGGAGAAGTGAAGAGCGGAGTATTTGTACCGAAAGACTTGTTTGCCGGCCGCCCGCGCAAGCCGCGTCCAGGAGCGCCCTCCGCACCCCCGATGGATTCCGCGCCGCCAAGCCCGAAGCAGGCCGCGCCGGACTCCAACGAACCAGCCAAGTAACCGAGGATTCGATGAGCCTTCGCCTGGGTTTCATGGGAAGTTTCGCGGGAGCGCTGTTGGGCCTGTGTTTGCTGGCCGGAGCGGCCTGGGCGCAGTCCGCGCCTGCGCCGGGCGCCGCGCCGCCGTCGAACGCTGCAGCTTCGTCGAACGTTGCGGCGACGAATCCGCCGGCTGCCGGATTTTCGATCCATGGGGCGATTCGCTCAGGAAGCACCAAACTGCCCGGCGTAACGGTCGTGGCGGCGCACTCGTTGACCGGTCGCAAGGTGATTACATCGACCGATGTCGATGGATCGTTCCGTCTCGATCTGCCTTCCAAAGGACGCTGGGTGCTGCGCGCGGAGTTTTCCGCCTTCGCCGTTCAGACGGCGGAAATCATGCTGACCCCCGCGCAGCCGGATACCACCCACGACTTCGAACTGGTTTTGCTCTCCCGCGTGCCCAAGACGATGAACAGCCCAGGCGATGCCATCGGCTTGGACAACGGCGGGCCGCCACTGGCAGCGCGCGGCGTGCAGCGGTTGACCGTGAGTGCCGATGATGCTGCACTGGCGCAGTCTGCGAATGCGGGCGAGGCAGATATGCCAGCAGGCAATGTGAGTGGGTTAGCCTCCAGCGCCGATGCCACAAACCAGTCGGTTTCGGTGAGCGGTCGCATGGGTAATGCGCAGGACTTTGGCCTGCAGAATATGGATGAACTGCGCGACCGCATCGAGGAATTTCGTTCGCGTGGGCAGTTGGGCGCGGGTGGTTTCGATGGCGGCGGCGGACCGGGCGGTAATGCCTTCGGCATGGGCGGCCCTCCCGGCGGTCCGGGTGGTGGTGTTGGCCGCATGCGAATGGGATCCCTGACCAGGCCGCACGGGCAGATCTACTACAATGCGAGCAATGCCGTACTAGACGCGGCACCGTACTCACTCAGCGGGCCCGCGGAAAAGCCTGCCTACGGCTCCAACAAAATCGGTGCCATGCTCGGTGGACCGCTGAAGATTCCGCATGTTTACGACGACGGCGGTAAGACCTTCGTCTTCCTGAATTATTCAGGGACACGTAGTTCTGCGCCGTACGACGTGTTTTCGCACGTGCCCACGCAGTTGGAACGCAGTGGTGACTTCAGTCAAACCGCTGGCGTGCAGTTATACGACCCCGCCCATCCAGGGGCGCTGCTCGGTGGCGGAACCAGCGTGCCTGTGGCTCTCATCAGTCCCCAGGCCGCGGCGCTTCTGAACTATATTCCACTCCCGAATGTGCTTACCGACCCGCTGAAGAATTACAACTTCAGCTCCGCTGCGGAATCCAACCAGGACATATTCGCCCTGCGGCTGACGCACAACTTCGGTGCCCCGATGCAGCGTGGAGGACGCGGGGGCGGAGGCGGCGGACGCTCGCGCAACAACCTGAGCTTCGGACTGAACTATCAGCGCAATCAGTCGGACACCCTGGAGCCATTCGCCACCGTACGCGGCGCCACTCACACCAATGGATTCGATGCCAACGTGGGCTGGGCGGTAAGCAAGGGCAAGCTGAGCAATCAGCTCCGCTTTACCTGGAATCGCAGCCGCGCTCACACCGGCAACTTATATGCCGGTGTCACCAATGTCGATTCGCTCGCCGGGATCAATGGTGTCTCTGACGACCCGTTGAACTGGGGTGTGCCGGGACTCGGATTTTCCCACTACACCAGCCTCAGCGACATCGCGCCCTCGCAGCGTGATGCGCAGACGTTCACCTTGAGCGAGAGCCTTGGCTGGGTGCGCGGAAAGCATCATCTTCACTTCGGCACCGACTATCGCTGGATCGACAACAAGGCCTACGCCAGTTCGAATCCGCGCGGCACGTTTACCTTCACCGGTTCTTCCACGGCGAACTACGTGAACGGAACGGCGGTTCCCGGCACCGGCTATGACTTTGCCGATTTTCTCCTGGGTTATGCGCAGCAAACGGCGCTCGCATATTCGCAGGTGCATGACCGGTATCTGGCGAACAGTTACGACTTCTTTGTGCAGGATGACTGGCGGGCGCGCAGCAATCTGACGCTGAACTTCGGGCTGCGTTATGAATTCATCTCGCCTTTCCATGAGGCACAGAACGAGCTGGCGAATCTGCTGGCAGAGTTTGACCCACAAGGCAATTTCCAGAACGTGGCAGTTGTCCATCCCAATGGCGGCTACGGACGTAGCTTGATGAATCCGCAGCGCAATAACTTTGCTCCGCGCCTCGGCATCGCATGGAAGCCGTTCGGTACCAAGACCGTGGTGCGCGCGGGCTACGGCATCAATTACAACCTGGGGCAGTACGCCTCAATTGTGCAGAACCTGGCGGCGCAGCCACCCTATGCGGTCACCGAAACCAATGCGGCTCCGGCCAGCGCGCCCAGTCCTTTTACCCTCGCCAACGGATTCCCGGCTCCAAACTCGACGGTCGTCACCAATAACTTCGGCATCGATCCGAATTATCGCGTGGCCCATGTGCAGATGTGGAATCTGAATGTGCAGCATGAGCTGACTCAGACGCTGTTATTGAACATCGGCTACACGGGCAGCAAGGGAAGCGCGCTGGACATGCTGCGCGCCCCCAATCGCACGGCCAGCGGATTGATCAACCCGGACGTCCAGCCCTTCATCTGGGAGACTTCGCAAGGCTCGTCGATCCTGCACGCTGGATCGGTGCGCCTGCGCAAGCGGATGACCAACGGAATTTCGGTGGGTGGTACGTACACCTATTCCAAGTCAATCGACAACGCGTCCTCAATCGGCGGTGGTGCGCAGGTGATTGCGCAGGACGACAAGAATCTGCAGGCCGAACGTGGACTTTCGAGCTTTGATCAGCGGCACAAATTAACCGGCGATTGGATGCTGGAGTTGCCATGGGGCGAAGGACGCAAGTGGCTCACTCGGCCTACCATCGCACAAAAGGTGCTCGGCGGTTGGCTGCTGCAAAGCAGCTTTACGGTCGCCTCCGGTACGCCGTTTACGGCGCGTGTGTTGGGCGATGCCTCTGATGTCGCGCGTGGCACCAACGGCACCCTGCGGGCCGACTACAATGGCGGACCAATCCAGCTCACGGGCGGCAGCCTCAAGCATTGGTTTAACACCGCAGCGTTTACCGTGCCTGCGGCGGGGACGTACGGAGACTCTGGCCGGAACACAATTATTGGACCGGGCAATTGGCTGATGAGTCTGGTGCTTTCAAAAAACATTCCGCTCAAGGACCAGATGGGAGTGGAGATGCGTGCTGAAGCCGACAATGTGCTCAACCATGCGAACTATTCGGGGATCGATACCACGGTGAACTCGCCGACCTTTGGACAGGTGACCAGCGTGGCATCCATGCGCAAGATGATATTGTCCGTGCATTACAGATTCTAGGTGAGGCGATGAGAGAGTGCGGAAACCAATTCGTTTGCCAGTTGCTGGCCGTGCTGGTGTGCTGCTCGATGATGGCTCCGCAGGCGCTGCTGGCGCAGACATCACGCGCCGGTGAGGACGGCTTCACCTTCAAGGTGACAAGCGAACTTGTGCTGGTGAGCGTCACCGTGCGCGACAAGAAAGGCGCGCTGGTCCGCGGGCTCAAGCAGAGCGACTTCACTGTGCTCGAGGATGGCAAAACCCAGCGCATCCAGAGCTTCGATATCGAGGACGTGGACCAGTACGCCCAAACTCCTCCGTCGGGTGGCCCCGCGCAGGCCGAGGCCACGGCGGCCAAGACCGATCTATTCACCAGCCGGAAAGTACCCTCGCACGAAGCCCTGCGCGATCGCCGATTGATGGTTCTCTTTCTCGACCTGAGTTCTCTTGAGAGCGACGACAGCGACCGCGCGGTGGACAGCGCAAAGAACTTTGTGACCAAGCAGATGACGCCCGCCGATCTGGTCAGCATCGTGAGCTTTGACACGTCGTTGAAAGTGGTGCAGGACTTCAGCAGCGACAAAAAGCTGCTGCTTTCGGCGCTCGACAAAATTGCGGGCAACGAGGGCACGGGACAGGAGGCGGGCACCACCGGCAGCAGCGAGGGCACGCCCGACGATGCCGGGTCGTTCGTGGCCGACGATACCGACTACAACATTTTCAATACCGATCTGCGCTTGCAGGCGCTCTCCACCATCGCAAAAAATCTTGCCGGGATCGATCAGAAGAAATCGATTCTGTACTTCAGCAGCGGCATGACCAAGACCGGCGTCGAGAATCAAGCTCAGTTGCGCGCGGCGGTGAACTCCGCGGTGCGCTCGAATGTGTCGATTTATGCGGTGGATTCTCGCGGCCTGGAGGCGATGCCGCCGGGTGGCGTCGCCAGTTCGGCCAGCTTGCGCGGCGTGTCCTCGTACAGTGGCGCGGCGGTGCAGAATGATCTGGATTCCAACTATGCCAGCCAGGAGACTCTGGTCACCATCTCCAACGATACCGGAGGCCGCGCGTTCCTGGATTCCAACGATTTCAGCAAGGCATACGCCAAGGTTCAGGCCGATAGCGAAACCTATTACGTGCTCGGCTATCGCAGTTCGAATCCGAACAAGGATGGACGCTTCCGCCGCATTCAGGTGAAGCTGAACCGCAGTGACGTAAAGCTGGAATATCGCATGGGATACTACGGGCCGAGGGATTTCCAGCACTTCACCAAAGAGGACCGCGAACTGCAACTCCAGGAAGAGATGACGTCCGATCTGCCGAACACCGATCTTCCGGTCTATCTGGCAACCGGCTACTTCCGTACGCAGGAGAACAAGTTCTACGTACCGGTGTCGATCGTGGTTCCGGCTTCGGCCCTGGTGGCGCAGCGCGATAAGGATAAAGCGTCGCTCGATGTGTTGGGTGTGGTGCGCGATAAGGCCACCAAATTCCCGGTCGGCAACATTCGCGACAATATCAAACTAACGCTGGAGCAGACGCAGAGTGTGATCGCCGGCGTCAGCCTGCCCGGGGGAGTGGCGGGCGCAGCGGCCGCGGCCGCCCCCAAGCGCAAGAACGTGCAGTACAACACTGGCTTCCTGCTTCCGCCCGGGCGCTATCACTTGAAATTCGTAGTGCGTGAAAACCAGAACGGACGCGTGGGAACGTTCGAGAGTGATGTGGTCATTCCCGATCTGCGCAAAGAGAAGATGAAGATGAGTACCGTCATGCTTTCCAGTCAGCGGGCTCCGGCAGGAAAGAAGTCACAGTCGAATCCTCTGGTAAGCGATGGGCAGGAGATCATTCCTAACGTGGCGCACGTCTTCACCCCGGAGCAGTCGATGACGCTGTACTACGAAGTCTACGATCCGGCGAAGTGGGCAGAGAAGAAGGATGCGATCCATCTGCTGACCAGCATTCAATTCTTCCGCGGCAAGGTGAAAGTGTACGAGACACCGCTGGTGGAGGCCCAACACTTGAACGCCGCCAGCCGCCGGGCAGCCGCGTTTCAGTTGGAAGTACCGATGAAGGCGCTAAGTCCCGGCTGGTACACCTGCCAGGTGAATGTGATCGACGACGCGGGCGCGGCCTTTGCGTTTCCCAGAACGCAGGTTCTGGTGAGGCAGTAGACCGGAATCGCGGAAGGTGTATCCGACAAAGCAGCCGGGCGTTTTCCCCGGCGATGATAACGACGGACACACCAGTCCTAAAAGTGCTCTAGTAAATGTTTTGCGGTATTCGTCACGAACGCTTATCCTTTGATGCATTCACATTTTTGAGGGCATTGATGACATTGCGCTGGACTACCGTTCTGCTCGCAGCTCTACTGCTCTGTACAGGAACTGGGTCGGCCCAGCAGAATGGCGAAGCGATGAGGTTTGACTATCCCGCTGCTCCCACCGCGAACCAGGTGGACGACTACCACGGCACCAAGGTGGCTGATCCCTACCGTCCGCTCGAAGACCCGGATTCCGCGCCGACCCGTGCCTGGGTCGAAGCCGAAAATAAGTTGACCTTCGGCTACCTGGAGCAGATTCCCGCCCGCGAAAAGATTCGCGCCCGGATGAAAGAGCTGCTGAATTACGAGCGCTTCTCCGTCCCGGAAAAGAAGGGCAAGCGATACTTCTATTCGCGCAACAGCGGCCTGCAGAATCAAAGCGTGCTGTACTGGCTACCCGCGCTGGATGCGGAGCCGAAGGTGCTGCTGGACCCGAACACGCTCTCGGCCGATGGCACCGTTGCGGTCAGCGGCACGGCGATTAGCGACGATGGCAAATTGATGGCGTACAGTTTGTCTTCCTCCGGTTCAGACTGGCAGGAGTGGCACGTGCGCGAGGTCGCGTCCGGTAAGGATTTGCCGGACCTGATCCGGTGGTCGAAATTCTCCGGCGCTGCCTTCACCAAGGATGGCAAAGGGTTTTTCTACAGCCGCTACGACGAGCCCAAAGAGCAGTCGATGCTGCGCGATGCCAATTACTACCAGAAGCTCTACTATCACAAACTGGGCACGCCGCAGTCGCAAGACACTCTGATTTACAAGCGCGACGATCAGAAGGAGTGGGGCTTCAGCGGCGAGATCACGGATGACGGCAAGTACCTCATCATCACCATCAGCGAAGGCACGGACCCGAAGAATCGCATCTACTACAAGGATCTGACGAAGCCCAGCAGTCCGGTGGTCGCGCTTCTGGATAAAAAAGATGCGGTCTACATCTTCATCGACAACCTTGGGCCGGTCATCTGGTTTATCACCAATTTGGACGCTCCGCTCAGTCGCGTGATTGCCATTGATACGCGGCATCCGGAGCCCGAACACTGGAAAACCGTCATCCCCGAATCCAGCGAGACCCTGCTCAGCGCGAACGTGGTAGATAACAAATTCCTGGTTGGTTACTTGAAGGATGCGCACAGCGAAGTGAAGGTCTTCGACCTCGACGGCAAGTATTTGCGTACCATCGAAACGCCGGGATTGGGAACCGCCGCGGGCTTCTTCGGCAAATGCACGGAAAAGGAAACCTTCTACTCCTACACCAGCTATTCGACTCCCGCGACCATCTACCGCTATGACACAACGACCGGGACCAGCACGGTTTTCCGCAAGCCCGCGGTGCATTTCAATCCGGACGACTACGAGACGAAGCAGGTTTTCTATACCAGCAAGGACGGTACCCGCGTCCCCATGTTCATCACCGCCCGCAAGGGCGTGAAACTGGATGGCAACAATCCAACGCTGCTGTATGGCTATGGCGGATTTGACGTCTCGTTGACTCCGGCTTTCACCGTTGGCAACCTGGTGTGGATGGAGATGGGCGGGGTCTACGTGCAGGCGAATTTGCGCGGCGGCGGCGAGTACGGTGAGTCCTGGCATCTGGCGGGAACCAAACTGCAAAAGCAAAATGTGTTTGACGATTTCATCGCGGCTGCCGAGTGGTTGATCGCGAACCACTACACCCAACCCAGGAAGCTGGCGATCAGCGGACGTAGCAACGGTGGCTTGCTGGTGGGGGCCTGCCTGGCGCAGCGCCCGGATCTTTTCGCAGCGGCTCTGCCGGGCGTCGGTGTGATGGATATGCTGCGCTTCCACAAGTTCACCATCGGCTGGGCGTGGACCTCGGACTACGGATCGTCGGACGACGCTGACGAGTTCAAAGCGCTTTACAAGTATTCGCCCCTGCACAATCTGAAGCCGGGCACCCAGTATCCGGCGACCTTTATTGTGACTGCCGACCATGATGATCGCGTGGTTCCGGCGCACAGCTTCAAGTTCGCCGCCGCCTTGCAGGCAGCGCAAGCCGACGCTGCTCCGGTGCTGATCCGCATTGAAGTCAAAGCAGGCCACGGCGCGGGAAAACCAATCTCCAAGGCCATCGAGGAGACGACGGACGAGTGGAGTTTCCTGGTCAAGAACCTTGGCATGAAGGAAGATCCCTGGGCAAAGTAACTCGCGCGAGTCGCGCAAACACAAGGCCACCTCTTCGCCGGTGGCCTTGTGTTTGCTACCTGCTTACTGCAACCACAAGAATGCTACCGGTCGTAGTGCAGCAGCGAGAATACGTCGTAAGGCGCAAGCCGCTGGCGTCCATGGAGGAAGTCCAGTTCCACTACAAAACTCATTCCGCAAATATCCGCTCCCAGCTTGTTGGCCAACTTAGCGGCAGCTTCCGCGGTGCCGCCCGTCGCCAGCAGGTCGTCCACAATCAGGACGCGCTGTCCGGGTTGAATTGCGTCCTTATGAATTTCCAGCGTGTCGGTCCCGTATTCAAGATTGTAGGTATAGCTCACGGTCTCGCCCGGCAGCTTATTCGCCTTGCGCACCGGAATGAATCCCGCGTTCAGCCGATAAGCCATGGCGGGGCCAAAGATGAAGCCGCGCGCCTCCATGCCGAGCACCAGGTCCACGTTCTTGTCCAGGTACGGCGAAGTCATGTAGTCCACCACCCGGGCGAAACCGGCGCGGTCTTTGATGAGCGTGGTGATGTCGTAAAAAAGAATGCCGGGCTTGGGATAGTCGGGGATCTCGCGAATATATTTCTTGAGATCTTCAGAGTCCATTACGGTCTGTAGCTGGGTCAAAATGATCACCGGGTTTCTTCAATTTGGAATGTCTTATATCCGTTGAACGGCGCGGCGTCCTCAACTTCGACTTGGTCAATACGGGCAGCCCGCGGCCCTTCTTTCAACTTGTCGTAGAGCGAGCCCAACTGCGCATTGCTTCCCGAGGCCAGCACTTCCACTATGCCGTCGTCGCGGTTGCGCACCCATCCGCCAACCCCGATCAACCGCGCCTCACGCTCCACGAACCAGCGAAAGCCCACGCCCTGCACGCGGCCGATCACCAGGTACCGGCGGAAAATCTGAGTGGAAGTCATCTGGCTCCTCCAATGAAAATTCGCACCGCCTCGCCGCGCTCAAATTCTATGCCCGGGAAAGATAGGTGCCCTCGGCGGTATCCACGCGAATCTTGTCGCCCTGGTTGACGAACGGGGGGACCTGCACGATCAGTCCGGTTTCGGTCGTGGCCGGCTTGGTCACACTGGAAGCGGTTGCCGACTTCAGTCCCGGCTCGGTCTCCAGAACCGTCAGCTCAACCGTCTGCGGCAGATCGACGCCCACCGCTTTGTCGTCGAAGAATTCCACCGTGACCTGCAGATTGGCCGTCAGGTAGTCCACCGCATCGCCGAGCACGTCGCGGTTCAGCGCCGTCTGCTCATAGGTCGCAATGTCCATGAAAAAGTAATTGTCGCCGTCGTTGTACAGGTACTCCATCTTGCTCTCATCCACCACAATCTTATCGATGGCATCCCCGGAGCGGAAGCGGTGCTCGAACATTGCGCCGGTGCGCAGGTTGCGCAGCTTGGCCTGAATAAAAGCGCGCAGGTTGCCCGGCGTGCGGTGCTCGACGCTGAACACCGAATGCAGTTCGTTATTGTGCTTGATAATCATGCCGGGACGCATTTGCGTGGCAATAATCGCCATGGAAGTGTTGCTCCAATCTCTTTTTCTAATGATTTGCGGCTGTGGGCGGACTTGTGCCATCCCTACAGGCGAGTCAAGCCCCCGCCAGAGAACCCGGCAGCGGGCGAACAATCAATTTTACATTGTGTTATAGGCATTTGGGAACATGGCACCCACTTCCGTTCCCCAGCGGAGCCTCACATGCGATCAATGCCATAGGCACCTTACAACTCGTTCCCGACAGCAGCGCCCCAATGCGTTTCCTCATGCAGGTTCGCAGGCGTGATTCGAGAGACGACCGAGTCAAGTGTCTGGGCACGTTGCACAACTGGCGGGGCTTCCGGAACCGCGGCCAGACGGTTCATCCGCTCTAACTCGTCGGGTCGAGATCGACGCTGATGACTCAAGTGTCCGGCCACCTGTTCCTTCCAGCACTTCAGCGCGCGTGGGTTGAAGTCTTCTCTAAAATCGTCTGCGAAATGTTTGCAGTCGTAACATTCTTGTGGTGTGAGTTGATCTAGCAGGTCGCCAGGCAATTTGGATTCCTCCGCTACCGTCACTCTGGCAAATTCGCTTAGCTAGAACCTAAGAAAAAATTCCCTCTACTTTCTTCCACTGGAGCCGAACCCTCCGCTCCTCCGGCTGCTCTCCGCCAGCTCCTCCACCACTTCCACCGGCGTGGTCAGCACCGGGCAGGGAATCAGGTTAATCAGCTTGTCGCCCGCATGAACCTCTGCCGCCGTATCGCCCAGATTCTCCATCAGCACCCGCACTTCGCCGCGATAGCCCGCGTCGATCACACCGCCCGTCGCGGTCAACCGCCGCGCCGCCATCGAGGATTTGTCGCGCAGCAGAGCCCCCAGCGGTTCCCCCGTCGCGCTCGTCAATTCAATGGCCACGCCCGTCGGGATCGTAGCGTTTCCGCGCGGCGCGATGGTCACCGATTCGCTCGCGTACAGGTCATACCCCAGGTCTTCGCCCGGATGTGCAATGGTCGGCGTCTTCGCCGACAGAGACAGCAATTTCACTTTCAGCATTGGCTGAATATATCAGGCCTTAACCTGGAAACCGGTGAAACCTCTGAAACTTTGAAACCCGGCACTTTATAATTGCAAGGTCATGTCCTCTTCCCGTCCCACAGCTTTCCGTCCCGTCGACGAGCAACTGGCCTACCTGCGCAAAGGTTCGGTCGAAATCATTCGTGAGAGCGATCTGCGTGAGCGCCTCGAAAAGTCTTTGCAGAGCGGCCGCCCGCTACGCATCAAAGCCGGCTTCGATCCCACTGCTCCCGACCTTCACCTCGGCCACACCGTGCTTATCCGCAAGCTCAAGCACTTCCAGGACATGGGCCACACCGTCATCTTCCTCATCGGTGACGGCACCGGCCTTATCGGCGATCCCACGGGACGCAACACCACCCGTCCGCCGCTCACCCGGGAGCAGCTTGATGCCAACGCCGAAACCTACAAAGCGCAGGTCTTCAAGATTCTCGACCGGGAAAAGACCGAGGTTCGCTACAACACCGAGTGGTTGTTCAAGCTCGATTACGAAGCCTTCGTGCGCCTGGCCGCCAAGTTCACCGTCTCGCAGATGCTGGAGCGCGAGGACTTCCACAAGCGCTTCCAGGAAGAGAAGCCGATCAGCGTCCACGAACTGCTCTACCCGATGATGCAGGGCTACGACTCGGTCGCTCTCGAGTGCGACGCCGAACTTGGCGGCACCGATCAGAAGTTCAACCTGCTGATGGGACGCAAGCTCCAGCAGGATTACGGCCAGCCGCCGCAAATCGTGCTCACCATGCCCTTGCTCGAAGGTCTGGACGGCGAGCGCAAGATGTCGAAGTCCTACGGCAACTACGTCGGCATCACCGAAACCGCGCAGGAGATGTTCGGCAAACTCATGTCGATCAGCGACGCGCTCATGTGGCGCTATTACGAACTGCTCACCGACCTCACCATACCCGAAATCGAAAAACTCCAAGCTGATGTAAAAGCTGGCACACTGCATCCCATGCGCGCCAAAAAAGATCTCGCCAAGCGCATCATCGCCGACTTCCACTCTCCCGCCGAGGCCGAAGCCGCCGAAGCCAACTGGGCCAAACAATTCCAAAAAGATGAAGTGCCGGAGAACCTCGACGAGATCGAGATCGAGTACATCACCGTCAGGGCTGAGGAAATCGCCTTGGATCCCAATGAGTCTGGTGCCGCGCAGTCCCTTGGAGGCTCAGGCAAAGAACGGCGTTATCTCCGCATCGACAAGCTTCTCAAGGAATCCGGCCTTGCCGCTTCGCGCTCGGAGGCAATCCGCAAGATCAACGAGAAAGCCGTTCGCGTGGACGGCCAGTTGATCGAAGGAACGGCTGCCTTTGAGGTTCCCGACAGCTTCGTTCTTCGTCTCGGAAAGAAGATGAAGAAAGTGCACCTCAAGTAATTCGTTGCCAGGATGCACCGGGTGCCCACCTTCGCCGCCGTTCTTGCGGCTAAGGTGGGACGGTTGGCCAAGGTGAAACAGCTACATACATCAGTCCCGCCGCCGCTCTATACTGCTTCCATGTTCGCCCGCAAGATTCGCGTGGAGTACGACAACGCCGGAACTCTCACCCCCGCACCCATCCACTGGATCGACAACTTCGCCATGCGCAGCTTTACCAACGATCAGATCTTTGACGACACGCTTCCAATCGCTGACGGCCTCATCGAAATCGGAACGCGTGTGCCCATCGATTTGCTCCACGACCGCCTCACCGACTGGTTTCGTCGCAAGGGCTACCTCGGCGCCACTGGTGTGCTCCGCCTCACTGAACTTTAGCTTCCCAAACTGAATCACGGGTGGCCCACATCCGCCATCTGTTGGCGAATGTGGGGCTGGAAGGTCCATGGCCTCCCCGCAAAATTACGCTTTTGTCAGACGCCCATCCTTCAGATGAAACCGCTCCCCGCGCCACACGATCGTGTCGCCGCCAAAGCTCGCAAACCAGATCGCGACCCCCACCACATCGCGCGCCGGAATCAGCCATAGGTCCCCGAGCGTTTTCCGGTCATTCAGTATCGGCCCGCAGAGCAGGTATCCTGAGGCGAAGCGCGCCACGGCCACGGTCCCCAGCAGTCCGAGCGACCACCCCGCTCCGCCCGCGCACAGCGCCGCCGCCATCGCCCACGGCAGCCCGAAGGTCAGCAGCACTCCCAGGTAGCCGAACTTGCGCAGATCGCGCACCGTTCGCGCCCAGCGCAACTGGTGCTCGAACATCGCGCCGAAGCCGTACTCCGGCAGAAAGGTCTCCACCACCACATCGGAGAGCACAACCTCGTATCCCGCCTCCGCGATCATCCGCCCTAGTTCGTGATCGTCGGCGAGGTAGTCCTGCAGCGACTCCAACCCGCCGATGGCCTCGGCTGCCGCCCGCGGGAACGCCAAAGTCGAGCCCAACCCGAAGTGCAGTCCGCCCTCCAACTCCATCGCGCACAGCACCCCTCCGGCGAAGTCGGTCGCAATCGTCACCGCTTCCATCCGTGAGGCCAAACTGCGCCCCGCCTCCGCCCGGTACAGCGCCGTCACCATTCCTACCTGCCGAGCGTCCGCAACCGGAGGCCTGGTGTCCGCGACCGGAGGGCCATCCGTTGGCCCGTACCCGGCTTCCGTCCCCATGGCCGCCATGATCCGCCGCAGGTAGTCGCCGGGCACCCGTATGTCGCTGTCATTGATGACCATGTGACCGTACTTTGCCTGCTTCATCATCTGCGCCAGATTGCTGACCTTGCGGTTGCTGCCCAGCGGTTCCGTGCAGACGGCAAGGCGGATCTCATGCTCCGGAAACTCACGCTGCAGGCGTTCCACGTCGGCCACCGCCTCGTCGCTCGCGGCGTTCACCCCGAAGATGATTTCGTACTGCGGATAGTCCTGCAAACAGTGCGAGCGGAAGCTCTCATACATCTGCCGGTCGCTGCCTCGCAGCGGTTTCAGAACGCTTACCCCGGGTGTATATCTGCTCGTGGGCCGCAGCCTTGCCGCACGCCTCTGAGCCAGGAAGCGCCATTCGCTCCATAGCGAAAGCATCAGATATCCCAGTCCGCACAGGGCCAACAGCGCGAATCCATACGCGGCGAGATGGATCAGGGGTTTCAGCATAGCTGCCCATAGAGCTTATCGGAAGTGGCCGCACTCCCGGAAGTGGCTCACCCGGAAACTTCCTGTTTTCGCCGCCTCCCGATTTCAGGCATACTCAACGGATGCTAGGAGCAGAACCGTTGAAGTTTCGTGCGTGGCCCACATCCCCGGCTGGCCCACGTCCGCCTTCCTTTGGCAAATGTGGGGAGGCCAGTGCCTGCCCTGCGCTCTTCGCCGTGGCGGCGCTTCTGCTCTGCGCCGTGCTCTCCGCGCAGGAACCCCCCAAGCCCGCGGTCATCTCGCCGAACGCGCGCCTCATGGCCGCGCGCAGCATCTTCATCGAGCACGCCGGCGGAATCCTTCCCAACGATGTCATCGGCGATGCCTTCCAGGGCTGGGGCCGTTACACGGTGGTCGGAGACCCTGCCAATGCCGACCTCATCGTCTCCATCAACGCCCCGGTCTCTGACTCCGGCGTCAGCGTCGGAGGCGGCGGCGGGCGCAGCACCAGTCTTTCCTCCTCCACGGTCATCCAGATACGACTCCTCGTACTCGATGCCCACGATCGCGTCGTCCTCTGGAGCGGCAGCGAGCAACCCAAGTCTTCGATGAAGGAGAAGCAGCGCGAAGACAATGTGGTCGAAGCCTCGCTGCGCCTCTTCCGCCGCTTCCGCAAGCTCATCGAGCCGGAGCCCGCTCCCTAGCAACCGGGTTTTCCACCCCGGTGCACAAGCTTTCCGCGTTTTGCACAGCATACCCACAGCGACCCCTCCGATTTCCCGCCCAACTCCGCCGGGACTGTTGCACTCTTCCAATAACGCAACGGTGGGTATGACGCTGCGTGGTGCTTCCCGGCTTGAACAGCGGCGACAGGCATTGCAGAATCCAGTTGGCGGACGGCATCCGAATTTGCGTTGACGCAAACCGTGTGCCACGGCGCGGCGCGAGCAATCGCAGCCCACGGCGGAAGTCGAACCCCAGTCTGGAACTGCATCGCCCCTTGGCAACAGGGTGTCGCCGCTTGAGGGCCGGAAGGGGAGTCGGGCGCAAGCCTCCGGCAACGGAGTCCACTTGCCAAGCGCCCGCGGCCGGAGCGGCGTTCGTTGCCGCGTGCCCGGCTGCCAAGCGCTCGCTCAGACTCCCAAAGTTTCCGCAAAGGCGGCGGGAGCGAGTCACCACACGCAGTACTGCGCACGGTTGCAGGCCCGGAGAGGCGGCTGGCTTCTCCGGGCCTAAAATTTCAGCACGGTTTCCACCTTTGGCTGGAAGAGCTTACATCCGTTGCAGCCATGTTTTCCAAACTCCGGGCATTGCGATTGCCGCCCATAGCGCAATACCATCCAAAGAGTGCTCCGGAACTTCCTCCGGATGCGGATGTTTTTTGATCTGTTCCTGATCCCTTATGCCTGTCACTGATTTCAGTCTCGATCGCGGTCTCCCAGCCAGCCCTGAGGCCGAGCGTTCCATCCTCGGCGCAATTCTGCTGGATAACAACATGCAGAACGAGGCCCTTTCGACCCTCAAGGCCGAGCACTTTTTCCTCGACGCCCATCGCCGCATCTACCAGCGCATCGCCGATCTCTCCGAGACCAATCGTCCCATTGACATCGTCACCCTCACCGAGGAGCTGCTGCGCTACAAGGAACTGGATGCCGTTGGCGGGGCCGGATACCTCGCCTCGCTCACCGACGGTGTGCCGCGCCGCTCTTCGGTCGAGCATTATGTCCGCATCGTGCGTGACAAAGCGATGCTGCGCAACCTCATCCATGCCTCCAACTCGGTCATTTCGCAGGCCATGGAGCAGGCCAGCACCGCCGCTGAGGTCATCGACTCCGCGGAATCCAGCATCTTCAACATCTCTGAGGAGCGCAGCGGACAGCAGCTCACCGATATCAAGACCATCGCCATGGAGTCCTTTGGCGGCGATCTCGATAAGCTGTTTCAGCGTGGCGGACGCGTCACCGGACTGGAAACCTACTACTCCGATCTGGACGACATGACCAGCGGCCTGCAAAAGTCCGATCTCATCATCATCGCCGCCCGTCCGTCGATGGGCAAAACCGCCTTCGCCATCAACATCGCGGAGAACTCCGCTGTCCTCGGCGGTAAGAGCGTCGCGGTTTTCTCGCTGGAAATGTCGAAGGAAGCCTTGCTGAATCGTATGTTGTGTTCGCAGGCCCGCGTGGACGCCCACAAAATGCGTACCGGCTTTCTCGCCCGCGAAGACCTGGGCAAACTCCGCACCGCGCTCGACAAATTGATTCAGGCGCCCATCTATATCGATGACACCCCAGGCATTTCGCTCACCGAACTGCGTGCCAAGGCCCGCCGCAAGGCCATGGACAAAGATGGCCTCGACCTCATTGTCATCGACTATCTGCAGCTCATGTCGGCCTCTGCCCCCGGCGGCCGCCGCTATGAGAATCGCACCCAGGAAGTCTCCGCCATCTCGCGCGGACTCAAGGCGATCGCCAAGGAACTCAAGGTTCCGGTCATCGCCCTCTCGCAGTTAAGCCGCGCCCCGGAGACGCGTGGCGGCAAGGACGCCGAACCCAAACTCAGCGATCTCCGCGAGTCCGGTTCCATCGAGCAGGACGCCGATATCGTCATGTTCATCTACCGTCCCGAGTACTACAACCGCGACAATCCCGAGCTTGAAGGTAAAGCCAAAATCATCGTTGCCAAACAGCGTAACGGTCCCACCGACACCATTCAGCTCGCCTTCATCAAGGGCTCTACCCGCTTTGAAACCCTGCTGCGCTCCGAGTGGCTGAACGAGTAAACAGCCACCGGTGCCCAACATTTGCCGCAGTTAGCAGATATGGGACTCTGTGTGCCGTTGTCCGCACACCAACGCCTCGCCCCCGGCTTTTTCACTTATTTCCGCAACCAACCCCACCTACTCTGCATCCGCGACCCTCCAGCGGAGCTATACTGAAATCTATAAGGTCCTATTGTCTTGTCATCCACACAGCAAAAATTCTCCGTGCACACCCGTCCCAACTGGGCGGAAATTTCGCTCTCCGCCCTGGCTGAGAACTATCGCGTCATCGCCCGCCATCTTGGCCCCGGCATCACCCCTTGCTGCGTCATCAAGTGCGATGCCTACGGGCACGGCGTCATTGAAACCGCTCGCGCCCTGGAAGACGCCGGAGCCGTTTGGCTCGGTGTCACCTCCACCGAAGAGGGAATCGCCGTGCGCGATTCCGGCGTGACCCTGCCCGTCCTGGTGATGACCGGCTTCTGGCGCGGCGAAGAGGAAGCTCTGCTGCGCCGCGATCTCACTCCCGCCATCGCCACCCTCGAACACATCGAAGCCCTGGAACACGCACACGCCACCCTCGGCCTCACCCACAAAGTTCCCGTGCATCTCAAGGTCGATACCGGCATGTCGCGCCTCGGGGTCTCGCTCGATGAGCTGCCGGCATTGGCCGCCCGCATTGCTGCCTCGCCTGTAGTCGAGTTGCAGGGTGTCTTCAGCCATCTCTCCGAATCCGAAGTGCTCGACTCGCCCGTGGCCGCTAAACAGTGTGCGGATTTCCAGCGTGCCATCGAACTGCTGGCTGCCGCCGGACTTCATCCCCGCTATCGCCACCTCGCCAACACGGCCGCCACCGTCGCCCGCCCGGAAACCTGGAACAACATGGCCCGCCCCGGCCTCGCGCTCTACGGCTACAATCTGGATTGCAAATTACGCTGTGAGGGCACCGTCGTCGCCGACGCCATCCTGCCCGTGCGCCCCGTGCTCACCTGGAAGACCCGCATCATCGCCCTGCGAGACATCGCGCCCGGCACCGCTGTCGGCTACAACCAGCGTTGGCACGCTCTGCGCCCCACCCGACTCGCCGTCATTCCCGTCGGCTACGGAGACGGCTTCAACCGTCATCTCTCCAATCGCGGCCAGGTCATCCTGCGCGACAACTATGCTCCCATCGCCGGCAACGTGAGCATGGATCTCACCATGATCGACGTCACCGATATTCCCCAGGCAGCCATCGGCGATGAAGTCCTGCTCATCGGCCGTAGTCCGCACTGCTCCGTCGGTGCCGACGACCAGGCGCGCATCGCCGGTACCATCGTCTATGAAATCCTCTGCGGGCTCTCCCCCCGTGTCCCCCGCATCTACGTCGAGTAGAGGTCTGGCAGGTGGCCCACATCCGCCTTCTTTTGGCGAATGTGGGATTTCCCGTTAACCCCCACTCCCGCGCCTTTCAGCTCTCTCTGCCCCCCGCTGGATGCGAGCTGCTCGAATCTCCTCCGCCCCCTTGATAAACTCTCCGTACGAACGCTTATGATCCGCTCTCGTTATGCACGCTGGATGAACGCCTGGGAGTATCGCCTCGAAACCCGCGATAGCAATCGCGTGGTGCGTCCTTTTGAGTGGGGCCTGGATTGGATTACGGATTTCCCCGGAGTCTCCAGGGACGCCATCCCTGTCGCGCCCGAGGAGCAGAAGCGCTACTTCTTTGCCATGAACGAGCGCCTCACCACCAACAGCGATGAGTTTTTCGGTTACAAAACTCCCACCGATTTTCGCCTTGAGCAGCGTCCCATCCGGGTCCATGGCACCGGCAGCAAGGCCAATCCAGCCGTCGATGACGCCAAGTACGCCGGACAGTTCGGAACCTTTCTGCGCTTCACCTCGCCCGTCCGCTCGCCCTATCCGGAGAACGATTTAGTCAATGCGCGCTGGTTTCCCGCGCCGCCCGCCTCCGGCAAACCGAAGCGCGCCATCATCATCATTCCGCAGTGGAACGGCGATGCCCTCAGCCATAACGCTTTTGCCCGGCTGTTTCGCATCTTCGGCGTCTCCACCCTGCGCCTCAGCATGCCCTATCACGATATCCGCATGCCCGCCGAGTTGCACCGCGCCGACTATTCCGTCAGCTCCAACATCGGACGCACGATCCATGCCTCGCGCCAGGGCATCATCGATATCCGCTCTTGCGTGGACTGGCTGGAGCAGCAGGGCTACACCGAATTCGGCGTGCTCGGCACCAGCCTCGGCTCCTGCTATGCCTTCAACGCCAGCGCCCATGACGCGCGCATCCGGGTGAATCTCTTCAACCACGCCTCCACCTATTTCGGAGACGTGGTCTGGACCGGCTTTTCCACCCGCCACGTCCGCGCCGGCATCGAAAAAGTGCTGAGCGCAACCGAACTGCGCCAGGCTTTCTCCTGCGTCAGCCCCATCTGCTACTTCGATAAATTCGAGCGCTGGCCCAAGCAGGTGCTCATGATCCACACGGCTTATGACCGCACCTTCCTTCCGGAGTTCAGCCGGAAGATTGCCGAGGAATTTCGCAGCCGCAAACTAGAAGCCGAGATCCGCTGCCTGCCCTGCGGCCATTACACCCTCGGCGAGTCGCCCTACAAATATATGGACGGCTACCTGGTCACGCGGTATGTCGCTGGTGCCTTCAACCGCGCCTATCCCGAGGGCAGCTCCGCTGGAGCCGCCGCGCTGCAGCCCAGTGTGCCGCCCTTCGACCGCTCCTGACGCCAGCAGCTACTTCCAATTCCAGCGGCTACTTTCGATTTTTCTGGAACCTGAATAGAAACCCGCAAATAAAGGCCCTTGCTCGTCCCCTCATCGAAAAGGGCGCGTTGCGGCCACGTAGCGCGCCCTGCGCTTTTTCTGCCTCAAGCAATCCAACTCCCGGATACAATATTGAAATGAAACTCGCTCTCGGTGCCGACCACGCCGGCTATCTCCTCAAGGACCGCATTCGTCAGTACGTTACCGAGCGCGGCCACCAAGTGATCGACGAAGGAACCAACACCTCGGACTCGGTGGACTACCCCGACTACGCCGCCAAGGTTGCCGAAGACGTGGCCGCCGGACGCGCCGAGCGCGGCATCCTCGTCTGCGGCTCCGGCATTGGCATGGCCATCGCCGCCAACAAAATTCCTGGCATCCGCGCTGCCAATATCTGCAACGAGTACCAGGCCCAGATGTCGCGCGAGCACAATAATCTCAACGTCATCACCCTCGGCGCCCGCATCGTCGACGAAAACGACGCCAAGCAAATCATTCAGATCTGGCTGGATACCCCGTTCTCCGGAGGCCGCCACTCCGGCCGCCTCGATAAACTCCACGAGATCGAACGAGCCAATAGCTAGGCGTGCGTTGATCAGAACGCTGCCCGCCCGCGGTTGTTGCTTCTTGACTGCTGTATACCGATGATGTACGGTATACAGCGTGATCAAGAGCTTTCGGCATAAAGGTATCGAGAGTTTCTTCCGGACCGAGTCGAAGGCAGGGATTCAGCCCAAACACGCGCAGAAACTCAAACGCCAGCTGTTTGCCCTGAACAATGCGAAATCCGGGAAGGACATGAATGCTTTCGGATGGGACCTTCATCCCTTGCACGGGAATCTAGAAGGGCATTGGTCGGTAACGGTCAACGGAAATTGGCGTCTGACATTTGCATTTGAAAGCGAAGACGCAATCCTGGTGGATTACCAGGATTATCACTAGAGGTATACGCAGATGCTGATGTTCAACCCCCCCCATCCCGGCGAAGTGCTGCGTGAGTATCTGGGCACTGTGACCGTTACATCGGCCGCCCGGCATCTGGGCGTCACGCGCGCCTCGCTCTCCCGTATCTTGAATGGCAGTGTAGGAATCTCCGCCGACATGGCATTGCGACTCTCCGAAGCCCTTGGCACCAGCCCGGAGCTATGGACCGGGATGCAGTCGCAATACGACCTCTGGCAGGCATCAAGAAAGCGGCGCAAGAAACTCGCGCCAATGGTGGCGTAGTCCCGAGGAAGCCTGCAAGTGGGCAATTTCTGACGCCACGGATGGAGAATAAAGAACGCGGTGAACACAAGTGTGCGTGCCGCCAAGAAACGCATGGCGACGGAACCTGCATCGTAAGTGCGCCAAGAGATCAGAACCTTGGCGCACGATTTGGTAATGGTGCGGCGAATCCGCCTATTATTTCAGTGCTACCAGTTCTCTGCTGAGCATCGTGATGTGGCCCATTTCTTCGTTGATGATCTGTTCGATCCGTTTTTCACCGAGGCCGTTTTGAACAATTTCCTTCATCCCCAGATAAAACACGATGGATTCTTTTTCAGCCAGGATTGCAGCCTTTAAGATTTCCTCCATGGACTTCAAATTGATCTTCGCCTCAAAAAATACCCGGGTATCGGCCAACGCCCGAAGATATGCCACGCTCTCATTGTTCGGGTCAAAAACCGTCGCCGTCTTTTCGTCGTCCTTCAGTTTGGCGCGCAGTTCTTTATAGGTTTTTTCGTGATTTTCTTCCATCTCCGACAACTGGATCAGCATCTTCTTGGCCTGCGGGTCCAACACATTCTGGGAAGCCTCGCGGTAGAAGTTTG
Source organism: uncultured Acidobacteriaceae bacterium (assembly GCA_964563875.1). Classification (GTDB taxonomy): domain Bacteria; phylum Acidobacteriota; class Terriglobia; order Terriglobales; family Acidobacteriaceae; genus TOLSYN. The sequence goes on from CAZLZA010000010.1 coordinate 74,733, forward strand.
CGCCGTTTCGTTCCAGCCGTTCGGCCATTTCAAAAATTTCGTCGGCATTGAAAGCGTAGCCCATAGAAATGATTCCTTTCAAAAAAAGCTGTGGTAGAACTGCGTTCCGACACTACGCTTGATGAGCTACTCGTGTCAAAGACACTTTCCTTCGGCATTGCCGGCGCTGAATGCCGCCATAAATGCCCCACATTAGCCCGTATCTGGCGAATTCTTGCTTTCTCCCGCTCTTCCCACCCGCGCCCCTTCCGGCGTAACCTATAGATTCAGTCTTAAACAGGAGTTCCCATGTCGAATTCATGGATGTCGCGTTCTCTCAGTGCCGTGGACCCGGAGATCGCCCAAGCCATTGCCAACGAGGAAAACCGTCAGCACGAGGGCCTCGAACTGATCGCCTCGGAAAATTTTGTCAGTGAAGCCGTGCTCGAAGCCACCGCCTCGGTCTTTACCAATAAGTACGCCGAGGGCTATCCCGCCAAGCGCTACTACGGCGGATGCGAGTTCACCGATGTCGTCGAGAACCTCGCCCGCGAGCGCGCCAAGCAGCTCTTCGGAGCCGAGTACGCAAACGTGCAGCCGCACTCCGGCTCGTCGGCTAACATGGCCGCTTACGCCGCCGTCATCCAGCCGGGCGACACCATCATGGGACTCGACCTCGCCCACGGCGGACACCTCACCCACGGACACAAGCTCAGCTTCAGCGGCAAAACCTACCGGGTTGTCAGCTACGGCGTCACCCGCGAGACCGAGACCCTCGACTATGACGAGATGGAGGCCATCGCCGTGCGCGAGCAGCCCAAGCTCCTCATCGGCGGCGGCTCGGCCTATCCGCGCACCATCGACTTCGCCCGCATGCGGCAGATTGCCGACAAGGTCGGAGCGCTCTACCTGGTGGACATGGCGCACTTCGCCGGACTAGTCGCCGGTGGCGTCCATCCCTCGCCTGTGCCGCACGCGCAGATCGTCACCACAACTACCCATAAGACTTTGCGTGGTCCACGCTCGGGAATGATCCTGAGCAAGCAGGAATTCGGCGCCGCCATCGACAAGTCGGTTTTCCCCGGATGCCAGGGCGGCCCGCTCGTGCACATCGTCGCTGCCAAAGCCGTCTGCTTCCTTGAAGCCCTGCAGCCCGGCTTCAAGGAGTACGCCGCGCAGATCGTCGCCAACGCCAAGGTGCTGGCGCAGGTACTGGCCGAAGAAGGCTATCGCATCATCTCCGGCGGCACCGACACCCACCTCATGCTGGTCGATGTCTTCAGCAAGGGCATGCTCGGCAGCGAGGCTGAAAAGGCGCTCGGCCTGGCGGGCATCACCGTCAATAAGAACGCCATTCCCTTTGACACCAATCCGCCGATGAAGCCCAGCGGCATCCGCCTCGGTACGCCCGCCCTGACCACCCGCGGCATGAAGGACGCGGAGATGAAACAGGTGGGACACTGGATTGCCCGTGTCCTGGAGCAGCGCAATGACGTGCCCGCGCTCAAAAAGATTCGCGGCGAGGTCTTCGAACTCTGCGAGCAGTTCCCGCTCTACCCCGAGCGCCGCAAGGCCCACGAGCCCGAGACTCTGCACGCCTAGCTCTCACCTATTCGGTTGACCAGTGGTACGGCTTCGGCCGTACCATTTTTTTAGTTTGCCTGCCGCTTCGCGGACAACGATTGACCGTCAGGTAAACCATGAAAGGCCCACCGCATAACTACTCACGCAATGATTGGCAACGATTGACGTTCTTGGTACTTCAGCCTTGGTGAACATTGGCTCATCTGCCAATCGTTTGCCTGCAAAAGTGAGCTTTCCGTTCCGGTGCTGCTCCGCTGCGGGTACACTAACGTCATGCGCATTGCCATCGACACTCGCCGGATGTACGAGTTTGGTCTCGCGACCTACATCCGCAACGTAGTGCGCACCCTTGGTCGCATCGATCCGGTGAATGAATATTTTCTGGTGGGGGCAGCTCCGCGCTTTGCCCAGTTGGGCGCGCTGCCGGATAACTTCCATACGCTTGCGCTGCTGAATCCTGAGACCAGCTTCGCCAACTACATCGAGATGCACCGCGTCATCCACGCCCACGAAGTGGACTTGATCCATGTGCCGCACACCTTCTGGCGGCCCCTGATTACCAAGGCTCCGTTCGTCATCACCGTGCACGATCTGCTGGATTATATGTACCGCGCGCGCACCAACAACGGAATGCGGCGCACCATCCACAACTATATGACGCGGCAGGTCATGCATCACGCGGCGCGGATCTTTGCGGTATCGAATTTTACCAAGCGGGACGTGAGCCGCTATTTCGACATAAAGCCGGAAAAAGTTGAGGTGGTCTACAACGCGCTCGACGAAAGTTTTCAGCGTGGCCATTCCACCCCAGCCGAGCAGGAGATGATCCGGGGCCGCTACCAGGTGGACTCTCCCTTTCTGCTCTATGCCGGCCGCATCAGTCCACACAAGAATGTGGCGCGCACCATCGAAGCGTTCTCCGCGCTCAAGGGAGAACTGGCCAAGGAGGGTGCGTATCCGGATCTGAAGCTGATCATCATTGGCGATGAGGTTTCGAAAAATCCTGACATACGCCGCGCCGTGATTCGTAGCGGCATGCAACAAGACGTGCGCTTCCTGGGCTACGTCTCCATTGACGTGCTGCGCATCTTCTTCGACATGGCAAAGGTCTTTGTCTTCCCGTCGCTGTACGAGGGCTTCGGTCTGCCGCCGTTGGAGGCGATGGCTCACGGAACGCCGGTGGTGGCGTCGAACACTTCGGCGCTGCCCGAGGTGGTGGGCCACGCGGCGCTGATGGTGAATCCGGAAAACGTCTTCGAGATCAGCCGCGCTCTGCAACGCGCGCTCACCGACCAACCCCTGCGCGAACGCATGAAGGCGGCGGGACTGGAACAGGCGCAACGTTTTTCCTGGGAGGTCTCGGTGCGCAGAATGCTGAAGGTCTACGAGCAGGTAGTGGCCGAGCACAAGCGGCGTTAGTGGCCAAGCACGCGGTTGCGGGTGATCGTGCAACGTAGGTCGAGCCAAATCGCCGTAATTGGCATCGATCCCTTCGCCGGCCGTTAGTCGTGAAGCACGACGCTGACCAATGAGCTATTAATATTCATCCCGCTG
>CAZLZA010000011.1:0-77709 GCA_964563875.1 uncultured Acidobacteriaceae bacterium
TTTCCGCCCATCGGAATAAGAAAGACACTAAGCCGTCAGAAGTGCCTGTAAAGATTGGAGTGTCCTGTGGGCCCGCGACGGGGACGGCAAAGCCCGGACGCCTAAAAACGGGAGCATGGTGTTCCTTTTTACACTCTGCGCTGCTTTGTGCGCAATAACGGTGCCTTCTCGGCCAGCCCGGCTGGGGCGCCCGGGCCTCGGCAGATGCGGTGGACATCACGATCTTTGGCGTTGGAGGACACGGTGCCGCGCCGCAGGACGCAGTCGATCCCATTGTGATCGCCGCGCGAATCGTGTTGGCATTGCAGACCATAGTGTCGCGGGAAAATAATCCCCTGGACCCGGCGGTCATCACGGTTGGCAGTATTCACGGCGACACGGTGCGGAACATCATCCCCGACGAAGTCAAGCTCCAGCTCACAGTTCGCACTTTCAGCCCGGCGGCTCGCAAGAAATTGCTGGCTTCAATCGAGCGCGTAGCCAAAGGGGAAGCCCTGGCAGGAGCCGCGCCCCGTGAGCCGCTGGTCAAAATCGAGGATGGAACCGATGCTGTGTACAACGATCCGGCGTCGACCGACCGTGTAGGTGGGGTATTGCGAAAAACCTTGGGAGAGCAGAACGTCGTCGAGATGCCCGCGAGCATGACATCTGAAGATTTCTCGCAATATGGATTGGCTGGTGTCCCATCTGTGCTGTTGCACATCGGGGCTGTTGACCCAGCCAAACTCGCTGCTGCGCAGCAGAGTGGCACAAAATTGCCGGGCCTGCATTCGCCGCAGTGGGCGCCCGATAGGGAGCCTACCCTCAAGGCGGACATTGCGGCAGAAACAGCGGTCTTAACGGAGTTCCTGGGCAAGTGAGCGGTGCTAGGCCCCTAGATGTCTTTCGCCTGTATGACGCGAACTGCAACCGCTTGGATGAACGCTACGCCGCCAGAACTCGTGCCACCCGGTACACCAGTCTTCGGGGTTTCCTCTTCTACTGCGGATTGGAGCCCACGCGGCTCATCACCCCTTCCGTTCACAAGAAGCTGAAGAGCTACGAGAAGAAAAAGGTTGGTATCTATCGCCGCGAGGAAGTTCGGAACATTCTTGGCGTCTGCGACCCCTACCATCATGCTCTGTTCATGTTTTGGTTGTTGCTCGGACGTGTGCTTCGAGCGTGACCGGCGCGACAGTAGGCGACGATTTGTAGCTAGGGACTATGGTTGCACCGTCTGTGTCACCGTGGCGGATGTACTAGTCTTGTAGTTGGTGTCACCGGCGTAAACTGCCTTTACAGTTTTCGACCCGGCGGTAGTAAACGTCAGCGAGCAACTACTCGCGCCAGCACTCAGCGTCCCCGTGCAGGTCACGCTGCCAGTACCTGTCACGGTAACAGTTCCCGTCGGAGCAATCCCGGCTCCCGACACAGTAAAGTCAATGACGACCGCCTGGTATATTGTCGATGGATTCGGCGTGGTGGACGCAATGACCGTTGTGCTGGGTGCCTTCGCCGCCGTGACGGTCTTGGACACTTGAGCCGCTGCGGCGTAATTGGTGTTGCCAGCCTGATTGAAAATGACCAGGCAGGCTGTGGTTCCACTCGTCATCGCGACCGTTCCGCTACCGGTCGTGCCGCTGGGCATCGAGCATCCGCCTGAGACCGTGATTGCAACCGGCAGTCCGGAGCTGGCGTTGGCGGCCACCGTGAACGTGCTGTTGTATACGGCGCTGCCGGGAGCTGCGGTGGTCACCTTGATCGTCTGCGTGGCTGGCGTGGCCGAGACCGTTGCCGCCGCCGAAGTAGCGCTGCTGTAGTTTGAGTCGGCCGCCTTCGTGGCCATCACGGAGCAGGTGCCGCTGCCGCTGGTCATCGTCACGGTCGTGCCAGTGTTCGAGCACGCACCCGAGGCCGAGAACGTCACCGCGCCCGTGCCGCTGCCGCCCGACGAGCCAACCCTAAATGTCTTCCCGTAGGGCTGCGCTGTGGCGGGCACGCCGGTAACGGTTAGCGTCGCCTGGCTGGCCAGCGTGGCCGAAACCGTCTCGGCCACTTCGGTCGCTGCGGCAAAGTTGGCGTTGCCGGCTTGGTTGAAGTCGACCGTACAACCTGTGGTTCCGCTCGTCATGGTGAAGGTTGCGCCGCTGCGGGTGCATCCGCTTCCTGTTGCGGGAGAGTACGCAACCGTCAGTCCGGAACTGGAGGTCGCGGCCACTGTGAATGTACTCTGGTAGGCTGCACTTAACGGAGCAGCAGTGGTTACCGTGATCGTCTGGGTTGCTTTCTCCGCTGTGACGGTTTCGGTTACAGCGGAAGCCGCGCTATAGTCGGCGTTGCCAGCCTGCTTGTAAGTAACCGTACAACCTGTGGTTCCGCTCGTCATCGTAACCATCCCGCTACCGGTCGTGCCGCTGGGGATCGAGCATCCGCCTGAGACCGTGATTGCAACCGGCAGTCCGGAGCTGGCGTTGGCGGAGACCGTGAAGGTGCTCTGGTAAACGGCGATTAAGGGAGCGGTGGTGGTCACCGTGATCGTCTGGCTGATCTTCGTCGCGGTGGCCGTGGTGGATTGCGTAGCGGAGGCTGCAAGATAGTTGGCATCCGCAGCCCAATCCGCGCTAAGTGAGCAGGTGCCGGTGCTCGCGGTCATGGTCACGGTGGTGCCAGCGATGGTGCAGACGCCACTCGCCGTGATCGTTGCCGTGGTGCTGGCGTTGGTGCTGGCGGCCACAGTGAAGGTTTCATGGTTAAGCGCAAGAGCCGGAGCGCCAGTGAAGGTCACGGTCGGCGCAATCTTCATCGCGGATGTAGATTGCGTTGCCGAGGCAGCCAGATAATTGCTGTCCGCTGCCCAATTTGCCGTCAGGTTGCACGTCCCGGTGCCGCTGGTCATCTTGACCAGAGTACCGGAAATCGAGCAAGCGCCACTGGCGGTGATGACCGCCGTTGTGCTGGCGTTCGTCGTGGCGGCCACGGTAAAGGTGGACTGGTAGGCGGCGGTGGCGGGAGCGCCAGTGAAGGTTACGGCCGGTGCGATCTGCGCGGGGGCAATGCTAAGCCCGGTGCTGGCGCTGAGAGAAACCGAGCCCACGATTGCGAGCGTGGCCGACAGCGTGTCGCTGCCTGTCATATTGACCGAGAGCGAACCGAATTGCGCGCCCGTACCGGCGACGGTCGTAACCGGCCCCAGGCCGCTGGCGATACCCGTTCCGCTGAAGCCGAGTGTCACCGGCACGCCGGCGATATTCTGCCCATTCTCGGTGACGGAGACTACGGGAGCGGGGCTGACGGGTTGGTTCACTGTGCCGCTGTAGCCACTGCCGGCATTGGAGAACTGCACCGACTGGTAATTAGTCTGCACCGCGCCGGAGTCCACGCAGGGGCTGTTCGAGGAATAGCCCGTGTAGGTGGTGTTCGTGTTCGGGTAGCCGCGCTGGTCCGTGGTCACGCCTGGGAGAATGTTGGCACTCAATCCCGCGCAGATGGCTGGGCTTCCCGGCAGGGGAACCATCGTCTGAGTCGGCCCGCCGTAGTTTCCCAGCGGAGCCAGGTTGATGGCGATGGTCGATGTGGAACTGGAATTGTTGCTGGCCTGGTTGCCGCCGTTATCGGTATAGCTGCCTTCGATGTCGGCGTAGCCGAAGGATGCAGTGTTTCCGGACACAATGCTGTTGCTCAACGTCAGTGTGCCATCGTAGTTTAAGATTCCACCGCCGCCGTAGTTGGAAGCGAGCGCGCTATTGCCGGAGATGGTGCTGTTGCTCAGCGTCACCGCGCCGCCGTACTGGTTGAAGATTCCACCGCCGGCGCTGCCGCCAATGGCGCTATTGCCAGAGATGGTGCTGTTGCTCACCGTCAGCGTGCCGCCGAGGTTGCAAATGCCGCCGCCGTCGCCGAAGTCGTACACGGCGTTGCCGGAGATTGTGCTGTTGCTTACCGTCAGCGCGCCGCCGTTCTGGTTGAAGATGCCGCCGCCGCAGCCGAAGGCGCTATTGCCAGAGATGGAACTGTTGCTCACCGTCAGCGTGCCGCCGTTGTTGATGCCACTGCCATACGGCGCGTTATCACCGTTAGCGATGGTCAACCCGTAGAGGAATGCCTCCGCGCTGGAGTTCACCGGAAGCACTTGCACTGAGTTATTTCCGGAGACAGTCAGCTCATTTGCGCCGGGGCCGATGAGGTTCATTTGTCCTGTACTCGCAGGCAGTGTGCTGCTCAGGGTGATGGTCCCACCGTTCAGGCTGGAGGCGAACGCGATGTCCGCGTACCCGGCGGTGTTGCCCGCGTCCATGGCGTCGCGTAGGGAGCAGGTGTTTCCCGTACCGCTGGTACAGTCGGGCGAGCCGTCTGTCACGTCGGTCGTGGTAGTCACCAACAGGTAGTTGGTCTGCACCGCGCCAGCGTCCACGCACGAGGAGTTCAGCGGAAAGCCGCGCTGATCGGCGGTCACCCCAGCAGCGACCGCCAGCGCATCGGAGCCGGCGCAGATGGCCGGGCTGCCCGGCAGAGGCAGCATGGTCTGCGTCGGCCCGCCATAATACCCCAAAGGAAGCAGATCGACGGTGCTCGCTCCCACGACATTGCCGCTGGAGCCGTTCGTGGGACACCCGCCTGTGCTTTTGACGCAAGTGTCCCCGGATAACAGGACGCTGTTGCTCACCGTTAGCATTAGGGAGGTGTTACTGGGATTACTGTAGATGGCGCCGCCTTGACCCGTCGCAGTATTGCCGGAAAATGTGCTATTTGTGACCGCCAGCGTACTGTTGAAATTGTTGGTGTAGCTGTAGATGGCGCCGCCTTGGCCCGTCGCAGTGTTGCCGGAGAATGTGCTATTTGTGACCGTCAGCGTACTGTTGAATTCGTTGTGGATGCCACCGCCTTGACCTGCGGTATTGCCTGAGATGGTGCTGTTAGTCACCGTCAGCGTGCCTCCACAGAAAATGCCGCCTCCGAAGGTCGCACTATTGCCGGAAACTGTGCTGTTGCTCAGCGTCAGTATGCCGAAGCTTGCGATGCCGCCACCGTAGCCTTGATTTAGTGCAGTATTGCCGGAGAGGATGCTGTTGCTCACCGTCAGCGTGCCGCCGCTGTTGTAGATACCACCGCCTTGGATGGCGGCGGAGCCGTTGGCGATGGTTAGCCCGGAGATGCTCACCGTCGCGGAATTAATTTGAAACACCGTCACCGCGTTTCCGCCAGAGATGGTAAGCCGGTTCGCACCTGGGCCTTGGATCGTCAGGCTCGTGCCGATCGTCAGCGCGCCATTGGCGGGGCTCAAGGTGATGGTCTGCCCATTCAGCGAGCTTGCGAAATCGATGATCTCTCCAGAGACCGCACTATTCACACAATAGCGCAGCGAGCCGCTATCAGACGGGCTGTCAGAGTTATCAGTCACGGTGCAGGTCTGCGCGTGCGCACTGCTGGCGGCCAACATACCCACGGCGAGTGCGAGCACCGTTGCGATACGTGCAGAAAAATGACGGCTCAGACATATGACTCGGGAATTCCGCATGACAGTCTCCTCGCTACTCTTTCGCAGACCGATTACTTCGGCAGGTCAATCTGGCTAACCGTGGGACCGTTCGGGTATCCCGACGACGCCACGGGCAGAAGCGTGGCAGGCCTGAGCTACTGGCCAATGTTGATGCTTGTTCGCGGGAAAGGTTTGCTGCCCCAAGCGGCAGAATCCAGAGCACGATTTCAGTTTGGATGTACCCGCTGGACGGCTCGCGCAGGTATGCACCTGAGTCACGTTGTTGACCGGGTTACTAGCATTCGCAGGCGATTATTGCAGCGCGCCTCGATACCCGTGGCCGCCGCATTCATCCGGGTGGATGCTCGGCCACTTGGACATGATCGTTGGTCGCAAACTGCCCGGCTAGGAGGAAGCCTAAGCCCAGAAAAACTGGCATTCGGGGCGGTTTGATCACCCAGTGATCACCCATAAGCCACAAATAACAAATCGGCAGCTCGGCTGCCGATCGTTTAAACCATATTAAATTGTTTATTATTAGTAGCTTATGAATGGCTGGCGGAGAGAGGGGGATTCGAACCCCCGGTACAGCTTTTGACCGTACAACGGTTTAGCAAACCGCCGCCTTCAGCCACTCGGCCATCTCTCCGCAATTCCGGCTGGCCCGATTATAACGGAAGCTCTTGCATTTCGTACATCGCCTGGCGAATTCTTAGCAATTTCTTTTCAATCCAGTCGCAGCAGCTTTTTTCCCGGATCGGCCAATAGGCGGCGAGTCCCCTGGGGCACTTTCAGTTCAAAGTGGGATTCATGGCCGTCGGCGAAGACTCGCTGCAATAGAATGCGTTCTCCTCCTTCCAGTTCTGCAAAGATTGGCACGGACGTCACCAGGGATTCCGGGCACTGTTGTTGATACAGAGAGAAGCTCGCCAGAGTCGCGTTCCCTCGGCGCCTGAACACGAGCTGCTTCAGTTCAATTTGGGGCACCGAACTGCCGCGCACCCATTCGGCGAAGAACCAGCTCAAACTGCGCGCCCCCTCAAAGCGCGCCGATGGCGGAAGGAATTCTTCGAGCACCCGGCGGAAGTCGTCGGTCGTGGCCGCACTCCCGGTATAACGCCTGCCGAACTCGCGCAATGCTGCCAAAAAGCGGCCGCCTTCCGCATTGGACGGCGGCTTCGCTTCGTTCTTCTCGTAATCCGCAAAGTAGTCGCGCAGCATGACCAGCAGCCACAGACCTCGCCCGTAAGTCACCGGAATGTAAGCGTTCGGAAACACCGAGGACGAAAGTCGATAGCCGAGCGTGACTGGCCCCGCGTCGGCATAGCGTTTGCCAGCCGCGTTGGTCTCCAGCAACTGTTGCCGATAATGCTCCAGCAGCTCTCGTGCTTGCGCCGGGTGTTTCTCTTCCAGAATCATCAGCGCGCTCAGGTTGGCGAGTGCTTCCATCAGCCACTGGTCACGATAGCTTTTCCAGCCGACCCGGTCACCCCACCACTGGTGGGCCGTCTCATGGTCCTGCATAAAGCCGCCATACACCAGACGTTGAAATTCATCTAACTTCAGTGCCTGCCGCTCCTCATCGCTGAGGTAAGCCATGCTACTCAGATACACCAGGGTCGGCCATCCCTGTGACATTGGTCCTGGCATCTGGGTAAGCGTCAGGCTCTGGTATGGATATGGACCAAACCAGTGCTCGTACTTTTCAATCGCCTCAGCCGAGCGCTGGGCAATGGCGTTGTTTTTTGCTGCGGCTTCCTCCGCCATCTCCTTGGCCGGCGTCGCCAGAGAGGCTTCGACTACCCCCGTCGAGTAGCTTGCCACCTCTACTCCGTCCACCTGCGCCGAGGCCCGCGCGAATTTTCCCAGGTTGAATCCTGCCAGCGGAATCTTTACCTCCGAACTCCACTCGCCTACCTGGGCATCGCCTTCTTCGTGCATTGAGCTGCGATGACCTGTGGCCACGAGTGTCCATTCTTTGGGCCAGTGAAACGTTAGTTCAAAGTTGCTCATCTGCATCCCGCGATTCGGATACCATGTCCCGCGTGCGCCCACATACAGCAGGCCAGGCGCGGCTTGTTGCATCACGGCACCGGTGTAATGAAAATGCAGACGATGATGCTCGCCCGCACGCAATGTAGCCGGCATCACTACGGCCACCAGATCATTGCCGAGGCGCGCCAGTTCGCTTCCCTTGAGCGCTTCATTCTGCAGAAACTCCGCGTCTACCCCGTCCACGCTCACGGTACGCACCTGCAGCCAACGCGAGAGTTCGAAGACCAGTAGTCTCTGTCCACCGTTTCGCACCTCTACATCAAGCTCCGCAGTAGCTTCCAGCGTTTCGGGAGGAGCCAACGAGGTGTCGATGCGAAAGGCTTCCACCGGCACGGCCCTGGCGGAGCCTGCCGGATCAATCATCCGGCTCTCTCTCTGTCGCCGCGCTTCGATTCCCGGAAATGCCATCCACACGTCGAAATATAGATCTTTTCCCGCATGGCTGAGACGCGCCACCTCGAACTGGTCCTCGGCTTGCGAATCGTCGAAGACATCGAGACTACCTAGTCGCGTCGCCAACCGCGCATGCAGAAAATGATCATCCTTGGATAGCGTTGCATCTTCGGTAAAGCTCTCCAGCAACCGCAGTGCATCGAGTTCGGCGAGCACCTGGGCATTTGGTCCATGGGCGCGAACAAAATCCGTCGGCTCTTCACTGTCGCGCAAGTACGGCTTCAGTTCGCCTGGCAGATCGCCGTTAAAACGCAGATAGGCCGCCGTGAAGTGCTCGTCCAACACGCCCAGTCCGGAGAATAATCCGAGCGACGCGTGTTCGGTTAAATCCGGAGGACGCATTAATACCTCGCCCTCTCCCTCGAAATACGCTCCAGTTACGCGGCCCAGCACATCCTGCGTAAATGCGATCGTGCCATCGGTCAGATAGAGGTGCAGTTCACCGCGCTCCAGCACGGCCTCGCGCACATGAAACACCTTGGTTTCGTCCAAGCCGATAGAGCGCAGTGCGCGATACAACAGCGCGGCCGGCCCATTGCGTTGAGCTGTATCCAGCGGCCTTGCGGAAGGTTGTGGAGAATCTTTATCGGGAAGTTGGAGGGCCGGCGACGCTTCCGCCACTTGCTGGGCGTGCAGCAAGTGGGTGCTCAGCACAATGACGAGCACGAGAGCAAAGCGTTTGATTCCCACTCCCAATTCGCCTCCGCATTCAGCATCAGGAAGCACAATACCGCAAAGTTGATCCACTTACACAGGCTAGTGGCAGCCGCCTGCGCAACGTGCTACTTTGGATTGATCGCAACCATGAAGCTCCTCACTTTCTTCACTCCGCCCGCGGTCGTGGCGCGTGCTCCAGCACCGTTGATTATGCCTGTGATGGAATCCATGCGGGTAGATATGCAGGTTCATCCGCACGCCGGCGGCGATTATTTTGACGCCCTCGCAGCTGGCTCCGAGCAGCTGGTCTTTCTGCTGATGGATATCGCCGGTCAGCGAATCAGCGCGCTGAATCTTGCGGCCTTTGTGCAGGACGAGTTTCGCAGCCGCGCTCCGGAGTTATTCTCCACGGAGGGCGATCCGGCCGCCGCTCTCTCCGAGCTTTGCCTGCACCTCAACCGCACCCTTCTGGAAACTGCCGGACGCGCTCACCTGGCAGCCGCGTTGCTCGGCATTCTCAACGGCGAGGATGGTACGCTCTACTACATCAACGCCGGGCATGTTCCCGGCCTGCTGCTCGCGGCAGATTCCACTGAGTTTCTGGAGTCTACGGGCTTGCCCCTCGGACTCTTCTCTCATGCCACTCATGAAGCCTGCTCCCGCGTCATGCCGCGTGGTGGCGCGCTGTTGATGGCCTCACGTGGAGTCGTCGAAGCACGCGGCGAAAGCGGGATACAGTGCATAGGCCGGAGCCCGGAGTTCGGCGCCGGGGGCCTGCTGAAGGCTACCGCGGGAGTAAGCCGAGTGGCGCAATCGCTTTGCCGCGCGGTGCTTGATACCGCAACCTTGTTCGCCGGCAGACACCTGAACAACCCTATGTCAGTGGCCGCAATCTCGCGCGACATATAGCCGCACGGCGCACCTCCTGAAATTGCACCGGGAGCGGAAGATTGGTGCGTGCAGCATTGCCCTGTGGCCCGTCACACAACTATCCCGGATTGGCAAACCCGGTGGCCGCTGGCTGATGTGGGTGCCGGGAGTTACAATAGCTTGTCTTGTATTGTCAAATTTTTCGCGGCATTCCACCTGCTATCTACCGGGCTGGAATCGCAACGCGCCCCGGATCTCAATGAAGAAGTTTTTGTGGTCGCTGATCGTCATCGGTTCCTTAGCCTTCCCCGTCCTCGCGCAGCAAGACACCGTCGTTGAGGAGATCGTCGCGCGTGTCAATAACTCGATCATCACCCGCGCCGATCTGCGCCGGAACCAACAGCAAGCCGCCCAGGAAGCTAAGGAGCAGAGCCTCCCGCAGAAGACTTCTGATGAGCGCGACGCAAACTCTCTGCGCGATCTCATCGACCAGCAACTGCTCATCCAGAAGGCCGGCGATCTTGGAATTTCCGCCGATGCCGATCTCGTCAAGCGCCTGGATGACCTGCGCAAGGAGATGAAGGCCAGTTCGATGGAGGATCTGCAGAAGACGGCCGAAGCCCAGGGCGTGAACTGGGAAGAGTTCAAGCAGAACACCAAGAATGGCATTCTCACCCAGAAGGTGATTGGCTCGGAAGTCGGTAGCCATGTCCAGGTCACCCGCGATGAAATTCAAAAATTTTATGAGGAGCACAAGTCCGAGATTGCCCAGCCCGAGCGCGTTCGCCTCAGTGAAATTCTAATTTCCAACAATCCTGGTGCACCCAAGCCGGAGCCGGGCAAGGAATCCAAGCTGCAGGAGCCAACCGCCGAGCAGGTGGCCGCCGCCGAAGCCAAAGCCAATGAGATCTATCAGCAGCTCAAGGGTGGTGCCAAGTTTGACGAAACCGCCCGCAAGGAGTCCAACGGCTCTACTGCCGATCAGGGTGGCGATCTCGGGTATTTCAAGCGCAAGGATCTTGCCAAGGAACTTGAGGACAAGACTTTCATTCTCAAGAGCGGGGAATTCACGGAACCGATCCGAACCCGCCAGGGCTTCATCATTCTTCGGGTCACCGACCATATTGAAGCCGGAACTCCTCCCCTGGAGCGCGTCCGCGATCAGATTCAGGAGCAGCTCTATAGCCAGAAGGTGCAGCCCGCTCTGCGTGCCTACCTCACGCGTTTGCGCGAAGAGGCTTACATCGACATCAAGCCCGGCTACACCGACGCCGGTGCCAGCCCCAACCAAACCAAACTGATCTACACCGCGGACGCTGGTCCCAAGACCAAGCAGGTTCGCGGCAAACTCGGTGTGGGTAAGAAGAAGACGGTCGTCGTGGTAGGAAGAGACAAGAACGACCACAAGCCCACCGGCAGTACCTCGGAACTCGGCCTAGCCAAAGCCGAGGTCGATGCCAAGGAGAGGGCCGAGAACGACCGCAAAGCCGCCGCCGCAACCGCCGCCGCCAAAGCCGCCGCCGATGCCGCGGAAAAAGAGAAATTGAGCCACATGTCTCCCAAGGAGCGGAGCAAGTACCTGGCTGAAAAGAAGAGTGAGGCGAAGAAGGAAGCCAAGCTGGGGAAAAAGGAATCCAAGAAGCAAAAGAAACTCGCCCGGAAGGAAGCCAAGCGCAAGGCAGAAGCAGCCCAAGCCGCCAAGAGTGGAAAGAAGCCTGCGGTAACACCTGCTGATGCCAGCCAGGAAGCCGACGCCAGCGCTCCTCCAAAGAAGAAGAAATCAGTTTCCTGGTTCTAAATGTTCAGGGCACCAACTCTCCCGGCGCGGGCGCTCAGCTCGCGCTTTTCCTTTCGACGCGAGGCGCGCTCGAAAAAAAAGCGGCTCCGCGAATGGAGCCGCCGTCTCGAAGCAACTATCTCATTTACTTCCCGAAGCCTTTACGCCGCTGCTTGCTATAGGTCGCCAGAGCGGCCTCAATCACCGGGTAGGCATCATGCGGTGGTTGCACCTCGTCTACCTCGACCGCCTTGCCCTCCAACAGCTTGTAGTCCTGGAAGAAGCGGCGCAGCATCATCAACCGGTGCGGCGGCATCTCCCGCGCATCGGTGTAGCTGTTGAACTCCGGGTCCTTGCTGGCAACGGCAATGATTTTATGATCTTTCTTGCCGCCGTCAATCATCGTCATCAAACCTACAGCTCGCGCCTGGATGATGGTCAGCGGAACTACCGGCTCCTGGCAGAAGACCAGAACGTCGAGCGGATCGTCATCCTCGGCTAGAGTCTGCGGGATGAATCCGTAGTTCGCCGGATAGTACACCGCCGAATACAAAATCCGGTCCAGCCTGATCAGCCCGCTGGCTTTGTCCAGTTCGTACTTGACGCTGGAGCCAAACGGAATTTCGATTACCGCGTTAAACTCACCGGGGAGATTTTCTCCCGGTGTAATGTCGTGCCACGCATGGATCATGAAGAGTTGCCCCTGAAGAAACGGTCTCCTCTCATTGTACTGAATCCTGCTCACTCCGCCCACCAAGGCGCCGCATTCCGTTCCTCGCCAGTGTCAACCGAGCGTGTAGAATCAACTCCAGTCCACCTTCGAAGCCATGATTGAGACGCCTTCCGACGCACTTCCGAAACCTCGCAGAGCCAAAGCTGCAGCCGCCATGGTCGCTGCCGGGATTCTGCTCAGCCGCCTCAGTGGCCTGATCAGGGAGCGCTTTTTCGCCCACTATCTTGGAACCTCGCTGGCCGCCGACGCCTATCGTGCCGCCTTCCGCGTACCCAACATGCTGCAGAATCTGCTCGGCGAAGGGGTTCTCTCCGCATCGTTCATTCCGGTCTACGCTCGCCTCCGTGCCGAAGGCCGCGAGCGTGAGGCCAGCGAACTCGCCGAAGCCATATTCGCTCTGTTGGCCCTCGTCGCCAGCGTCATCGTTGCCCTCGGAATCCTCTGTGCTCCGGTGCTCGTCAGTCTGCTCGTCCCGGGCTTCCACGGTGAAAAGCGCGCCTTGACCATCGCATTGGTGCGGATTGTCTTTCCCGGCACCGGACTGCTCGTCTTTGCCGCCTGGTGCCTTGGCGTGCTGAACAGCCATGGCCGCTTTTTTCTCTCCTACGCCTCGGCCGTCATGATGAACCTTGCCATGATCGCCGCCCTGGTCTGGGAGGGAGGATGGCGCGGTCAGGGCACAGTCGCGCTCGCCTACACCATCTCCTGGGCTTCGGTCGCCGGAGCCATTTTGCAGTTCGCGGTGCAGGCTCCGAGCGTGTATTCCTATCTGCGCCCATTGCTGTTGCGGGTCGATCTCCGTTCGCTTCATGTGGCCGCCGTGGTCGCCGCGTTCGTCCCGGTCTTCATCAGCCGGGGAGTCTTTCAGATCTCAGGCTTTATCGATCTGCAACTCGCCAGCTTTCTTCCCAAGGGCAACGTGCTGCTCACCTACGCGCAAACCCTGTACATGCTTCCGGTATCGTTGTTCGGAATGTCGGTTTCGGCCGCCGAACTGCCTGCTATGTCTCGCGCCATCGGCTCCGAGTCGGAGATTGCCGCTACCTTGCGCACCCGCCTCAGTGCTGGTCTGGAGAAGATTTCCTTCTTCGTTGTTCCCTCTGCCGTGGCCTTTCTCGCCCTCGGCAATGTTGTGGCCTCCACCCTCTACCGCACCGGAAAGTTCGGTGAACAGGATGTACTCTTTGTCTGGGCAGCCCTGGCAGGGTCAGGCGTGGGACTGCTGGCGCAGACGATGGGGCGCCTCTATTCCTCCACCTTTTACGCTCTCCGGGATACCCGCACTCCTCTGCGTTTTGCCCTTGTCCGGGTGGCGCTCACGCTCTGCCTTGGCTATCTCTTCGCGCTGCCTCTGCCCCGGGCACTGGGGATCGACCACAACTGGGGTGTGGCCGGACTGACATCCTCGGCGGGCATTGCTGGGTGGGTGGAATTCGCTCTTTTGCGGCGTGGATTGCAGGCCCGTATCGGCCACGTAGCCTTCTCAGCGGTGCGTGTCCTCAAGCTCTGGGGTGCGGCGCTCACGGCCGCTGCGCTCTCATTGCTGCTGGAATGGAGATTGCATCTGGGTTCGCCGGTCCTGCGCGGGCTGCTGGTTCTCATTCCCTTCGGCGCCATCTACCTGTCGATTACGCACCTGTTGGGAGTAAGTGGATTCCTCCCGACTCTTCTGGCGCGCTTCGGGCTGAAGCGCAGCTAATCCAACTCGTCCGCGGGGAAAACAGGACCGCCCGCCGGGTAAGAGTGGAGCGGGTGGCAGGCGGCCCACATCCGCCTTCTTATGGCGAATGTGGAATCGCAATCCTACCCAGCCGCCTTCATTTTCGTCTTGACCACCTTCATCGCGCTCCAGTCGTAGCCGAAACGCCGCCCGCAATCCAGGCAAACAACGTAGTGGGAGCAACCGGATGGCAGCTCTTCCGCCCAGTCCAGGTGCCCCTGGTGCTGCCGTGCCATATCCATCGAAAAGGGCACGGAGATGTGACTGTGCCGGCAACCAAGCGACAAAACGTTCAGCACTTTCTCCAACATATTCAGAACACACCTCGCGGAACTTGCGCTTACTCATGTGGGATGCCGCTGCGCAGGAGCCGGCAATTTGACGGTTTGATTCCACCTTGCCGGAACCAGTAGAAACCAGGCCAGTACGGTCTGGACCGGCAAAGCCTGAGCCGGTGAAAGTGCAAGCCCGGTAGCCACACTACCGGGCCATCAGAATCCGTCACCGCGTACGCCTGCCTCAGGCGAGGTACTCTTTAGACGCGAACTGCTGCCTTGTCCGGAACCGCCGCGGCGGCTGTCTCAACCGCTTGCGGCTTATCGTTCACATTGGGCTTGCGGATATCGATCCCGCCCTTGAAGAATGCCCCATCCTCGATGCTGATGCGCTGGGCGATCACGTCGCCGGTCAGCGAACCTTCGTTGCGAATGTCCACGCGGTCGGTAGCCGTAACATTGCCGCGCACCTTGCCCAGGATCACCGCTTCGCGGGCCGTGATATTGGCGGCGATTACGCCATTGCGTCCTACCGTAACACGGTTTCCTGGAAGATGAATCGAGCCTTCGACCCTACCATCAATGTAGAGCGACTCCGATCCGGTGACCTCGCCTTTGATCACGAGCGACTTTCCTATCGTGGCCTGGTCGGAAACTGCCGTCGCGGAACTCATCGGCTTCGGTGTGCTGTTGTTGTACTCCGGTGCAGGAGGCGGTGTAGAGGGCTGGCGCTGCGGTTCCGCTGGCGCCGGATTATTGCTGCCGGACGGTGTTGAGGGCTTCCACATTTTTAGTGAGTCCTTTCATTAAACAGGTCTGCACCTGCGTCGCCATTCTCTGTGCATTTCGTAAGTCCGAACTGCACAAGGGCTTCTGGGTTGGATGGTCTGATACAAAGGCGTACTCTTGGGTTCCCTGTATGCACTATATTCCAATTTCCCGGAAGTTTCTGCACTGGCGAAATCACCTCAGCCGCCCCGGGAATAACCCCTAGTCCGTTTAGCCGCCGCGTCAGCCTCGTCTTAAAATTCCCTGCGCATTCGCACATCGGCCACCAACGCGATACCATCACAGCATTGAAGAATGATCTCTGAAAGCGATCTCATCCAGTACATCGAAGACCAGCCGCAGCATGCCGCCGGATACAAGCAACTCATCCGCGAGCTCTCGCTGCGTGGCCGTGAGCGCCAGGAACTGGAGTCACTCCTCGCCGATCTCGTGGTGCGCGGTAAACTGGTGCTCGTTGCCCGCGACCGCTACGCTATCGCCTCGGCCGCCGTCAATCGCAATCTCCTCGTCGGAAGCCTCACCATGCATCGTGATGGCTTCGGCTTCGTCCGCCCCATAGACCCTGAAGTTCGCGAGCGTCTCCAGGGCGACGTCTTCATCCCGCCCTCCGAGACCGGTGAGGCAATGCACGGTGACCAGGTCCTGGCCGAGCTTTCCCCGCACTCCCGCGAAGGCCGTTTCGAAGGCCGTATCGTCCGCGTCATGGAGCGCGCCCATCCGACCGTGGTGGGAACTTTCCACTACGGCCACCGGGAAAACTACGTGCGTCCCATCGACGACCGCATCAAGATGGATATCATCATCCCCCCTGGCGAGGAAATCGTACCCGAGCCATCCGAGACAGAGAGCCGCCTTGAGGTCGATCGCGTTATCGGCAGCGAAGCCAGCCGCCGCCCCTGGGAGGACCTCGAAGGGGTTGTCGTCGATTGCGAGATCACCGGCTGGCCCAGCGCGACCAAGAATCCCCGAGGTCGCGTCATCGAGGTCATTGGCTACGAAGACGATTTCGGCGTAGACGTAGAAATCATCATCCGCAAGCACCACCTGCCCCACCACTTTCCGCCGACGGTCATCACCGAAGCCCGCGCCATTCCCTCGGCCATTCCGCCTGCCGAACTGACGCGCCGCCGCGATTTCCGCGAGTTCCCCATCGTCACCATCGATGGCGAAACCGCGCGCGATTTTGACGATGCCGTCTTCGCGCGCAAACTTCCCGACGGGCACTATGAACTTCAGGTCCACATCGCCGACGTCGCTCACTACATCCGTCCCGCGATGGATATCGATCGCGAGGCCGAAATCCGTGGCACCAGTGTGTATTTTCCGGATCGCGCCATCCCCATGCTGCCCGTCGAGCTATCCACGGACATTTGCTCGCTCCGTCCCCAGGTTGATCGCCTGGTGATGTCCTGCATCATGCAGATCGACCCGCGCGGCGAAGTCATCTCCTACCAGATCATGCCCGGCGTCATCCGCAGCGCCGAGCGCATGACCTACACCGATGTCCAGCTCATTCTCGATGGGGACACCGCGGCCCGCGAGCGTTACGCACCTCTAGTCGAAAACTTTCTTCTTATGCAGGAGCTGGCTGAGATACTCAACGCCAAACGCCAGCGCCGCGGCTCCATCGATTTCGATCTTCCCGAGCCTCTCATCGAATTCGACGAGAACGGCCTCATGAAAGGCGTTACCCGCTCTGAGCGGCTCTTCGCCCATCGCCTGATCGAGGAGTTCATGCTTTCGGCCAACGAAGCCGTAGCCACCTACCTCGAACAAAAAGGTGTGGCTTCCATTTATCGTGTCCACGAACCGCCCGATCCCAGACGGGTCTACGATTTCGAAAACCTCGCCGCCGCCTTTGGCTATTCGCTCGGCATTGGAGCACTGCCCATTGCGCGCTTCCGCGTCAAGCCAGAGCAGCGTGGCGCCCACGGTTCGCGCTCTGCCGCCCATCGTGCCAAGGCCGCCGACATCGAAGTTCCGCAGCAAGTCGCCATTACCCCCATGATGTATCAGAAACTCGCCGCCAAGATCGCAGGCAAGCCTGAAGAGCGCATTCTCAGCTACCTCATGCTGCGCTCGCTCAAACAGGCGCGCTACTCTGAGATTAACGAAGGCCACTTTGCTCTAGCCGCCACCTGTTACACCCACTTCACCTCGCCCATCCGCCGCTATCCTGACCTCCTGATCCATCGCATTCTCAAGGGCGTCCTGGCCGAAAGCGCCGAGCATCATCAAGGCCCTATCGCCATCGGCGTCGGAG
The DNA here is from genome assembly GCA_964563875.1 of uncultured Acidobacteriaceae bacterium. Lineage (GTDB taxonomy): Bacteria > Acidobacteriota > Terriglobia > Terriglobales > Acidobacteriaceae > TOLSYN. The sequence continues at coordinate 17,048 of CAZLZA010000011.1, forward strand.
GCCACATCCGGCAAAATCCCGAAGCCCTCTGGAGCAGTCCGCAGCAACCGGCTCTGAAAAAAGCTTCCAAGGGAACCGGCAAGAAAGCGCTGCAGTCCGAAGGTCATCGCGCCGTGCTCCCTGGCCCCATCCCCGAGGCCGAACTCCACCATCTGGCCGAGGACGCCAGCTTCGCCGAGCGCCGTGCCGATGCCGCTGAGCGCGAACTGGTCGAGTGGAAGAAGATAAAGTTCATGTCTGACCGCGTCGGCGAAGAGTTCGACGGACTGATCGTCAGCATCACCAAGTATGGAATGTTTGTCGAACTTACCGACCTCTTCGTCGAGGGCCTCATCCCTCTGAACACCATGTACGACGATCGCTACACCTTCCACGAAAACACCCGTCAAATCATCGGCCAGCGCACCCGTAAGACCTTTTCCCTCGGTGACCGCGCCCGCGTCGTCCTCGACCGCATCGACCGGGTTGAGCGCAAGTTGCAATTTGCTCTTGTGGATGAGCGCCCCACCCCTGCCCGCCGCGGCCGCAAGCGCCTTCACTACTAACGTGTAACGGAGTTGGCCATTCCAACCGATGGCGATACATCTTCCTGCATTTGGCGAATGTGGGGTCGCCCCTAGTACAATTCATTGCAGACTTTATCCGTGCGAGGATTTTTCGAATGGCACATATGGTGCAATGCGCAAAGCTGGGGCGCGAGGCTGAAGGCCTCGACGAAGCGCCCTTTGACAGCCCTCTTGGGCAGAGAATTTATGAAAGCGTCAGCAAACAGGCATGGGCTGACTGGCAGAACCACATGAAGATGCTGCTCAATGAATATCGGCTGCAGCCTTGGAAGAAAGAGCATCAGGACTTTATCGTGCAGCAGATGGAACAGTACTTCTTCGGCTCCGGTGGAGAAACTCCTGAAGGCTTCAAGCCTCCGGAACAATAACGGCAGCGCAAATTTAGGACGCGCGGGCCTCAGCGCCCGCGCGTTTTCCACTCCGCTTGCGCTTCCGCGGTGTTAAAATCAATTCACCCCTTCGGCGCGCCTGCGCCGTAAACCGTCGGGATGTGGCTCAGCCTGGTAGAGCACTCGCTTGGGGTGCGAGGGGTCGGCAGTTCAAATCTGCCCATCCCGACCATTCTTTTCAATAGCTTACAGATCCCGTCCAAAATCATCGCAAATGAGCGCAAAACCACCTCTGGGGGAAATTCAAAGGAGTGCGGACGCCTGCAACTTATCCAGACCTCTTTCACTCAGCTTTTCATCTGTGCATTAAGCTCCAAGAAGTGTTTCTCAATGTCGTCGTAGAGCGGCGATAAATTGTATTCGCTGTCAGAGTCGGCCGCTGTGTGCGTATCACTGAGCGATCAATACAGCTGTTGATCGACGACAACACAACCCCGCCAACAACGTAACGGCAACAAGGAGGTCCGCGATGTGCGAAAGGGAGTCCAGATACAAGGAACTCGAGGCTCTTATTGAGTCGAACTGCCCAGGTTCGATCGAGCGTCTGTCTTTGGGGCATCATCTGGTTTTCATTCGTGAGGAGCCAGCTGTCTCAGACCTCAGCGACGAAGAGTTGCACTTCCTGGGAGCACTTATAAAGGTGAGCGGCAAGTACGGATGCACGCTTGTGATAGGTCCCCAGGATAGATGCACCGTGCACCGAATAGGCATAAAGAAAGCTGAGTCGTAAGAATCTGGAATCGGCTCGTTTGCATGTGGGGATTTTGAGCTTGAAACTTTACAGGAGGATCAGAACTAACTGTTAGTTTGGTTTGCGGCTCACTCAGCCGGCATATAGCACCGGTTGAGCTTAGAAAAGAGGATTAGGTGGTCTTCTTTTCTGGCTTCTGATTACGTTTTTGCTTCGGAACTGGGATGCTTTGTTTCTTCGGCACGGCACTGTCTGGACTCGGACCTTTTCGCTTCTGCTCTGGCTCGGAACCGTTAAGGAAACTTACGGCGTTCTTAAACGACTCTTGGCCGATGTGGCCGTAGACCTTTACCATGTCCGCCATTGTGGTGGCGCTCCAGCCGAGGAGGCTTGCGACCACTTGATAAGGGACTCCTGCCTCTAACATCCTAGTGACAGCGGTGTGCCGTAAATCATGGAACCTACAAGTTACCCCTGCGCGCTTTTTAGCGCTGCGCCATGCGGTTTTCCACGAACCCATAGGTTTTAATGGGTTAGTGACATACTTGATCGTTTGGTTCGGCCCTCTCTTAACCCGCTCTGATGGAAATACGAAATGGTTTGGCTGGCGATCGGGGAATTGAGCGGCCCACTCCTCTAGGCACGCCATGGCGCGTTCGTTTAGAGGGATGATCCGTTTTGTTCCATACGAGGTCTTGCTGACGCCCACTCGTAGGGTCGCAGCTTTGAAATCGATCATGTGCCATCGGAGTTGCTTTGATTCCTTTGAGCGCATGCCGGTGGATAGGGCGAGCTTCACTACCGGAGCGAGAGATCGGGAGCTACTTGTCGAGCACTCCCAGAGTAAGTCGATCTCTTGGCTGGGTTCGAGAGCGAGACCGACATGCTCGGATTCGACCAACTTGCGGATCTTCCCCTGCAGTGCATCCCATCGGTCAGATTGCTTCAATACCCCTCGAAAAGTCTCGAGTTCCATATTGATCGTTCTTGGGGCCGCCCCTGCCGAAATTCGATCTTGCTGATATCTCTTGAAGTCGAGTTCGGTTATTTCTTCGATTGTCTTGTTACCAAACACCGGGACGAGATGTTTCAGGTTGTTCTCAGAGATCTGGACTGTACCCTTGGCGACGTCGAGTGGTCTTTTGTCGAGGTACTCCTGACCAGCTTGTCCGAAGGTCCGAGCCGCTTGTACTCGTTTTATCTCATAGGATCCCTCCTCGCATTGTCGCCGAACGGCGCGTTCGATTTCCCTGGCCAGGGTTTTAGATTGCGTCTTAGTGCTGGCTCGATATCGACGCTTTCTGAAGCGAAAGTCGTACCACCAAACCTTCGAATTGGGATACATAGTGCCTATCGATCGCCTGATCCAGTGTCACTAAAAAGGATGGCCATGAGCAGGAGAAATCCTGTTCGCTGCAACCGGGCAGGAAAATCGGCACGCGTTGCGGAGGATCGTCAAATGTCAGTCTGGAAGCTGATCGCATTTGTTCAAGAGTTTGAGCGGAGTAGTAGGTTCGCACGTAGTAGTTTTCTGTGGCGGGTGTCTTCCAGAGTTCGAATATGAGTGCCCCGCCGGGAGGGGTATCATCACGACGACCGTCCACAATCCAGGTCAGATTCAATAGGCCTGCAAGATTGGTCAAGTTTGTGTCATGCCCAATCAAGAAGAGAGCGCGATCGGCGGGCGCGCTAGGAGCGCCGGAGACCGGCTTGCCCGTGACTGACTGTTCCAGAGCTTGGCGAATGTGATCGAGCAGATTGGAAGCCTGCATCTGGGCGATTGCTTTTGTTCGCTGTGCAAAGTCCGAAGCCGCCGTGTGCAGATCGACCAGGGAGCGGATTTTGCTGGCATCTACGCAGCCCCAGCCGACGCTGGTAGCGTCCATGCCTTCCGTGTACTCCAATAGAATGTTTTCGGTCAGGGTGGATGCTGTGTTCAACGGACCGCGTAATTCGGCGAGACGATCGTCTTTCCCCGGAGCGAGTTTTGCCGGGATCTCAAGAAGGGATGTGCGTTTCGCTTCGCGGGCGGTCGGAGTGCCACAGGTGGCGAGGATCTTATCAAGGGCGGCAATCTGAGTACGGTAGGCTTCAGTGACGCGGTTTGGATCGCCGCCGATTCGCCCGGACAGTGCAGCGACGGCCAACGTAGGGTTCGGCTGGCCGACACCGGCCTGAATTGCATGAAAGAGTGGGTCTTCCACGCCTTCAGGTAGAGCCTGCACCGAAAGAGCACATCCGGGAAACAGGCCTGCGGCGAGCGCTTTGCCGGTTTCACGGGTGCGCTGGCCGGAGTCGGCGTAAATTGTGACATGGGATGCATCCTCACATCCGGTTGCGTTCAGCAGTCCCTGGCTCGCCAGTTGCGTCCGGTCGTATGCTCCGAAGAGTTCCATCAAGTGGTAACCATGCTCGGTGAGATAGCCGGGAGCAACGTTCCACGATGGCCAAGATGCGACTGAATAGGCATTGTATTGCTCCGGTTTTCCCGTCGGAGAGCGAACACCATGACGGCTGACGTAAACCACAAACTTCAGTTCAGCATCCGGGCTCTTGGAAGCCGGCGGTGCGGTTTGCGCGGTTACGGATAAGGCGGTGAATACGAACAAGCACGCGGTATAGAAAGTCTGACGGGTCATGCAACTCCTCAACAGTTTGAATACGAACCCAAGCTGCCCAACAAAAAACGTTGCCGGAAACTACCTTGAATCAAATGAAACTGAGCACATGCCGGGCAAGCCATGTGCTCCGATGTGATGTGAGTTAGTCCGAACAGTACAGCTTAGCGCTCCTGTCCAAACGTATAACGGAGGCCGCCGCCGTAAGTAGGCGAGTAGTACTCACGCTGGTTCACGAATTGGGTACTTCCCTGGTAGAAGCCGAAGACTTCGTTCGTGAGGTTGAGTCCGTATGCCATGGCGGTTAAGCCGTGGGTGATCCGGTAACTACCCTGCGCATCCAATTGCGTGTGCGCGTAAGTGTAGATATCGCCGGAGGGACCTTTGGGGCCGAGACCGCTAGGATCGTTGGTGTTGGACCAGTCGTAGGTGTAAATGCTGGCGCCACTGTACTGGAGTCCGACACGAACCGAGAGGCGCTTGGTGTCATAGGTTGGGCCGAGGTTCCAGCTATTCGGCGTCTGGCGCTGCAGCGCCGGATGATCGGTGCGCAGCCCCGGGATACCTTTTAACTGCGAGGCCGTATAGGTGTAGTTGCCCGAGAAACCCAGACCGCTGAGCACGCCGGGAAGATGGCTCCAATGCTGCTGATAGGAGGCCTCGAAGCCGTACACATAGGCGTTCTCACCGTTCACGTACATTGTGATCGCATCGCCGGAGCCGTTGTATTGCTGAACGACTGATTGCATGGAAGCCGGAACAAGGCTGGCCGGAACGCCGGTCAGTAAAATTTCCGGAGCGCTGAGTTGCTTGAAGAAGCCTCCGGCCTGCAACATGCCGAGCGGATGGAGGTATCTCTCATAGAGCAGGTCATAGTTATTGGCATGCTCAGGCTTAAGCGAGGGGTTACCAATGGCAAGCGCAACTGGGCTGGCCGTCTGATCTTCGGTTGCGTAGGGGACGAGCTGGCCGGGATCGGGACGGGCAATGCCGCGGCTATAGACTGCACGCAGCACCGAGTCATGGGTAAGCGAGTAACGAAGTTGCACGCTGGGAAGAGCATCCAGGTAGGAGGGATTATTGATGGCTGGAGAGGCGATGCCGCAGCCGGTGGGATTCGTGCAATTGGTGCTGCCAGCCGGGAAGAGAGTTACGTTGTAACCGGCGGTATCCATCTGCGTACCTTCAAAGCGGACGCCAGCCTGCACGTGCAGCTTTCCGAGGTCGACGGTGTTCATCGCATAACCGGCGGTGATGCGCTCTACGGTGTGGAAGATGTTGGGATAGGTGTCAGCCGCAGTCGCCTCTCCATCCAAATATCCGCCAAGGTTGTTCAGGACGTAGCTCGTTGCCTTATTGAAGTCCGACACCGGTCCGAAGTGTCCGCCAAAATACTTGCCTTGGAAGTAGTTCCCATTATTCTCGAAGCCGCTCTGGAGCGCATTCATCAGAATGCCGGGGTCATTCTTTGTGGACCAGCCATCGTACTGGTTTTCCGTGGCATCCTGAGTCTGGTGGCCATTGCGGATCTTGAAACCGGCTTCGAAGGTGCTGAAATGGCCATCCACGTAATAGTTCCGCGCATACGAGGTGGCTGCGGAAAGATTGAGGTTGGAGACTAAGCCCGTGGACGTAACCAGCTCATTCATCGCCCAATTGTTCGCGTTCAGCAACGGTGAGTTGGCCTGATCGCAGAGACCGAAGCTGGGCGTGAATTCGCTCTGCCCCGATGGGGTGTACGGGCACTTCTGGCTCGGGCCAATCCAAGCAAAGGTAGCCTTGGGATTTCCCGCGGAATCGATCTCGTAGGAGCGCGCCGCCGCTATCTCCCAGGTGAACCATGAATTCTGGCGGACATGCCTTCCACCGAGCGACAGGCTGCCGACGGAGGCATCCGGGCGCTTGCTGGAGGTGTAGAACTTTGGATTCTTGTTATAAATCGGCTCGTAATACCACTTGTCGCCCCAGTCCTTCAGGTCAGAGAAAAGCCCGTGGGCGTACACGCTATTGTTGTCGTCGAACTTGTAATCCGTGCTGCCGCTGAAGCCGTAGCGGGTGCGGTAGTAGCGATACTGACGGATGGTGTCGTTGTCATAGATCGGAGTCGCGAAGGTGGAAGCGGGATCGATGGCCGGTTGGATGTTGTCGATGCCGCGGCCATTGTAATCATAGGTGCCGCCGAAGAGGATGCCGAGCTTCTTCTGGGTTCCGTAGCGTTGTCCGTAGACGCCGCCAAATTGGTCAGTACCGCGGCCATTGAGAATTGGCGTATAGCCGCCGTTGCCATAAATGCTGACGAGCGGCTGGTCAGCCGCCATCTTGGTCCGCAAATTGACGGAGCCGGCAATGCCATCGCCATCCTGATTGGCCGCAAGCGTCTTGTTAATTTCAACGGATTCCACTAAATCGGAGTTGATCACGTCGAGGCGGATCTGGCGTATGCCTGGTTCAGGAGCCGGGACGGTGATGCCGTCAATGGTGGTATTCGTCAGGCGCGGTTCCAGGCCCCGGACGTCAATGTATTCGCCTTCGCCTTCGGCACGCTCGAGTACGACCCCGGGCATGCGGCCAAGGGCGTCGGCGATGTTGGCATTGGGCAGGCTGGTGATGATCTCGGCGGGGAGCACGTCGAGGAGGTTGTCCGCGGAACGAGTCTGATTAATCGCGTCGGCTTCGCCGTGAGCGCGATCGTCGCTCACGAAGATTTCCTCGCTGTTGGACGCGACTTCCAGCTTCAGGTTTAGATTCAGGGTCTTTCCTGCATCGACATCGATCTCTTGATTGTCGATCTTAAAGCCAATGTAGGTGGTTGCCACCGCATAGTGGCCGGGCACGATATCGCGCAACACGAAAATGCCCTGGCTGTTGGTGCTGGCGGTGATGCCGGAAGGAAGCAGTTCGACGCGGGCTCCTTTTAGTGCTGCTCCAGAATTGTCCTTGACCGAGCCCGCGATGACTCCTTTGCCGGGTTGAGCAAAAGCCGATAGTGAAAACAGCAATAGGCTTACTAGCAGCCAACTGATCCTGTGAGCGTTCCAAGCCCTTCTCTCTAAAAACATGCAATCCCTCTCCCAAAACAAATTTCTGCGTGCAGTGCAAATCGAACACGTGGGGAGTTTGGCAGGGCAATCTGATCGCAATCTAAAGAATGGCAGGGTTCGAGGGTGATTTCATCAAGAATTAACGTGGCATGGATAAACTAGCTTTAATGCGCATTTTAATTGCCGAGGACAAACGCAGCCTCGCGGAGCATTTGGGCCGCGCACTGGAAGGCGAAGGCTATTCGGTGGCGTTCGCCTATGACGGTGAAGAAGCGTTGCGCCTGGGTAGGACCAATGATTTCGACGTGATGCTTCTGGATGTAATGCTTCCGCGCATGGATGGCTTTGCGGTAATAAGAAAAATGCGCGAGGAGCACATGCGTACTCACGCCATCATAGTTTCATCACGCGACTCGATGCGAGACGTTATCCATGGGCTGGACGCGGGCGCGGACGATTATCTAACGAAACCGTTTGCTCTGGATGTGCTGCTGGCAAAAGTGCGAGCGGCGGTGCGCCGTGTCGTGACGCCAATGTCACATGGGCTGCAATTCGAAGACTTGATTCTGCGTCCCAGCAAATATGAGTTGCAACGGGGAATGCGCGTGGAAACGCTGACTCGCACAGAGTGCGCACTGCTGGAAACCCTTATGCGGCGGGCACGCACCGTGGTGCCGCACGGAATACTCATCGAAGAGGGTTGGGGAGCAGATTGCGATGTCAGCTTCGACAGCCTGTATGTTTTCATCCGTGCGCTGCGTTCCAAGATCACGCACCCGGGAGAACCGGAGTTGTTGCACACCATGCGTGGCGTTGGCTACTCATTGCGGGGTGCGTCCTGCTGATTCCTCGCTGGTCGATTTCATTACGATTGACGCTCTGGTTTGGAGGCATTTTCTTTATAGGCTGGCTCCTGTTCGGAGCAGCGATGTGGTTTAACCTGCAGAGCACTCTGACCGCGGAGCGTTTTCAAACACTCTCGCGCCGCGTGGACCGGTTGCGGGATCTGCTGCGCAAGACCCAGGACGAGAATGAAGAAGGTCGCCGCCAGGACTTTCAGGACTTTGCTCACGCAACCGGAAGCGGACTGAACGAGGTCTTTCGGGTGGACGGGAGCCGCGCGTATCCTTCGCCCTCGTCTGCTGCGCGAACATTCCCTTGGCCGGCTGTGAAGAACGGCGATTCGGAACGATTCTCGCATGTGACTTCCGCCGGTCAGACCTATTGGGTGCTGGTGCGTCCGTTCTCTCTCGACAATCAACTGTTGTATCTGATGGCGGCAGCGCCCGAGGCAGGAAATCTGTTGGTGCTGAACCGCTTTCTAGTCGGATTACTCGCGTCGGCGCCAATCCTGCTGTTGGTTTCGTCTGCGGGCGGATATTGGGTAGGCCGAAAGGCGCTGCAACCGGTGGACAGGATTACGGCTGCGGTGCAATCCATCAGTATAAGAAGTCTTTCCGAGCGGCTATCCGTGGCCACCACAGGCGACGAACTGCAAAGACTCGCTGAAACCTGCAACGCAATGCTGGCGCGATTGGATTCCTCAGTGAATCAGATCAAGCAGTTTACCGCCGATGCTTCGCATGAACTTCGCGCTCCGCTATCCTTCACCAGGACGGTGGCGGAGGTTGCCTTGAGAAACCCGCAAATCGACCCTGAGAGCCGCCGGGCATTTGAAGAGATCGTTGATGAGGGAGCCAAGGCCGCCGTGCTTCTGGGAGATATGCTCACGCTGGCTCGGGCTGACTCGGATTACTCCGACGCGCTTTGGGAACCAGTTGACCTCGTTGCCGTGATAGAAAACGTCTGCGCGAAGGCGCGCCCACTGGCCAATGAGCGGAGGCTTGTTCTGTCAGTTTCCCTCGGCACAGAGCAATCGGTACCTATCATGGGAGACTTCCTAACCCTGCGCAGACTGCTCTGGATCCTCCTCGACAATGCACTGAAATACACTCCAGCGCCGGGCCAGATCGAGGTAACCCTAAGCACGAGTCCGGGAAAGGCAACCGTTTTGGTGCGCGATAGTGGGATTGGGATTGCTCAAAGTGACCTGCCTTTCATCTTCGACCGTTTCTATCGGGCAGATCCATCGCGCAGTCAGGTGGAGGGCAGCGGGCTTGGATTGTCAATCGCCAAGTGGATCGCGGAGATGCACCACGCCAGTCTGTCGGTGGTCAGCGAGAAAAACAAGGGAACTACTTTGGAAATTGTGTTCTCACTTTTTGAGGCATAGGTGGCTTCTATTCCACGCACTTCGTTTGGTCTCAGCTAAACTTCATCCTGGCGAACCCAAACGAGTTTCGTGTTCACGAAGGCCTTCTGACTAAATCGATGGAGACATCGCTTGCGATCGCCCATTAACCAGGTAAGTTCTAAAGTCGTCCTCTAATGCCGACCATTTAATCAACAGGATAGTGGATATGCTTCACCGTCCGTCAGGACAAGCCCGCTCGACGCTGGCTGGTGAACAGGCTTTGCATTTCAACTGAGAGTCAAAAGTAAACTCCAGCAGCCCAAAGGGCTAAGATCACGCAGCTCTTGGCGAAATTTAGCTGGGTATCTTCCGAGCCTTTATGGGTTAGTCCTCTCGGTAAGAGCTTCGATGACCTGAATAAGCGCATTCATTCCCATAATGATGTTGTTGCCATTCGACAGGGTGATGACTCCCTCGGGATCGCTGCCTAGCCACTCGATATGATCAATACGATCTATGTTCAGACGATGGTGGCGCTTGCCGTCGACTCCGACGCTGTCGACGTGCCACAGGTCAATGGTGAGGTTCGGCAACAACAGATTGTGAATAGTGTCCAAACTCGCGGAAATGGTGCTACCGTTTGCCAGGACAACATTCCCCACCGGATCAGTATCTCGCCATTCGATTTGGATAACCTCTGAGTCTTTCACTACATGTTGCATGCCGTTGGGGTCTGTGAACTTATGAAACTGATACGTTACTAGCGGGCTCATGCGCGGAACGATAGCACGTGGCCTGCGGAACTGGAAATAAAAATGTCTGGTTGGGCAGCTCACTCGGACCAAACTGAAACCTGCGCAACTCATGATTGCAACACTCGTCGGCGCACGGGTCTTACAGGTTCGTTTCTGCTCAGCTCTTGGCCTCGGCGGCCGTGGAATGCGTTCTTCGAATCGTTTTAGCGGTTTAGCATCTCACTAATTCTATGGAAAGATTCCAGATTTTGGCGCAGCCATGGTGGGTCAACCTCCTGTTTCTCGTACCTGCAGTTTCCTATCTCTTCTGGCGGCGAAAAGGATTACTGCTTAGCTCCGGAAGCCTTCTGACGCTGGCATTGTTTGGCGCATCTTTCGGCGTTGTGGAAGCGGCCGTGGTGGTCTACCTGCGTGCTGCCGCGGACGTGTCTGGTCATCATGGCAACCCAATCACCCAATCTCAAAATTCGTCAGCGGCCTACCAGAATGCAGTATCGTCGGTTGCTCAATTTCCGCAAAGTCTACGCACCATTGAGGTGTTTCGCGAGGCGGCGACGATGGTCATGCTAGGCAGTGTCGCGCTGCTTGCGGGTGCTGGAGCGAAGGAGCGTTGGGGGTCTTTCCTATGGGCATTTGCCGCGTGGGACATAACTTACTACGTGGGGCTCTGGGCGACGCTGCGCTGGCCATCTTCCCTCAAAGACTACGATGTGCTGTTCCTGATTCCGGTGCCGTGGGTCGCGCAGGTATGGTTTCCGTTGCTGGTAAGTTCTCTAACTCTACTCGCAGTCGTCCTCTCTCCAAACTCTCCGAAGAAACGGGAACTCTGAGCCGTAGCGCTCGGGTGAAGGCGTTCTGGAAGTTTGTCGCGGAATAGTAGAAGATTTCGAGATGTTCATCGGGTTGCTTCCAATCGCTACGAAGAAGCGCAGCGCGGGCTTCGCCGCCCACCTTCGCCATTTCGGCGCGCTCGGTTTGTTCTCCTTGGCCATTCTGGACAGCCTGCCGTTCCCAACATTCGGTGGTCCCGATATTCTGACTGCCATCCTCGCCGCCCGTCACCAGGACCCATGGTACGAGTATGCAGCGGCGGCGACCGCAGGTTCGTTGATCGGAGCCATGATCACCTTCAGGCTGGCCCGCCGCGCGGGCGTCGAATATCTGAATAAACATTTCGGAAGCGGTCGTGTGCCGCGTCTTTTGCGGTTATTCGAGACGTGGGGCACTGGGGCTCTGGCGATTTCCACTGCCGTACCTTTCCCGACGCCTACTAGCTTTTTGTTCGCGGCCGCCGGTGCTTCTGAGTACCCGGTGAAGAAATTCCTCACCGTGGTCGGACTCTGCCGGGCTGCACGCTATTCGCTCATCGCTTTTCTGGCCGAGCATTACGGACGGCACTTCGTTCGTGCTGTCCGTAATCCTGGCCAATACTGGGGCTGGCTGTTGTTCCTCGCCGCCATCGTTGCGGGCATAGTTGCCACAGGGGTTTTGATCAACAAGCGGCTGGAGGCCTCCGCCGCCGAATGAGGCGGAGATCAACGTGGCGGGATTCGGATTCGGGGATGCCGGACAGGGAAGTTCCTCACTCGTCCATGGGCTTGAAGTCGAAGCTGATGTTCTTCAACCACTCGAAGATGATTTCTCCGTCCTCGCCTTCCCAGAAGTACGCCTGGTTCAGGAAGAGCATCGTCGCCCACTCCACAAGTTCCTGCTCGGAAATGCGCCGGGCCCGGCGGTGTTGCAGGGCGGCTTCCAAATGCTGCCGAGTGACCTGGATACCCGGCTTTGGTGGAGGAAAGTTGCAGTCCATAAAACGTTTGCCGGCTTCCGCCACGAAATTGAAGTCAAGGATTCCTCGAAGTTTAAAGCGCACTTCCTCCAGATGTGCCTCGAACTCCAGGTATCGCTGGAGAACTTCAAGCTGCGCGGGAGTGAGTGTGTCGGTCATTGCCGTTGATCCCCGGTCGTCAGGCAGGTCGGATTCTACGGAGAAGGATGTGAAAACTCCGGGAATTCTCAGCGAGCATATTACGCTTCCCTAACACGAGAGAAAAGCGTGTTGTATCTGGGGTCGCAGAGCATGACCGCGCCTCCACTCTCGATTCCAGTTCGTGCCATGGTGACATATTAGCTCTCTGCAAGCGGGGCGATCTCAGGGGGCAACGATTGACTAGAAGGTGAACTATTCCGGAGGGGAAATTACTGTTTGCCTAATGTTATGAAAAGGGCGGAATAGTTGATTGGGTGATCAATTATCTTTATGCCAAACAGTTGGAGATCAGTAAACGGCCGGCGGAGGGTGGCGGGCGCGAATCAGCAGGCTGCTTCCGCAGCCCCGACCGGCTCAGCAGGATCGTGCATCCTAACTCACGTCCCAGGTGTCCCGATGCACGAACTCAATTCTTTCGATGCTTATCTCGAACCGCTCCTTATCTCCCGCGAGCCTGGCCTCCGCGCCTACCTTCCCCGACTCGCCGAATTCCGCCGATGGGTGCTCACGGATGTGGATGCCCAAGCGAACTACACCGACCGGTATGCTCCGCCAGCGCTGGAGACCTATGATCGCAGCGGCGCCGTGGCGAATCGCGTCGTGGTGAATCCGTGGTACGACGCGCAACACCAGGAAATCTATGGTCGCGGCGCGATCGGGTTGCCGTACTCCGAGGCAGCGCCGCACCTGCTCAGCTTTAGCATGGGATTCTTGCTGTCGCAGGCCGACATCAGCCTTCACTGCCCGGTCACGCTCACCGGAGCCGTAGCCTATGTGCTCGGGTACCACGCGAGCCAAGAGTTGCGCGCCAAATTTCTACATGAACTCACTCGCATGGATGGGCGCACCGTGAGCGGCGGCACCTGGGTTACCGAGCAGCATGGCGGTAGTGACGTGGGTGCGACCACCACGACTGCCGTTCCTCAGGCCGGACGCTTTGCTCTGCACGGACTGAAATGGTTTACCAGCAACGCGAACAGCGGGCTGGCAATCGCTACCGCGCGTCTGCAAGGCGCTGAACCAGGTACGACTGGTCTGGGACTGTATCTGGTTCCGAGCCACCTGGAGGATGGGAGCTCGAACCGCTATGTCATCCGCCGGCTGAAAGATAAGCTCGGGACAAAAGGGCTCCCAACCGGCGAAATCGAATTGCTCGGCGCCGAAGCGCTGGAAATCGCAGGCCCACCGCACGGATTCAGATTTATGATGGCGGCGCTCGAGTACAGCCGGGTGCACAATGCGGTGGGCGCCGCCGGCGTGCAACGACGTGCTTTGCGCGAAGCCGTACAGTGGGCGAAGTCACGCACCGCCTTTGGCCACGTGCTCGCCGAATATCCCATGGTGCAGGATGAACTGCTCGGAATTCGCGTACGCTTCGAGGCTGGAGCGTTGCTGGCGTTTGAAGCAGCCTTTGCATTCGATGCCGCGATTGAAGATTCCGCGATCCACGATCCCAGGATCAACGATCCAAAGACGGGCGCGTGGCTTCGTCTGGTAACCGCACTTGCCAAGTACCTTACCGCCGAGGACGCGATCCGCGCGACGCGAGCGGCGCTCGAACTGATCGGCAGCAATGGATACACCTCGGATTACCCGATCGCCCGCATGTACCGCGATGCGCAGGTGCTCACCGTGTGGGAAGGCCCGGCAAATATCCAGGCGCTGGAGTTACTCCGCCTGCTCGCGCCGAAATACGCAGGAGAAGTTCAGTACGAGCGCCGCATCCGTGGCATCCTCGATCGCCTGCCGCCGACCATGTCATCACTGCGGAGCGCGCTTGATTCACGACTCAAGGAAGATGTTGCCGCAATTGCTTTCGTTACCGCTGATCCAGCCTGCTCGCAACGATATGCGCGAAAGCTCCTGGAGCGTTTGAGTCACAGCCTGGCATTCGCTTTCCTGTGCGAGAGCGCTGGACACGCCTGCTCGGACGGCGACAATCGTCGATTGCTGACGGCAACGCGCTATTACGAAGAAATCGAAAAACCCAAGCTTGGCAGCGAGGATGAGCGCGTGCACCGCGCAGCTCTCGAACTACTGGAAGATGAACCGGTCGTGGAAGCAAGCCCCGCAACCGCACCGCCGCACGATTAGCCACGATTATGCCGGGTGGATCGCACCGGACTTTTTCGCCATCATCGTGCGCACCCATCGCTGCGCTTCAATCTGCCAACGGCACACCTCCAGTTCCGTACAACCTGCCTTCTGGCAAAGTTGTGGCAGAACTTCCCAGTTGCCGCGCGCGCTGGCAATGGCTACCTCCAACACATACCGCAACTGGTTAGGCACGCCGGTCAACGCGTCGCGGCAGAGCTTGGTAATCGGAATCTGCTCAATGATCTGGGCCAGGGGCCGGTCCAGGATGGCGTCCAGCAGCGAGAACAGACCAGTGAGAAAGTAATCCGTCGCTGGCAGGCCCCGGAGTTCGGCGAACATCTCGCAGAAGCGGGCACGGACCAACGCCATTCGGATCAACTCGGCAGAATGTGGACCCGCCAGGCTGATCGCCCCAACTAGAGACACCCACTTGCGGAGTTGGTCCCGGCCAAGCAGATTCAGAGCCTGGATAATCGAGTGCACCGGGGAAACGCCGAAGGCCGCGGAATTCAGGTAGCGCAGCAGTCGGTAGCAGAGCGACGGTTCCTCACGGATCGCGCGTTCGACCGCCGCAAGATCGATTTCGGGTTCGAACACTTTATGCAGGATCTCCAAGTATCCCAAGTGCACGCTGGGCAGATCCTTGGCCGTCATGGTCACGGGACGACAGAAAAAGTATCCCTGGAAGAGGGTGTAGCCCATCTTTACGGCGGCTTGGAACTGTTCGTGAGTCTCCACTTTTTCCGCAAGTAGCTGCACTCCGCGCTTTGCAAAGCGCCGGGCAATCGCATTTTGTTGTGCTGTGTCGGTAAGCAGAAAATCCACCTTGATGATGTCGGCAATCTCAAACAGAGCCAATCGATCCTCGGTGGAAACAATATCGTCGAGCGCGATGCGATAACCCGCCTGCTTCAGGCGGTAACACTGGCGAACGGTTTCTTCGTCGGCGGGAACGTCTTCCAAAACTTCCAGGACCACGATCTCTTTCGGAAGCGTGCCTGCGACCTCCAAGCACAGCGACTCACGGGTGCAGTTGATGAACGCGGGCAGGCCTTCGGTAAACGATTCAGCGCCCAGCAGCAACGAAAGATCGATCGTGGAGCGGGTTGCACTCTCAGAGTTCGCATCGGCAAAGGAAATGTCAGCCCGGGAGCGAAAGAGTAGTTCGTAAGCGTGAAGTTCTCGCTTGCAATCCAGAATCGGCTGGCGCGCGATGAAGCGTGTCTCTCCCCGCGTGAGGCCTTGGGGAGGAGTCATGGTGCGTTCCACGGTTTGGAGAGTTGACGACATTGCATGTTCTTCTCTCGCTCCCGTTCAGCAGGGCCATTCCCTGTCCGTCTAGAGTTCGGAACGATTTCTCAAGGGAAACATCGGCCAGAGACGGCAAAACATCAGTCGGCGGAGGCCTGATTTGGCGAACATTTCCTGGTCCGGGCTCATCCCTTTGGAATTGCTGCTGCCTGAATTTGACACTAAACGTTTGATTCGCAAGCCGAACAACCTTCGGTTTGGTTCCCGTTCAAGGACAACTGGAAGCAATGCCACATTCAGACCGCTTTTTATAAGGGTAAGTTCCTTCGATCGCGGGTATACTGCCTTTACGATTTCACGATAAGTATGTGAGATTTCTCCGGGCAGCAGACGAGCTTCTCGCTTGCCAAGCGCTTGGCGTGGTGCTTAATAGAGGAACTTTTGCAATGGACAGTACTGTCATCGAGCATTTTATTGCCACGAACGATCCAGTTGCCGCGGTCGCCACGCTGGCTCATTCGCGCAAGATCCTGATCGCGGCGAATACGGTTCAGGAACTGGATGCGATCCGGAAGGTACTGACGACGCGGGTGTTGTGGCTTCTCGATTCGCAGAGTGAGAGCGACCGCATGCGCTCGCTTCAGGCGTTTGAGGAATCAGCCGAGGCGGCTCTCTTGTTTTCCATGGACGTGGCAAAAGGCTGGCTGACGCAGACCTGCAGCACCCTGGTCGCACTCGGCTATCATGCGGATTCGCCGGAGACGGCGGTTTCCCTGGAACAACTCATCGCTGCCAGACCGGCAACCACCATCTACATCAACTGCCACCCTCTCAAGCGCGATGAGGGAGGGCCAACCGTGGTCCACGGCCTTCTGAAGGAATGCCCCGAATGTGAGAAACTCAAAGCCATGCAAGCCGCAATGGCCACAATCGGCTGAGATATCGGCGGGTGACTTGATTCTCCAGCCGATTTTCACGCAATCGAGAGCCACGGGCAGTATGACTTCCAGCGCGCCAGCTTACCTTAGAAACTCAGAGAAATTTCATTCCGGTCAGCAGGAATCCGCAGGTTGATTCCACGTTCGCGGTTGGCGGCAAGCGTCGCGTTGATGTCGAGCAGGCTGATCGGAATTGTGCGCGGCTGTCGATCGACGGTGACGTGCAACTTATCGTGCGTGAGCAGATAGGTCTGAGCTTCAATCCGCTCACCGTTAGTCAATATAAACATTGCAGGCGGTAATGGTTTGGATGCGGTTGAATCCGCGGTGCCTGGCAACTCGATCACCTTCGGGTTGGGGGCGGGAAGTTCCCGTGCCATCGAGCGCGCTCGACCGGGTGGCACCATCATAACTGGGGGAGGAGGTTGTTGGTCCTCATTCGGCTCGCCGTAATCGTCATACCAGCCGTAGCCATCATCCCAGTAAGGATAAAGAAGGGCGTTGTTGCGATTGTTATGACGGCGAGAATTCCCCGGAAGGCCATTCCGGGAACCCGGATGCCCACCAATACCGGACCCGACCCCGGCTCGGGCAACTCCACCCCGAGCTACGCCACCCCCTCGTTGTGCCTGCAGATTTCCGGCAAACAGAGCGGAGGCGGCCAGCAACGCAAGTACAAGCGCTCGCTGCATGGCGGTATTGTAATCCAGAAATAAACCACCCGCTCCGTATTCAGGAGAACTTTCTTTTGTCCTTCGGCTTTGGGAGTGGCGGTTCATCCCTCCTAGAAAACTTTGGCTGCAAGCTCGTCGAGCACGACCGCTGCCTTGTTCACCTGATCAACCCCGAAAACAGCCATTGGCGATGCGGAACCTGGTTCCAGGCCGCAATAGGAGTAGTTGATATTGATCTGGTTTTCGCCCAACCGCACCGCCGCGCGCCCCAGTTCCCCCGGACGATGTTCCAGCGTTACTACGGCAACATCGTCTTCCTCGAAGTTCGCGCGCAATTTGCGCAGCACCTCCAGGGCGGTAGCCGGATCATCTACCACGAAGCGGGCCAAGCTCTCGCCCTGCTCCACGAACGACTGAAAAGCCAGGATGTTCACGCCCCGCTCCGCCAAGGCGAGGCAGCATGACCCCAGAGCCGCCGGTTTGTCCTCGATCGTTACCCTGAATTCCTTTGCTTTTGCCATGCAGTTTGATCTCCTTTCGGAAACATCGACAGCCTCGAACCACCGCCTTCGATCTTATCAGCCCAGTCGGCCAAGAGGCGAAACGTGCGCAACGTTGGGTGCAGGGCCGCCCTTGAGGCTGCGCCCAGTGACGTTTCGGGATGCAACTCTATCGGATTCGAGAGGGCTCTAACGGCTTAACGAGGTACATCATGAGCACGATTGACGATGCCATCAGGGCAAACGAAAGCTACAGTCGCGGCTTCGATCGAGCCGATTTGGCAATGCCGCCGAGCCGGAAGCTTGCGATTGTTGCGTGCATGGACGCTCGGCTTACGATCGAACCTATGTTGGGTCTGAAGACCGGGGAAGCGCACATCATCCGCAACGCCGGAGGGATCGTCACCGACGATGTGGTGCGCTCGCTGATCATCTCCGAGCAACTCCTGGGCACGCAGGAGGTCATGATCATCAATCACACCGATTGCGGCATGTTGACCTTCAAGGACAACGCTCTCCGCACCCGGTTGCTGAATTCAACGGGCAAACTTGCGGTGGCTCCGGCACGGTTTTACGCCTTTAATGATGTCGAGCAAAACGTCCGTGAGCAAGTGATCAAGTTGCGCTCGCATCCGTGGATTCCGCAGCAGATTACAGTCCGGGGTTTCGTTTTCAACGTGAAGAGTGGCCGGCTGAAGGAAGTCACCGGAGCTGAACTGCGGCGGGTGGCGTAGAACCCGTGGCCATGGCTGCGCTCACCAATGAGAAGTGTACCGCCTGCCGCCGCGATTCCCCGCTCGTCACCGAGGCGGAGATTCTGGAACTGAAGTCTCAGGTTCCGGACTGGATGCTGGTGGAGAACCGGGGCATTCCGCAGTTGGAACGGGTATTTGCGGTAAAGGACTTTGTGGAGGCGCTACGCTTTACCAATCGCGTGGGCGCCCTGGCCGAAGCCGAAGGCCATCATCCGGCAATTCTCACTGAATGGGGCCGGGTGACGGTGACTCTCTGGACCCACAAGATTCACGGGCTCCATCGCAACGACTTCATTATGGCCGCGAAGATCGGCGCCCTCGCTCCCGGACCCTAAGCGGTTGCAGGGCTGACCGCGTCCCCACATTCGCCCAAAGACGGGGCGGATGTGGGCCACCCTCGGGCACCTCGTATTGTTACGTCTGGCTGTCCGATTCTTCTTCCAGTTCGCTACGCCGAATAAGACTGATGCCAGCCGACTGCAGTTGGGCGAGCGCAGCATCAGGATTATCGAAGCGAAAGATAAGAGTTGCTTTTTCTCCTCGACCGAAGGGAAAGGCATACATGTACTCGATGTTGACGGATGATCCCTGCAGTGCTCCCAACACCTGAGACAGCCCGCCGGGATGGTCGGGAACCTCCACGGCCAGCACCTCGGTTGCCTTGGCCGAAAAGCCTGCCTCTTCAAGGATCGTCGCTGCCTGACGCCAATCCGAAACAATCATCCGCAAGATACCAAACTTCTGGGCATCTGCCAGGGACAAGGCGCGGATGTTCACGCCCGCGTCGGCCAGCGCGCGGCAGGGAGCCAGAATGTGGCCCGGTGCGTTTTCGACAAAGACAGAAAGTTGAGTGATCTTCATGATTGCCGCCGGTCAATGACTCGCTTGGCTTTTCCTTCACTGCGTTGAATGGTGCGCGGTTCCACCAGGGTGATCCGCACACGAACCTGCAACACGCGCTCCAGGGCCTGGGCCAGTCTCCGCTCCAAGGCTTCCAAACCGCTCACCGTGTCGGTGAACAACTCGGGCGTCACTTCGACCTGGACCTCCATTTGGTCCAGTCCATGCTCGCGGGTCAAGATGATCTGGTAGTGCGGCAGCGTACCCTCGACGGCCAGCAGCACCGACTCCACTTGCGAGGGGAAGACGTTAATTCCCCGGATGATCAGCATGTCGTCGCAACGCTGCCCGATACGGTGAATCCGGCGAATCGTGCGTCCACATTCACAAGGCTCGGTGTGGAAGGCGGTGATGTCACGGGTGCGATAACGAATCAACGGCATCGCTTGCTTGCTGAGCGTCGTCAGGACCAGTTCGCCCGCCTCGCCCTCGGGCATCAAGTTGCCGGTTTCGGGATCGACGATCTCGGGGTAGAAGTGGTCCTCGAAAATGTGCAAGCCTTTTTGGCAGAGGCATTCGACACCCACGCCCGGACCAATGATTTCGGAGAGTCCGTAAATATCAAACGCTTTGATGGCGGAATGCTCCTCAATATGCTGACGCATTCCTTCCGACCACGGTTCGGCTCCAAAAATTCCGGCCCGCAAGGGCAACTTGCGCACGTCGATTCCCATGGTGCCGGCGCGCTCAATCATATGGAGAAAGTATGTGGGCGTGCAGCAGATGGCAGTGGTGCCGAAGTCGCTCATCAGCATGATCTGACGGTCGGTGTTGCCGACCGAGGTAGGCACCACCGTGGCTCCGAGCCTCTCCGCCCCGTAATGCGCGCCGAGTCCGCCGGTAAAGAGCCCATATCCGTACGCCACCTGGATGATGTCGCCCTCATACAGCCCGCACGCACTGAACGAGCGCGCCACCACCGAGGACCACACATCGAGATCGGCTTTCGTGTAGGCGACGACAATGGGTTTGCCGGTGGTTCCACTGGAAGCATGGAGGCGAACAACATCCTTCATCGGAGTGGCAAACAATCCGAATGGATAGGTGTCGCGCAGGTCGGACTTCTCCGTGAAGGGAAGTTTCGCGAGATCCTCCAGCGACAGAATATCTTCCGGAGTGAGTCCGCGTTCTTTCATGCGGGCGCGAAACAGTGGCACGTTCTCATGCGAGAGCGCGACCACGGTTTGTAGACGTCTAAGCTGGAGCTGCTCCAATTCGCGTCGAGGAACAAAGTCCAGCGCACTGGCGGGAGAAAAACTGGTTTGCGATGTCAACGATTCCCGGCGCCCCTTCCCAAGGCAAATGCCTGTAGATTGGCTTCGTGCAGCGGTTCGCGCAGGTGATGCCGAATCGCTGCCGTCCACACCTCTTCCGGGAAGCACAGGTGATGACTCAACACTCCCAGCAAGGCTACGTTCAAGCTCTTTTGATTTTGCAACTGGCCCGTCTCCACTTGTGAAGGGTGGATCAAGACCCCGTTCTTGGCCAGCAGGCCAACATTGATCGCGACCTGATCCTCCTGCGTGACCAGCAGATAATCGGCCTCGCCTTCGGGCACCATGGGACTGAACACTCTGGGACCAAAGCGCACGTCGCTGGAGACTGAACCACCGCGCTGACTCATGCCGTGGAGCTCGCTCTTTTTCACATCCAGACCAGAGAGGAATGCGACCTCAGCCAGGATGTCGGAAGCCCTCAGCACACCCTGTCCGCCGAGCCCGGCCACCACGATATTAGTCACCCCATTAGTCACCGCTGACCTGCTGTTCATTACACCTCTCGTACTCGCGAATGGATTTCGCTGCCAGCAAACAGTTGCGGCGGGCAATGATCACGGAGAGTTCCGGCTTGTTCAGCGCGCTCTGCACCAGTTCCTCGAAGGCCTTGGGGTCGGCTGTGGGGTCAACCACGATGACGTTGCGCACGCCCAGGGCTCGCACCAGGTCCTCAAAGATCACCTTGCCGGTGCTCGTGTGTTCCAGGGTACGTCCAGTGCCGGGATGTTCTTGCAGGCCGGTCATGGCGGTGGTTCCGTTATCCAGAATCAGCAGGACGTGCCCGGTCGGCGGCGGGTTATAGATCATCTCCACTAAGCCGGTAATTCCGCTGTGGACAAACGTGCTGTCTCCCAGGACGCTGACCACGCGCTTGGCCTCCTCTGGAGCAAGCACGTGACGCATACCGAGACCAACCCCGATCGCTGCCCCCATGCAAATCAAGGAATCCATGGCTTCAAATGGTGGAAGGACGCCCAACGAATAACAGCCGATGTCGCCCGACACATAACAGTCAAGGTTTTTGAGCGCGGTAAATACCGTGCGGTGCGGGCATCCGGGGCACAGTTCGGGAGGCTTGCCGGAAACCGGCTTCGCCTCGGGCGAGAGATCGCGTTCCACGATGCGGCGCACCCGCGAAACGTTCAATTCACCGAAGCGGTACATTTCCGACTTGCCCTCGACGGCGATGCCGGCCATGCGAGCGCCCTCCACCAGGTATGGATCACCTTCTTCGATCACCAGGCACCGCTCCACGCCGGAGGCAAACTTGCGCATCAACTCCGGTGGCAAGGGATAGGTCATGCCCAACTTGAGTACGCTCGCCTTCGGTAAGGCCTCGCGCACATGCTGGTAACACACGCCGGAGGTGATGATGCCCAGTTCGGTGGAACCTGGGATGAAGGTGTTCAGCCCTGAAGTTTCATTCCACTCCGCGATCTGCGCGAGTTTTTCGCGAAGCCGCCGGTGCGCCGGGCGAGCGTAGGCCGGAATCATCACCCGCGAGCGAATGTCGTGCGCAAAATGGGCCGGACGAGCTGCCGGGATCGCCGCGCCACGCTGCACCACCGACTTGGAGTGACACACCCGGGTGGTCATGCGGAACAGCACGGGAATGTGCCAGCGCTCGGAAATCTCTATGGCGCGAAGGGTGAAGTCATAGGCTTCCTGGGAGTCGGCCGGCTCCAGCATGGGAACTCCGGCGGCAACTGCATAGCGGCGATTATCCTGCTCGTTCTGGCTGGAGGCCATCCCCGGATCATCGGCGGAGACCACAATCAAGGCACCGTGCACCCCGGTGTATGCAACCGTAAATAAAGGATCGGCCGCGACATTCAGGCCAACGTGTTTCATGGTGACGAGGGCGCGCGCTCCGGCAAATGCAGCCCCGATGCCAACCTCCAGCGCGACCTTCTCGTTCGGAGCCCATTGAGCCTGCCCACCCAGTTTTTCGAAAGTTTCCAGAATCTCTGTCGAAGGCGTGCCAGGATAACCGGTGCCTAGCTTTACATTTGCATCCAGCGCAGCCAGGGCGACAGCTTCGTCACCACCCAGGAAGAGCCTTTCGAACTTTGAGTCCTCAGGTTGCATGGATTTCCAAGTCTGGTTGAGATGACGTTCAGTTTAGCTGAGAGAGACGGCTTGAGCAACGATATCCAAAGCGCTTGCCGGAGCAAGGCAGAAAGCCGACTGCTCTCACGCAAGTTGCGACGGAGCGGACCTTCCGCTCTCTTGTGCTATACTGCGAGAGATCGGGAACGGGATTCAGGGCGCGAATACGCCTATGGATACTCGCGCGCGTTGCTGGCGTTGACAGTCAACTCTGGCATGCGCTACCGTATAGTCTTTCGGCTGTCCTGCGGTTGCCCGCCTGACGGTAATCAGTCGTCGTGGATCGCATCGGCCTCACCGGCCGGGATCTGCAAGCGGTTCTGCTGACGGTTTGTCCCGCACGCATGTGCAGAAGCTCCCCAGAGCAATGTTCTGGGTCTTCAACTCCTCTGCGAGAAAAATCGTAGAGATGCGTCGCGGTGCCTGCCGGAATCAGGCGGAGCGAGACCGTAGAGGTCTTCTCATTCGTTGGTTTTTACATCTGGGAGAGTTTGGAATGTCAACCTATTTCCCCAAGGGGGAGATTGCGCGCAAGTGGTACGTTGTCGATGCCGATGGGCAGACCCTCGGACGACTGTCTACGCGCGTCGCGCGCATCCTCAGCGGCAAAGATAACCCCCGCTATACGCCGTTTCTCGACACCGGCGACCATGTCGTAGTCATCAACGCCAGCAAGGTGAAACTGACCGGGCTGAAGGCTCACGCCAAGGTTTATCGTCATTACACCGGTTTCCCCGGCGGTCTGCGGGAAGAAGAATTTTCCAAGCGTCTGGTTCGCAAACCCGAGCTGATTGTGCAGGAAGCCATTGAAGGCATGCTGCCCAAATCAAAGCTGGGCCGTGCCATGGCCACTAAGCTCAAGGTTTACCGCGATGACAAGCACCCGCACCAGGCTCAGAAGCCTGAGGCGATTGCTCCGGTCGCGTAACCTCTTAAGGATTAACATCGCATGGCTGAACTGGTTCAATACTATGGAACGGGCCGCCGTAAATCGAGCGTAGCCCGCATCTTCCTCCGCCCCGGCACCGGCATCATCAAGGTGAACGGCAAGGCCTTCGAGGAGCACTTCGTGACCGACGTGCAGCGCATCATTGCCCGCCAGTCACTGATTCTTACCGAGACTGTCAACAGCTTCGACGTGATTGCCAACTGCTCCGGCGGCGGCATCACGGCCCAGGCTGGAGCGGTCCGCATGGGCATTGCCCGCGCTCTCCAGGAGTTCAACCCTGAACTGCGTGCAAAGATGAAGGCCGAAGGCTTTATGACGCGCGATGCGCGGCAGAAAGAGCGCAAGAAGTACGGCCAGAAGGGCGCCCGCAAGCGCTTCCAGTTCAGCAAGCGTTAAACCGTGGGCAGGCTCCGGTTCGGCCGGAGCCTGCGTCCGTGTTGCTGCTCTGGTTTTTTGGCGTTGTTACACAAGTTGTGCTAGAGTTTTCGCCCTGCGCTGCAGGTTCCGGCGGCGCACGGCTCTTTGTTGTGTCCGGAACCAAAAAATCTTCCCGCTCCCGCTTATCCGGGGCGGGCAACGGGAATTGAATTGTCTGGCGCACTCATGGCGCAAGCAGGCAATGCAAATCCATCGAAGGAGGTTCAGTGGCTAATATCACCATGAAGGAATTGCTCGAAGCTGGTGTGCACTTCGGGCATCAAACTAAGCGCTGGAATCCGAAGATGAAGGAATACATCTTTGGCGAGCGCAATGGCATTTACATCATCGACCTGCAGAAGACGCTGAAGATGTTCAAGGAAGCGTCGAAATTTGTGCAGGACAACGCCGCCGAAGGCCGCTCGATCCTGTTTGTGGGGACCAAGCGCCAGGCGCAGGAAGCCATCGCCGAAGAGGCAACGCGCTGCGGAATGTTCTACATTAACCAGCGCTGGCTGGGCGGTCTGCTCACCAACTGGGTGACCGTGCAGAAGTCGGTAAAGCGGCTGAAGGAACTCGACGAAATGGCGACCGATGGCCGCTATGAGTTGCTGCCCAAGAAGGAAGTTGTAAAGCTGGAGCGCGAACGCAAGCACCTCCAGGCCAACCTCGCCGGCATCAAGACTCTGAACCGTCTTCCTGACGCGCTCTTCGTGATCGACTCCAACAAGGAGCAGATCGCGGTGAAGGAAGCCCGCAAGCTTGGAATTCCGGTGGTTGCCGTGGTTGACACCAACTGCGATCCGAGCGAAGTCGACTACATCATTCCTGGCAACGATGACGCACTGCGCGCCATTCGCCTGTTTGCCTCCAAGATTGCCGATTCGGTAGTGGAAGGTTCGCAGGCCGCGACCGATAAGCAGAGCGCCGAACTGGCCGCCGGGGTCACGGCAAGCGAAGAAGCCGCCGCAGCCCAAGCGGTTTCCACCGAAGCTGCACCCGCCGAAGACGTCAACATGGAAGAAGTGCTTGGCAAGGGTGTGCGCAAGGTCGAGACGGCGGTTGCTGAAAGCGATGTAGAGGTGGAGTCGCGGTAAGTCCGCAGCCCCGACGGGGCATTCGCGAATATTTCGTGAAAAGCGACCCGCGCTGCACTCTTCGGCGCGGGTCGTTTTGCGAGAATCAGTATTGTGTATTGTTACAAGCAATCCAGGAGCCTGGCCTTGCCCGGCCGCACTGATCCAAGAAAGGTTTTGTAATGGCAGAGATTACCGCAACAATGGTTAAAGAGCTCCGCGAAAAGTCCAGCGCCCCTATGATGGACTGCAAGAAAGCGCTTGAAGAGGCGAATGGCAACATCGAGCAGGCAATGATTGTGCTGCGTAAGCGTGGCATGGCCAGCGCCCAGAAGAAAGCCGCGCGCGCGACCAGCGAGGGTGTGGTTACCAGCTACATCCACGCCGGGGGAAAAATTGGCGTGCTGCTGGAAGTGAACTGCGAGAGCGATTTTGTCGCCCGCACCGCCGAATTCCAGGGTCTGGTGCATGACATCGCCATGCACATTGCCGCCGTCGACCCGCGCTTCGTTCGCAAGGAGGACGTGACCGCAGCCGACCTGGAAAAAGAAAAGGACATCTTCCGCGCCCAGGCAGCCGCCACCGGCAAGCCGGCCCCGGTCATTGAGAAGATCGTGGAAGGCAAGATGGGCAAGTTCTACGAGGAAGTTTGCCTGCTGGAGCAGCCCTTTATCAAGGAGCAGAGTGTTACGATCTCGCAACTCATCGCGACCGTGATCGGCAAACTGGGCGAAAATATTTCGGTGCGCCGCTTCGCCCGTTTCAAGGTGGGAGAAGCGACTGAAACCGTTGCCATCGCCAAGCCGCAGGCCGCGGCCGAAAAGGCCGAGTAGTTCAGAAAACCGTGTTTGTCGCAACCAGCGGGGCGGACCAATTCCGCCCCGTTTCTCTGCGTGCAACAATGGGCCACTTTCCGCGCATTCAAAAAGCAAACCCCGGGCGGGCTTCGAGTTTTATCATTTACACTCGTAAAGGTACTGACCATGGCAGATCCCATTTATAAGCGCATTCTCCTGAAACTCTCCGGCGAGGCACTGGCAGCGGGCCAGGGCTTTGGTGTTGATAACACCCGGGTCCACGAAATTGCCGCCGAAATTGCCGATGTACACCGGCTTGGCGTTCAGATTGGCCTGGTGGTGGGCGGGGGTAACTTTTTCCGCGGCGTCGCCGAGCAGGCGCAAGACATGGACCGGGTTTCAGCCGATCACATGGGCATGCTCGCTACCATGATCAACGCGCTGGCCCTGCAGGACGCTCTTGAAAAGCAGGATGTAATTACGCGCGTGATGAGTGCGATTGAGATGAAGCAAGTGGCCGAGCCTTTCATCCGGCGGCGCGCCATCCGGCATCTCGAAAAAGATCGTGTTGTGATCTTCGGCGCCGGGACGGGCAATCCTTACTTCTCCACCGATACGGCCGCCTCGCTGCGTGCGATGGAGATCAAGGCGGAAGTTATTATGAAGGCCACCAAGGTTGAGGGCATCTACGATTCTGATCCCTTCAAGGACAAGAGCGCGAAGATGTTCGACACCATCACCTTTACCGACGTTCTGAAGCTGGGACTGCGGGTGATGGATGCGACGGCGATCAGCCTGTGCCGGGAGAACAATTTGCCAATCCTGATTTTCAACCTCAATAATCATGGCAACATCCGTCGGGTGTGCCTGGGCGAAAAAATCGGCTCGATTGTAACCGCCTGATTGCGGGCTTGCTGGCGTTCGAAGGAATATGTCCGTTGCGGTGTTTGGGCGAGGGAAGCTGATTGGTAACGGGGTTTTCCCGAGGCACCGGATTTGGTAGAGTACGCAGCACTGAGATGCCGGTTTATAATCGGCTCGCTTGTACGGAGTACACCTTATGGCTCAGATCAGCATGGCGGCACTGCCCGCCCTCAAAGAAACCTTCACTCAGCTCAAGACGCGCATGGATAAGGCGGTCGAGGCGTTCCGCAAGGAACTGACTTCGCAGCGTACCGGCCGGGCCAACGTGCACATGCTGGACAGCGTTCATGTGGACGCCTACGGCTCGCAAGTGCCGCTCACCCAGGTCGGCAACATCAGCGCGCCGGAGCCGCAACTCATCACCATAACGCCGTGGGATATGTCGCTCATGGGGGCCGTTGAAAAGGCTATCCGCAGCTCTGATCTCGGCTTTAATCCGATGAATGACGGCAAGGTGATCCGCGTACCCGTGCCGGCTCTCACCGAGGACCGCCGCAAGGATATGGTGAAGCACCTCAACAAAGTGCTGGAGGAGCATCGCACCGCGATTCGCAATATCCGCCGTGACGGCAATGAAGCCATTAAAAAGGCGATGAAGGACAAGAAAATCTCCGAGGATGAGGAACGCGGCTCACTCGATCAGATGCAGAAGATCACGGACGACGAAATCAAGAAGATGGAAGAGATGTTCAAGGTGAAGGAAAAGGAAGTCATGCAGGTCTGACGACGGCCGGCAGCGTATTCGCACGAGCGCGAGCCTGGGAAGATCCCAGGCTCGATTGCGAGTGGACGATGTTGGTTGGGTGCGGTGCGGTTATCATCATCGTATGTCGCCCGTGGAAATTTTCGGAGTCCTGACCGGCGCGGTCTGCGTAATGCTGGCGGCGAAGGAAAACATTCTGACCTGGCCCGTCGGGATTACGAACAATCTGCTGTTTTTCGTGATGTTCTGGCGTGCCAAGCTGTATGCCGGTTCCTGCCTGCAACTCTTCTATATAGCAATCGCCATTTATGGCTGGTGGCGCTGGAGCCATTCCCCGAAAGGCATGGCAACGTTGCCGGTTCGCACCACGCCGAAAGCGGTTGGCATAACCCTGCTGGCGCTGACTCCGATCGCGTGGATGGCAGTCTACCAGGTGCTTTGCCACTACACGGATAGCAACGTGCCTACCGGAGATTCACTGGCGACCGTGCTCGCCTTGGCGGCGCAGTACATGGCGGGGAGCAAGCTACTGGAGAACTGGCTGGTCTGGATCGCGGTGGATCTCATCAATGTTGGGTTGTTTCTCTACAAGCATCTCTACCTAGCATCCTCTTTCTATGCGGTCTTCATTCTCCTGTGCATTGCCGGATATTCGGCATGGCGCCGGACGCAATTGCGCCAGAGCGCCGCGCAGACGGCCTGAAGGTGGCCAAGAAGCGAGAATCACCGCTGGAAATGTGGGTATAATCCGTCATGTCCCGCATTGTTCACACCGCCTGCCCGCACGACTGCCCTGATGCCTGCTCCGTCCTGGTTACAATTGAGAATGGACGGGCCACCCGCGTGGAGGGCAACCCGGATCATCCGGTCACGCGCGGATTTCTCTGCGGCAAAGTAGCCAAGTACCTGGATCGCGTGTACTCGCCCGATCGCCTGCTGTATCCCATGCGAAGGGTTGCGCCCAAGGGCAGCGCCGGTTCGGGGGCTTTCGAGCGGATCTCCTGGGACGAAGCGTTGGACGAAGTTGCCGCCAAACTGCAGGCTGTGTCGGCGGAATTCGGTCCCGAATCCATCCTTCCTTTTTCTTATGGCGGCACGCTGGGCCAGATCCACGGCAATGGGATGGACCGGCGCTTCTTTCATCGTCTGGGAGCTTCGCAACTGGAGCGCACGATCTGTTCGGAGGCTGGAGGCGTTGCCCTGGTCAGCGTGAACGGAGCGAAGTACGGCGTCCCGCCCGAAGATTTCGTGCATGCGCGCTACATCATCGCCTGGGGCGCGAACATTCACGGCAACAATATTCATCTGTGGCCATTCGTCGAAGAGGCCCGCCGCAATGGCGCAAAGCTGGTGGTGATCGATCCGTTCCGTACGCGCACGGCACGGGTTGCCGAGTGGCACCTGGCGATCCGTCCCGGGACTGACGTTGCCCTGGCGCTGGGACTGATGAACTACATCATCGCGAACGATCTGCACGATGCGGACTATGTGGCGGCGCACACCACCGGCTTCGAGGAACTCAGGAAGCGCGTCACCGAATATACGCCTGAGCGGGTGGCAGAGATTACCGGGCTCAGCGCCGCGGATATTGTGAAACTGGCGCGCGAATATGCCAGCGCCAGTCCCGCGGTTATCCGCCTGAACTATGGCGTGCAGCGCAGCGAGAACGGCGGCATGGCGGTGCGCGCCATCACCATGTTGCCCGCAATCACCGGAGCATGGAAAAAGCAAGGTGGCGGCCTGACGCTCTCCACCTCCGGCACCTTCGCGCTCAACAAGCAAGCCCTGCAGCGCGAAGACCTGATGACCGCGACCCTTGGCCGTCCGGCGCGTATCCTCAACATGAATCAACTGGGCAAATTGCTGACCGACGCGACGCTGGCACCGCCGGTGAAGGCGTTGTTCGTTTATAACTCGAATCCCGCGGCGGTCTGCCCCAACCATAACCTGGTGGTGGAGGGCTTGCAGCGTCCCGATCTGTTCACCGTGGTGCACGAACAGTTTTTTACCGACACAACGGACTACGCCGACATCGTCCTGCCGGCGACGACCTTTCTGGAACACAAGGATCTGGTGGCTTCCTATGGACACCTCCATTTACAGCTTTCCGGTACGGCAATCGAACCGCTGGGCGAATCCTGCAGCAACGCGGAAGTATTCCGGCGCGTGGCGGCGCGCATGGGCCTGGAGGATGAATGTCTCCGCGCCTCCGACGATGAATTGATCGACGATGCACTCGACCTCGACGGGCTCAAACCGGGCCACGAGTTTCTTGCGGGCATCAGCCGCGAGGCATTGGAGCGCGAACACTCCATCCCACTGAACGTTCCCCGCTCCGATGGCGCATATCTTCCCTTCGCAAACGGCTTCGCCACGCCAAGCGGCAAGGCCGAGTTGTACAGCGGGCGATTGGCGGCCTCAGGCCTGGACCCGGTCGTGGCGTACATCGCGCCCACCGAATCGCGCCATGGCGACCGGGCCGGGCAATACCCGCTGGAGTTGCTCGCGCGGAAGCATGACAACTTCCTCAACACGACTTTCTGCAATCTGGCCGGCCACCAGAAGATGGAACGGCGATTTGAACTGCAGATGAATGCTGTGGATGCGTCGGCGCGCGGCATCACGGACGGCGATTCCCTCCGGGTTCACAATGACCGCGGCGAACTGGTTTTGCACGCCCGCGTGGACGGCAGTGTGCCTCCCGGAGTGGTCTCGGCCTATCTCGATTGGGCACGCTTGTCCCCGGGCGGCAACAATGTCAACGTCCTTACCAGCGACCGCCTGACCGATATGGGAAGAGGTGCGACTTTTTACTCGGCACTGGTGGAGGTCGAAAAGGTCTGAACCCCAATCAGCGATTTACGAAGCAAAGATAGCGAAGACGGCGAGTATCCTTGCGCGCCATGGCGTTGTGAGCACATTGCCCTGTATAATTGGACCTTCCGCGCCCAAGATTTACGCATGAGGGTCTCGCCATTCTTCGCACTGATTACGTCTGCGCCACGCCTCACCTGAGCCGCCCCTTTGGATGCGGGTTGTTCCAGTTGCTTCGCTACTGTCTGGTGATCATGCTGCTTGGCGGCATGGCTTTCGCTCAACAGGGCATTATCGAAGACATACGAATCCACGGCAATCGGCGCATCCCGGCCGACACCATTCGCTCCCGCATGTTTACCCGTCCGGGCGATGTCTACGATCCCGCGGGCCTGGAGCGCGATTTCAACTCGCTATGGAATTCGGGCTATTTTGACGATCTTCGCATCGAGCGCGAAGAAAGCTCCAAGGGTTGGATTCTTCACGTATACGTGAAGGAAAAACCGACCATTCGTGAAATTAAATACATCGGACTCAATGCGGTTTCGCAAAGCGACGTGCTGGATAAATTCAAGGAACTCAAGGTGGGGCTCAGCCAGGAGAGCCAGTTCGACCCCACCCGGGTAAAGAAAGCCGAAGTCGTACTGAAAGAACTGCTCGCCGCGCACGGGCGTCAGTTCGCCACCATCACCACCGAAATCCGTCAGATTCCCCCGGCCGCCGTCGGCATCACCTTCAACATTAAAGAAGGTCCCAAGGTGAAGGTCGGCGAAATTAAATTTGAAGGCAACAAGAAGGTGCCCACGCGCTACCTGCGCGCCGCCATGCACAACTCCAAACCGATCGGCATTCCGCACTCGATCATCTTGGAGAACCTGTTTGCGCGCACCTTTGATGCCACCAAGCTCAGCGAAGACGCCGAACGCGTGCGCTTTGCCTACCAGGACAAGGGTTACTTCAAGGCCATCGTCGAAGATCCCAAAACCAAGATTCGCGACGTCAGCGGCGTTGCCTGGTACTTTCCGTTCAAGGCGCGGCACGGCAAGTCAGTGGATATTACGGTTCCAGTGGAAGAGGGCGATCGCTACCATCTGAAGGAAGTCACCTTCACCGGCAACAAGGCGATTACCAACACGGCTGCGCTGCGCCGTCTCTTCAAAATCAAAGACGGCGACTGGTTCAATCGCACGCTCGTTAGCAAGGGGCTGGACGAACTACGTAAGGCCTATGGCTCCCTGGGCTACATCAATGAGACCAACATTCCGGATACGGTAATTGATGAAGAGCACAAGACCATCACGCTGAAGATCGATATCGATGAAGGCAAGCAGTTCTTCGTGCGCCGCATCGAATTCTCCGGCAACACGACGACGCGTGACAAAGTGATTCGCCGCGAACTTGCCCTTGAGGAAGGCCAGGTTTACAACTCCCGTCTCTGGGAAGTCAGCCTGTTGCGCCTCAACCAGTTGAACTACTTCGAGACGCTGAAGCCGGAACAGGATTCGGAAGTTCATCAGGACGTTGCCGACAACACCGTGGATATCAACCTCAAGGTCAAGGAAAAAGGCAAGAATTCGATTGGCCTGAATGGTGGCGTGAGTGGATTGTCGGGCGCATTCGTCGGCTTGAACTACCAGACCAACAACTTCCTGGGACTGGGCGAAACGCTTACGCTTTCGGCGTCACTCGGAACCTACCAGCGGGATGCGATGTTCGGCTTCACCGAGCCGTATTTCCTGGATAAGCCGATCCAACTTGGCTTCACGGTCTTTACGCGCAGCTTCAAATATAACCAGGCCCAGCAGGCCAGCATATCCTCGGGGCAGAAGCTGACTCTGCCCACCGCTTATCTGAACTCGCTGCAGAACTATTCGCAGTCGAGCACCGGCTTCACGGTCTCGACCAGCTATCCGCTGCACCGCTCGTTCAAGCGCATCGGACTGACTTATTCGTTCGATACCTCGACCATTACCACTTACACGACGGCGTCCCAGGATTATTTTGAATTTCTGGCATTCCGTAACGTCGGCGGACCGAACGCCCTGCAGGGAATCCAGACCAGCAAGCTGGTTCCCAGCTTCAGCAGCAGCACGATCGATAATCCTATGCGCCCCCATCGCGGACGCAGCTACTTTATGGGCATGGACATCGCCGGTATTGGCGGTAACGTGGCAGACGTCCGCCCGATTGGCGAATTCAAACAGTTCATTCCGATGAAGGGCTTCCGTCCGAACAAGGAAGGGATGCAAACTCTGGGTATTCGTTTGCAGGGTTCGTTCATCACCGGATGGGGCGGCAAGACGGCTCCTCCCTTCGAACGCTTCTTCCAAGGTGGCGATACCGATCTGCGTGGCTTTGATATCCGCTCGGCTTCGCCCACTGCCCTGATCGCCGACAAGGTGACGGTCAACCTGACTAACCCCGACGGCAACGTGGTTCTGGCGGACCCCAGCAATCCCCGCGTTGGACCTTGGCAGATCACGGTGCCAATCACCCGTCTGGTTTATCCGGGCGGCGATACCAGCCTGGTGAGCAACGTCGAATACCGCATCCCGATCGTAGGACCGGTGACGCTGGCGTTCTTCGCCGATACCGGCATGAACATGGCCGTGCGTCAGTCACAGTTGCGCCTGAGTGACCAACAGTTCAGCCAACTCGACGCAACCCCATTCGGTTGCCCTGCCCCTCCCGTGGTGACCGAAATAAACAATCAGATCAACGCGACCTGCACGGGAACGCAGTTCTTGAAGTTTAACCAGAACCTGACGCCGCTGGCGCATACGAACTATGTCGTACGTATGTCCACCGGCGCCGAGTTGCAGGTGATTCTGCCGGTGGTAAATGCACCCTTCCGGCTCTACTATGCCTACAATCCGTTGCGCGTGGATACACCGGCGCTGGCGCCGAACTTGCTCACGCGTGACATGTTCCCGGCCGGTGCAGCGGGAGAATATACGTACCTGAACACCCTCGCAACCTATAATCCGTCTTATCGGATTCGGGAGCCGAGAAAGACATTCCGATTTACCGTGGCCACTACGTTTTAGTAGTTGGGTCAATTATTGGGAAAGAGGCTCAGGCACTGCAATTGCTGTTTGACGCTATTTTTCCCACAACCTATAATCCGGAACATCCGTCAGAGGATTTTCGACCAGGGCTGGAGCTGGAATTTATGCTCGCCCGCCTGCTGAAAGGTTTCTGCGGAATCTCCGTAAGCTCTTAGAGGAGTTGAGGCTAATTTCGATGAATCGCAACTTTGCACGTTTGATCCCGGCCGTGGCGCTAGCACTTATTCTCAGCGTTCCCGCCTTCGCCCAGTCTGCTGCTCCTGCGGCTGCCGCAGCTTCCTCGGCTACCAAGGTCGGCATCATTAACATTCAGGCTGCCATTGTTAACTCCAACGAGGGGCAACGCGATTTCGAGGATCTCCAGAAGAAATTCGACCCAAAGCGCATCGAATTGGAAAATCTGAATAAGGAAGTTGACGAGCTTCAGAAGAAGTTCAACGCCCAGGGCGACAAACTCAACGAAGATGCTCGTGGCGAGTTGCTGAAGCAGATCGACGCCAAGAAGAAGGTTTTGCAGCGCAATTACGAAGATGCGAATACGGACATTCAGGCGCAGCAGAATGAAATTGCCAACCGCATCGGCCAAAAATTGGTCGGGGTTCTAGACAAATATGCCAAGGCCAATAACTTCACCCTGGTTCTGGATATCTCCGGTCAGTCGAGCCCGGTTCTGTGGGCCGATACCTCGATCGATATCACCAAGCCCGTGGTGGAGGCCTACAATACCCAGTCCGGCGTTGCCGCTCCGGCCAAGCCTGCGGCTTCCGCCAAACCCACTGCTCCGGTCACTGCCCCTAAATAGGGCAGACAGTTGACCTTATGGCCGCCTCCCAAAAGGCGGCCTTTTCTTCTGCATTCGTGAAAGAAATCAATCCAGCGAAAATGTGGAAAAACTGTGCAGAATTACGAAGAATTAGATTATGAATAGCAGATGACAGCGTAACTGAGCTGGGGAAAGTTCGACAAACCAACGCCAATTGTTCTAGTTTCAGTCACATACAAGAAAACTAAAAATGTTCTTGACGAGGATGATCTTTCGTTTTGCAAAAACGCGCTGGGCGAGTTTTGCACACATCGACACTTGCAAATGTACTTTGCCCATGCAATAACCCAGGGAACTGGAGCGCTCGATGAGCTGTCCGAAAGGCGTTTTCGCTGGAACGACTTGGGCCCGATCAGCTTTCATCGCTGGAGACGCGCAGGACGGCAAGGAAAGCTTCCTGCGGAATGTCCACTTTGCCGATTCGCTTCATGCGGCGCTTGCCGGCTTTTTGCTTCTCCAGCAACTTACGTTTGCGGGAGATATCTCCCCCATAACACTTGGCGATCACGTTCTTGCGTAACGCCGCTACGGATTCGCGCGCCACGATTTTGGCTCCGATGGCGGCCTGGATCGCAACCTCGAACTGTTGCCTTGGGATGAGTTCGCGCATCTTCGAGACGAGCGCCTTGCCGCGCTCATAGGCGTAGTCGCGGTGCACGATGATAGAGAGCGCATCGACGGCGTCGCCCGCCACCAGAATGTCGAGCTTCACCATCGGCGACTCCCACCACCCGGAGAGGTGATAGTCCAGCGAAGCGTAGCCGCGCGACACGGTTTTGAGCCGATCGTAGAAATCGAGCACAATCTCGTTCAGCGGAAGTTCGTAGGTGAGCATGACACGACTGGATCCGACGTACTCAAAGTTCTTTTGCTTGCCGCGCTTCTCTTCCACGAGCTTCAGGATTCCACCGACATACTCTTCGGCGGTAAGGATCATTGCGGTGATGATCGGTTCTTTAATCTTGTCGATAAGAGTGGGATCGGGCCAGCGCGAAGGATTGTCCACTTCAAGCGTTTCGCCGCTGGTGAGGGTTACGACGTAGCGCACACTGGGCGCGGTGATGATGAGATCCAGATCGTACTCGCGCTCCAGGCGCTCCTGGATGATCTCCATGTGGAGCAGGCCGAGGAAGCCGCAGCGAAATCCAAAGCCGAGCGCGGTCGAACTCTCCGGCTCGAAGAAGAATGATGCGTCATTGAGACGCAGCTTTTCCAGCGCATCGCGCAACAACCCGTGCTCATGCGAATCAACCGTGTAAAGGCCGGCGAAAACCATTGGCTTGATGTCTTCAAAGCCAGGCATAGCCTCGATTGCCGGCTTGTCGGCATCGGTAATGGTGTCGCCGATTTTCACATCGCCTACCGTCTTCATGGTGGCAAAGAAGAATCCAACCTCGCCCGCAGTAAGCTCGCCGATCTCTTCAGGTT
The DNA here is from genome assembly GCA_964563875.1 of uncultured Acidobacteriaceae bacterium. Taxonomy (GTDB): domain Bacteria; phylum Acidobacteriota; class Terriglobia; order Terriglobales; family Acidobacteriaceae; genus TOLSYN. Next base: position 52,792 of record CAZLZA010000011.1, read on the forward strand.
TAGGCGTCAACACCCCCATGCTATCGACGAGAAAGGTGGTGCCCTTGGCCATAAGTTTGATCTTTTGGCCCTTGTAAAGACGGCCGTTGACGACACGGGCAAGCACGCCGACGCCACGATAACTGTCGAACCAGGAGTCGAAGATCAGGGCTTGCAGGGGCGCGTCGATGTTGCCTTTTGGCGGAGGTACCCGGTGCACGATCTGCTCAAGAACTTCGATTACGCCCTCGCCGGTTTTGGCGCTGATGCACAGGGCGCCGGATGCGTCGAGGCCGACAGCGCTTTCGATCATTTCTTTGGTGCGCTCGACATCGGAGCTGGGAAGATCAATCTTGTTGATGACGGGAATGATTTCGAGGCCGTGGTTGATGGCGATGTAGCTGTTTGCCAGGGTCTGCGCTTCCACACCCTGGGTGGCATCGACGACCAGCAGCGCGCCTTCGCAGGAGGCGAGCGAACGTGAAACCTCGTAGGAAAAGTCAACGTGGCCGGGGGTGTCGATGAGGTTGAGCTGGTAGGTGTGGCCGTCTTTGGCGAGGTACATCATGCGGACGGCGTGGGCTTTGATGGTGATGCCGCGCTCGCGTTCGAGTTCCATGGCGTCGAGGACCTGCTCATGACCGGCCATTTCACGGGCGCTGAGCGATCCAGTGATCTCCAGCATACGGTCGGAGAGCGTGGTCTTGCCGTGGTCGATGTGCGCGATGATCGCGAAGTTCCGAATCGAGGTGCGGTCCATGCTGTGCTTTCGAAGTCCAAACGCCCGCACGAATTGCGAGGCTGCGCTGAAGTTACTCACCATTTTAACATTTGTGTAGAAAAGTTCGTCTGAGCCGCAAAAACAGAGGCTCGGAGCGGAGTTCTCCGGATTTTCAGGCGAATGTAAGGATGTTCTCTGTCCCGGGAACGATTGACTCAATGGTCAATGGTTGGGAGGGTAAGGATTGATTGACTCGCCAGCAAAATTCGCGGGGAGTTTACCAGGAAGTATATGGATGAGGGAAAAGGGGCGGAGGTGGGTTCCGAATCGGGAAAATACTATCCAAGTTTCGTCGTCTGAGGGATGGTAAGGCAGTTCGTCAGGAAAATCAGAAGTTGTTCGCATCGTGATGGAGGTCAGCAAATCGTACCCCACATTCGCCCAACGGCCGGGCGGATGGGGGCTACCCGTGCACCGCAAATTGCGACAGAATTCGTAGCGTAATTCGCAACTTTATGCGCAACTTTATGCGCAACTTTATTCGCAACTTTATTCGCAACCCAGTCGAGCAAGTTGGGTTTACAAGGCTGGAGGCTGTTTTGCAGAAAAAAATTTCAATTGTATTCGCGCTAGTGATGATGATGACCGCTGCCGGCTTCGCACAGATTCCGACGTCGGGAAATGTTTTCTTGGGATACTCGTACAATCGTGCCGATACCGGGGCGGACAACCGGGGAAATCTGAATGGCTGGGAAGGGTCGGTAGAAGGTAAGTTTCTGCCCTATGTGGGGATTGTCGCCGATGTGAGCGCGCAGTATGGCTCGCTGCCGGACCCATACCTGGGGGTGAATGCCTCGACTCGGGTGCAGAGCTATTTATTTGGGCCGCGCGTGTCGTTCTCGACCGGGAAGATCCGGCCATTTGCACACATTCTGATCGGAGCAGCCCATGTCAATGAATCCGATTTCGGGTTCTCGAACAGCGAGACGGATTTTGCGGATGCGGTCGGCGGCGGGATCGATTACCACCTGATTCCGCGGGTGAGCTGGCGAGTGCAGCTAGATGATTTGCAGACTCGCTTTAATGGCTCACGGCAGGACGATGGGCGGTTCTCAACCGGGCTTGTGCTGAAGTTCTGAGTCGGAATCATCAAATAAAAATCAATGCCCCCGGTTTGGGCTGCTACGCGCGAACCGGGGGCTCTGCACAACTAAAGCCTTCATTTCCAGTTCTGCACTGGCCCGGCGGTTCCCCAATGGGGATAGTGAGTGCCTTGGTCTGTTATCGTCCATTATGGGCAAATGGTTGCTTTCGGCCAGAGTTGGCGGGACAATCGCACGTAATTGCTGCGAGGTGTTGCTATGGGGAGATTGCTGGCCGCGATTCTTGTATTTGCACTTGCGAGTGGTTCGCGGGCACAGGGACAGACTCAATCCGTGAGTAAGCATGACCGGGATGGAACCTTTTACGGGACGTCGATACTTGCTGATTGCGATGGCTTAAAGAGTGTCTACATTCCCGTGAACTTTGCGAGTGATCCACCCGGTGCTGAAGTCTTTATGGATGGCGTTTCCATAGGTGCCACTCCCAAGACGTTAATGTTCACCGGCTGTGACGTTGGTGGCAAGGTGCTGTTGCGAAGCCAACGCACTTCAGTTCAACTCGTCTTTGCGAAAGAAGGCTACATCCCCCTAGCGACGAAGATGGAACTAGCCTCTGTGAATGAGATGAACACCGGCCCGGTGACGTATGGCTACTTTGCGCTGCCGCAGCGGGATTACAGCGCAAAGCTCGACGCGATTGAAGAGCAAGAGGCTTCTCAAACAGACGCGGTGCAGCGGGTGATGCGAGACGCGCGGGGGGCCATGGTGATGATTGTTGCCAGAGACGGAGGGATTGGGAGCGGATTCTTAGTCCGGGAAAACGGCGTCGTTGCGACTTCCGATATAACCGGGGTTAAAGGCTGGAGTGGCGCCACCATTATTCTCCCGAATGGACGGCCCATCCAGACTTTCGGCACCTGTTGGAATGTTGGTGGAGGGCCGGGTGGAGTGAATGTGCTGACGGTTTCTGGTTCGGGGTTCAAATTCCTGCCGTTGAACAACGCGTTCAAATCTGGAATTGATGTGATCGCGCTTGGTACGTCCGGTATTGAGACGAGTGCGGCTGTCGTTAAACAAGGCCGCGTGACCGGAGCCTTTGATACCAAGTTAGCCCACGACAAGAATTCTGCGGAGTGGCTCGAAACCGACGCCGCTATCACCATGGGAAACACAGGCGGACCTTTGCTCGACATGCAGGGAGAGGTTGTTGGGTTGAGCATCATGAAGGACCTTAGGCCGGGACAGTCCGATGACAGCGTCGCACTTCCTGCGTCCGAATTAGACGCCATCGTGAAATCCTGCCAAGTTCCATGGACGAGTGCCCATTCACACCATTTTTAGGGGCTTGCATTGTTCATTCCGTGATGGTTGGAGCGATTACTGTCTATAAATCGCCCAGGCACTCACTATCCTGTTCCGGGAATGCTCGTTGTCGACAGGTTTGTTTTATCGCGTAGCCGTCACCTTGATGTGGAGGCTGGATGCGAGTCGTCGGTACGATTCTGCTGCAATTCCGAGAGGCTACGCCGTCCGTTTCGCGCGGGGAGCGCTTACTTGAGCCAGGACATCTTTGACTTTGGCCAGCAGCGCGCTTCGGCTAAATGCCTGAGGGAACGTGAAAAACTCCTCGATTGCGCTCTGATTGATCAGCCGCTCATCTTCGACAAAACCCCCTACGATGAGAACTGGCAGCCCATGTTGTCTGGATTGCAAGTAATTGGCAGCGGTGCGGCCGGGCATGCCGCTGATGTATGGCCGAATGATCAAGAGATCAGGGTGTGCTTCATCCAGGCGATCCACGGCCACACCCAAGTCGCCTGCCTCCAATATCCAATATCCTGGGGATTGGAGTGCGTCTCGAAAAACAGCACGCATAACCGGGTCGGAATCCACCAGCAGAATGGTTGCAGTTGTGGAGAGATGTTGGTTCGCAGTTGCGCTCTCAGCAGGCTGCTTAGGCGAAGTTTCCGAGGCTCTTGTTTTTTCGTCCATAAATTAATCCTTCAAGGGTTCTTCGCGAGCCCCTTCCACTCGCTGCGCAAGTTAGATGATAAAGAAGGCCGAATGGTCGACTAAACCGATCGCCGTTTCACACGTCTAATTGCCGAACTCATCTCTAATTGAATTGATGTCAGTTTCGAGATAAGCGCCTGGGATCGGCGCGACCAGGTTCATCTTGACCGCGTATCCACCGACAAAGATCTTTGGATGGTGAGGGCCTGGCAAATCCGCTATGCGTTCAGCCAGCCGGGCGACCGCCGGATGCTGTTCAGAGAGAGCGATCGAAACCAGAACCAGGCGGGGACGGCTCTCACCGACTAACCTAACAAGATCTTCGATCGCCGGAATTGGATCAACAACCCGAGCCGGAATTCCTTCCCCGGCGCACCAAGCAGCCAGAATACGAATTGCCAGGGTATGACGGTTGCCCGGAGCGTTCATGAGCAGAACATCAACCCGATCTCCACTGGCAGGATCGGTAGGCTTGGAAACGGTGATCTTATTGCGGAGGAATTCGAAGATTTGTTCGCAGTAGCTTGTAAAACGGTGCTCTTCCGCGACAGTAATATATCCCTTACACCATTGCTCCCCGACCTCATACAACATCGGGGCGACTAATCCCATGAGGATGTCGATTGGCCGGACGTTCTGCGCAATAGCATCCTTGATAATGTGATCCGCCGATTTAAGGTCACCGGATAGGCCAGCCGTCCTGAGCCGATCTTGTATCGCCTGCAACCTTCGAGAGTATTCGAGGTCCTGATTTGTAAGCGTATGCAGATTTGGCAGACACGCTGCACAAATGCCGTGCGTAATACGAAGGTTTTCGTAAGGCTCGGATTCTCCAAGAAACTGCTGGCAATAAGAGCACCATTTCAGCATGATGAGCGCCCTGCGTTTTCGAGTTGGGTGACAAATTCATTTACATTTGCGATCCATTCCTCGGAGAAGCGTTCCGCGTCGGCAAACCAATCGCGCAGGGCCGCCAGGGCACCGCGAATGCCGGAACGCTCGTCAATCCAAGCCGACGCGATCAACTCTGCCGCAGAAGACACCTTGTGCCCAGCGCAGAGACGGAACCTCAGGTCAAACTGTTCCACCAAGTGCGCGATGCCGCCCCAAATCGGTTGGCGCTCGGCTTCAAGACCGGAAAGAAAATGATCAAATCGTGTCCGCATTTCAACCTGATCTCGAAACTCGACGGCTAACGCCCCCTGAATCAGGCGAAGATGATGTTCGAGAATCACGGTTGGAAGTCCCCGGCTGGCGAGCACGGTGCGTAGCCATTCGAGGTTTTTCGTCGCTGTCTCCACGGGCATTCGCGTCAGAGCGACGAGCCAGCAACTGTCACTGTTGGTGAAACGTTTCCCGCGTTCGCCGTACCTTTCATCAAGGTACGGATACTGCTCCCATGCGCTCTTGCCGACGCGAAGCGCCAGTGCAATCTCAAGCGGACTTTGAGGGATGTCATGGTCGCCTGCTTCAAAGTTGATGGCCGTCACGTGAGCCTGTAGGCCTTGCTCGGAGTAAGGATAGAGTGCCGTGCAGATCTTTTCGATCCAATCGAAACATTCAACGGCAGAAGCGGCGACGAGAGTTATGCCTTCCTCGTTCAGTTCGAGTGAGTTCAGGAGATCTTCAAACACCTGCCAGTGAGTAGCCGTACCATCACCGTAGCAGCCAAAGTACGTAAGCTGCTCTTCTGGCAGATTCAAACAGCGGGCATAGGCCTGCTTGAGGACAAGCGCCCCGTTCTGTGAGCCCTCTAAAACGTAGAGTACGCCGACAAGAGAGAGCGGGTTCTGGGCATTCGAGAGGATTTCGGCCGCACAATCGAGTGCAGCATACACCGCGCCCGTTATGCTCGGCACACTCACCGCACGCAAGGTATCAAGATCGGCTGTCAACAAGGGGACTTTAGGGATAGCGTGCGTTCCCAGCCGGGTAAATTGGGGAATCGTAACCTGGGATAATTCGCGTTCATGCACGGCATGAATGATGGCCATACAGCGCAGGAAATTCACGACGGGAAGTATCGGCAAATTACCAGCCTTGAGATTCTCAAAAAATGGCAATGCCTCTAAGCGGGAGTGAGGAACCATTGTTTTCGTTTTGAGAATGGAGCGCAAATGTGTCACCCAAAAACCCCACGAACTGCTGCGTTTGGCAATGCTTCCTGACGCGGCACAAAAAAGAGAGGGCTATCCAAGGGCTGCTTAGGACAGCCGGTTTACTCACGTCCATCCGACAGTACACTCATTCCGAGTAGCTGGCGCGAGTATTTAACAGAACGCATTGTAGCTGGGACAATAGTCGCCTTTCGTCTCACTATCTCAAGGCGAGGCAGGTTTGCCGACGAGGCAGGTTTGCACGGCGCTCACTCTTAGACCCGGCAGCGTTTCATGGCACTGCACGGCGGCATTTCACTGGGACAACATCCGTCAATTCCACATTCGCCAACGGAAGGCGGATTGGGCCCACCCGCTTTTTCAAAACACGCCTTGCAAGCAACCACGGTTCAATCAGAAAGACGGTACGCCGACTCTGGAGCGGAGCTAGGTGGGGCGCGTGTAGATTTGGGTGCGGTAGCCGTCTTCGTCGTTCTCTAATTTCAACGTCCAGTAGTTGGGGAGGGGAGGGAAGGGCGGCGCGCCGGGAAGGCTGGCGTTGATTTGGAGGCGCGGAAAGTCGGCGGGGATTTGGACGGTGAGCTGGTTGGGGGCCGTCCAGGCGGCGTGGGCGGTGCGGGGGTTGGGGAGGATGAACTCGCGGCGCAGGTGGAGGAGAGTGCGGTACCAGGCGAGCATATCGAGGTTTGCCGGAGCCTGGAGCCACTGGAGGCGCGAACGCTCGAAGGTGGCGGGGTCTTGGGGATCGGGAACGTCGGTCCAGCCGAATTCGGCAAACTCGCGGAGGCGTCCCTCGGAGACTGCTTGGCGGATGATGGGGTCGTCGAAGCTGGTGAAGAACTGAAAAGGGGCGGACTCATCATACTCCTGGCCCATGAACAGGAGCGGAGTTTGCGGGGCGAGCAACAGGAGCGCGGCGGCGAGTTTGCGCGCGCCGGTGGAGACCAGAGCGGTGAGGCGCTCGCCCAAGGCGCGGTTGCCGACCTGATCGTGATTCTGGATGCAGATGATTTGGGTGGGCAGAGGGAGGCCGGCGGCAGGTGCTCCGCGGGGTCGACCTTGCCAGAAGCCGAAGGGCTCGCCTTGAAAGGCGTAGGGCTCGGCGAGGACGCGGGGCAGGAGAGCGGAGTCGGTGAAGTCCTGATAGTAGCCACGACGCTCGCCGGTGAGCAGGACATGGACGGCGTGGTGAAAGTCATCGCTCCAGAGGGCATCGGCAGCGTATCCCTGGGGGGCGGGGAGGACGTAGCGGGGAAGGTTCTCGTCGGTTTCGACGGTGACGACAATGGTGCGGCGCTGGGCGATGCCGAATTCTTGGGCGCGGGCGGCGACTTCGGCGACGATGTGCTGGGGAGAATCATCCTGGATGGTTTGGACGGCATCGAGGCGGAGGCCGTCGAGGTGATACTCGCGCAGCCAGTAGAGGGCGTTTTCGACGATGAAGCGGCGGACGTGAGGGCTGCCGGTGTCGTCGTAATTGATGGCATCGCCCCAGGGAGTTTTGTGGCGGGCGGTGAAGTAGGGCCCGAACCGCGAGAGGTAATTTCCCTCATTGCCGAGGTGGTTGTAGACGACATCGAGGAGGACGGCGAGGCCGCGCTGGTGAGCCGCATCGACAAAGCGGCGAAGGGCGGCGGGGCCTCCGTAATTGGACTGCACGGCGTAGAGGCCAACACCGTCATAGCCCCAGTTGCGGGAACCGGGGACGGCGTTGACGGGCATGAGTTCGATGGCGGTGATGCCGAGGTCGCGGAGGTAATCGAGGCGCTGGATGGCGGAGTCGAGGGTGGCTCCGGGGGTGAAGGCGCCGATGTGGAGTTCGTAGAGAACGTAGCTGGAGAGGGGAAGTCCGCGCCAGTGATCGTCTTGCCAAGCAAAGGCGGGATCGACGATTTCGGTAGGGCCGTGGACGCCTTCGGGAAGCAGGCGGGAGACCGGATCGGGGAGAGCGAGTGAGCCGGTGGCGTACTGGTAGCGATCGCCGGGCGCGGCGGGCAGAGTGAGGTGCCAATAACCTTCGGCCAGGGGGAGCATGGGGAAATCCTGCGGCGGAGCATAGGCTGGCGGTGCGTCTTGCGCTGGGGCGTTCTGCTGTGGGGCGGGTTGGGAACGGCGCTGGAGACGCACGGCGACCGCGGAGAGGCGCGGCGCCCAGAGAAGAAAGTCGACGAGATTGCCACGGAGGGTTGCCCCGAGAGCGGAAGACGGAGCGGCTAGAGGATGGGCAACTCCGCTCGGCGGGGCGGGCTCTAATGGCTCGATCCGATGCTCGATCCGAAGCTTTATCCGATGCTTCATCAGAAACAAGGAGGAGTTCATGCGTTGTCTGCTCAAAGTGTCCATTCCAACCGAGATCGGTAACGAGCGTATTGTTGACGGCAGTTTAGCCAGAACAATCGAATCGATCCTAAACGACATTAATCCGGAAGCTGCCTATTTTGCTGAGGAACAGGGGGTCAGGACGGGATTTGTGGTTTGCAATGTGAAAGATGAATCGGAGATCCCGGCCATTGCCGAGCCGTGGTTCCTCGCCTTTGGTGCTCGCGTAGAGTTCCATCCTTGTATGACTGTGGGCGACCTGAAGAAGGCTGCGCCGTCGTTTGAAAAAGCGGTGAAAAAATATCGGCAGATGCCGAAGGCCGCCTGAATCGCCGATGCCCTGACGCCCCACATTCGCCAACTGCGGGGCGGATGTGGGGCACCCGCCCGCCTTCACAAACAAGCGGATTCGGGAGCAAGTAGAATGGGAGGATGCTGATACTGGCTTCACAATCGCCCCGGCGGGCGGAGTTGCTGCGCAATGCGGGGATTGCGTTCGAGGTGCGTCCGGCGGACGTGGATGAGAGCGTTCGCCAAGGGGAAGAGCCGACGGAATATGTGAAACGGTTGGCCCGCGAAAAGGCGCTGGCAGTGCTGGCGACGGCTCCGGCGGGGGCGGTGGTGCTGGGCGCGGACACGACGGTGGTGGTGGACGGAGAGAGTCTGGGGAAACCCGTGGACTCGACCGAGGCGCGGCGGATGCTGGAACGGCTGAGCGGACGCCGGCATCAGGTGACGACCGGGGTGTGCGTGGCGCGCTGCAACGCGGATGGATTGGCTGTGACCACGGTTGAGGCGGAAGTCACCGAAGTGGAATTTGCGGCGATGAGCGCCGAGGAGATCGCGGGGTACGTGGCATCGGGCGAGCCGATGGACAAGGCTGGGGCGTACGCGATTCAAGGCGGAGCGTCGCGCTGGGTACGGCGAATCGAGGGGTGCTACTTCAACGTGGTGGGACTGCCGGTGGCGCGGGTGCGGGCGATGCTGGCACAGGAGAAGTGAAGCAGACGATATGCGCGGAACGTGGAAAAAGCGCCTCGACGGAGAGGCGCTTTTTCAGATATCGATGCGACGGTGGCGGAGCCGAACGGCAGCGGAGCGAACTACTTCTTCTCGGGGTCGGTCGGGGGCGGAGTCGGGGTCTCGCCGTCCTTGACGGCGCTCTTGAAGTTTCTGATGCCTTCGCCGAGGCCCTTGCCAAGCTCAGAAATCTTCGAGGGGCCAAAGATGATAAGCGCGATCACGAGGATGACGAGCAGTTCCGGGAGGCCAAGTTTTCCACCGAACATTTGTTTTCTCCATTCGCTCAGACTGTTCGGGGCAATTGAACAGATTGTTCCGCCCGCAGGCTGTGCATTCTCATTAAGTGTAGGCTACGGCTGGCGGCGCGTCAAAGGTTGAAACGCCTTACCCGGCGGCCAACATGGTTATTAGTTCCGCCAGTAGAGCACTGCGGCGGGGCAGCTCACGGATCAGGACAAATTCATGGGGAGCATGGGCTCCGTCGCCGACCGCACCCAGACCATCGAGGGTCGGAATGCCGAGGGCGGCGGTGAGATTGCCGTCCGATCCGCCGCCAACCGCAGCCTCGGCCAGCGGGAAGCCGAGTTGGGTGGCAGCCTGGGCCGCCATGCCATAGAGGCCGACGGTGGCGGGCGAACGCTCGAAGGGAGCACGCTCCACGCCTCCGAGGATTTCGAGGCTGCACCGTGGATCGTGCGGGCGCAGCCGATGAATTCCAGCATCCGCGCGTGCGGCCTGGGATGCGGTGAGGAATCTCACATCGACGACAATTTCGGCAAGATCGGCGACCACGTTGGGGCGAACGCCTCCGGAGATGAGTCCGGGGTTGAGGGTGAGTCCCTTGGCGGGACGGGAGAGCCGACTGATGGCGATGACCTGGTGGGCGGCCTCGACGATGGCCGAGGCGCCGCGCTCGAAGTCGAGTCCGGCGTGGGCGGCACGGCCATGGATGCGCAGGGTGTAGCGGGCCACACCCTTGCGCGAGGTTTTGCAAGCGCCGGCGGCTCCGGCAGCGGGTTCGAGGACGAGCACGGCGCTGGAGCGGATGGCGAGGCGCTCGGTGAGCGGGCGCGAGGCGGGACTGCCGATCTCTTCGTCGGGAACGAGCAGGAGGGTGACCGGGCAGGGCAGCGGGCCGCGGGCGAGCAGGGCACGGATGGCGAAGAGAGCCTGGACGATTCCGGCTTTCATGTCGAATGCGCCGGGACCGGAGAGGCGTCCGGCGCGCTGTCGGCAGGGCATGGTGGCCAGAGTGCCGAGGGGATAGACGGTGTCGGTGTGGCCGAGCAGAAGCAGGCGCGGGCGTGCGGCAGCAGGGTACGCGGCGGGCGCGTGCTTTGCAGCCGGGTACGCGGCAACTGACGCCGCTCCGGCCGCGGGCGCTGGAGGGAAATCGATTTGCAGGGCGGGGCCGTAGCTGGGGAATTTGTGCAGGCGAATGCGCGGGGAGAGCGCGGCGAAATCGGCAGCGATGATGGAGACTAGGGCGGCGATGGCATCGGGCGAGGCGGAGGGGGATTCGTGCTCGACGTAGCGGCAGAGGGTGGAGAGCATCTCGGGAAGCTGCGGGGTGAGGGCGCGAAGGAGCGGAGATCGAGAGCGCATAGGGGCGATTGTAACTTTGTTGCTTATTGGGCCGCAGGATGACACGCTCAAAAAATGCGCGACGACACTTGAAAAACACCGACGATTCTTCGACGGGTTAGCGGTCTCCGGAGACCACCTGATTGATCAGGGAGGTGGACATTTGCTCGAAGACTTTTCGCATGGTTTGCTCGACCTCGGGGGGCAGGGCGGTTTTTGCAAAGGCATTTTCCATTATCTGCATCCAGCGGTCGCGGGCCGCCTGATCGACAGCGAAGCGGGCATGGCGCGCGCCCAGGCGGGGAAGGCCTCGCAATTGGATATAGGTCTGCGGCCCTCCGAAGAGGAAGATCAGAAACTCTCGCAGGCGCTGTTCCGCACCCTCCATGTCATCCTGTGGGTACATGGGGCCCAAGAGGTCGTCTTGCGGAAGCTGGCTATAAAAGGCTGCGGCCAGACGTTTGAAGCCTTCCGCGCCCACGATTGCGTAAATTTCACGGTTAAGCAAGGTTCCTGGCTCCGTACGGCGTGACCACGATCGCATGGAAAAGATCGCATGAACACGAAATGGATACAAGTCGATTTCGACCATTCAACCTGTTTTTTTGCCATCATAGGGTTTCAGTCGCGGTGCCCTTCGCTCGGCCTTTTCGGATCATCCGTATACTTGCGTGATAGGTAGCCAGATAGAAGTGAAACATCCACGAATGCCAGATGAATGGGTCGTAGTTCGACTTTTGTTGAGGATTGTGGTGCCGAATCGCAAAGGTATTCGCGATCTGGAATAGGTCGGATGTGTCCTTTGCGTCGAGAACAGCATCTAGGTGCTTTGACTTTTTTAGGTATTCGAACACGTCAGCGAGTAGTCTCACTGCTTCTTTCATATCTTCCATCGACCTATGCCGACCCCGCCATTTCGAAATAGCAGTGCGAACTTTGGAATCAACGTTCTTCTCGTCGAACGGCAAAATTTCCGCGTCGAAGATATATTGGAGCCCGCCGGTACCAAGTGCCTGAATTTTACCCTCGATGCTTAGCTCGTAGCCCGTCTCCCAATCGGCGAGAATTGCGTTCGCTGCTTGCCTGAATTCCTCCTTTCCAGCCCGCTCGTCGTACCCGACATGGTCCTCGTAGACGTAACCAGTGTTGGTCGAACGCTCCCCCCATTCGCCCGGCTTAGAGACGCGGTCATAGAGGAACTCAATCGTGTCAAAGATGTGGTCCTCGGTCATGTCCTGATTTGCCCATCTTGCCAACGGAAACGGGCTAAGGCCGAGGAAAATTGCTGCCTCTTGGTTGAGCGATTCAGGAGGGTCATCGCCTCTTGTGAGCTTGGTTTTTTCTTTGAAGTAATCTTTGTCGCCAAACAGGAGGTACAGCGCGTTGAGCCTTTGGTGCAGCTCACTCGCGGTCAGATTCTTAGAATGTTTTCTCGAACTGTAATAAGGATGACTCATCGAAGGATTTCGTTCCGTCGGCCTGTCGGAGTCGGTCAGATTTTTGAAAATCGGACTCCATCAACGGGAGCATAGCACCGGCGCGACTCCTTGCGCCATTGACCACGCAAATGCCTCTTGCAGGCTGACGGCAAGGCGGCGCTTCGTGTGAGCAATGCTGGCTGTTATACTTTAGGTTTTCACGGGATAATCCATGACCGAATTCCATAGTCCTGACGCTACTCTTACGCCTGATGTGCTGGAGAAGTTGCCCCTCGACAGCGTTGCCATTCAAAAGATTCTGCCGCATCGCTATCCGTTTTTACTGATCGACCGGGTGGTGGAGCTGGAACGGCGGAAGCGGATCGTCGCCATTAAGAATGTGACGGTGAATGAAGAGTTCTTCCGGGGACACTTTCCGGGGAATCCGATTATGCCGGGAGTGCTGATGGTGGAGGCGATTGCACAGACCGGGGCCACCCTGCTGATGACCGAGATTCCGAACCGGGCAGAGATGCTGACGGTGTTCACCGGGATCGAGCGCGCGAAGTTCCGCCGGCAGGTGACGCCGGGCGATCAGTTGCGGTTGGAAGTGAACGTGATCAACTGGCGCTCGCTGGCGGTGAAGATGGAAGGCACGATCACGGTCGACGGCAAGAAGGTTTGCGAGGCGACGGTGACCTGCCAATTGGTGAATCTGAAAAAGGCGGCGGCGGTCGAAGAGGCGAAGGCGGAGTAGATGGGTATTCATCCAAGCGCAGTGGTGGACGCGAGCGTGCGTGTCCCGGAGTCGTGCACGATTGGGCCGTTTTGCCTGGTGGGCGCCGACGTGGAGATGGGCGAGCACTGCGAACTGATCTCGCACGTGGTGCTGACGGGGCCGACCCGGATGGGCAGCCACAACCGGATTCATCCGTTTGCGGTGGTGGGCATGGGGCCGCAGGACTTGACGTTTAAGGGCGAGCAGACGCGGTTGGAGATCGGCGACTACAACGAGATTCGTGAGTATGTCACGGTGCATCGCGGTACGATTAAGGGCGGAGGACTGACCACGGTGGGCTCGCACTGCCTGCTGATGGCGTATGCGCACATCGCGCACGACTGCCACATTGGCGACAACGTGATCATGGCGAACGCGGCCACGCTGGCCGGTCACGTGACCGTAGAGGAATGGGCGGTGGTGGGCGCACTGTCGCCGATCCATCAGTTTGTGCGGATCGGGAAGCACTCCTATATCGGCGGGGGAACCACGATTACGCAGGATGTAATGCCGTTCGCCAAGACCTGCGCGGTGCGCGACGTCCACGCCTATGGAGCGAATTCGATTGGACTGGAACGGCGCGGCTTCAGCAAAGAACGGGTGCAGGCGATCCAAAGAGCATTCCGGGTGCTGCTGGCAGCCAAGCTGAATACGACGCAAGCCCTGGAACGCATCGAGCGCGAGGTGGAGCAGACCGAAGACGTGAAGCTGCTGGTGGAGTTTATCCGCACGAGCGAACGCGGGGTGCTGAAGTAGAAGCGAGGTTTCAAGGTTTCAAGGGGAAGAGCAAGAGCAACGGGACAAGCAAGGTCAACTACCCCACGTTAGCCAACTGCGGGCGAACATGGGCCACCCTCGGTTTCTCGGTCGGCTCCTGCCGATTGCTTTGCACTTGAAAGTTAGGGGACGAGACCTGAGACTAGGTCAATGAACGCTGTGGCGATTATTCCCTCCCGTCTTGCATCTACCCGGCTGCCCCGCAAACCACTTCGCGAGATTCTGGGAAAGCCGATGATTCAGCGAGTCTATGAAGCAGCTTGCGGCTGCCGCGGACTGAGCGACGTGATCGTCGCAACCGACTCGGAGGAGATTCTCGAACTCTGCCGGCGGCACGGATGGAAGGCGCGCATGACCAGCGAAGAATGCCGCAGCGGCACCGACCGGGTGCGCGAGGTCGCCGGCTCAGTGAAGGCCGATATCTACGTGAATGTGCAGGGGGATGAACCGCTGGCACGCCCGGAGCATCTGGACGCGCTGCTCTCGGTGATGCAGCCGGGGGTGGAGGTGGGAACGGTTTACACGCCCTGCGCGGCGGAGGATGTGGAGAATCCGAACGCGGTGAAGATTGTGACGGCGCTCAATGGGCGGGCGCTCTACTTTTCGCGGGCGACCATTCCGTTCGATCGCGATCATCGCGGCGATGTGCGCTACTCGAAGCATTTGGGATTTTACGCCTACACGGCACAGGCGCTGGAGCAGTTTTGCCTATGGCCGGAGTCGGAGCTGGAGCGCAGCGAACGACTGGAACAGCTTCGCTTTCTCGATCACGGGGTGGACATCTATGCCGCCGAGACACCATTCGACACGGTTGGGGTGGACACGGAAGACGATCTGCGGCGAGTGGAACAGATATTGTGCAGAGAAGGGCGCGAGTAGGTCTGTCGGCTCACGCCGCGACAATCCATCGTCTTCCATGCCATCGCAGGTCACACTCCGCCCCCCGCCTTTAAAACACATCACGACGGGAGGCTATTTCACCTGGACTGAGATTTGCGCCTTGTCGGAGTGTCCGGCGCCGTCGTCGGCGTTGAGGGTGTAGGTGGTGCTCTTTTTGGGCGAGACATCCACACAGCGGCTCATCGAGGGCCAGACGTCGGGGATTGGCGGATCGAACGCGACATTTTTTGCGTTGACGACGCCGTAACAGATCTGGAGCGGTTGCCCCTTACGAACGGCTTCGGCGGTGGCGTAAAGCGCGGTGATTTTGAGTTGCGACCCGCCATTGAGTTCGACCTCCTTGCGGGCGCGCTCGAGCTCGCGGGCCTCGGCGGCATGACGGGCGTCAACGGCGACGCGCCAGCGCGAGTAGAATATCCATCCGGTGTATAGAGCGGCGAGGAGAATGAAGGCCGGCATGATGAGCGGGATTCGCTGGAGGAAATTCTTCTTGGCTTCGGTCATGACTCTCCTGTGCGCTGCGATGCGTGTGGGCCATCGCTTCGGGGCGAGACCCGCATCGGAAAAGTGTAAGCCGGACTGATCGAAAAGATAAGTCACCGGGTATGTTTCCCGGCGATGCAGAGTGGTACAGTCGTGCGGAGCGATTTCGATGACGGCGGGCACGCGAGTGTTCCGCGCAAACAGAGCATCCCAAAGTGAGCAAGCAAGGAGAACCGCTGCATGAAGCAAGAGAAGAAGTTGCGGGCACTGGCCACGCGCTATCGAATCGATCACGGCAAGAAGTTCCACTTGCGCGACGTTGATCCGGGCGACACGGCGGGGCTTCCCAAGGAGTTCAAAGCGGAGTCCGTCGAGTTATTGCAGCGCTCGACAGAGCAACTTGCGGAGTTGCAGGACAAGCTCTACGCCCAGGACCGCTGGGCGCTGCTGCTAATCTTTCAGGCGATGGACGCGGCGGGAAAAGATGGCACCATCAAGCACGTGATGAGCGGGGTGAATCCGCAGGGCTGCGAGGTCTCGGCCTTCAAAGCGCCGTCGGCGGAAGAACTCGAGCATGGCTATCTGTGGCGCACGTCCCGGCGGATGCCGGAACGGGGCAAAATTGGAATTTTCAATCGCTCCTACTACGAAGAAGTGCTGGTGGTGCGGGTGCACCCGGAGATGCTGGAGACACAGCATTTGCCACTCGCCCGCCGCAGCGACAAGATTTGGCAGGAACGCTTTGAAGACATTTCCGCCTTCGAGCGCTATGCGACGCGCAACGGAACCGCGATTCGAAAGTTCTTTCTGCACTTGAGCAAGGAAGAACAGAAGCGCCGGTTTCTGGCGCGCCTCGATGAGCCGGAAAAGAATTGGAAGTTTTCTGCCTCCGACGTGCGCGAGCGCGGCTACTGGGACGACTACCAGGAGAATTATGAGGAGATGATCCGGCACACCTCGAGCCAAGCCGCGCCGTGGATTGTGGTCCCGGCGGATAACAAGTGGTTCACGCGGTTGGTAGTTTCCTCGGTGATCGTGCATGCGCTGGAGGAGATGAAGCTGACCTACCCTGTGGTAAGCGATGAAAAACGGCATGAGTTGGAGGCGGCAAGGCGCGAACTCGAAAGCGGGGGCAAGAACAAGAAGTCGTGAATCGGTGACTACCCCTGGCGACGGCCGGAACTGGCGCAGGTGGCCGCACTCATCATAAGAGTAAGAAATAAGGAAGCATTATGAGCGAAGAACACGAGATGGAAGAACTGCAGGAAGCGGCGGAGCATGGCCGCGAACAGTCCTCGCTGGCACCGGTCAGCTTTACGATGGCGATTCTTGCGGTGCTGGTGGCAATCGCGGCCTTGCTGAGCCATCGCGCCCATACGGAAGAAGTACTTTTGCAGAACAGGGCCACTGACCAGTGGGGCTACTATCAGGCGAAGAACATTCGCCGCCATACGATGTCGCAGGTGGACGAACTGCTGAAGGTTCTTCCGCTGAAGGACGGAGCGGCAGCCGAAGCCCTGCTCAAGAAAAATGAAGACGCCATCGAGAAGTCTACGATGGAGCAGGAAGACATCAAGAAGGAAGCGACCGCGACAGAGGGTGAGGTCAAACTCTTCGAACATCGCGCCAATCGCTACGACCTGGGCGAAACTCTGCTGGAGGTGGGGCTGGTCATCTGCTCGATCACGCTGCTCACGAAACGACGTCACTATTGGCTGGCGGGAATTGCGTTTGGGGTGGCGGGAGTGGCGTTGACTCTTCTGGGAGCGACGCTGCACTAATGCGGTATGAGTGCAAAAAAAAGGACAGGCGAGCGCCTGTCCTTTTTTGCGCTGCCCGCAGAAGATGCCACTGGCGAAGAACAAAGATCGATTGCTGGTGGAGAAGCCCGAGACGGCACGGGAGAGTTGAGCGGCGCGGGAATTCTTCGCTGACGCTAAGAATGACACCCTTAGAATTGAAGATGACACTCTCACATTTAGGACGACACTCTCAAAGTAATTCGAATAGCAATCATGGACTTGATGAGGTGACCGCGGTCACTGCAAGGCGGAGGGGGCGGCACTAGGCTGTAGCGTAAAGTTTCGGGGGGTGGGCCTTGGCACGTCCGGCGATCATCGATGCTCTCTTCTGCATTCCCAAGAGGGACGCAGTTCGGCAGATTTCCGACTGTGTTCCATTCAATCAGGATCTGACTCCGCTGATGAATTCGAGTGGGATCGCAGGTGCCGTCCTCGCCTTGAGCAACTGCGCCCAGTGCCAGCACCGGTGGAACTGCGCGGACCGGAGAACCCAGGAAATTGTGAACACGGTGGCCAGAAATCCACAGCAGCTACGCGGACTGGCCTCCTACGACCCGCTGCGCATTGGGGAGAGTCTGCGCTGGATCGAGGAAGCGATCAGCGAGGGTGGACTGACGGGCGCCTATGTGCAGGCGGAGTGCTGTATCTCCGGCCTGGATGTGCCGCGGATGTATCCGCTGTATGGACTGTGCGCCATGCTGCGCTCGCCGGTGGTGTTGGAGATTACCAGCCTTGAGCAGTGGGCGCATTACCGCCCGCAGGTGGAAGTGGTGGCGGCGGATTTTCCGGAAATGGAGATTGTGCTGGCCACGCCGCAGGGGACGGATTCGGAGAGCATCATCGGGTTGATGCAGCATTTTCCGCACATCTCGTTTCTGCTGTGCCCCCAGGAATTGCGTGCGGACACCGAGTTGTGCGAGTACGTGGAACTGGAAGGACGCGAGCATACGCTGTTCCGCTCGTCCGCGGACGGCTGGGCGGCGGCCGTGGAGGCGGCGCGCACATTGCCGCTGGGCGTGGCAGCGCGGCATGCCTACCTTGGGGAAAACGCCATGCGATTATTCAAATTTCCGGTCGAGGCTGCGATGCTGGAAGGGTGAGCGGGAGGGGAATCATTCCTGCGGCATTCGTGGTTCCGATCCGGCTTTCGCTGGCACGCCAAGGGCCAACATTTCGCGTCGTTCCACTTGCGCTACTGGCTGCTCTCTCTTAGCATCTAACTCACTACGGTGCCGGCCTGCAAAGTTAGTGATGGGGTGGAACACCACTGCGAACCGATATTTCTAAATAGGGTGCCCGACTCGACAATTGGTCCGGTGTGCTGATCCCCAGTTGGATCGGCCTAATGGACCACGGAGGGCGCCCACCTGGTGAATCGGGTTCACAGCAACCCCGTCCCACACGGCTAAGCGGGCCGATACCTAGTTGTTTGCATCCTCGCTTTTACGATCTCTTCCCGGCCACTGCGACCAAAGCGCAGCGGTCTCCATCTACAATAGAGACGTGTTTCCACATTTATTTCATATCGGCTCGTTCGCTCTGCCCACCTACGGCTTTATGGCCGCCCTGGGCATGTCATCCGGTTTGGCGGTAATTTTCCATCTGGCGCGATTTCGCGGCCTTGATCCGGACCAGATGTGGAACCTTGGGGGGATTGCCGCCTTCAGCGGAATACTCGGGGCGAAGCTGCTGATGCTGCTGGTTGACTGGCGCGACTACCTGGCAGAGCCAAGCCGAATCTTCAGCCTGGAGACGCTGCAGTCGGGCGGAGTATTTTCGGGCGGACTGGTGCTGGCGATTGCTTGTAGCTGGTGGTATGTGCGGCGCGAGAAGATTCCGTTTCTCTCGGCTGCCGACGTGTTTGCGCCCGGAATTGCGCTGGGCCACGCCTTTGGGCGAATTGGCTGCCTGGCGGCAGGATGCTGCTTTGGCCGTGAAACGACGGTGCCATGGGCGATCACGTTTCACAATCCGTGGGCAGCCGAGTTCTCCGGCACACCACTAAACCGGCCGCTGCATCCCACACAGCTTTATGAGTTTGTAGCCGAAGCGATCAACTTTGCGTTCCTCTACTGGCTGTGCAAGCGCAAGCAGTTCGAGGGGCAGATCATTGCGCTGTTCATGATCATCTATGGCATCGAGCGCTTTGTCTTCGAGTTCTTCCGGGGCGATCCGGGGCGCGGCGAGGTGCTGGGCGGACTGATCAGCGGGACCCAGTTGATTGCGCTCGGACTGGTGGTGAGCGGGTTTGTGATCTACCTTCGACGCGTCCCGCTGCGCTCGTTTCACGCGACCACGGCGCCGGGTAGGAAGACGAAAGCTCCGGCAGCAACAGGGGTGTAGAAACAGGCTTGGAAGCGAGGCTGGATTCGCGAGGTGAATGCCGGGTACGGGTCTTACCTGCTATCCTCAAGAGAATGGCCCGCAAAGTTGCATCCCCTGTTCCAGCCGAACCGATTGACTCCGAAGAAATTCTGACGGAAGTTCCGGTGCTCGAAGAACCCGACTCCCCCACCGTGTTTCATGCCTCGGAGGAAGACACCGGGCTGCGCCTGGACCACTATCTGGTGGCGCGCATTCCGAACGTGAGCCGGGTGCGGGTGCAACAACTGGTGGAGCAAGGCAAGGTGCTGGTCAATGAGCGCCCGGCGAAAGCCTCGCTCAAGCTGAAGGGCAGCGAGCTGATTGAAATCACCGGGACCGTGGAAGCGGCTCCGCTCAAAGCATTTGCCGAGGACATTCCGCTGACCGTGGTGTTTGAGGACAAGGATCTGGCGGTGGTCAACAAGCCCGCGGGGATGGTGGTGCACGCCAGCACGGGAAGCTCCGAGGATGCGCGCAATCGCGGAACGCTGGTGAATGCCCTGCTCTTCCGGTTTAACAAGCTCAGCGAAATGGGCGGCGAATTGCGTCCCGGGATCGTGCATCGGCTGGATAAAGAGACCAGCGGACTGATTGTGGTGGCGAAAAACGATGTGGCGCATCGCAAACTGGTGGAGCAATTTTCCTCGCGGCAAGTACACAAGACTTACCTTGCGCTGGTTCATAACTGGCCCAAGGCAGATGCGGGGACGGTGAACGATCCGATTGGACGCGACCCGCGCAACCGGACGCGGATGAGCGTCGCCGGAATCGACCCGCGGACCGCCGTTTCGCACTACAAGGTGGTGGAGCGCCTGCTGACTCCCTATGGTCGCTTTGCGCTGGTTGAGGTGCGGATTGAAACCGGGCGGACCCACCAGATTCGGGTGCACATCGCATCGATTGGACATCCGGTGGTGGGCGACACACTGTACGGCGCACCGCAGATTCTGCTGCCGAATACCCTGGCCCGCGAGCGCCAAGGGAACGCGATCAGCTCACGCACGGAGGCCAAGAAGGCGCGGGCTCATGGGGAAAGCGCCGCCACCCTGTCACTGGCGCGCAACTTCCTCCATGCCGCGCATTTGAACTTCACCCATCCCAAGAGCGGGCGGGCGGTAGAGTTCGACGCACCGCTGCCCAAGGACCTGGATACATTTTTGGCGAAACTCCGGCGTTCGGCTGAGGCGATCGCCTGATGTAGCGGGTTGCGGATGGCGTGGATGGCTGATCCATTTACCTTAGACGAAACGGCGCATCCGGCGCATCCGGCCCCGGATGTACACTTGAACACATGAACAAGCTGGCTCTAGCCCTGCTGGGCGTTGCACTGCTGCTGACCTCGGCGGCTTCAGCCCAGAACCCGCAAGACCTGCCTTCGGCGCCTTCCGCAGTACAACCTCGATTTCCGGGGGCACCGGCTCAGCCACCGCCGCCCGCACCGGCTCCGGCCAGCATGGCGACGGATGGGGGAACGGAGCTGACCACGCTGCCGCCAGCCAATCCCTCCACGAGTGCCGCGCCGACCGCGGAGCAGCCCATCTCAGGCTCCGGCCAGGCAGCGGCGAAATCAGCAACCCCGAAATCGGGCGAGCCGGCTTCGCTGTTTCCGCCGGTGTACGTGCAACCCACGACGGGCGAAGAGAAGACGCGGGAAACGGCAGACGAGACGGGCATCTTCCGCATCGGAGTGCAAGTCGATCTGGTCGATCTGATCTTCACCGCGACCGACAAGCATGGGCGCTTCATCAAGGATCTCAAGAAGGACGACCTACGGCTGCTCGACGAGGGGAAACCGCCGGTTCAAATCGAGGCGTTTGAGAGCGAGACCGGACTGCCGCTGCGGGTGGGGCTGCTGATTGACGCGAGTAATTCGATTCGCGATCGCTTCCGCTTCGAGCAGGACGCCGCCGTGGAGTTTTTGCACCAGGTGGTACGTCCCAAGTCGGACCAGGCGTTTGTGATCGGCTTCGACTCGCTCGCCGATCTGACCCAGGATTACACGGACAACACCGACGCACTGGCTCGCGGCGTGCGGGTTCTGCGTCCGGGAGGCGGCACGGCACTGCACGACGCGGTGTTCCAGGCCAGTGAAAAGCTGGCCAAAGGCGCGCTCCGCAGCCCGGCGCGCCGGGCCATCATCCTGCTGAGCGACGGCGATGACAACCAGAGCCGGCATACCCGCGAGGAAGCGATTGAAGCCGCGCTGCGCGCCGAGGTCATCATCTACGTGATCAGCACCAACGTGACGGGCGAGGACAAGCGCGGCGACAAAGTGCTGATGCGCTATGCCGAAGCCACCGGTGGCCGGGTGTTTTTCCCGCTGCGCATCGAAGAGGTTTCCAACGCTTTCGCCGAAATTCAGGATGAGTTGCGCAGCCAATACGTGCTGGCCTACAAGCCGGAGAACTTTGAGCAGGATGGACGGTATCGCGCGATCTCGCTGAACGCACCCGGGAGGCCGAACGTAAAGATCCGGGCACGCAAGGGATACTACGCGCCAAAGAGCCAGTAACTTGACTACTCTTTGGGCGCGTAATAGCCTTTGCGCGCCTGTAATTTGTAGTCCGAGTTCACGGTCTTGACTTCCATTTTGCGGTACTTTCCATCGGCGGCGGTATTGGTCGGGGTGTAGCCGACCATGTACTGGCTGCGCAGTTCGGTGCCGATCTCGTCAAAGGCTTTGCGCAGCTTTTTGGGATCGTTGCCGACATCGATGACCCGCCCGCCGGTCTGTTCGGTCAGCTTATGCATGGCCGCGGAGGCAGAGCCTAAGTACATGCCGCCGAAGCTGCGGTCGGCAATCATGATGACGTAGACGATGACCTCGGATCGTTGCGCGGCTTCGATGGCATTCAGCAGGGTCTCATCGCTGCCCTCGTCTCCTCCATCGGTGAGCAGAACCAGTGCTTTGCGTCCGCCTTCCTTTTGCAACTTCTCGTTGGACGCAAGATAGACCGCGTCGTAGAGCAGGGTTCCCTTGGGGCGCGAGACTGGAATCGTGCCCTGTCCGGCACCGGCGATGCCTCCGGCGCCACTGCCGCCGCCATCGTTGATCTGGGTCTTCTCCATGGCGCGCCGAAGCTGGGCAGCATCGCTGGTGTAGTCCTGGATGAGATCGACGGCAATGTCAAAGTTGATCAGGAAAGCCAGGTCCTTGGGAGTCAGAACGTCACGCAGGAAGGCTGCACCGACTTCCTTCTCCATGGGCAGGACGCGGGTCTGACTGCCGCTGGTATCGATGAGTAGTCCGAGGGTGAGAGGCTGGTCGGAGTCTGCCGCGAAGTACTTGATGGTTTGGGGCTTACCGTCCTCGTTAACCAGGAAATCCTCTTTTTTAAGATTCGGAATCAGGGTTCCACGCTTATCTTTGACGTTGAAGTAGAGGTTGACTACCTGTACGTTTACCTTCAGGGTAGTGATGGGCTCGCCCTGCTGGATGGCGGTTTTATCCTGGAGTTTGGGGCCATCGGAAATCGAGTAATCATTATCCTCGGGCGCATTCGAGGCCTTAGGCGGTTCTTTGGGCGGACGCTGCGCCTGGGCGGCGGTCCAAGACATCAAACATAATGCAATGACCGAGATGGCGGGTATTCGGAATTGCCTTAGGGTAATCATGGTTTCTCGACTGGCGGTCCGTAGTCTACTATGTACCTACTTGTAGAACTATTAAGATTAGTTGCATGCGAGAGTGTATCCGCCGCGGCAAAATGTGAATTAGATTTGCGGTTTAGCAATTCTGAAAACGGCTACAGTCTTGCGGAGGGTTTCAAGATGCGGCGCCCGTGGTGTTTTGTGAGCTTGGTTTCGATCGTTCTCTCGCTTTCCCTAGCTGGTAGCGCGCAGCAAGGGTTGCCGGAGTCTCCGCAGCCCCAACCTGCTCCTAAGCAGACTCTGCCGGATGCGCCGTCGCCGTCGGCGAACCGCCCGCTGTCCGGAGCTCCTGCCAAACCGTCAGAGCAGACCAAACCACCGTCGGGAGAGGCCAGTTCCGCGGATACGGCGGCGGCCGCCGAGCAAGAAGACGCGACGCCTACATCCAGCCCGGTGGGCCGGGTGGCGCCATCGAATCGGGCGGCGAACGCGACCAGCAGCGGCTACGACGAGACCAGCGGCATCATTCGCGTCAACGTCAACGCGGTGCCGGTTCCGGTCACGGTCAAGGACGCCACCGGACGGTTGTTTCCGGGACTGACGAAAGATAATTTTTCGGTCTATGAAGACGGGAAAAAGCAGCGGATCAGCTTCTTTACGAGCGATCCTTTTCCGGTTTCGGCGGCCATCATCGTCGACGTGGGAATGCCGGAGATTGCATTGCATAAGGTGCAGGAAACCTTCCCCGCGCTGATCGGAGCGTTCAGCCAGTTCGACGAGGTCTCGATCTATACGTATGGCAACACGGTGAAGCAACAGCAGGACTACCTGGGGGCGCAGGGCGATACCACGACCCGGACTCTGGCGCGGGTCGAGAGTGTGCAGGGAAGCGGTTCAGGGCCCAACGCCTTCAATCCAATGACCGTGGGACCGTCGGTGAACGGACGGGTTTTCGATCCGGGCACGCAAAGGACGCAGATTGAATATGCGCCCCCGAAGGATGCGGAGCCCTCACGCGTGCTCAACGATGCGCTATTGCGCGCCGGGCTCGACCTGGGACGACGCGAGAAGGCACGCCGCCGGGTAATTTTCATCATCTCCGACGGACGCGAGATGGGCTCTCGCGCCAGCTACAAGGACGTGTTGAAGGTGCTGCTCACCAACAACGTGAGCGTGTACGGCGTGGCGGTCGACGTGGCCGCCATCCCGGTGGTTGACAAGCTGGCGAAGATTCGGCTGCCGCGGCAGGGAAACAACAACAGCCTGCCGAAGTATGCGTCGGCCACAGGGGGAGAAATCTTCCGGGAATTCACCCGGGAGGCAGTGGAGTCCTCCTACGGCAGCGCGATGGAAGAGGCTCGGAGCCAGTACACGCTGGTGTACAACACGGACGCGACGGCGGCGACCTCCTACCGCAAGATCGAGGTTCGGGTCAGCGGCTACGGCTCCAGTTTGAAGGTGTATGCCCGCGACGGCTACTATCCGGCACCGCAGAAGCAATAGTCAAACGATTCATGGAGTAAGGATGCGCCCCGTTTTTATCGAGGGCGGGCGCATCGTCCACTGCACTAGGTTGGTGCATACTTTGGTAATTTTTGTAATCTGGATGGCTCGCGTACATTCAGTAAACGGGCTGACGATCATTCGGAAGTGGTTGACCTGTTGAGTGTGATATAACCCAAGTATCTGCTCTGTCCGGCAGGGTGCGACAGAGACGGAAATCGGAACTTCCTGCGCAGCCTTGTTTTAGATGGGTGCGACCGATGGCGGTGGCTTCGAATGCGGACGCCGCTCCAGGGTACAGTTAGAGGAATCATTGAGCTTTATCAATTTCGCCGCGCGCGAGATTAACTGCAAAATCGTTTACTACGGACCCGGCCTGGGCGGGAAAACGACGAATTTGCAGCACATCTTTGACAAGACGGGCGAACAGCAAAAGGGCAAGA
>CAZLZA010000012.1:0-77605 GCA_964563875.1 uncultured Acidobacteriaceae bacterium
CAACATTACCGATAACCATCGACGCAAAGACATTTTGATCCTCCAGAACTTTCAGAAGAGAGCTAAAGCAAACTACTCAGTTGGCATCAAGCCTTCGAGTCTGAACTCCTAAGCACTGTTATGCCACTCTGTAAGCAAATCCCCTACTCTGTCCTACGTTCCTGATTTTAGCGCAACTTACCTTATGCTTCGCGATTTTCAGTTGAGACTGATACTATTCGGTTACCCTGCACGCTGCCCGAAGGGCTATTTCACCGCGAATATATGCCGCGCAAAAATTACACTAAACCAAGTTTCTGCATCTAAATCATCAGAGACTGCTCTAGCTAAATAGACCAGCGTGGCCTGCAGTCAGGCGCCGCGGCTGAACCTGCGAAGGGGCTTATTCGGGATGGAGTGGGAAAAAGTACTGATCGTAGAAGACGAAGAGCATGAACGCTTAGGATTGGCCGAGCTGATCGCCGCTTGGGGATACCGGGCCGAAACCGCTCGGGATGGCGTGGACGGCCTAGAAAAAATACAGTCATGGAGCCCGGGCATCGTGGTCAGCGACCTCAAGATGCCGCGCATGGACGGCATGGAGTTGCTGGAACGCGTCTCCCAATTGCCCCGCGAGCTGTCATTTATCCTGCTGACCGCGCAAGGCTCCATTGATGCCGCGGTCTCAGCCATGAAACTGGGCGCGTACGACTTCATCGAAAAACCGGTCAACCCCACCAGGCTGCGCAATATTCTGCAAAATGCCGCCCGTCAGCGGGGCACCGATCGTGAACTCGAGGCCACCCGACGGCTCCTGCGTGACAGCGGAAAACTTGGTTCGCTGGTCGGCTCCTCGCGCAAGATGCAGGAGATCTTCCATCTCATCGAACTAGTGGCTCCCAGCACTGCTTCCGTGCTCATCACCGGGGAGAGCGGTACGGGCAAGGAGTTGGTAGCGCGCACCATTCATGAGCTTTCTCCGCGCAAGAACAAGCCGTTTGTCGCCATCAACTGTGCGGCCATCCCCGAGACACTGATCGAGAGCGAGATCTTCGGCCACGAGAAGGGAGCTTTCACCGGCGCCCTGGAACGCCGGACTGGCTGCTTTGAGTTGGCCGAGAGCGGCACCTTGCTGCTCGATGAAATCGGCGAGATGCCGGTCGGTACGCAGGCCAAGCTGCTCCGCGTGCTGGAGGACCGCAAGTTGCGGCGACTGGGCAGCAAGTCGGAAACCACCGTCGATGTCCGCGTCCTTGCCGCCACTAACAAGGTTCCTGAGGAAGCTGTTGCCCGAGGTCTGTTGCGCACCGATCTCTACTACCGACTCAATGTCTTCAACATCCACATGCCACCGTTGCGCGACCACAAAGAAGACATTCCCAACCTCACCCAAATCCTCATCAAGGATATGAACACCAAGCATCAGCGCAACGTGCGCACTGCCAGTGACGCGGTCATGCACTTGTTTGACGACTTTTCCTGGCCCGGCAACGTGCGCGAATTGCGCAACACCCTTGAGAGGGCGGTGATCGTCTGCGACGCCAGCGTGATTGAGCCCCGGCATCTGCCTCCTGCCTTCGGAAATAACTCCATGCACGTGCCGGTCAGCGGCGTCGATGGCATTCACGTCGGCGTAGGCACCACAGTGGGTGAGGCCGAGCGTCAATTGATTGTCAAAACCCTGGAATCGACGCACAATAACAAGACCCGCGCAGCCGAGATCCTCGGGATCAGTCTGAAGACTTTGCACAATAAGCTTAAGGAGTACGGAACGCAGGCGCAGCAGGTCCCTTCCAGCGCAGTCGCGGCGCGCGAGTTCGGAAACTGATCCGGAAGTCAGTCCTCTCCGCCTCCAACTTCGATGCCACGGCTTAGACTTAAAACTAAGTTGGTGCTCGCAATCAGCGGATTAGTCTTCGCCCTGGTTGCCACGCTCTCCTGTCTCTACGTTTCTCAGATCCTCCGCCAGCGCATCAACCAGAGCTACGATAACGCCGATTTCATCGCTCACCAGGTATTGCACGTAGCGCGCCAGGCGCTGGAAACCGAACTACCCGGCGGTCACCTCGAAGCCCGGGACTCCACCCAGGCTCACAATGCCATCGCTGCGATTCTTCAGCGCGATGATGCGGTCAGCACTCTGCTGGAGTCAGTCATCGGCTACAACGCCGAGGTCTATGACACGGCTCTAATCGACCGTAATGGGGTAGCCTTGGTCGATACCGATATCAGCTCGGTGGACAAGCAGGTGCCTCACCGTCGCGCCCTCTCCGGGCTGCGTGACGGCGGCTTTCTGGACCAGATTCGCGCCGTCTACGGACCGGCCCGTGTATACGAGGTTACTTTGCCGGTGCAGCGCCAGGGAGCGCCCTTCGGAGAAATTCGCGTCGGACTCTCTACCCTGTTTCTCAAGCAGGCGTTGGTGCCGCAACTCAACCGCGCGCTGTTGCTCTCGGGAATCGCGGTGCTTTTTTCACTGGCTGTCGCGGCCTTCCTCTCTAACATTGCGCTGCGTCCGCTGGAGGCCATTGCCCGCCGTCTGGATGCGATGACCACGGAGACCGGAAAGCCCGAACCTGAGACCGAGAGAACTGATGAATTTGGTGCGGTCAGCAACCGCATTGACCGTCTCGGCCGGCAGATGCACGATGTTCGCGAGGTCTTCTCCGCGCTGAAGGAAAACCTCGACCAGCTCATGTCCACCTTGCAGGATGGGCTCATCCTCTTCACTCGCGATGGCCGCATCGTGCTGGTCAGCGCCTCTGCCGAGCGCTTCATCGGCCGCCCGCGCGGAGAGATGCTGGGCCGAATGGTTGAGGAAGTATTCGACGATTCCGATCGCCTCGGGCGCATCGTGCTCGACGCCTTTGCCCTGCGTCAGGAAGTGCCCTCGCGCGAGATTGAAATGGAACAGGGACGGCGGGTTCAGTTAGCGTTCGATTTCATCTCCGAGCGCGGTGTTCCCATCGGCGCACTGCTTACCGTCCGCGATGCCGAGTCGGTCCGCCGCATTGAAAACGAAATCGAACTCTCGCGTCGTCTCGCCGCCATCGGGCGTCTCACTTCCGGCGTAGCTCACGAGGTAAAGAATCCGATCAATTCCATCGTCATTCATCTGGAGATCCTGCGCGAACGCATGTTGAAACTGGACCCCGAAACACGTCGCCACATGGATATCATCAGTTCGGAAATTCATCGGCTCGACCGCGTGGTAAAAACGCTGGTGGATTTCTCCCGTCCCGTCGAACTGAAATTGTGCCCGCTGGATTTGCGCTCCCTGGCCGCTGAGGTCGTCGCCTTGGCCGCGCCCGAAGCGCGTTCCCATCATGTGGAAATTGTTCATGATTTCGGTCCGGAGCCGCTCCCCATCCGGGCGGATGCCGACCTGATGAAGCAGGCCGTACTCAATGTGGTGATCAACGGCGTGCAGGCCATGCCGGACGGAGGCACCCTTACGCTGCGCGCGTTCGCTACCTCGCAGGCCGCCGTGCTTGAGGTGCATGACACCGGCGCTGGGGTTTCTCCTGAGATTCGCGATAAGATATTTAATCTGTACTTCACAACCAAGAAGTCCGGCAGTGGGATTGGACTCGCCCTGACCTTCCGCGCCATGCAATTACACAACGGTGTGCTCGACCTCGACTCGGAATCCCGGCAAGGCACAACGTTTCGCTTCATGCTTCCGTTGGCCGTAAAGGATCAGCCTGCGGAGAGACGTGCGGACGCGCTAAACGAGCCCGTAATCCCTCCGCAATGATAGGAATAAGACTCATAGAAAGAAATATGTTCGCTTCCCGAATCCAGGCTCTCATCTCGCCATGCACCTTCACCGGAGTCGCCTTGTGCGTTGCGCTGCTCGCCGCGGGATGTCATCAGAAGCCCGCGCGAACTACGCCTCCTGTGCTCGTTCCATCCATCGAGATTCCGCAACCCGCTCCACCGTCGCAGAACCCTCCTGGCCAAGACACGAACGCAGTTCCGCAGACCGCTCCGCCGGAGACGCCTCAGCAGAACACACAAAGGCCTAAGCCGAAGCCGCGCAGGCCTGTTTCGCGCAAGCCGCCGCAACAGCCTGCTCAAGCCGCGCCGCCATCCGAGGCGCCAAAGCCCGAGCCTGCGAAGCCCAACTCGCCCGATCCATCCGTGCAGATCACCGCCGACATTCCTCGCGCCGCCGTGCAATCGGAAAGGCAGAACACCGAACAGTTACTGCGCAACTCGGACGGTAAGCTCTCCCATATCAATCGCAACCTCAGCGATAGCGAGCAGGGGATGCTGCGTCAGGCGCGCAACTACATTCTCCAGTCCAATCAGGCGTTGCAGGGCGGAGACATCGAACGCGCCTACAACCTTGCGGTCAAGGCCAACCTGCTGGCCAACGAACTGGCGAAGTAGCCGGTTCGTTGGCCAGCGTGAGGCGTTGCGGTATTCGCGGCGCTTACTCGGCAGTCACAGGCTTATTCATCGCTTCGTTCAGTCCATGGAAGACAGCATCATAATGTCCGCTCGCGGCGGCCAAGCGGAGACCTTTCACTCTCTCCACGCAGATCTCTTCGACCGCAGGTTGCGTCTTCACAATCTCCATCACCTCGGCAATGAACTGGTCCAGCGGCATCGCCCGCGGATCGGAAGCTCCATCCATCAAATCGGTTTGCACGTAAGGCGGTATCAGTTCGAGAACCTCGGTCGCGGTCCCTTGCAGTTGATAACGCAACGATTGGGTGTAGGAGTGGATCGCGGCCTTGGTCGCGCAGTAGGTTGGAGTCAGGGTCAAGGGAACAAACGCCAGCCCGGAGGAGACGTTCATGATCGCCGAGTAAGGTTGCTGGCGCAAGCGGGGCAGAAGCGCGGCGGTCAGGCGAATTGGGCCCAACAGATTCGTGGTTACAATGGCCTCGGCGGCGGCCAGATCGGCTTGGGGATCGCGAAGATTCTCCGTGCGCATGATGCCCGCGTTGTTGATGAGAACGTTCAGCGCCGGGAACTCCTTCGCAAGCTGCGCGGCGACGGTGCGAATGCTCGCCGGATCTTCCATGTTCAGAGCGATGGACTTCATTCCGGGATTAGCGGCTGTGGTCTGGTCGAGCACCGACTGGCGGCGACCTGCGATGATGACCTGATTTCCCAAGGCGTGAAACTTTTCCGCCAAGCCGCGGCCGATGCCGGAACCGCCGCCGGTGATGAGAATGGTGTTGCCAGTGACTTTCATGGGGGTCGTTCTCCTGCTCAAATACTAGGGCTCGCATCGACAGATGGGAAACTGCTGCCGCGGAGTTTTCTGCCTTCCACTACCCCCCTATATTTCCGTCTAAAAACCTGAAAACAGGACGGTTATGGGGACATCCAAGATTCTTTCTACCTTCAGGATAGCAAAATCGGAAGAGCATTACCTCAGTTGGCGACAAACTCTAACTTGTTTGCAATTAGATACTTAGGGGGAATTTATAAGAATTCTTACTTGACATGATGCGGAATATGGTCAATTTGCGGGCGTTCGGCGCGTTTTGGGACGTGTAATTGCGTATTTCGAGTGCATTTCGGGGCGGGTTGAACACAGTGATTTTTGGCGTTTGCACAGATTCTGGTGCAGCAGGATTCACGTTGCGGGTAATGGCTGGGATTGAATTATTACTGATTAGGCAATGGTCGCAAACAGAGAATCAGATCGCTGGTGGAAAAACTTGGAGCGGCACGGAAGACCTGGGCGGTGCGGGGATTCTTCGCCGGGGGCTCAGGATGACACCACTCCAAGATGGCGGCACTCCGAGATGGCAGCACTCCAAGCTGGCAGCACTCCAATCCCACATTCGCCAACTACAGGCGGATGTGGGCGACCGGTTCGATAATCGAAGCTAATCCATCATGGCGGCGACTTCCTGGTTGCCGCGAGTGGTGAGGGCGATAGTAGCGTCTGCTTACCGGAGGTAGGAGCGAAGCACATCGATCAGTTCCTCGGCGGCGGCGGTGTGCTCGGAGTCGGGCTTTTGCTTGGGATCGAGCACGTGTTCACGGATGTGTCCTTCCAGCACCTCGACGATAAGGCTGCTCATCGCCCCGCGGGCGGCGGTGATCAACTGCAACAAATCGGAGCAGTCCTGTTCTTCGTTGAGCGCGCGCTCGACGGCTTCGACTTGTCCGCGGATGCGCCGGATTCGCCAGATCAGTTTCTCTTTGCCGGTCAGGGTGTGTGACATGGGGAAAGTATAACAACGCCTGCCATGCTGCTCTGCCTCTTCGCCATTTAGCTCTAATTAAGACACTCTTCATTTTTGATTTAGGCGCGAAGTTATCCAATTGAACTGAAGGCGGATGAAGAGCCTGCAGGGTAGGGTCCAATGTCAGTGGTCACGATATTCACGATCGGCATTTTGGTGGTGGTGTTTTTCTTCGCATTGCACTCCGAGTTGCAGAGTGTGCGAAAGCGCCCGCCGTCGAGAAGCGAGCGGATCTCGGGCCGCATTCACCGCGGAACCGGGAGTCGAGTCCGGAAGCCAGCACAGGCGATCACCCTGGTTTGTTCCAGGTCGCGGCTGGTGGTGCGCCCGAGTCAGGTTTCTTCAAGTGCAAGGTTTCAACGCTAAGGATTATTCAGTAAAGGAGAGTGCAAGTCGTATGTCTGCTGAAATGATTTCACCTGAAAGGTTGGCAATGTTGCTGTACCACTATAGCGAGGCGCTTGCCCCGGACTTCGGATTGCAGCCGAGCACGAGTCCGGAATGGGGAAATCTTTCGGCTGGCGAACGCAACCGAATGGTGGCTGCCACCAGACTTGCTTTGTTGGATCTTCGCAGTGCGCCATCGCACACGAGTTCCACTGACATGACGTTTCCTGGATTCAGGGGCGGCAGCGAGGGGAAAGAGTGCGGTTGCTGAAGTCGCCGAAATAGAAGCATTTCAGAAGCTGTTGGTAGCTGGTAGTTGAGGGCCATCACGGCAGAAAAGGAGTGGACAATGGCAACCCTTAGCGCAATCGCATCGAATCTGTTAGAGACGATTGGACTGGCTCAACCTCGCATGGAAGTAATGGTTCGCGAAGATACGGAAGGCACGATGGAGTTGCATCCGCTCCGCATGCAGTGGGTCCGCGAGGTGGATTGCCATGGCCGCAAGGTCGTTCGGGTTCAGTGGGTAGAGGATAAGCAGCGCAAGGCATCGACCTCTACTTTCTAATTACTTTTTTCCACTCGTAATCTTGACGGGCGGGTGATCGGCAAAGGTCAGCGTGGCGGTCAGGGAGTCACGCGCATCGAACTCCTGCTGAGTGAGCGGGAGTGAGAAAATTGCGGACCCTGCGAGTTTCTCCATGGGGGCAAGCTTGGTGTCGCGAACCAGCGCGGGCCGGGCATGTTGCTGGAGCGCAGGAAAGGCCTGGAAATAACGAGGAAAGTCAGCCACCGATCCGAAATCGTCGCTGAAGTCAGAGCCCTTGGCATGGACCGCGATGTTGACGTTGATCAGGCGCAGAGGCTTTTCCGTTACGTTCTGGAAATTCAAGTTAACCACGGCAAGCGAACTATTCTGGGTGGGGATGGTTACGGCAAATGCCTCGTCGATAGATCCGGTGGCCACGGGCCTGGCGCGCAGTACATAGGCAAGGATTCCGAGGACGACGGCGACCAGCAACATGGCGATGACCACGGGAGCGGCATTCGGCATGGTGTGCTTGAGACTGTCAAACTCCTCCGTCATGGGAACTTGAGCGGCGTTGGGCTCGGGGGGATTGGTCGGGGAAGCCATGAGTCCTCCTTTTAAGAAGAGACAGATACTTTGTAGATGCCGCTGAGCCACTTACAGATGTGAGGCCGATGCTTCCGCCAAGGGGAGCCACACTTGAAAGCAAGTGTCACCGGGCTTGGAGTTGACCTGAATGTTTCCGCGGTGTTTCCTTACGATTCGCTGCACGGTGTCCAATCCTAGTCCGGTTCCCTCGCCGACTCCCTTGGTGGTGAAGAAGGGATCAAAGATGTGCGGTTTGATTTCAGGCGGGATTCCGGGGCCGCTGTCGGCGATCTCAACGACAACGTAAGTATCCTGGCGATAAGTTCGAACTCGGAGCCGGCCTTTTCCTCCCATGGCGTCGATGGCATTATCGATGAGGTTGGTCCAGACCTGATTGAGCTCGCTTCCGAAGGAATTCACGAGGAGGGGAATCGGCTGGTAATCGCGCTCGACGGCCACTCCGTGTTTCAGTTTGTGGTTCAAGATTGTAAGAGTGGTTTCCAGGCTCTTTACGATATCGACGTTATGGATCGCAGCCTGATCCATGTACGTGTATTCCTTGATTGCGCAGACTAAGTCCGAGATCCGCGAGGTACTGCTCTCGATCTCATGCAACAGACTGGCGATCTCGACGGAAGCGGCGATCCTGACCAAAGCCGCGCGCGCGGTGTCGTCGTCGAGGCTTTCGAACAGTGATTCGAGCATCTCCGGCTTGATGTTCCGGCGGGCAAGACCGGCGGAAAGTTGCCACAAGTCACTTTGTCCATGACTGCGCAAAAGAGAATCTATCCGGTCTTCCAGGTCGCTGATGGTAAGCGCGTCGGGCGGAGTAACGTCCTGCTGGGTGAACGCGGTCTCCAGTTTTTCGATCTCGGCTTTCTGCGCGGAGGTGAGATCACGCCTTCCGAGTTCTAGGCTTGCGTTCTTGATTTTCATCAGGATGTCACGCAATTGGCTGGTGGCACGTTTGGCGGCGGAGGCCGGGTTATTGAGTTCATGGGCAAGGCCGGCGGAGAGTTTGCCAAGCGATGCGAGACGGTCGCGCTGTTGTTCCATCCGCGTGGTTTCGCGGATTCGGTCAGACATCACGCCCACCAGGCGCTTCACCAACTCTGGCATTTTGCGTACAAGTTCGGGAAACAGCGCAGCCGGAAACTTCAGGAGGCGGCCGTCGGAGAGCGCCCGACCGGTTACGGAGAAGTGGGTCATTCGGGAGAATGGGAGCACGCCCGTGATGTCTCCGAGACTACTGGAAAAGACCACGGCCTCGCCGCCCAGTTCGCCTCGCCACTGGAACTGCCCCTCAAGGATTACGAACATTGAATCCGCCGGGGCACCTTGCAGAGCATAGGTCTCGCCTGCCTTGACATGCATCTCCTGCGACTGGCTGAGGAACCAGGCAATCTGATCATCGGGGAGATCAGCGAAGGCGGGGATGCGAAGTAATTCTGAGTTTTCAACCATCACACTTTACTCAAATACTGATGGATGAACTGCACTGCGACCGAACCTTCGCCGACTCCGGAAGCCACCCGTTTTATAGAGCCGTGGCGGACATCGCCCACAGCAAAGATACCGGGAACATTGGTCTCGAGTAGAAACGGATCGCGATCGAGCGTCCATCCCTTCGGGCGTTGGCCGTCACGCAGGAGATCAGGACCGGTCAACAGGAAGCCGCGCTCGTCGCGTTCGACGATATCGGCCAGCCAATCCGTGCGCGGCAGCGCGCCAATGAAGATGAACATGGCGCTGGCCGGCACGCGCTCTACCTTGTTGGTATCAGAGCAAAGAACGGAAATCTCTTCGAGGTGGGTTTCGCCATGCGCCTCAGCGACGCTGGCCTGTTTCCATAGCTGGATGTTGGGCGTCTCGAGAACCTGGTCGATTAAATATTGCGACATGGTGCGGGAGAGCGAGTCGCCACGCACCAGAATGGTGACGCGCTCGGCGTATTTCGCGAAGTTCAGGGCCGCCTGACCAGCCGAGTTTGCGCCGCCCACGATGTAGACGATCTCACCCTTGCAGGAGAGCGCCTCGGTCGCGCCTCCTCCGTAATAGATGCCCGCACCTTGCAACCGGTCGATTCCCGGAGCTTCCAGACGCCGCCATTGCACGCCGGTGGCAATCATCAAGGCGTGGCATGAGATCTCATTGCCATCCGCGAGTTTGATGATGCGATATGGGCCTTCGGGGCGGACGCCCACGACTTCCTGGGGAGAGAGGATTTCCACTCCGAAACGTTGGGCTTGCACCACCGCACGCCGGGCCAGATCGCCGCCGCTGAGGCCGATGGGGAATCCGAGATAGTTTTCGATTCGGGAGCTCATGCCCGCTTGGCCGCCGGGCGCTTCGCGCTCAATCATCACGGTATGCAGGCCTTCAGAAGCGCCGTAAACGGCAGCGGCCAGACCGGCAGGCCCTCCTCCGACGATGGCGAAGTCGTAGAAATCGGTTTGCGCACGCGTCCGCAATCCGACTTTTTGCGCCACCTCCGCGGGTACACTTTCGAGCAGCTTGGTGCCGTCCGGGAAGAGCACCACGGGAAGGCTGGCCGCCTCTGGGCCGAGAGCTTCCAAAAGGCGCTTGGTCTCCGGATCATTGGCGGACTGCTCGACATCGATCCACTGATACGGGACGTGGTTGCGAGCGAGGAAGTCCCGTAACTCGTAGGAGCGGGGCGACCACCGCGTGCCTAATACGCGGATGCCTTCAAAGGGTGGGCGGAAGGAAGCCTGCCAGTCATCGAGCAGATCGTCGAGCTGCGGATACAGGTGCTCGGCGGGCGGGTCCCAGGGCTTCAGGAAGAAGTAGTTGATGCTGGCCTGATTGATGGCGCTGATGGCAGCGTTGGTATCGGCATACGCGGTAAGCAATGCCCGCTTGGCACCAGGGAAGATCGCCATGGCTTCCTGCAGGAATTCGACGCCGTCCATGCGCGGCATACGCTGGTCGGCCAGGAGCAAGGCCACGGCATCGTTGCGTACTTTCAATTGCTTCAGGATGTCGAGCGCACCTTCCGGAGAATCACTGCCGATCACACGATATTCAGAGCCGTATTGCGAGCGCAGATCCCGCTCGATCGCCCGCAGAACATCGGAGTCATCATCCACACTGAGCAGAACTGGCTTGGCCATCTGTTTTCTCCGACATCGAAGACTTCCCGGCTGCGTAAATTAGATACCGAAAAACGCGTCCGGGCGCGGAAAGACGGAGCTTAATATTGAGAGACTCAGGCCGGGACTTTGGCCTCCAGGTTCTTCGTCAGATCCAAAATCACTTGGACGGCTGCCTCCTCGCTGATCGCGGTGTTGATCATGGCGTGGTAGATGCCGCGGTCAGGCCATTCGACGTGGAAATACTTCTGAATGAAATCGGCGCGCTCGCGATCGACAGTGTCGACGAGTTGTTGAGCTTCTTTCTCGCTTTTGCCGCGCGCCATGAGCCGCCGGACTTTATCTTCTCGCGGAGCATAAAGAAAGATGCGCAACGTGTCCTGGCGATCCCTGAGGAAATGCTGCGAGCCTCGTCCGACGATGACAGAGTTTCCGGATTTTGCCACGTGCTCGACCACGCGCCGGGTAATGTTCGAAATGCTTTCGCTGTCGACCAGGTTGAGTTTGTGGGCATTGATGCTGCCTTCATAACTCCCACGCAAAAAGGATTTGAAAAGCCGGTAGTAGAGTGGATCGGTTCGTTCCTCCCGGTCCGCCACGACGGCTTTGGGACAATTGGCCAGCCTTGCGATCTCCTCGGTCAACAACTGATCCCAAAGCTTCCAGCCCAACTGCGTGGCAAGCTGCTGCGCGATTTCTCCGCCGCCACTTCCGTACTCCCGTTCAATGGTTACGATTCTGATCATGCAAGTCCCTCGGTATTCCAATTCCCTCAACCTACCGCCGTCTCACCGCCGCCACCTGGGTCGTTCTTTTTCAAAACAAAACTGAGGCAGAACATGATGGCCGCGCCCACGGCGAGGACCATGAAGGTATCAATGTATGCGAGGCTTGCGGACTGCGCTTGCAGGCCCTGGTAAATCCTGGCGTACGCCTGCATCTGGCCCCCTTGCTTGCCCAATCCGGAGTGCGCCAGGTGCTGGGCGAGGCCGTTCGCCGAATTCAGAAAATTGGGATTGTCGACCCGGGCGTTATACACCAGTCTTGCCTGATGAAACTGCGAGCGACGGGCAATCAACGTGGTGACCATAGAGGTTCCCACGCTGCTTCCCATGTTGCGCATGAAGTTGATGATTCCGGCGACCGCGTTGTTCTTCTCCGGCGCAATCCCGACATAAGCCGCGAGCGTAATCGGCACGAACAGGAAGCCTAAACCGATTACCTGGGCGATGCGGAGCCACACGGCGGCGCTGAAGCTGATCTGCAAGTCAATCCGCCTGGTGGAATAGTACATGGCGATGGACAGAGCCATCCAGCCGAAGGAGATCAGGTAGCGCGCCTGCACCTTGGTGGTCAGTTGGCCCATGATGGGCATCTCGATCAGTAGAACTAGGCCTCCCGCCGAAAGCGCAAGCCCTGCCAGTTCGGAGGTGTAGCCGACCAGCGTCTGGAGAAACTGCGGCATCAGGACCAAGCTGCTGAACAGCATGATTCCGAGGGTGAACATCATCAGGCTCGAACTGGCGAAGTTAAAGCTCTTGAACATGTGCACATCGATGATCGGCGCTTTTTCGAACCACTCCCAGATCACCAGTGAGATCAGGCACACGGTCGCGATGACGACCAAAGTCGTGATGAAGTGCGAGCCGAACCAATCATCTTCCTGGCCTTTGTCGAGCAGCACCTGTAACGCCCCGATGCCCAGAGTGAGGAGAGCGATGCCAACGTAATCCAACTTGACCCCAGCCGCCTTGAGCCGGGCTAAATAGGGAGGATCTTCGACAAAGCGCCGCACCAGCAGCCAGGTGGTTATGCCGACCGGCAGATTGATAAAGAAAATCCAGCGCCAGGAATAGTTGAAGGTGATCCACCCGCCCAGGGTTGGCCCGATGGTGGGTGCCATGATGGCCGTGATGCCATACAGAGCAAACGCCAAGCCGCGCTGCTGCGGCGGAAAGGTGTCGGCCAGAACGGCCTGAGCCATGGGCTGCAATCCGCCTCCGCCCGCGCCTTGTAATACCCGGAAGAAGAGCAGGAACGCAAGACTCGGCGCGGTGCCACAGAGCAAAGAACTCACGGTAAAGACGCCCAGACACGCCATGAAAAATCGCTTCCGTCCCAGGGCACCGGCGAGCCAACCGCTGATCGGGAGGATGATGGCATTGGAGACCAGGTACGAGGTCAGGACCCAGGTGCTCTGATCGTTGCTCGCGCCCAGATCGCCGGCCATGTAGGGCAGGGCCACGTTGGCGATGCTGGTGTCGAGGACCTCCATGAAGGCAGCCATGGCCACGACCACCGCAATCAGCCAAGGATTGTACTTGGGCCGCCAAACGTCCTGGTCGATGGTGAGAGCGGCGGAGCTCATTCGAGGTACACGTCGGGCACAACGTTCATGCCCGGCCGAAGCTGACGGTCACGGTTCTCACCCGGTTCAAGAACGATCTTTACCGGAATCCTCTGCACAATTTTCACGTAGTTGCCGGTGGCGTTCTCCGGTGGAAGCAAGCTGAAGAGAGGACCGGTCGCGCCCGCAATGCTATCCACCCGGCCTTTCAAAGTGCGACCGCTGGAATCCACATGAATTTTGGCTTTCTGTCCAACGCGCATGCGCTTGAGCTGGGTCTCTTTGAAATTGGCGGTAACCCACACTTCGTCGAGGGGCACGACGGTGAGGAGTTGCTGTCCGGCTTGCACGTTCCAGCCGACGACTACGGTTTTGTTCACTTCGCCGGTGACCGGGGCGACAATTTTGGTGTATTGCAGGTTCAACCTGGCTTGCTCCAACAACGCGCGCTTCTGCTCCACATCGGCGATGGCGGCACGCACGCGAGCCCGGGTGGAAGAGACCTGCTGCGGCCCGGTGCCAGCAGACCGGTAATTCGCCTCGGCCTGCACCAAGCGGCTCCGGGCCTGCTGCACGAATTGCTGGGCGGCGGATTCACTGGCCCGGGCCGCGGCTACGGTGGCGGTGCTGGATTTGGCGGCGGCGAATGCCTGATCGTAAATCTGCTGGGACACTTCCTGTTTGTCCACCAGCAGTTTGTAGCGCTTCAGATCATCTTGCGCGCGCACATCGTTGGCCTCGGCCTGTTGCAGTTGGGCATGGGCGGCGGTGAGTTGCTTCTCGGCGGCGGTGACTCCGGCCTTGGCGTTTTCGATGTCGGAGGCGGTGAATCGCAGTTGGCTCGACGTGCTCACCGAGGTAATGGGGACGGTGATATTCAGCGATTGAGCGGTGGCTTCGGCGTTGGCCAGATTGGCTTCGGCCTGGGTCACCGCAACCTGATAGTCCGTCGGGTCGATTTCGACCAGCACGGTGCCTTGCTGCACCCACTGGTTATCCTTGACGTTGACCCGCACCACATAGCCGGAGACACGCGCGCTGACGGGATAGAGGTGAACATCCGCCTGGGCGTCGTCGGTTGATTCATAGGTGCTGAGATAGCGCCACAAGAATACTCCACCGACGACGAGCACCAGGACAACGATGAGAGTGATGATTTTTCTGCGGCGTTTGGGACTGCGGTTGGATCGCGGCGCGTCCTTCGTGTCCGTCGAGGACGAGGGATGGGCCGCGGATTCATTGGCTGCCGTAGGCACCGAGCGGGATGGGTTCTCTTCCGCCATGGTCATTTTCCTCTGAAATATTTCTTAACGCCCCCCTCAGCAAGACCCAGAGCGCGAACCAGTGAAATTTTTGCGAAGTTGTAGCTATACAGACTGGAGATGTACTGCTCGTGGGCGCTGGCCACGGTCTCTTGCGATTGCACGACTTCGACCGTATCGGTAACACCCGCGCTGAAACGGTCACGCGACTGCGCCAGCGTCTCCTCGGCGAGATCGATGTTGCTGCGAGCAACATTGACGAGGTTCGCCGAGGACTGCAGATTGAGCAACGCGGTGCGAACGTCGGCGTCGATCTGCGCGCGAAGATTGTCCAGGCGCTGCTGGCTTTGCTTGAGCCTGGCATCGGCCTGCAAAACATCACCATGAACGGCTCCGCCCTGGAAGATCGGAATCGACAAGGTTCCACGCACGTCGAATACCTGGGTTTCCGTGGAAGGATGCGCACCCCCCGCGCCATAGTCGGCGTTGAAGGAAAGCGACGGCAAATAACCGGCCAATGCGGCCTTTCTGGAGAATTCGGCAGCGCGTACGTCAGTGATTGCCGCCTGGTAATCGGAACGCGAAGCGTAAGCGCGCTCGAGAGCGTCATCCAGGGTGATGTTCTCGAACGGCTGGTAGGGCGACTTGTCCGTAAATTCAAATTCCTGTCCGGGAGCCAGGCCGATCACGCGCGCCACGGTCAGCTTCTGGATGGCGAAGTTATTCCTGGCTTGGATCAACTGTTGCTGGCGGGTCTGGAGTTCCACCTTGGCGCGCAGCGCGTCGATGGCGGCGGCGGTGCCCGCGATCAACTGGTCGGCGGCCTGATCGAAGAGCGCTTGCGCCGCCTTGACCTGGGCTTCGGCGGTCTCAATGCGGGCCTCGTCGGCGATGGCCTGCAGATAGGTATAACCTACGGCGAGCACGACGAGATCGCGCGCGTCCTTGTAGGTATATTCGGCGGACTTCAAGCTCTGGCCAGCCGCCCGCGTTGCGTTGATCGCCTTCCAGTCAAACAACGACTGGCTCACACTGGCGCGCGTGTCGAAATAAGAGAACGGACCCACCGACGGCGGGATGTGGAGCCCCGGAACGCTGGAAATGCCTAGCTCGGCCAGATTGATCTCGGAGACGTTTATGTAAGGCGCCGCCGTCACGTGCGCGATGAGAGCGCTCAAGGCCTCCCAGCGCTGTCCGCGGGCCGAGCCGATGTCGGCGTACAAAAGGAGGGCACCGAGATTCTGCTTCAATCCGCGGTCCATGGCCTCTTGCAACGAAAGCGGCAGCACACCTGGGATAGGCTTGGACGGCACACTGCCCGCAAACGGGCTTGCTCCACCCGTCCCAGGGATCGCCTGACCCGGCGTACTCGGACCAGGAGCCTCGGCTTGCGCAAGCGACAGTGCTGGTCCGCAGAGCACTGCGGCCAGCAGGAGAGCGCGGCCAAGTTTGTAGCCAAGTTTGTAACTGGGCCTCAAGGAAGCCTCCTTCACCTCCAATGCTTACTGCGGCGCCGAAGGGGGGCTACTTTGCCAATACATCATTCCGAAACCGGGGTTTGCCCTGCGCACCTTGGATGCGGGGGTAAGCGCGTGGGAGGCACCGTTTCGATTTGAACATTTGCCCGTACCGGGCGGCATTACTGATCAGGCAGGACGGGAAGAACCGCCGTATTGATGGCGAGTGGATCGTCGCGCAGCTTGATGTAGAGCACGGTTCCATGGGGACGCGGCACGGGAGGCTGGTGTCTGGAGCAACGCAGAGCGCTCTTTGAGTGCCTTGGGATCGTTTGCAGAAGCATCGCCTATGGCGTTCACGTACTTGTCCACACGCAAACGGCTCTGGCTGGCGAGATTCAGGTCCTGGGCGGCGCGCACGAATGCTCCTGGCTTGCCCTGAACCGCGGAGCGCAAGGTGCTGAAATCACCCGAAGTTTGCGGAGCGAGGAAGAAAAGAGCCTGCTGGGCACGCTCGGGGACGGTAATCACAATGCCTTCGTTACGTACTTGGCGAGTCCAAGTCTCAGCTTTGGTAAACCAATTTTCCGGGGGCGGATTGGTGGCTCCTTGAAGAAATGCAACCACCAGGACATAGTGCACGGTCTCGTTATCAGGAAATGCCGGATGCATCCAAAGCCGGTCGCCGGGTTGCAAATTTGGCACTTCGGAGATAGGCAACGTCTTGCCGCCGCGCGTCACCGTCATCTCCATGCGGGGTCCGGTAAGATCGAACGTGCTATCGGCGTACGCAAAACAACCGGTGACGAGCAGAATTAGTATTAGACAACGAATCCGCGAAGACAATGCCGCACTCCCAGGTGAGCACACAGCCATAGCTGATGTTCACAGAGGCTAATATTTTACCCGCTGGCGGCTGCGATGGAGGCACATTACCATCTATCGATGGATCGATCATCGGTTGCGCCGTCAACATGACCGACTTAACTACCAAGGGAGAAACAAGATGCCGGATATTCGCAAGGAAACCGACAGTCTGGGCGAAGTAGCGGTGGAGGCCGACAAGCTCTGGGGAGCGCAGACCCAGCGCTCGCTGGAGCACTTCAGCATCGGCCGGGATCTTATGCCGCGCGAGATGATTGCGGCCTACGCCATTCTGAAGAAAGCTGCCGCCCATGCCAACCATTTCGGCCAGCAGCTCGACGGCCAACGGCACAAATTGATCGCTCACGTCTGTGATGAAATTTTGAACGGCCAGCATGATGAAATGTTTCCGCTGCACGTATGGTCGACGGGCAGCGGCACGCAATTCAACATGAATGTGAATGAGGTGATCTCCAACCGCTGCTCTCAGCTTGCCGGCACTGCGCTGGGGAGCAAGACGCCGGTTCATCCCAACGACCACGCCAACCTGTCGCAGTCATCCAACGACTCCTTTCCTTCCGCGATGAACATTGCGGCGGCGATGAATGTGAAGCAGCGGTTGATCCCGGCGGCCCGGGCGCTAGAGGATGCGATTGCCACGAAGGCCGAGCAGTGGAAGGACATCGTCAAGATTGGCCGCACCCACATGCAGGACGCGACACCACTCACTCTGGGGCAGGAATGGTCGGGCTATGCGGGCATGCTCGCCGACGATATCGAGCGGATTGAAGATGCGCTGAAAGGTGTTTACCGCCTTGCGCTCGGCGGCACAGCGGTGGGCACGGGGATTAACGCAGCCCCCGGCTTTGCCGAAGCGGTTGCGTCCGAGATCGCCAAACTTACGGGGCTGCCGTTCGTCACCGCGCCCAACAAATTTACGGTGCAGGGCGCGCACGATGCGCTGGTGCAGCT
Organism: uncultured Acidobacteriaceae bacterium; assembly: GCA_964563875.1. GTDB lineage: Bacteria > Acidobacteriota > Terriglobia > Terriglobales > Acidobacteriaceae > TOLSYN. The sequence continues at coordinate 17,714 of CAZLZA010000012.1, forward strand.
CTCCGGAACATTGCGCACGCTGGCGGTCTCGCTCTACAAGATCGCCAACGACATCCGGCTTCTGTCCTGCGGCCCGCGCGCGGGCTTTGCGGAGCTGGAGATTCCGGAGAACGAGCCGGGCTCGTCGATCATGCCGGGCAAGGTGAACCCGACCCAGACGGAGGCGCTGACAATGATCGCCGTGCAGGTGATGGCGAACGATGTGGCCGTGGGCTTCGGCGGCGCCGGTGGTTACCTGGAAATGAATGTTTACAAGCCATTGATCATCTTCAATATCACGCACTCCATCACCATCATGACCGACGGATGCACGAATTTCCGCCGGTTCCTGATCGAGGGCACGAAGCCGAATCTGAAGAAGATCCAGGAATATGTGGACCGCTCGCTGATGCTGGTGACTGCGCTGACGCCGGTGATTGGCTACGACAAAGCGTCAGAGATCGCGCACTACGCGATGGACAACGACCTTACGCTGAAGGCTGCCGCACTGAAACTTGGCTATGTCACCGAAGAGGAGTTCGATCGCGTGGTCGATCCGCGGAAGATGACCCATCCGTAAATTCGCCGCAACCTGGTTTCTCTCCGGCTTCGCCAGAGCATCCAAATGCTACAACCAAATGTTGGCATCGCCGGACTTGCGACTTAGAGAAGTGCGCTGCAATGAAAGTGCGCTTAAGTCTATGATTCCCCGATTTCGGCAGGTGGCACGCAATGCCCAGTTAATCAGCACTGGCGAGTAAGTGCGCGATTCCAAGCGCGGCAAAGTCCAAAGCAGGAATCGCAAGGAAGCAGTGCAGGCCGAATGGCATTGCGGTTCCCGTCGAGAGGTGTGTTTTGGGCTGTCGAATCGCCGCTACAATTCTCCTCAGCCTCGTGCTCGCCATGGCTTCATTCTGCCAAATGCCTTCGACGCCGGAGTCATCGCCCTTCCCGCCTCGGCCGTTGCCGGATGCGCCCCATCCACAAGCCGGAGATATTATCGGCACGGTAACCGACGTGAAAGACGCTATCGTTCCGGGCGCCGCCGTCGTTCTGGCAGGGCCCAAAGAACACCGCACGGTGGTGACGAACGACAAAGGATTTTTTGAATTCACTCTGCTTGAGCCGGGAACCTATCGGGTCACCGCCAGCGCCAAGGGATTTGCGGATTGGACCTCAGCTGCCGTCGTGCTGACTCCGGGGAAGGCCGTAATCCTGACGGGCTGCAGGCTCAAGGTTGCAGAGGCGAAGACCACGGTCGTGGTTTCGCCCGCGCTGATTGCCGCCGAGCAGGTCAAGGCCGCGGAGCAGCAGCGCGTATTCGGCATCCTTCCCAATTTTTACGTTGTCTATGATCATCACGCCGAGCCGCTCACGCCGAAGCTGAAGTTCAGGCTCGCCCTCAAAACCTCCACCGATGTTGTTACCTTGGCCGGGGCAGCACTGCTTGCGGGCGTTTACCAGGCGTCAGACCACCTCGACTACGTTCAGGGTGCAAAGGGTTACGGCCAGCGCTTTGGCGCCATCTATGCCGGCGGCTTTATCGACATTATGATCGGGGGCGCTATTCTGCCATCGCTGCTGCACCAGGATCCGCGGTACTTCTACCAAGGCGTGGGCACAAAGAAGTCTCGCGCTCTCCACGCACTCTCCAACCCGTTCATCTGCAAGGGCGACAACGGACACTTGCAGCCGAACTACTCAAGCCTGGGTGGCGATCTGGCCACGGCTGCAATCTCGACCACCTACTATCCGGCATCGAATCGCAACGCGGGGCTGGTGTACTCGAATTTCCTGATCGTCACGGGTGAGCGAATGGCCGGCACCTTGTTACAGGAGTTCCTTCTGCGCAAGCTCACGCCCAAAGCCAAAAACCAAAACTAGAACTCGTAAAATCGAGTTGCCGACAATGCCCAAAGTGGCGCGAATGCAGACGTGTCCACGGGCGGCAAGAGGGCTAGCTGTTGTCAACTTCAAAGGGTGGCTCTGCATCCCATCTGTACAGCGAAAGACACTCACAATCAACGGCTCGGAAACTCATGAATTCCATAGTAGTATTGTGAGTTTCCTGCAACGGTGGGGACTGCGAGGTCGTCAAGTGGAACGATCTCACGACGGTAATCCATTCCAAAAGATCCGCGTTCGCGGCGGCCAAACTGGCTCGTCTGTAAGAATACGGGAGATGAAAGGAGCACGAATATGGCGACACCGTTCGAGATCGATACCAAGGGCGTCGAAGCGCTGACCAAGCGCGCGGCCTGGAAGGCTCTGGAAACGCATTACAAAAAGGCCCAGTCATTCCATCTGCGAGATCTCTTCACCGTTGATCCCGGGCGGGGCGAACGGATGACCGCCGAGGCCGTGGGGCTCTTCCTGGACTATTCGAAAAATCGCATCACCGACGAGACCGTGAAACTCCTTATGGAACTAGCCGAAGAGTCGGGCCTGCGATCACGGATCGACGCGATGCTTCGGGGGGAGAAGATTAACGTCACGGAGAAGCGCGCGGTGCTGCACGTGGCCCTGCGCGCACCGAGAGGAGCATCGATCATCGTCGATGGCGAGAACGTTGTGCCGCAGGTGCACGCCGTGCTGGACAAGATGGCTGACTTCTGCAACCGCGTGCGGAGCGGGGAGTGGAAAGGACATACCGGCAAGCGCATTCGCAATGTTATTAACATCGGCATCGGCGGCTCCGATCTTGGACCGGTGATGGCCTACGAGGCGCTCAAATATTACAGCGATCGCCGCATGACGTTTCGCTTCGTTTCCAACATCGATGGCACTGACTTCGCAGAAGCGGTCGGCGATCTTGATCCGTCGGAAACCCTCTTTATCGTCTCTTCGAAAACCTTCACCACGCTGGAAACCATGACGAACGCCCATACGGCTCGCGCGTGGCTGCTGGAAGGTTTCGGAGGCGACGAAAAGTCAGTGGCCAAGCACTTTGTGGCGGTATCGACGAACGCCGCGGAGGTTGCTAAGTTCGGGATCGATACGGCGAACATGTTCGAGTTCTGGGACTGGGTTGGCGGACGTTACTCGATGGACTCGGCAATTGGCCTTTCGACGATGCTGGCCATCGGCCCGGATAATTTCCGAGCCATGTTGAACGGCTTCCACCAGATGGATGAGCACTTCCGCACCGCACCATTCGAGCGCAACCTGCCGGTACTGCTCGGCCTGCTGGCCGTGTGGTACAACGACTTTTTCGGCGCCCAGACGGTTGCGGTGCTGCCCTATGAGCAATACCTGAAGCGCTTTCCAGCTTATCTACAGCAGTTGACGATGGAGAGTAACGGCAAACACGTCACGCTCGATGGCAACGAGGTCACCTACGCGACGAGCCCGATTTACTGGGGCGAGCCAGGCACCAACGGACAACATTCTTTCTACCAGTTGATCCACCAGGGCACCAGGATTATCCCTTGTGACTTCATTGCGTTTGTCCATTCTCTCAATCAACTCGGACATCATCATGACATGCTAATGGCAAACGTCTTCGCCCAAACGGAGGCACTGGCGTTCGGGAAGACGCCTGAGCAAGTCAAGGCCGAGGGCACGCCGGATTGGCTTGTGCCCCACCGCGTCTTCGAGGGCAACCGCCCGTCGAACACCATCCTCACCGACCGGCTTACGCCGGAAGCTCTGGGCAAACTGGTCGCCCTCTACGAGCACAGCGTTTTCACCCAGGGCACGATTTGGCAGATAAACTCGTTCGACCAGTGGGGCGTGGAACTGGGCAAGGCTCTGGCACAGCGAATTATTCCTGAACTCGAAGACCAGACGGAACCCGCACTCAACCATGACAGTTCAACCAACGGTTTAATTCGCCGCTATCGAAAGCTCAGGCAAGCATCGTGATGGCCCGTGGCATTGGCATCTAACGAGGTTTGCAAAGGAGCGGGTGATGCAACTTGGAATGATTGGGCTTGGAAGGATGGGGGCAAACATGGTGCGACGACTGCTTAGGGGCGGCCACCAGTGCGTGGTCTTCAACAGGTCTCCAAAAGCAGTGAACGAGTTGGTTCAGGAGAAGGCAATCGGAAGTTCCTCACTGCAGGATCTCGCGACGAAGCTTGAGAAGCCGCGGGCGATATGGATGATGGTACCGGCGGCCGCCGTAGAGCAGACGATTTCCGACCTGCTGCCCTCGCTGGAAGCTGGCGACATTCTCATCGACGGCGGCAATTCTTATTACGTGGATGACATTCGGCGCGCCAAAGAGCTCGACGCGAAGGGCATTCACTACGTGGACGTGGGAACCAGCGGTGGGGTGTGGGGTCTGGAACGCGGTTACTGCATGATGATCGGCGGTGAGAACGATGTGGTCAAGCACCTGGATGCCATCTTTGCGACGCTGGCACCCGGCGTGGGAGACGTGCCGCGCACGCCGGGGCGCGAGGAACTGGACGGCACCGCCGAACAGGGATATCTGCACTGCGGTCCAAACGGCGCCGGACACTTTGTCAAGATGGTTCACAACGGTATCGAGTACGGCCTGATGGCTGCCTACGCCGAGGGGTTAGGCGTGTTGCGCGAAGCCAACGTGGGCAAGCAACAGCATGCGGTGGACGCCGAAACGGCGCCGCTGCGCGACCCTGAGCATTACCAATTTGACCTCAATTTGCGCGACATCGCGGAAGTATGGCGGCGCGGCAGCGTGATCGCGTCATGGTTGCTGGACTTGACGGCAGCCGGGCTGGTGAAAGATCCCAATCTCTCCCAATTCAGCGGGCGGGTTTCGGACTCAGGAGAAGGTCGGTGGACGATCAAGGCGGCGATTGACGAGGCGGTGCCGGTGCCGGTCCTCTCGACCGCACTTTACCAGCGCTTCACATCGCGCGGCGAGGCGGATTATCAGGACAAGTTGCTCTCCGCCATGCGCTACGGCTTCGGCGGACACCTGGAAAAACCAGAGGACAAGACCAAGGCTGCTTAAAAGGAGTTAACCGCGACACCGCGATACGAGTCGCCGCGCTCGACATTCTCTGCGCTCAGTTCGTCTTTCCGTTGGGGTAGATGGAGACCTGCGCGGCCGGGGGCTTGAGACGGATCACGAACTCCTGTTTTGCCGCATTCACTTCAATGTCATCGCCATAGGTTTGCAGCCCGTGGGCCAGCACCTGCAGGCGCAGTTTGCCGTAAGGGATGTCGTCGATGGAGGCGCGGCCATCGGTATCGGTCTTGAGTTGGAAGCCCTCGGTGTCCTGGGTGCCATCCTTACGCAGAGAGTGAATCACCACACTGGCATTCTTGATGGGCTTGCCGCTGGTGTCCCTGAGCACGACAAAGCTGAGGGAGCAGAACTGCTCGGGCGGCTTCTGCTTTTTCTCTCCCGCCGACAGGGACAGGGGCAGGATGAGCAGCAAGGCAAAGGTCAATTTCAGGATCTTCCTCATGGTCTTCCTCACGCCGGGAGGAAATCGAGCGCGTCCCGGGTGCGTCCATTGTATGCGGAAGCGCCTCGCCCGGTTACTCGGGTAGGCCGACGGAAGCCCCACGTTCGCCAGAGGAGGGCGGATGTGGGCACCTGACTTTGGGATTGGTTGAGCAAGGCTTCTTCTCTGGAGTTATTAAATCTGAGTGAATTACGCTCATGGGAGCTTGACAGTCGATGAAGGGAAGGGGTAAATTAGCACTCGTATGACAGGAGTGCTAACAACATCCTCCTCGGATGTTGCTTCTGCCAACGTTTGAGATGCGGCAACCTCCGCAATCGTTTCACTCAATCCCGAAAGGAGTCCCAAAGAATGGCAACAAAGAGTGCAATTACCACCAAGCTGACCCCCTTGCATGACCGTATTGTCGTGAGCCGTATTGCCGAGGCAGAGACGTCTCGTGGCGGCATCATCATCCCCGATACGGCAAAAGACAAGCCGCAGGAAGGCGAAGTCATCGCCGTCGGCAAGGGCAAGTCCAACGATGAAGGCAAGGTATTCCCCTTGGCAGTGAAGGCGGGCGACCGCATCCTGTTCGGCAAGTATGCCGGCACCGAGATCAAGATCGACGGCGAAGAGCTGCTGATCATGCGCGAGGAAGAAGTCCTCGGCATTCTGGAGAAGTAACTCCGTAATTTCCGGCAGCCCGGGTTGGGCGCCCCTTGAGTTTTTATCCACCAGCGGACAGAAGTCGCTGGCGCAGCACATGTGAGCAATACCAAGAAATCCGAAGGAGCTTTTAACAATGGCAAAACAGATTGTGCACGGTGAGGAATCCCGTCAGGCGATTCTACGCGGCGTAAACATCATGGCAGACGCAGTCAAGGTGACGCTCGGACCGAAGGGTCGCAACGTCGTTATCGACAAGAAGTTTGGCTCGCCGCTGATTACCAAGGACGGCGTGACCGTAGCCAAGGAAATTGAGCTGAAGGACACGCTGGAGAACATGGGCGCGCAGATGGTGAAGGAAGTCGCCAGCAAGACCAGCGACATCGCCGGCGACGGCACCACGACGGCGACTGTTCTGGCGCAGGCGATCTTCCGCGAGGGCGTGAAGACGGTGGCTGCGGGCGCGAATCCGATGGCGCTCAAGCGCGGCATCGAAAAGGCCATCCTCGCCGTCAACGGCACGGTGGACAAGGAAGGCAACCGCATTCCGGGCGCGCTCGACAAGCTGAGCAAGCCGGTGGACCGCGAAGAGCTGATCGCCCAGGTGGGCACGATCTCGGCGAACAACGACGAGACCATCGGCCACATCATCACCGAAGCGATGAAGAAGGTCGGCAAGGACGGCGTCATCACCGTGGAAGAAGCCAAGACCATGGAGACGCAGCTGGAAGTGGTTGAGGGCATGCAGTTTGATCGCGGCTATCTGTCACCTTACTTTGTGACCGACGCGGAGCGCATGGAAGCGGTTCTGGAAAACGCCGTGATCCTGATCCACGAAAAGAAGATCAGCAATATGAAGGACCTGCTGCCGCTGCTGGAGCAGGTGGCCAAGAGCGGCCGTCCGCTGGTGATTATCGCCGAGGATATCGACGGTGAGGCACTGGCTACCCTGGTAGTCAACAAGCTGCGCGGCACGCTGAATGTGGCCGCCGTCAAGGCTCCGGGCTTTGGCGATCGCCGCAAGGCGATGCTGCAGGACATTGCGATTCTGACCGGCGGCAAGGCGATCACGGAAGACCTCGGCCTGAAGCTGGAGAATCTGACGATGGCCGACCTTGGCCAGGCGAAGAAGGTTACCATCGACAAGGACAACACGACCATCGTCGAAGGCAGCGGCAAGTCCGAGGACATCTCGGGACGGGTGAAGGAAATTCGTGCCCAGATCGACAAGACCACCAGCGACTATGACCGCGAGAAGCTCCAGGAACGTCTGGCGAAGCTTGTGGGCGGAGTTGCGGTGATCAAGGTGGGCGCCGCTACCGAGACCGAAATGAAGGAAAAGAAGGCTCGCGTGGAAGACGCGATGCACGCTACCCGCGCCGCGGTCGAAGAAGGCATCGTCCCGGGCGGCGGAGTTGCCCTGATCCGCTGCATTCCGGCGGTGGACGCACTGAAGCTGCACGGCGACGAGCAGATCGGCGCGAACATCGTGAAGCGCGCATTGGAAGAGCCACTACGCCAGATCGTCGCCAATGCCGGCGAAGAGGGCGCAGTGATCATCGGCAAGATCCGCGACAACAAGGACATGGCTTTTGGGTACAACGCCCAGACCGGTGAATTTGTTGACCTGGTGAAGGCCGGCGTCATTGACCCGACCAAGGTGACCCGCACCGCCCTGCAGAATGCAGGATCGATTGCGGCCCTGATGCTGACGACCGAAGCGCTGATCGCGGAAATTCCGGAACCTAAATCGGAAGCTCCGATGCACGGCGGCGGCGGTGGTATGGGCGGCATGTACTAAACGGTTCGAACCGAAGACCGAGCCCCGCGCGAAAGCGTGGGGCTTTTTTTCGCGCCGAAACAAATCAGGAGCATCCAATTCAGTAACTGTGATAAAAATCACAAATCCGGCGTTGACGAGCGGTGTATAAACAGATCATGCAGTTGCGCAGACTGATCGCGTCGGGGTTGCTCCTCACGGTGCTGTTGGCACCGGTGCTGGGGATGGCGCTCTGCGTGTCTCCAGGAACGATGGCCAAGGCTTGCTGCGGGCATTGTGCGATGAAGACACAGCGCACAGGTTGGGTCGCCAAGCATGGACCGGCTTCGGCTCCCGCAGCGCCATGCTGCGAGCGCAAGACAACCGAGCCAGCGTTGCGCGAAGCAGCGCAGATCGTGGCTCCGGTGCAAATTGCATTGATGGCCGCGACATCGCCGATTGCGATGTTGCCGGCGGCATCCACGCATCGCGTGGAGAACGTGGCTACGCCTCCGCCACTGACTACAGTATTGTCACTCCTCTGTACTCTTCTTATCTGACATCTCGCTTTTGCTTGGCAGACTTGCGCCTGGACAGTTGATCCATGCGCGCGGCTTGGCCTTTGGCATGGAAGTGAGATGACCAATGTTTCGAAAATTGTATTTCCTGTTTTTACTGGTTCCGCTGGCACTGGCCTGGGGACAGACTCCCGGCATAGCGGCTTTGGACAAGCACCAGAGCGAGCACCAGAACGGACAGCGTAACGAAGTTCAGAGCACGAGCGTGCTTCGTCTGGAGGATGTTGAACGCGAGGTCCTGGCCGCGAATCCCGCACTGGGACGGGCGGCGACGCTGGTGGCGGCACAGCGCGCGCATGTCTCACAGATGGGGGTACTGCCCGATCCGACGCTGACGGCTTCATGGATGGGCAATGCGGTGCCGTTCGAGGTGATGGACAACGACCCTTCGAGCTACCGGGGACTGACGGTGATGCAGATGGTGCCGCTGGGCGGCAAGCGAGGGTTGGAGCGCGAGGTGGCACGCAAGGATGTCGCGGTCGAAGAGGTTTCCCAGAGTGCGGCGCAGAGAGCGCTGGTGACCGAGGCGCGGGCGGCTTTCTTCGACTACTACTACTACGGCGTGGCACTGGAGATCACGGCGCGGAATCAGCAACGGCTAGAACAACTCGCCGAAATTACCGAGGCGCGCTATCGGGTGGGAAAGGCGATGCAGCAGGATGTGTTGCGGGCACGGCTGGAGATCTCCATGCTGCTGCAACGCACGGCGGCCTTGCGGCAGCAGCGGTTGACGGCAGCGGCCCGGCTGAACACTTTGATGGGACGGCCCGCGGGTGCGCCTCTGGCGGCGGCGGCGGAACCGGCAGCGAGCGCACTGCCGGCGGCGGAGACGCTGGCGAAGGAGGCCGAGGCCAACGACCTGATGCTGGCACGCGAAGTCCGCATGGGCGAGCGCGAGAGTGCGGCGCTGGCCCTGAGCCGCAAGGACGGCACGCCCGACCTGAGCGTCGGCTACATGTATCAGCAACGCACCGGGCTGCCCGATATGTATGGAATGCAGTTCACGGTGAATCTGCCGGTGCACCGGGAGCGGCTTCGGCAGGAAGTTGCGGAGGGCGAATTGCGGGTGCGTGCGGCGCAGCAGGGGCAACAGGCGCGACGGCTGGAGCTGAGCTATGAGTTGCAGCAGTCCTATGCGGCGGCCGAGACGGCGAAGCAGATGCTGGAGCTGTACGACCAGGCAATCCTGCCGCAAGCGGAGCTGGCACGGGATTCGGCTCAGGCGGCCTACGAGGTGGGCAATGTGGACTTCCTGACGGTGCTCACCAGCTATACGGCAATTTACTCGTATGAACTCGACTATCACCGGCAGCGCGCCGACTACGAAATCGCCATTGCCCATATCCACGGGCTGACGGGCGACCTGGATGCGCCGAGCGCACCGGAGGCACACTGATGAAACTATCTGTCCGCAATGTGATTCGCCTGATCGCCGTGATCGGGGCCGCCGCTCTGATTGCGTTCTTGCTGTTCGGCAAACAGGTATCCGGCAAGCGCACCGGTTGGCCGTTTTCTACACAGGCCGCGGCGCAGACCAAGGCGGCCGCGCTGGCCAGCGCGGAGCCGCAAAAGCGCATTCTCTACTGGTATGACCCGATGCATCCGGCGTATCACTCGGACAAGGCGGGCATCGCTCCGGACTGCGGGATGGCACTGGTGCCGATGTACGAGTCGAAGACTCCGGCAGAGCAAGCCAGCGCGGACGCGGGGTTGATCCACATGCCGCCGAGCCAGCAACGGGCGCTTGGAGTGAAGCTGACCACAGTGGAGGAGCAGAGCGTGAGCCGCACTCTGCGGACATCAGGGGTGGTGACCGCCGACGAGACGCGGATTGCGCATGTGCACGTGAAGACCGCAGGCTGGGTGGAAGAGGTTTATGCAAATTTTGTGGGGCAGTTCGTGCGCAAAGGGCAGGCTCTGTTTACCGTGTACAGCCCGGATCTGGTGGCGACGCAGCAGGAGTATCTGATTGCCCGGCGGGGACAGCAGCAGCTTGGCAAATCACAGTTTGACGAGGTGGCAAGGAGTTCGCAGTCGCTGATGGAATCGGCGCGCGAACGGCTGAAACTGTGGGACCTTACGGACAAGCAGATTGCGGAGCTGGAGCGCACCGGACAGGTGAGCAAGACGATCACCATGTACTCGCCGGTCAGCGGATTTATTACCGATCGCAAGGCGTATCCGAACACTTCGACCAATGGCGATACGGAGCTGTACACGATTGCCGATCTCTCGCGGGTGTGGGTGACGGCGGATGTGTTCGAAGCCGACCTGCCGTATGTGAAGGTGGGACAGCAGGCGGTGATTCACTTTCCTTATGAGCCGGGCAAAGCGATTACCGGACGGGTGGGATACAGCTATCCGGTGCTCGATCCGCTGACGCACACGGCGAAGATTCGCATCGACGTGGCGAATCCGGGAACGGTGCTGAAGCCGAATATGCTGGCCGATGTCGAACTCACGATCGACTATGGACGGCACATGGTGGTTCCGGCGGAGGCGGTGCTGAACAGCGGCACCATGCAGACGGTTTTCATTGCACGTGATGACGCAACGTTTGAGCCGCGCATGGTGACGATGGGCGCAACCGTGGATGGAAAGACCATTCTGACATCGGGGGTAAAGAAGGGCGAGACGATTGTGGAGAGCGGAAATTTTCTGCTCGACTCCGACACGCGGCTGAACGCTCCGATGCAGATGGGAGGGATGAAATGATCGGGGCGATCATCGAGTTCAGCGCACGTCACCGGGGATTGGTGCTGATCGTGGTTGCGGTGGCCGCGATCTTCGGCTATCGCGCCATGCGCAACACCAAGCTGGATGCGATTCCGGACCTGAGCGATACGCAGGTGATTGTGTACGCGAAGTGGGATCGCAGCCCGGACATTATCGAGGACCAACTCACCTATCCGATTACCTCGGCATTGCTGGGGATGCCGAAGGTGAAGGACATTCGCGGCATTTCGGATTTCGGATACTCCTACATTTACATCGTCTTTGAGGACGGCACGGATCTTTACTGGGCGCGCTCGCGCACCCTGGAATATCTGAATGCGATCACCAGCCGGCTGCCGAAAGATGCCAGCGTGGAGCTGGCAAAGGACGCGACGGCAGTGGGCTGGGTGTATCAGTACGCGCTGGTGGACGACAGCGGACAGTACAGCCTGGATCAGATGCGCAGCTATCAGGACTGGTATCTGCGCTATGCGCTGCAGTCGCTGCCAGGGGTGGCCGAGGTGGCTCCGGTGGGCGGCTTTGTACGCGAGTACCAGGTGAACATCGATCCGATTCGGCTGCAGGCTTACAAGCTGCCGGTGAACGCCGTGGCCGACGCCATCAGCAAATCCAACAACGATGTGGGCGGACGGCTGGTGGAGTTCAGCGGGCGCGAATACATGGTGCGGGGACGCGGCTATCTGCGCTCGCTCGACGACATTGGGAAGATCGTGCTGCTGAGCAACGCGCAGAGCGGAACGCCGGTGCGCGTGCGTGATGTAGCGACGCTGGCGTACGGTCCGGCGATGCGACGCGGGGTTACAGACCTGGACGGGCGCGGTGAAGCGGTTGGCGGCGTGGTCATCATGCGGGTGGGTGAAAACGCGGAGAAGGTGATTGAGGGAGTGAAGGCGCAACTTGCGCTGCTCGAACCTTCGCTGCCCAAGGGCCTGCGGGTTGTGCCGGTGTACGACCGCTCGGAGTTGATCGACCGGGCGGTGCACAATCTGCGGCACACGCTGGTGGAAGAGCTGATTATCGTCAGCTTGGTGATTATGATTTTTCTGTGGCACTTTCCGAGCGCGGCAATTCCGATCATCACCATTCCGGTCACGATTTTGATTGCGTTCATTCCGCTACAGCTCTCGGGGATGACGGCGAACATCATGTCACTGGGTGGAATTGCGGTGGCGATTGGCGCGATGGTGGACGCGGCGATTGTGGTGGTGGAGCAGACACACAAAAAGTTGGAGCACTGGGAGGCGAACGGACGCAAAGAGGACTATCGGCGGGTGGTGATAGACGCGGTGAAGGAAGTCGGCGGGCCAAGCTTCTTCGCGCTGCTGGTGATCGCCGTGTCATTTATGCCGGTGTTTGCCCTGGAGGCGCAGGAGGGACGGCTGTTCAAGCCTTTGGCGCTGACCAAGACATTGGCCATGGTGATTGCGGCGCTGCTGGCGATCACGCTTGACCCGGCGATGCGGCTGCTGCTGACCCGGGTGAAGGATTTCAACTTCCGTCCGAAGTGGCTGGCGCGGGCGACGAGTGCGCTGCTGGTGGGAAAGATTCGCAGCGAAGAAGAACATCCGATCAGCAAGCCGATGATGAAGATTTATCAGCCGGTGGTGGAGTTCTCGCTCGACCACAAATGGGTTCCGATTACGGTTGCGCTGCTGCTGATGGCGGTGACGATTCCGGTTTACAACAAGCTGGGATCGGAGTTCATGCCGCCGCTGGACGAGGGCACTCTGCTTTACATGCCGACCACAACGCCGGGCATTTCGGTGGGAGAGGCGAGTTTGCTGCTGCGCGAGCAGGACCGCATTCTGCGCGGCTTTCCGCAGGTGCAATCGGTGTTTGGCAAAGCGGGACGGGTGGAGAGCGCGACCGATCCGGCGCCGTTCTCAATGATGGAAACCGTGGTGGTGCTGAAGCCACGCGAACAATGGCCGGAACGCGAACGCTGGTACAGCCGTCGGCTGCCAAGGTGGACACACGCGGCGCTAGCGCACATTTGGCCGGACCGACAGGAGACCAGTGAACTGGTTTACGGCGCGGGCGGACTGAACGAAGCCCTGACGATGCCGGGGGTAACCAATGCGTGGACGATGCCGATCAAGGGACGCATCGACATGCTGACGACGGGGATACGCACGCCGCTTGGCATCAAGGTGCTCGGTTCGAATCTGGAGGAGATTGAACGCATTGGACACGATGTGGAGCAGACGCTGCGCGGGGTTCCGGGAACGGCCAGTGTGTACGCGGAGCGGACTACGGGAGGATATTTTCTCGACTTCACGCTGAAGCGCGATGCGCTGGCACGCTACGGGCTGACGGTGGACGACGCAGAATCGGTGCTGATGACCGCGGTCGGCGGACAGACGGCGACCACGACGGTTGAGGGACGCGAGCGCTACGCGGTCAGCGTGCGTTACGAGCGCGGATACCGCAGCGATCTGCAATCGCTGGAGCGCGTACTGGTGCAGATTCCGGGCGGGGCGCAGGTTCCGCTGGGCGAGTTGGCAATGCTCTCGATGCGCAGCGGGCCGGGGATGATTCGGGATGAGAACGGAAGGCTGAGCGGTTACGTCTTTGTCGACGTGGCAGGGCGCGACCTGGGCAGCTACGTGGCCGATGCGCAACGCGCGGTGGATAGCAAGGTGAACGTGCCGACCGGATACCGGCTGGTATGGAGCGGACAATACGAGGCGATGCTGCGGGTGCGCGAGCGGATGAAAGTGGTGCTGCCGATTACCATCTTTGCGGTGTTTCTGCTGCTCTATGCCAACACTGGTTCGGTGGCGAAGACATGCATCATTCTGCTGGCAGTTCCCTTCTCCGCGATTGGCGCGATCTGGCTGCTGCACTGGATGGGCTACAACATGAGCGTGGCCGTTTGGGTGGGACTGATTGCGCTGCTGGGGGTGGACGCGGAGACGGCAGTGTTCATGCTGCTCTATCTCGACCTTTCCTGCGCCGAGGCGGCGGCACGCGGCGAATTGTCCTCATGGAAACAATTGCGCGATGCGATTGAGCACGGCGCGGTGAAGCGGTTGCGTCCGAAGGTGATGACCGTGGCTTGCATGATCTTCGGATTGCTGCCGATTCTGTGGTCGAACGGCGCGGGTGGGGACGTGATGAAACGGATTGCGGTGCCGCTGGTGGGAGGGATCATTACCTCTTTCCTGATGGAACTGGTGGTCTATCCGCCTTTGTTCGCCATCTGGAAGTGGAATTGGGAGGTCAAGCCTGCGATTCGTCGCGAGGCGGCGACTGCTGAAGGTGTTTTGGAGTTAGTACACACGACGAGTGAGTTTTAGCTGAATCTAGCGTTTAGTTTAACCAAGGGGAAAATCGATGAAAACAATGTTTGCAGCGTTGATGATTGTGACTGCCTTGTGCGCCATTCCGGCGATGGCCGCCACCACGACCTTGACTGGGGTAATTACCGATGACATGTGCGGCGCAAAGCACATGATGCCGGGAAAATCGGACGCGGAGTGCACTCGCGCCTGCGTAAAGCACGGCGCGAAATTTGCCGTGGTGGCGGGGGGACAAGTCTATGTACTGGCGGGAAAAACGTCCGCGGTGAGCGCGCTGGCGGGGAAAAAGGCAACGGTCAGCGGCGAGTTGACGGGCAACACCTTGACCGTAAACTCAGTGGTGGCGGCGAAGTAATGGGCTCAAGCGCGAACTTCTGTTTGCCGATCTATGAGGCAGGCCGGAACTGAAGGTTTCGGCTTCGAACGGCGACGCAGCGGACGCGAATTCGGGACCTTCACAGCCCGGCATTTGCGGCTAATTGCTTGACACACCGCTGGGGTTCCGTTATCTTTTCAGTATACTTACATGCGAATTACCAACCCATCCCGGACAACAACAATAACAGGCATGGGCCTGTATCCGGACGCATGTGAGTTCCGCGAAGAGATCAGCTAAATCAGACTGATTCGCACCCTTCAAGAACCCATCGTCCGGCAGACGATGGGTTCTTTGTGTTTTGCGAAGACAGGCTAAGGAGCCGGTAATGATTGTGATGAAATTTGGCGGCAGCTCGGTGCAGGATGCTACCGCCATTCGGCGGGTCGCCTCGATTGTGGCTTTGCGACTGGCGGAGCAACCACTGGTGGTGGTGAGCGCCATGGGCGGCGTGACCGATAAGCTGGTGCAGGTCGTCGAGGCGGCGGCACGCAACGAACTGAGCGCGGCCATCGGGCTGCTGGAGGCGATTCGGGCCCGGCATGTTCTGGCAGCCAGCGAGATGCTGAAGGCGCCCGCGGCAGCCGCGTTTTGCGAAGAGCTCGACGCGCGAATTGCGGAAGCGACCGAACTGGCGGGGCAGATTGCGGAACAGGAATCGGCCACTCCGGGACAACACTCGCACATGCTCACCTTCGGCGAAGTGCTCTCGAGCACGCTGGTGGCAGCGGCCTTCGCCGCCCTCGGAGTTCCCTCGGTGCACGCCGACGCCCGCAAGCTGATCGTCACCGACTCCCGGCATCCTGCGGCATCGCCTTTAGCTCCTCAGACCCGCGCCAGCCTTCTGGAAGCGATTCCCCCGCTGCTGGAGCAGAAACTGGTTCCGGTATGCGGCGGATTCATCGCAGCGAGTGAGTCGGGCGAGATTACGACGCTCGGCCGGGGTGGCTCGGACTACTCCGCCGCCATCATTGGGGCGGCCCTGTCGGTGGACCGGATCGAGATCTGGACGGACGTCAGCGGCATTCTGACCACCGATCCGCGGATCTGCCCGCAGGCGCAGCGGATTGAGGAGATCAGCTTCCATGAGGCCACCGAGCTGGCCTGCTTCGGGGCGAAGGTACTGCACCCGGCAACCTTGCTGCCTGCCGTGGAACACGACATTCCGGTGGCGGTGCTGAACTCGCACAAGCCGGGCGAGGCCGGAACCATCATCCGCGCCGTGGCCGCGCAAGGGCCGTCGGCTTTCCGAGCCATTGCCGTAAAGCGAAACATCTCGATTTTCAATGTTCGCGCCCCACGCCATGTTGGCTCTCTGCGCTTTCTGGACGATCTGTTCAGCCTGCTGCGCTGGCATCATTTGAAAAGCGAGATTGTTGCCATCTCCGGAGCCACCGCATCGGTGGCCGTGGAGGGAAGCAAGGAACTGGTGAAGCTGGTCTCTGAGTTGGAGGCGCTGGGCGAAGTCGATTTCCAGCCCGGAATGGCGATTGTTTGCCTGGTGGGCGAGGACATTCGCGGACGCATCGGCATCGCCTCGGAAGTGTTTGGGGTGCTGGCCGCGTCCGACATCAACATTCGCATGATCGCCCAAGGGTCCACGGAGATCAGCGTGAGCTTTGTGGTGGACGAGAAGGATGCGGTAAAGTCGGTGCAGCAATTACACCGGCATCTTTTCGAACAGCCTTCACCGCCTTCTTTCGTTTCGTCGGCAACATCTTGCGAGACCGCGAAAGCATAATTTTTGGTCACGGATTGGAGAAACAGATTGGCTACTACCACTGCATTCGATCAAACTTCGCGGGCACAGGCTCCCGCGCTGAAAGTTGCCATCCTGGGATTTGGCACCGTAGGCAGCGCGGTTGCGCGCATCCTCTGCGACCAGCCCGCGCACTCGCCACTTCGGCTGACCCACGTGTTCAATCGCAACGTGGAGCGTAAGCGGGTAGACTGGGTTGCGGATGACGTTTGCTGGTCCAGCGACGTGGAGCAGGTACTTGCCTCCGACGCGGATATTATCGTGGAACTGGTGGGCGGGGTCGATCCGGCGCACGATTGGATCTCGCGGGCACTGGCTTCGGGAAAGTCCGTGGTGACGGCGAACAAGAAGCTGATTGCGCAGCACGGTCCGCATCTCTCGGAGATTGCCCGGCAACACGGTGGGGCGATTTCCTTTGGCGCCTCGGTGGCCGGCGGAGTTCCGGTGATCGATGCGTTGCAGGAGGGACTGGCCGGCGATCAACTCTACAAGGTCTGCGGAATCCTCAACGGGACCTGCAACTACATTCTGACGAAGTTGGAGCGCGAAGGGATTTCCTTTGCGGAGGCGCTGACCGGGGCACAGGGCGCGGGCTTTGCCGAAGCCGACCCCACCGATGATGTGGACGGCTACGATGCCCGCGCAAAACTTGTCATCCTCACCCGCATCGGCCTGAAGGCGATTGTGCAGCCCGAGCAGATTGCGTGTACCTCGATCCGCAGCCTGGGCGCAGTGGACTTTACCTATGCGCACGAACTGGGCTGCACGATTCGCCAGATTTCACGGGCGCAGCGCCGCGACGGACATATCTACGCTTCGGTGCAGCCGGCGCTGGTTCCGATTGACTCGCCGATGGCACACATCACCGGCAGTTTGAACCTTGTGCTCTCCAGCGGCAAGTACGGCGGGCAGACAGCATTCAGCGGGCACGGCGCGGGCGGGCACTCGACGGCGGTTGCCGTAGTCAGCGATCTGCTGGAGATTGCGCGCGGACGCTCAGGCGATAACGCGCGCGCCGAGGCCGCAGCCGACGTGCTGCCGGTGAGCGGCAACTTTGCCTCCGAGTATTACCTGCGCTTCACGGTGCGCGACCGACCGGGGATTGTGGCGGCGATTGCCAATGCGCTGGCGGTGCACGGCATCAACATTAACGCGCTGCTGCAGAAGCCCGGGTTTGACCGGGATGCGCTACCTTTTGTGGTCACGCTGGAGCCGTGTCCGTCCGAGCAACTTGACGCGGCGATGCGCGATATTTCGAAGCTTGATTTTCTGGTTCACGCTCCCATGACCATGCCGATTCTGACGAAGGAACTCTGATGCAACTGCGCTGTTTTGACCCTGATTGTGCAACCAAGCTTGATTTGCACGCACCTGCCCTGGCCTGTCCGGCCTGTGGAGGACTGCTGGAAGTGGACGTGGATGGCTCGGCGGTAGACGCCGGGGCGCTGAAAGAACTCTGGAGCGAACGCCGCAGGTCGCGCGACGCCCGCGATATCAGCGGCGTCTGGCGATATCGCGAATTTCTTCCGGCTTACGCGGCAAACGAAATTGTAACCCTGGGTGAAGGCAACACGCCGCTGGTTCGGGGACACAAGAGCGCCGCCTGGGCCGGGGTCAGCGACCTGCAATTCAAGCATCTGGGATGGAATCCCACGGGCTGCTTTAAGGACCTGGGGATGACCGTGGGGATGACCGAGGCGGTACACGCGGGCGCAGAAGTGGTGGCTTGCGCCTCCACGGGAAACACGGCGGCATCACTGGCCGCCTATGCGGCACGCGCCGGATTGATTGGCCGGGTGTATCTGCCCGCGGGACAGGTTTCATTGAACAAACTGGCGCAGGCGCTGGATTTCGGCGCGGAGATTGTGGAGATTGAAGGCAGCTTTGATGATGCGCTGAACACGCTGCTGGCCAAGACGGGCGAGGGAGTTTATTTCCTCAACTCGATCAATCCGTTCCGCATTGAAGGGCAGAAGACCACGATGTTCGAGTTGCTCGACCAGCTCAACTGGAAGGCGCCGGACTACCTGGTGGTGCCGGGCGGCAATCTGGGCAACTCGGCAGCATTCGGCAAAGCTTTTGACGAGTTGCTGCGCTACGGATTCATCGACAAACTGCCGCGGATGATTGTGGTGCAGGCGGTAGGAGCCAATCCGTTCGCGCAACTCTGGCGCGACGGTGCGGAAGAACTTTCGCCGGTGGCCGAGCCGGAGACGGTTGCCACGGCAATCCGGATCGGCAATCCGCGCTCATGGAAAAAGTCACTGCGTGGAGTGCGGAACACCGGCGGGCAGGTGCTCGATGTCACCGACGAAGAGATTGCCGAGGCCAAGGCGGTGATCGGGCGCGACGGCGTGGGCTGCGAACCGGCATCGGCGGCAACGCTTGCGGGGTTGCGGAAGCTGCGCAAAAGCAATCAGATTCCCGAGGAGGCAAGCGTAGTGGCAATCCTCACCGGGCACGCCCTGAAGGACACCAACTTCATTATCCGGGCTCATGAGCGGGAGGAAGCACATGCGCACTAATCAGGACGAAATCGTCATCCGCGTGCCGGGTTCAATCGCCAATATCGGACCGGGCTTTGACACGCTTGCGGTTGCGGTTCAGCTCTACTTGACGCTGCGGGTGCGGGTTGTGCCGGGTGAGGGCGAATTAAAGTTTGAGTTCGTGAATCAAAAGCTGGTGGGCGAAAACTACATCGAGCGCGCATTTCGCTTCATCGCGGAGCGCCACCAATTTTCCATTCCGTCGCTTGAAATCCTGGTGGAGAGCGATATTCCGATGAAGGGTGGGCTGGGCAGCAGCGCCGCCGCCACGGTGGCCGGGCTGCGCTTGTTTGAGGCCCTTGCCAGCGCCCTGGATGAGCAAGAGTTGCTGACCGCGGCCTGCGAACTGGAAGGACATCCCGATAACATTGCGGCGGCGCTGCTGGGCGGACTGACGGTGAGCTGTGAGGTTCCGGGCGCGCTGCTGGTGGTGCGGGCGACCTGGCCGGATTCGCTGGCGATTGTGGTGGTTACGCCGGAGCAACACCTGGCGACCAAGGCCTCGCGCGCCGTGCTGCCGGAGATGGTTTCGCGGGCGGATGCGATTTTTAATGTACAGCGCGTTGCATTTTTGCTGGAGGCGTTGCGCACTGCGAACTTCGCGCTGCTGCACGAGGCTTTGCAGGACCGGCTGCATCAGCCCTATCGCGCCGCCATCGTTCCCGGACTCAAGGAAGCTTTGGAGTTGCGGCATCCCGGACTGCTCGGGGTTTGCCTGAGCGGTGCGGGACCATCCGTCATCGCGCTGGCCGAGCGGAATCTGGATGAGATCAGCGAACTACTGGCGGGGATTTACATTCGTAAATCTATTCCGTACCGCATCCAGACCTTGCGGGTTCATCCCACGCACAGTTCCGCACAATCGCAGGCAATTCTGCACGCGCGCAGTTGCTGCGCGGAAGCCTCAGGGGGATGGAAGGCGTAGGACAGCGGCTTTCTCGAAGGCGGGGATCGATGGCTCCTTCCCACATTCGCCAAAGGAAGGCGGATGTGGGCCGCCCGACGTAATAAAAATTATGCAACAAGAAAGACGGCCTAGCGGCCGTCTTTCTTGTTGCGGGAAAACCTTCCAGGTTATGCTCCGGCGGCTTTGGTGGTACTCAAGTAGGCGTTGACGGCAGCAGCGGTTTTGCGTCCTTCGGAAATCGCCCAGACTACCAGCGACTGGCCGCGGCGCATATCTCCGGCGGCGAAGATGCCGTCCACCGAAGTCATGTTGCTCTCATTGGTGGCGACGTTGCCGCGCCCGTCGAGAGCAACTCCCAACTGCTCCAGCATGCCGCCGCGCACCGGTCCGGTGAAGCCCATGGCGAGCAGCACGAGGTCGGCTTCGATCACGGTTTCAGATCCGGCAACCGGCTCGAACTTGGGCGGCGCACCGACCTGCACAGCGTGCAGACGCACTACGTTGCCTGCAGCATCGCCCTCGAAACGGACCGTACCCAGACTCCACTCGCGGGTTCCACCTTCTTCGTGCGCGCTCTCGGTGCGCAGTTGCAGCGGCCACAGGGGCCACGGGGTCAGCGGGGAGCGCGTCTCCGGGGGCTTGGGCATGATCTCAAACTGGCGGACACTGGCCGCGCCCTGGCGCAAACTGGTGCCAAGACAATCGGCTCCGGTATCGCCGCCGCCGATGATGACGACCTTCTTTCCGGTGGCAAGGATGGAAAGGTCGGCAGGAACCGTGTCGCCGAGCACCCGCTTGGTCTGCTGGGGCAGGAACTCCATGGCGAAGTGAATGCCCTTCAACTCGCGACCCGGCACTTTGAGGTCGCGCGGAGCCTCCGAGCCGCCAGACAGCACGAGGGCATCGAAGTCTTTGCGCAACTGCGCCACATCCACGGTTACGCCGACGTGCGCGTTGGTGATGAACTTGACGCCTTCGGCTTCCATCTGCGCCAGACGGCGGTCGATCAGATGCTTTTCCAGTTTGAAGTTGGGAATGCCGTAACGCATGAGGCCGCCAATGCGGTCAGCTTTTTCATAGACGGTCACGTCGTGTCCGGCGCGGCACAACTGCTGTGCGGCGGCCAGACCGGCCGGGCCGGAGCCGATGACCGCAACCTTCTTGCCGCTCAATTCATAGGGTGGCTCGGGCTGAATCCAGCCTTCTTCCCAGCCGCGCTCGACGATGGTTTTTTCAATCTGCTTGATGGTTACCGCAGGCTGGTTGATGCCGAGAACGCAGGCGGCCTCGCAGGGCGCAGGGCAGATGCGGCCGGTGAACTCCGGGAAGTTGTTGGTGGTATGCAGACGGCGTACCGCCTCTTCCCAGCGTCCGTGATAGACCAGGTCATTCCAGTCCGGAATATGGTTATTCACCGGGCAGCCGGTATGGCAGAAGGGCACGCCACACTCCATGCAGCGAGCGCCTTGCTGCTGCAGAGCGGTGCGCGGGAAATCCTGGTAAATCTCAAACCAGTCCTTGACGCGTACTTCCTTGGGACGCCGATCCGGCAGCGTTCTTTCATACTCCAGGAATCCAGTTACCTTACCCACGCTGCACCTCCGCGGCCGCGACGGCCACCAATTCGCGCACTCCGCTATATTGCGTCGTGCTGCGTTCCACACCCCGCACACGTTTTAATTCGTGGGGATAAATCTTCACAAAATGCGGCAGCACCGAGGTCCAGTTGGCGAGAATCCGCTTGGCCTGCGGACTGCCGGTGCGCCGGGCATGCTCCTCGACCAGCAGGGTAACCACGCGGACATCGTCGGCACCCATCACCGGCTCCAGATCGACCGAAGCGAGGTTGCAGCACTTCTCGTAGAAGTCACCTTGCTCGTCATAGACGTAAGCGATACCGCCGCTCATGCCGGCGGCGAAGTTTCTGCCGCAGTGGCCCAGCACGACGACCGTACCACCGGTCATGTACTCGCAGCCATGGTCGCCAACGCCCTCGACTACGGCGGTGGCGCCTGAGTTACGTACCGCAAAGCGTTCGCCGGCGATGCCGCTGAAGTAGGCCTCGCCACTGGTAGCGCCATAGAGTACGACGTTGCCGACGACGATGTTTTCCTCGGGCCGGAAGCGCGATTCGCGCGGCGGATAGACGGCGATCTTTCCGCCGGAAAGTCCCTTGCCCACGTAATCGTTGGCGTCGCCTTCGAGGGTCATGGTGATTCCCTTGGCGAGGAAGGCACCAAAGCTCTGCCCGGCCGAGCCGTTGAAGCGCAGCCGGATGGTTTCGTCCGGCAGTCCCTCGGCACCGTAGCGGCGCGCGATTTCGCCGCTCAGCATGGTTCCCACGGTGCGATGCACGTTCTTAATTTTGAATGACACATCGACCGGCTTGGCTTCATCGAGCGCCGGTTTTACGGCGGTCATCAATTCGTGGTCGAGCGCCTGCTCCAGTCCATGATCCTGCTTGTGAATGCAGTGCCGTGCAACCCGGGTGGGTAGCGCGGGAGAGTAGAGGATGGTGGAGAGATCGATGCCCTTCGCCTTCCAGTGATCGCTGGCCACACGCGGCTCCAGGCGGTCGACGCGTCCGACCATTTCATCAAAGGTGCGGAAGCCGAGGCGCGCCATGTATTCGCGCACCTGATCGGCGAGGAAGAAGAAGAAGTTGACGACGTGCTCAGGCTGACCGGCAAAGCGCGCCCGCAACACCGGGTCCTGCGTGGCAATGCCGACGGGGCAGGTGTTGAGATGGCATTTGCGCATCATGATACAGCCGAGGGCAACCAGCGGAGTGGTGGCGAAGCCGAACTCCTCGGCACCGAGCAGCGCGGCAATCACGACATCGCGGCCGGTCTGCAGTTTGCCGTCGGTCTGCACGCGAATGCGGCTCCGCAGATCGTTGAGCAGCAACACCTGCTGGGTCTCGGCAAGTCCAAGCTCCCAGGGAATGCCGGCGTGCTTGATGGAACTGAGCGGCGATGCGCCGGTGCCTCCGCTGTCGCCGCTGATCAAGACGACGTCAGCGTGCGCTTTGGCGACGCCTGCGGCAACCGTACCCACGCCGACCTCGGAGACCAGCTTGACGCTGATGCGGGCTTGCGGATTGACGTTTTTGAGGTCGTAGATCAACTGCGCCAGATCTTCAATCGAGTAGATGTCGTGATGCGGGGGCGGCGAAATCAGCGTTACGCCCGGGGTGGAATGGCGCAGCTTGGCGATGATCTCATCGACCTTGTGGCCGGGCAACTGTCCGCCCTCACCGGGCTTGGCACCTTGCGCCATTTTGATCTGCAACTCGTCGGCATTCACCAGGTAATGGGCGGTGACGCCGAAGCGCGCCGAAGCTACCTGCTTCACCGAACTGCGCCGCAGATCGCCCGATTCGTCGCGCTGGAAGCGCGAGGCATCCTCGCCACCTTCGCCGGTATTGCTGCGGCCTCCGATGCGGTTCATGGCAATCGCAAGGGTTTCGTGGGCCTCTTTGCTGATGGAGCCATAGGACATGGCACCGGTGGCAAAGCGCTTCACAATCTCTTTGGCCGGTTCCACTTCCTCAAGAGGAATCGGCTTGTCGAGCTCTTTCAATTGCAGCAAGCCGCGCAGGGTGCAGAGTTGCTTGTTCTGCAGATCGATGAGATCGGTGTATTCCTTGAAGGTTTCCTTCTTACCCGACCGCACCGAATGTTGCAGCTTACTGATGGTCTGTGGGTTGAGCAGATGATATTCGCCATCGACGCGGTGGCGGTAGGCTCCGCCGACTTCCAACTCCAGCTCGGACGCGGTGCGGGGGCGGAATCCGTACTCGTGACGCAGCACCGATTCGCGGGCGATGACCTCCAGGCCAACGCCTTCGATGCGGGAGACGGTTCCGGAGAAGTACTCCTTGACCAGATTGCGGCTGAGGCCGATGGCCTCGAATACCTGCGCGCCGCGATAGCTCTGCAGGGTGGAGATGCCCATCTTCGAGAAGGTCTTCAGCAATCCTTTGTCGATGGACTTCATGAAGTTCTTGACGGCCTTTTCCTCGGTGATATCGGGCGGCAGCAGACCGCGCTGCACCATGTCCTCCAGAGTCTCAATGGCAAGATAAGGATTGATGGCGCTGGCACCGTAGCCGATGAGCAAGGCAAAGTGCATGACCTCGCGGGGCTCGCCGCTCTCGACGATCAAGGCAATCTTGGTGCGCGATTCTTCTTTCACCAGGTGGTTGTGCACCGCCGCCAGAGCGAGCAACGACGGGATTGGCGCGTAGTCCTTATCGACGCCACGGTCGGAGAGAATCAGCAGGGTGTAGCCGGATTCAACGGCGAGCGAGGCGCGGCGGCAGAGACCATCGAGGCCGCGCTTGAGGCCCGCGCCATCCTCATCGACGCGGAAGGCGGCAGAGAGCGTCGTGGCCAGCAGGTCGCCGCTGGAAACGCGACGCAGTTTCTCCAGATCGCGATTGGTCAGCACCGGCTGCGGCAGCTTGAGGGTGTGACAGTTCAGCGGCGTTTCCTTGAGAATGTTGCGCTCGGTTCCGATGTAGCTGGTGAGCGACATCAGGAGGTCTTCGCGAATGGGATCGATGGGCGGGTTGGTGACCTGCGCGAAGAGCTGCTTGAAGTAGTTAAACAGAAGCTGCGGCTGATCGGAGAGACAGGCCAGCGGAGTGTCGCTGCCCATGGAACCGGTGGGCTCTTCGCCCTGGCGGGCCATGGGCTCCAGGATGAACTTGATGTCCTCTTCCGTGTATCCGAAGACGCGCTGGCGCGCGATGATGGTTTCATGACTGGGGTTGTGGACCCGTGTGGGCTCGGGCAACTGGTCCATGGTGATCTGATTTTTCTTGATCCACTCGGCGTAGGGCTGGCGCGAGGCGAGCATCTCCTTGATCTCATCGTCGCTGATAATGCGTCCGGCAACGGTATCGACCAGGAACATGCGGCCGGGTTGGAGACGGCCTTTGTACTTCACCCGCTCGGGGGAAAACTCGAGCACTCCGACCTCGGAGGAAAGCACCACGATATCGTCATTGGTGACGATGTAACGGCCGGGGCGCAGACCGTTGCGATCCAAGGTTGCGCCGATCAGGCGGCCATCGGTAAAGGAAATCGATGCTGGACCATCCCATGGCTCCATGAGAGAGGCGTGGTACTCGTAAAATGCGCGCTTGGCAGGGTCCATGTGCGGATTGCGCGACCAGGCTTCGGGAATCAGCATGGCCATGACGTGAGGCAATTCGCGTCCTGAGTGCAGCAACAACTCCACGGCATTGTCCAGCGAGGCTGAGTCGCTGCCACCGGGAACAATGACCGGGAACACCTTCTTCAAATCGTCACCAAAGAGCGAGGACTCCAGCAGACTCTGGCGGGCGTTCATCCAGATTACGTTGCCCTTGACGGTGTTGATCTCACCGTTGTGGGCGATGTGGCGATAAGGATGGGAGAGCGGCCAGCTCGGGAAGGTGTTGGTGGAGAAGCGCTGGTGCACTAGGCAGAGCGCGCTTTTTACCAGCGGGTCGCTCAGTTCGGGATAAAACTTGGTGATCTGAGGAGCCAGCAGCAGGCCCTTGTAAACGATGGTGCGACAGGAGAGCGAAGGGATATAGAAGTTGTTGCGGCCTTCGATCTCGGCGTGCGCGATCTCGTTTTCAATTCGCCGGCGGATGACATAGAGCTTGCGTTCGAAGTCGGTCTCAGCCATGGGCTGCAAGGTCTTGAGGAAGATCTGCTCGATGTAAGGCTGCGAGCCGCGGGCGACCCGGCCGATGGCGGTGCCGTCGACCGGCGTGTCACGCCAGCCCAGAACCTCGAATCCCTCTTCGCCAATGATTTTTTCGACCACGCCTTCACACTGCAGACGCTCCAGTTTACCGACGGGCAGGAAGACCATTCCGACGGCGTAGGCGCCGGGTTCGGGCAGAGCCATGCCAATGGCGGCGCACTCGCGCACAAAGAACTCATGCGGAATCTGAATCAGCACGCCCGCGCCATCGCCTGTTTCGGGATCGCAACCACAAGCTCCGCGATGCTCCAGATGCGTGAGCACCTCGATTCCCTTTTCCACGATGGAGTGGCTCTTCTCGCCGCGAATACTGGCGACGAAACCGAGGCCGCATGCGTCATGCTCGTTGGCCGGATCGTAGAGACCCTGGGCTGGCGGCAATCCGCTGGCGTGCTGTTGCTGGTGATCCTCGTCGTGCAATTCTCTGTTGTCTGGCATTGGTCTCCCGTGTGCGCATCTTCCGCTGAAACATTGAGTCTAGAACACAAAACCCGCCCAATTTGTAGTTGGCGGGTGAGTAGTCTTCGGGCTGATTACGATTGCCTGATTTTCTATTCCCCGCGGCCGGTGGTAATTCGCTTGGGTACGCATGTTGTGCGCACGTCAAGCGCCAGCGTTGTTGTAAGCGGGGATGTAGCCATCAGAGTCATTTTCGGTAAGCATAGACTAACCCAATATTTAACTTAGAGTCAACCGTGCGGGATAAGAATTCTTAATGACACGATGAAGAAAGCATCATGAACTGATCGGCTGCTAGAGTAGTACGTTGGAGCGTAATACTTCGAGGCAAGAACGGGCCGAATGAGCCGGGAGTGGAAGGTAGATCGTGAGCTAGTCCGTTGTGATTACAGGGCCAAAGCAGAATACCGGATGACATCACAGGGCTTTGTGATAGTATGCATACAGTATCTCGCGAAAGTTGGATGCGCGATTCTGAGTTGACCCCGCCGAGCAGCACTGCGATTCGATCTCAAAATCTCCTCCCGACAGGAATTGCAGGATATGTGTTTTTGCGCGCACACATCCAACTCGCGCGCTCAGTAAGTACAGAGAGAAGAAGAAAACCATAGAATGAGTACATTTCAGGAAATGCCGCTCCAGGCGCAACTACAACAGGCGCTTGCGGCAAAGAACTTTGTAAACCCCACCCCAGTTCAGATTCAGGCGATTCCGCCGGCCCTTGAAGGCAAAGACGTGATTGCGACAGCGCAGACCGGTACCGGTAAAACGCTGGCCTTCTTGATCCCCGTGATGGAAATGCTGGCGGCAACGCCAGCGGGAAAGATCAACGCGCTGGTGCTTGTGCCCACGCGCGAACTCGCCATTCAGGTACATGAGCAGTATGAAGCACTACGTTCGAAGAAAGCTCCGCCGGCCGCATTGGTCATCGGCGGACTGAGCGAGAAGGTTCAGATCCGCGCCCTGCGCGCGGGAGCACGGATGGTAGTGGCAACCCCAGGACGGTTGGAAGATTACATGCGGCGCAAGATCGTCGATCTGCGCAGCGTACGCGTGCTGGCGCTGGACGAAGTAGACCGGATGCTGGACATGGGCTTTCTGCCCGCGATCACGCGCATCCTGGCCGCACTGCCGGCAGAACGGCAGACCCTGTGTTTCTCGGCAACCCTGGAAAAGTCGGTTCACGGACTGCTCCAGAAGTGCACTCGCATGGCGGTTCGGATCTCGCTGGGCAATGTACTGAAGCCGGCGGAATCCGTACAACTGCAGGCCTATGAAGTTCCGGCGATGCAGAAGGGCAACGTTTTGCGCGAACTGCTGTATGCAGAGAGCGGCAAGACCTTGATTTTTGCCCGCACCAAGCGCGGCACTGAGCGGTTGGCCAAGGATCTGATGCGCGACGGTTTCGCCGCCTCCATGATTCACGGCGACCGCAGCCAGAGCCAGCGTTCAGCGGCACTGGCGGGCTTTGAAGCCGGCCGGTACCAAGTACTGGTGGCAACCGATGTGGCAGCACGCGGCATTCACGTGGGCGATGTGGCGCACGTGGTGAACTACGATCTGCCGGCGATTGCCGAAGACTTCATCCATCGCGTGGGCCGCACCGGACGCGCCGGCCTTACCGGACGCGCGACGACCATTGTGAGCGGCGCCGAGATGATCGAATTACGCCGCTTTGAGCGCACGCTCAAGCTGCGGATCGAGCGCAAGGAACTGGGCAAGATGCGGTCTACCACTCCGCAGAATATGCCGATTCCGATCACCCTGCGTCCGCGCAAGGATACCAACACGTTGAAGTCGCGCACGCTGAACAGTTTGCCGGGCGAGATTTTCGCGTAAGCATTGCAGATTGGAAAATGCCAGGGGCCAAGGCCTCTGGCATTTTTTGGTTTGGAAGAGGCAGGATTTCACGGCGCTACTGAGCTGAGCCGTGGCGAGGGTACAAAAATCGAGAGACGACTTATACTTGTTGGTGCCTTGGCGAAAGCAATTCTGACGTTGGACTTGGTCGCATGAGCTTGGTTTGGAAGACGTTGCTGTGGCTGGCAGCTGCCGGGGTACTCACATCCAGCGGCTACCTGGGACTTCTGCTGGTGGCTGCGGCGCGCTTCGGCAGGCGGCGGCGTAAGGCTCAGGCCCACTCGTCTGGGCCGATGCCCCCGGCAACCATGATGAAGCCACTCTGCGGCCTGGAGCCGGGGCTGGAAGCGAATCTGACCAGCTTTTTTCTGCAGGACTATCCGGAGTTTGAAATCCTATTCGGCACCCGCGATGCCAGCGATCCCGCGCTGGACGTGGTGCGGCGGCTATGCGCACGATATCCGCAGGTGCCGGTGAAGATCGTATTCTCCGGTGAGCCGGACATGCCGAACGCCAAGGTTTGCACCTTGCGCGAGATGTTCGCGCAGGCCTCGCACGAGTATGTGGTCATCAGCGACAGCGACGTGGGAGTTGCCCGGGACTACCTGCGGCGGGTGGTGGCTCCCTTGCTGGACGACGCGACTGGCCTGGTGATGTGCTTGTATCGCGGAGTGCCGACCGGCGGCTTCTGGGCAGGGCTGGAGGCACTGGGAATGTCGGTGGAGATGACCGCCGGAGTGGTGGCGGCAGCGATGGTTGGTGAAGTTGATTTTGCGCTGGGCCCGACGATGGCGACGCGCCGGAGCGTGGTGGAAAGCGTAGGCGGCATCGGCGTGCTGGCGGAGTACTGCGCCGACGATTACGTGCTGGGAAACCTGGTGGCAAAGTCAGGCCGCAAAGTCGTAATCAGCGACGAGGTGATCGATCACTACGTGGTCAACCGAGCGTTCAAAACCTCCATGCTGCACCAGACGCGGTGGATGATGAGCACGCGCTTCTCGATTCCGACGGGACATGCCAGTTCGGTGATGACCTTTGCGGTGCCGTTCGGAGTGCTCGCGGCGGTCGCCGGAAGCTTCAGTGAACATGGAACGCTGGGGTTGGCGCTGTTGGGGTGGACGCTGGTCAATCGCATGGCGATGTCCGTGGCGGTGGGCTGGGGAGTGGTGCGGGACCGGCGCGCGCTGAACTACTGCTGGCTGTATCCGCTGCGAGACCTGATGGGCTTTGGATTCTGGCTGGCAAGCTATGCCGGAGATACGGTGGACTGGCGCGGCGAGAGATACAAGCTGGTTCCGGGCGGACGGATGATCCGGCAGGAGTCGGGCGCGGTGGCGGCTCCGGCGAAGGACGTTGACGTCAGCGTTTTGTAAGCGATAGCAGCCCGGGCTTGGATGGCCCACCCGCGAAGTGACTCTTGGGACCGCAGTGGAACTTGTGAGCGGCACGGAGGTTCTTCACTTCGTTGAGAATGACCCACCTAAAAACACACACTAAAACTAAGCACTTCGATGCTCGGCAGCGTCCCTAGCCCGGGACACTGGTCGCAGGATCAGTTGCGGTTGGTGTAGACAATTTTCCCTGAGCTGGAGGCGTAGATCAGTTTATTGGGACCGAGGACCGCGTTGACCTTGGGTTGCTGGTAGTCCGGTACGAAGAGAAAGACGCGGGTATTGGAGTTCCAGAGGCGGACGAGATCGGCGTCATCGAGGAAGATGTGGGGAGCGTCGGGAAACGTGGAGCCGAACCACATGGACGTGGTGCGTCCGTTGGCCAGATCAACGGGGTGGTGGAGATAAAAGACCAAGGATGAACCATAAGCCTGATCGCCATAGATGAGGACGCGATCCTGCGGCTGGAGCTGCTGCTGGATGCGGGTGGCCAACAGGTGCGAGCTGAGAAAGGGATCGAAGCGGATAAGGGCGATGTGGGCGGCGATGAAGAAGACCATCATGGTGACGGCCAACGCCCAGGTGGCGGCGAAGTTCTTGCGCTTGAGGCGCAGAACGAGTTCAGCCAGCGAACCGAAGACGAGGGCGACAACGGCGAGGATGGCCGGAAGGCGCAGGGCGGCAAAGGATTGCCCGGTGAGATTCAGGATGTGGCCCATGGAAAGCGTGTCAGTGTCGAGATTGGTCTGGGCGAGGACCTCACCGATATCCGGCACAAAGGGCAGGTGGCGCGAGGACCAGAGGCCCGCGATGAGGACCGC
The DNA here is from genome assembly GCA_964563875.1 of uncultured Acidobacteriaceae bacterium. Lineage (GTDB taxonomy): Bacteria > Acidobacteriota > Terriglobia > Terriglobales > Acidobacteriaceae > TOLSYN. Next base: position 48,000 of record CAZLZA010000012.1, read on the forward strand.
GGCAAAGATTAGGCGCACGGTGACGCTGACCGCCGAGGTGGCCAGCAGCCAGGGCTGACGCTTCTGCGTCGCGTCGCCATCCAGTTCTTCTCCGGCGAGCGCGGCGGCCAGCAGCATGAGGATCGCGAGATAAGCGGGGAAGGTGTAGTACTCCTGATTGGTGGAGAAGGCGAAGAACAGCAAGGTGACCGAGGCCCAGAGGACGCAGATCCAGCGGGTGCGGGCGCGGAAATCGAGGGTTGCGCGTTGCCCATATTCCTTCCCACATTCGCCAGAAGAAGGCGGATGTGGGCCACCAGTACTATGTGGGGTGCGCAGATCGGCGATGAGGCGGCGGAGGGCGAGCGGCAGGTAGAGGCTCCAAGGGAAGAGCCAAACCAGGTGCAGGGTCCAATAGAGATAGCTGGGAAGCTTGTTGTAGTCCTTTGGAATGCGCTTGCCGAGGAAGCGCAGGAAGTGCTCGTTGACGAAATAGAACCAGAAGAAGCCGTGATGATCCGGGGTTCCGGGATTGCGCAGACCAGCGAGGATGTGCCACGGCGCCGCGATGGCGAAGAACAGGAGGAGGCCGGAGAAGAGATGGAACTCGCGCCAGCGCCGCCATTCGCCGGTAATGGCGAGATAGGCGAGCAGGGTGACTCCGATGACGACCAGCGCGAGCAGCCCCTTGGTTAGCACGGCAAGCGCCATCAAGGCGTATACGGCGTACCAACTCCAGCGCGCACCGGGACGGGACAGGGCGGAGACCAGGCAATAGAACGCGGCAGCGATGAGGAGGCTGAGAATGGCCTCCGGGATGAGCACGCGGGTGAAGAGGAAATAGCCGACACTGGTGGCGGTGAAGAGTCCGGTGTAGAGTCCGGCACGCGGGCCGAAGGCGCGGCTGCCCCAGACCATGCCGAGCAAGAGCAGAAGAAACATGGCGGCAACGGTGGGCAGGCGGGCGGCAAAGTCATGGACGCCGAAGGTGCGGAACGATCCGGCAATCAGCCAGTACATCAGGGGCGCTTTTTCCAGGTAGCGCACGCCGTTGATGTGCAAGGTGACGAAATCGCCGCGGGTGAGCATCTCGCGGGCAGCTTCAGCGTGAGAGGTATCGACGTCATCCTGCAACGCAGGCGAGAAGGCGGAGCCGAGATAGACGGCTAGAAATAAAGCGATGACCGCAGCCCAGGCAAAGCGGCGCGATGAAGTACCGGTTTCCACGTCCAAGTCACATTTCCCGTATAGAGGTTCGTCTCCTATGCTACCAGCTTGGAGCAGCGGCACAGGCAGCGACTGGAGAAATGCGCCCAGCCGGATACGAGTCGGCACCGCGCGGAAATCGAGGGTTGCGCATTTCCCACATTCGCCAACGGAAGGCGGATGTGGGCCACCAGTGCCTACGGGATTTTTACGGCATTCGCAACGGCGTCCTTGATCAGGACTCCGGTACGTTCAGCCATGAAGTCCATCATCGCGGTGGTGATGCCGGGGTAGATGCCGAGCCAGAAGGTTTGGTTCATGACGATGTCAGTGTTCTCCAGGGTGCCCGAGACGCGGTATGGGACATCCTTGTAGGCAGGCTGGCGGGTGAGGTTTCCGGAGAACAATAGCCGGCTGCCGATCTTGCTGGCGTCGTAAAAGGTCAGCAGTTCGAGGCGGGAGAACGGAGCCTCGGGGCGCACGGTGATGGGGAATCCGAACCAGGAGGGCTCGGAGTTCGGCGTGGCCTCGGGGAGGATGAGGAACTCCTCGAAAGGCTTGAGCAGGTTGTGGAGATAGGCAAAGTTGGCGCGGCGCTGGGCGATGAAACCGCTGGCGCGATCAAGCTGCACCAATCCGACGGCGGCCTGGAAATCGGTGATCTTGAGGTTGTAGCCAATGTGCGAATAGACGTACTTGTGGTCGTAGCCGAAGGGGAGATCGCCGTGCTGCCAGCGGAATCGCTTGCCGCAAGTGTTGTCAAAGCCAGGATCGCACCAACAGTCACGTCCCCAGTCGCGGAAGGACTCGACCAGCACCTTGAGCTGATTGTCCTGGGCGAAGACGGCACCACCCTCGCCCATGGTGATGTGGTGGGCAGGATAAAAGCTGAGGGTTCCGAGGTCGCCGAAGGTGCCGACGATCTGGCCGTTGTAACGGGCTCCAAGGGCATCGCAGCAATCTTCAATGACCCAGAGATTGTATTTTTTGGCGATGCGCAGGACTTCAGCGAGATTGAAGGGGTTGCCGAGAGTGTGGGCCAGCATGATGGCGCGGGTTTTCGGGCTGATTGCAGCCTCGATCTTTTCGGCCTGAATGTTGTAGGTGGGAATGTCCACATCGACGAAGACGGGGATAAGGCCGTACTGTACTGAGGGATTGACCGTGGTGGGAAAACCGGCGGCAACCGTGATGACTTCATCGCCGGGGCGCAGCGCCTGGTTGCCCAGCTTGGACGAGGTGAGAGCGGCAATCGCAAGCAGGTTGGCCGAGGAGCCGGAGTTGGTGGTCACGGCCCAGCGGATCTCTAAAAACTCCGCGAGCTTGCGCTCGAAATCGGTATTGAAGCGTCCGGTGGTGAGCCAGAAATCGAGCGAGGCATCGACCGCATTGCAGAGCTCCTCTGGGCCAAAAACTTTTCCCGCGGGCGGGATCACGGTTTCGCCCGGGACGAAGGGGCGTGGCGCGTGGCGCTGCTTGGCGTACTCGGTGACCAGTTGAAGGATCTGCTCGCGTAGTTGTTCGGTTGTCATGCACTCACATCCGGGGCGGTTTGAAATTTTGATCGCTGCATAAAAGATTGAATCTGGTTGAGGGTAAGGGCGCGGACATCCTCACCACGGTAAAAAACCCTGTACCATTCGACGGTTTCGGCGAGCGTGCGATCCAGACTCCAGTGCGGGGTCCAGCCGAGTTGGGCGCGAGCCTTGGAGGAGTCGAGCCGCAGCAGATGCGCCTCGTGGATCTGTTCCAGCTCGACGGATTGCCAGGCGGCGCCGTCTCCCCAGAGCCTTGCCAGTTCGGAGACAAGATAACTTACAGGACGCGCATCGGAATCCGACGGTCCGAAGTTCCACGCCTCGGCAAAGCTCGCGCCGTCGTTAAAAAGGCGTTCGGCGAGAGCGAGATATCCGGCGAGCGGCTCCAGGACATGCTGCCACGGGCGCACTGCCTCGGGATTGCGGATGACCACGGGCTGGTTCACCGCCCAAGCACGCATGATGTCCGGAACCAGCCGATCGAGCGCCCAATCGCCACCGCCGATAACGTTTCCGGCACGCGCCGAGGCCACCGCAACCGGGTGCCCGGCGCGGCCATTGGAATGAAAGAAAGAACGGCGATAGGCGGCAGTTACCAGCTCGGCGCAGCCTTTGCTGCTGCTATAAGGATCATGGCCGCCCATCGGTTCGTGCTCACGATAGGGCCAGTGCCACTCCTGATTTTCATAGCACTTGTCACTGGTGACAACGACCACGGAGCGAACACTGGGAGTGTTCCGGACGGCTTCAAGAAGGTGAACGGTTCCGAGGACGTTGGTCGCGTAGGTCTCCACCGGACTCTGATAGGAGAGGCGGACAAGAGGCTGCGCGGCCAGGTGGATGACAATCTCGGGCTGGAAATCGCCCATGGCGGATTGAAGCGCGGCCAGGTCGCGAACGTCGGCGCGAATTGATTTCAGCTGGCGGTCCAGATCCAGCAGGCGATAGAGACTGGGATCAGTGGGCGGGTCGAGCGCATAGCCGCAGAGATCTGCGCCCATGGACAGCAGCCAGAGAGCGAGCCAACTGCCCTTGAAGCCGGTGTGTCCAGTGAGGAAAACCTTGCGGGATTTCCAGAAGGTTGTGTTCATGGCTGATTACTGAATCGTAACACTGGAAGGGCTGTGCATCCGCTAAAAATGGAGGAATTGGGGGCGCCCGAGGGTAAGAACAGAGTCAGGAGCCCCGCTCAACGAGAGTGCGTTGTGTGGGCCACAGGCACCCGCGTGGCTACAATAACGTTGTGCTCACCGACTTTCACGGCCACCGGCGTTGGCGGGTCCGGCGGTTTCGCATTCGCAGGCAAAACAGTTGTACAGCCAAGCAAAAAGTGCACCTCCTACCGCTCCATCCAGTGTGGCATAGGCGGCTCCAACAGCGGCATCGCGAAACTCTGGTCGCGCCTTATAGCCGGGGTAGATGGATGCCGCCATTTGCAGAAACTCCCGGCCGTACCGTGGCTGGAAGACATTGACAACTCCGGTGACGAGAACTGCTCCGCCCCAGAGTAGAGCGGAAGTAACCGCAACGGCTCGAACACTCAGCTTCATCTCCAGAACCTCCGCCTTGTTCGATGCGCGGCAACGTCCCGGTGACAGGAGCAAAATCAAAATCCCCACTCAAGCAAGAGGCTTGAGTGGGGACACCCGAGCCCACATTCGCCTAAAGCTGGCGGATGTGGGCCACCTGAATTCTCTAACTTTCGATGCCTAGTAACGATAGGTGTCTGGCTTATACGGACCAGCGACCGGGACTCCGATGTAGTCGGCCTGCTTCTGAGTGAGCGTGGTGAGTTTGACGCCGATCTTTTCAAGGTGCAGACGCGCGACCTCTTCATCGAGCTTCTTGGGGAGCGTGTACACGTCCTTGGCGTAGCTGTCGCGGTTCTTCCAGAGATCGATCTGCGCCAGGGTTTGATTGGCGAAGCTGTTGGACATGACGAAGCTGGGATGTCCGGTGGCGCAGCCTAGATTGACCAATCGACCTTCGGCGAGCAGGAAGATCGAGTGGCCATCGGGGAAGGTGTACATATCCACCTGCGGCTTGATGTTGGTGCGGACCACGCCGGGGGCGTTGTTGAGGCGATCGACCTCGATTTCGTTGTCGAAGTGTCCGATGTTGCAGACGATGGCCTGATCCTTCATGCGCGCCATGTGCTCAAAACGGATGATGTCCACGTTGCCGGTGCAGGTGACGTAGATGTCGCCGGTGCCGAGGGTCTCCTCAAGAGTGGTGACCTGGTAGCCGGCCATGGCCGCCTGCAAGGCGTTGATGGGATCAATTTCAGTGACGACGACCCGGGCTCCGAGGCCGCGCAGGGATTGCGCCGAGCCCTTGCCCACGTCTCCGTGGCCGCAGATGACGGCAACCTTGCCGGCCACCATGACGTCGGTGGCGCGCTTGATTCCATCGGCCAGGGATTCGCGGCAGCCATAGAGATTGTCGAACTTCGACTTGGTCACCGAATCGTTGACGTTGATGGCGGGGACCAGCAGAGTTCCCTCTTCCTTCATGCGGTAGAGGCGATGGACGCCGGTGGTGGTCTCCTCCGAGACGCCACGCCAGGCGGCGACAATTTGATGCCAGCGCTGCGGGGTCTCGGCGTGAATCTTCTTGAGCAGATCCTTGATGACCTTTTCTTCGTGCGACTCGGAGGGGGAGTTGACCCAGTCCGATCCATTCTCCAGCTCGTAGCCCTTATGGATGAGCAGGGTCACGTCGCCGCCGTCATCGACAACCAGCTGGGGACCTTTATCGTCCGGATGGCTGAGGGCGCGGTTGGTGCACTCCCAATACTCTTCCAGCGACTCGCCCTTCCAGGCAAAGACCGGGACTCCGGTGACGGCAATGGCGGCCGCGGCATGGTCCTGCGTGGAGAAGATGTTGCAACTTGCCCAGCGGACACTGGCACCCAGTTCGACCAGGGTCTCGATCAATACCGCGGTCTGAATGGTCATGTGCAGAGAGCCGGTGATGCGAACACCCTGGAGCGGCTTCTCCGCGGAATACTTCTGGCGAATGGCCATAAGTCCTGGCATTTCGAACTCGGCAACGGATATTTCCTTGCGGCCCCACTCGGCGAGTGCAAGGTCGGCAACTTTAAAATCGGTCAATACTGGCGTGAGCTGAGATCCCAAGGAAACATCCTCCAACTGAATTTATGCTGCGGCGTGGATTCGAAGGGACGAGTGCGGCGCGATACCAAATCGCAGTAGTCGTCGAGCCCCTTCCGAAGCGACGGACAATACATTGATTATAGCGTTCCTGAGGGGGATCGGGTAGAGTCAGGCCGCACTGTGGATATACCACCTGGACGCACGAGAAGGCTGGCAGATTTGTGGCACCCAAGCATAGGCCAGCGGGGCAATTATGGAACGCAAAGAGGGCCTGAGGGTGGGAACTGCTGATTTTGACACGCTTATCCGGCGGGCCTATATTCTGTAACCGGACAAAGGAGGTCCACTATGCCTTCGACCGACGAGAATAAGGCAATCGCCCGCAGATTCATGGAAGAGTGCTGGAACCAGGGAAAGCTGGATGCGGTCCGCGAACTGGTTTCCGACGATTGCCGCTACCATGATCCGGTGTTCCCAAACCTGACCTCTGGGGCAGAAAACATCAAGCGGCACATCCGTTCCTGCCGCAGCGGTTTTCCTGATCTAACCTTCACCGTCGACGACATGATCGCCGAACGGAATGAAGTGGTGCTCCACTGGACATGCCGTGGAACGCACCAGGCTCAGTTCCTGGGCATGGCGCCCACCAACCGGAAGGCGACGGTCTCCGGCACCTCGATTAACCGGATTGAAAACGGCAAAATCTCCGAACAATGGTCGGATTGGAATCTGCTGACACTGCTGGAGCAACTTGGTATCTCTGGAGTACCCACGTCCGGTTCCACGAGCGATACCAAGACCCGCGCCTAGCAAATCCGCACGCCATTCGGTGGCTTCGCACCGTTCCACTTCTTCTGTAGTGGCCACATTTCGGGGCGCAAGCCCTGAATGTGGGAAGCCTACGCGCTCGGTCAGCAGAGCGAGAAAATCGATTGCTGGTTGAAAAGCTTCAGGCGGCTGCGGGAGACTCGGACGGCGCGAGGATTCTTCGCCTCGCCCGGGATGACCCCTCTACAGAATACGGCACACCAAAATAATTGCGGTGCAATGCGACCTGCCTGTGATTACAACAAAAGGGTTGCGGTGATTCGTCTTGACAAAATATATGACCGGTGGTCATATATGGCCGATGGTCACTCGCAGCAAAACTGTCTCCGCTGATAAGCCGCTGCCGCCGACCGGCGGACGGCGGGAGCGGCGGCGGCAGGAGACGAGCGAGAAGCTCTTCATGGCGGCCATGGAGTTGTTCTCCCGCAAGGGTTTCGCCCAGACCAAAGTAGAGGACATCACCGAGGCGGCAGACGTCGGCAAAGGAACGTTCTTCAACTATTTTCCCAGTAAGGAACACGTACTCGGCTACCTGGTGAGCAAGCAGCGGGGCACAGTGGAGCGTCACCTGATGCTGGCGCGCGAAGCTACGATGCCCAGCGAGGAGGTTCTCACTTCGCTCGGCCGCAGCCTGGTAGCGTTTCCCGGCAAAAGCCCGCAGATGGCACGAAGCATCATCCTGGCATTCCTCGGAAACATCGAGGTACGTGAATATATAGTGCGGCAGCTTTCGCTGGGGAGGAAGTCGATTGCCGAGATCATACGGCGGGGGCAAGAGCGCAGCGAGTTGCGCGGCGAGATTTCCCCGGCGGAGCTGGCGCGCGTCTTTCAACATGCGCTGTTTGGAACCGTGCTGATGTGGGCGCTCGATCCTGCGTCGTCCCTGGAAAAACAATTTGGCAACACGATGCGGATCTTCTTTGCCGGGCTGAGCGCGCCTTTGAAACCACCGCTTGCAGTGCGCCGCAAAGTTCCGCCCACAAGGATGAAGGGCGAGGCGAAGGGCGAAAGGAAGGCAAGATGACGCGAGGCGTGAGAATTCCCGCAAGCGTTGCCGTAACTCTGATGGTGATTCTCTCGGCGGCTTTTGGGGGCGCGCAGAACGGGCCGGCGACGCCCCTCCGGCTCACGCTGGAGGATGCGATTCATCGCGGTCTGCAGGCCAATCTGGGAGTGCTGGTGGCGGAGACGCGCAGGCAGGAGGCGATGGGGACCGCCGAAAGGAGCCGGTCACTGCTGCTGCCGCGGCTGCGGATTGCAATCCCGGCGACGATCCAGAGCCAAAGCCTGGCGGCGGAAGGAATCAGCGTGCCTGGGTTGCCGCTGCCGCAAGTCGTGGGACCCTACAGCGTTTACGACGCCAGAGCCTTTGCGGATCTGCCAATTGTGGACATGCAGTTGTGGCACGGACTGCGCGCGGCGAGGCAATCGACAGCGGCAACCAAGGAGGATTATCAGGATGCGCGGGATCTGGTGATCCGCGATGTTGCGGCGCTGTATCTTTCGGCGCAATCCGAGTTTGCCGAGGTAGTGGCGGCCGAGTCGCGGGTGGATACGGCGCAGGCGCTCTATAAACTGGCCGCCGAACAGCGCGATGCGGGGGTGGCAACGGGGATCGATGTTTTGCGCGCCCAGGTGCAATTGGCGAACGAGCGGCAGTCGCTGGTGCAGTCGCGCAACCGGGCCAAGGGTTCGCTGCTGACGCTGGCGCGCAATATTGGAATGTCTCCGGGAATCGATCTCGCACTGGCCGATCCGCTGGCATTTCATCCGGTCCATTCGATCATCGTGGAAACGGTTTTGCCGCAGGCGCTCGTCTCGCGTCCCGACTATCAGTCGCTGCTGCGGCAGCGCGACGCGCTCAACGAGCAGCTTCGGGCCTCGCGCGCACGCTTTCTTCCGCGGCTGACCGCATCGGGAAACTACGGCGGGATCGGGCGGACCCTGGGCTCCATCAACGCAACGGAGGTGGCGCAACTCTCGCTCTCGTTTACGGTTTTTGATCGCGATCGCGAGGGTGAAGCAGCGCAGATCACGGCGCGCATCCAGCGCATTGAGCGGCAGATGAACGATGCGCGACTGGGTGTGGAGCAGGAGCTACGGCAAGCGCTGCTCGACCTGGACTCGGCGGCGGAAGAAGTGACCGTGGCAGGGGCCGGGCTGGATTTGGCGCAGAAGGAACTCGATCTGGCGCAACTGCGCTTCAGCGAGGGCGTGACCAACAACGTCGAGGTCGTCACCGCGCAGGATGCACTCTCGCGCGCGCAACAGAATTCGATTGTGGCGCTGACTCATCACGCCGATGCGCGGATTTCGCTGGCACGCGCGCTGGGAAATACGGAAGCATCGTACGCGGAATATCTTGGAAGCCGCTGAGCGGCCGGGAAGGAAAGGAACAAGACAATGAAGCGATTCATCATTCCCTTTCTGCTGCTGGTGGCCGTCGGCGCAGGAATTTTCTATTACTACCGCGTGTTTAACACCGCGAAGGCACCGGCCAACACGCTGCTGCTCTCCGGCAATGTGGAGGCGCACGAGAGCGTAGTGGGCTTCCGCACCCAGGGCCGGATTGTGGCACTGCCGGTGGAAGAAGGACAACAGGTCAAGGCCGGAGAGCTGCTGGCACGCCTGGACGACGCCGATTACCAGCAGCAGGTTCGCATTGACAAGGCGATGCTCCACACGCGGGGAAGAGAACTGGAACTGGCGCTGGCCGGCAATCGCCCGCAGGACATTCGGGCGACGGAGCAGACGGTGGCCGACGCCAAGGCCGACCTGGAACTAAAGCGCGCGGACCTGGCGCGATACAGCAAGCTATACAAGCGCGATGCCATATCGGCGCAGAACTACGATCAGGCAGACACGGCATGCAAGCGGGCGCAAGCAACCTACGAACGGGCTCAGCAGAATTTTTCCGAAATCCGCGAAGGCACCCGCAAAGAGCAGATCGCCGTGAGCCGCGCCACCCTGCGCACGGCGCAGCAGGACGTGGAACTATCCAAGATTCGCCTGGATTTCACCGTACTGCACTCACCGGTGACCGGCGTGATTACCGTAAGGCAGGCCGAACTTGGCGAGTATGTTGTGCCCGGCACTCCGGTGGTGACCGTGGCCGACCTCGATCACCTCTGGGTGCGCGCCTATGTGAGCGAGACGGACCTGGGCCGGGTGCGCTGGGGACAGGCGGCAACGCTGCGTACGGACACCTATCCGGGCAAGTCTTACAAAGGCACCGTTACGTTTATCTCGTCCGATGCCGAGTTCACTCCTAAGACGGTGCAGACCAACAAAGAGCGGGTGGCGCTGGTCTATCGCATCAAGGTGGATGTGGAGAATCCGCAGCATGAACTGAAGCCGGGGATGCCCGCCGACATTACGCTGGAACTGGGAAAGTAGCAGCCAAATGCCAGAGGCAGCGGCCATCCGCGTTCGCGATCTCGTACGCGGATTTCCCGGCGTGAAGGCGGTGGACCACCTGAGCTTCGAGGTGAACTACGGCGAAATCTTCGGCCTGGTGGGACCCGATGGCGCGGGCAAAACGACGACCATGCGCATTCTCGCCGGAGTTTTGCTGCCGGACGGCGGCGCGGCGCAGGTGGCGGGCTTCGACGTGGCGCGCGATCCGGAGCGGGTGAAACTGAACATCAGCTATATGTCGCAACGCTTCGGGCTTTACGAAGATTTGACGGTGGAAGAGAACATTCGGTTTTACGCCGAAGTCTTCGGAGTGAAGCGGGCGGTGTATCGGGAGCGCGGCGAACGGTTGCTGCAAGGGGCGGACATGCAGAGCTTCCGCAAGCGTCTCGCAGGCAATCTTTCGGGCGGAATGAAGCAGAAGCTTGGACTGATCTGCGCCCTGATCCACACGCCCCGGGTGCTACTGCTGGATGAGCCGACCAACGGCGTGGACCCGGTTTCGCGGCGCGATTTCTGGAAGATTCTCTACTCGTTGCTCGCCGAAGGAGTGGCGATCCTGACCTCTACCGCATACCTGGATGAGGCGGAGCGCTGCCATCGGGTGGCGCTGCTGCATGAGGGGCATCTTTTGTTCTGCGATCAGCCCAGCGCGCTGAAGCGTACCCTCGACAACTCCGTGATCGCCATCTCCACGGCGCAGGCGCGCACGGTGCGCACGGCTATCGAGAAACTTCCGGGCATTCGCAACGTGGTGCTGGTGGGAGACGGCGTGCACCTGGTGGTGGACGATGCGGCACGACGGATTCCGGAGTTGCGCAAGCGCATGGATGCGGCCGCGGCGAGCTATACGTCGGTGGAAGCGGTTACGGCCACGCTGGAGGATGTTTTTGTGAATGCCGTGGAAGGTGAAGCCGGGGTGCGCAAAGAGGTGCGGCATGAGTGATGAATACTCGGTGGTAGTGCAGGAGCTGGTGAAACGCTTTGGCGACTTCTGCGCCGTGGACCACATCAGCTTTCAGACGCGCAAGGGCGAGATCTTTGGATTTCTGGGACCGAATGGTGCGGGCAAATCCACCACGATCCGGATGTTGTGCGGACTGCTGCATCCGACCTCCGGAGTGGCGAGCGTGGCGGGAATCGATGTGGCAAAACATCCGGAGCAGGTGCGGCAAAACATCGGATATATGTCGCAGAGATTCTCGCTGTACAACGACCTCACGGTGGAAGAGAACATACGCTTCTTCGGCGGCATGTACCAGGTTCCTGATTCGGAGATGGGGGAGCGTTTGCGGTGGGTGCTGCGGATGGCTGGACTCGAAGGCCGGCAGCACACCTTGACGGCGACGCTAGCGGCGGGATGGAAGCAGCGGCTTGCCTTGGGCTGCGCGGTGCTGCACCGGCCCGCAGTGCTCTTTCTGGATGAGCCGACCTCCGGAGTCGATCCGATTTCGCGGCGGCAGTTCTGGGAGTTGATTCACGAGATGGCGGCAAGCGGCGTGACCGTGTTCGTCACCACGCATTACATGGACGAGGCGGAGTACTGCAACCGGCTGGTGCTGATTTACCGGGGCAGGATCGTGGCCTCGGGCTCTCCCGCAGAACTGAAGCGCACGGCGATGAAAGGCGAGCTGTTGCTGATTGAATGTGAACCGCTGGGACCGGCTCTGGAGGCGCTGGAGAAGAGCACTGTGGCGATGGACGTGGCCGTCTTCGGCAACGCGCTGCACGCGGTGGTGCAGAGCGCGGCGCAGGCGATTCCGATCCTGCGGGCGGAGTTGGAGAAGAAGGCAATCACCGTGACTCGTATCGAGGCGATCCCGGCCTCGCTGGAAGACGTTTTTGTTTCGCTGACCGCTCGTGAGCCATCGGCGGGAGTCGCGCAATGAAGATCAACCGGATTCACGCTATCGCCTGGAAGGAAGTTCTGCAGATCCGGCGCGACGTGCGCAGCATTCTGATCGTGGTGGCGATGCCGGTGATCCTGATGCTGGCATTCGGATATGGCGTCAGCTTTGACATCAAGCATCTGCCGACCTATGTATACGACCGCGAGAACAGCCAGCAGAGCCGCGATCTGATCCAACGCTTCCGCTCGTCGGAATATTTCAATGTCCGCAAGCAGGTGGACAATTACCGGGATCTGGTCGCGGCCATTGACTCCGGGGATGCGCAACTGGCGATTGTGATTCCGGCGCAATTTTCGCAGAGGCTGGCGGAAGGCGGCGCGGTACCAGTACAGGCAATTGTGGATGGCACGGACGGTAATAGCGCCAATGTCGGCATGAACTACGCGGACGCCGTTGCGCTTGGCTATTCGCAGCAGATCCAGCTTGACTGGGTGCGGCAGAAAGGGCTGCGCGTGATGGACCCGCCACTCTCGGTGGATGCGCGCACCTGGTTCAACGAAGACCTGGAGAGCATGGCGAACATTGTGCCCGGAGTGGTGGCGATTGTGATGGCGGTGGTCGGGACGTTTCTGACTTCGCTGACGATTGCACGCGAGTGGGAGCGCGGCACCATGGAGCAGTTGATCTCCACGCCGGTCTCGCCACTGGAGTTGATGATTGGAAAACTTTCGCCGTATCTTGCTATCGGGCTCGCCGATACTGCACTCTGCGCGGGGATGGGCGTGTGGTGGTTTGGCGTGCCGTTCCGGGGAAGCGTGGCCGTACTCTTCCTCAGCTCCACGTTGTTTCTGGTGGTAGTGCTGTCGCTGGGCTACTTTCTTTCCGTAACGCTGAAGTCGCAACTGGCGGCGAGCCAGGCGTCGATGATTGCAACCTTCCTGCCGGCCTTCCTGCTCTCCGGTTTCATCTTTCCAATTGATCAGATGCCGGTATTCATTCAGGTGGTAACACACGTCATTCCGGCACGCTACTTCATGTCGATCATCCGCGCCGTCTTTCTCAAAGGAACTCCGCTGGCACTGCTGTGGGAGGACATGCTGGCGCTGTTCATCTTTGCAACGGTGCTGATGCTGGTGGCCACGCGGGCCTTCCAGAAGCGGTTGAAGTGAGGGGAATATGTGGCTGAGACTGCGCGAAATGCTGCTGAAAGAGTTCATCCAGGTCTTTCGGGACAAGCGTACGCGCTTCCTGCTGTTCGGTCCGCCGATCATCCAGATGGTGATCTTCGGCTACGCCGCGACCTTGGAAATACAGCACGTGCCGACGGCGATTGTTGACTACGAAAATTCGCAGGTAAGCCGCGATTTCATTTCGCGTTTCCAGGGAAGCCGCTACTTCGACATTCGCGAGCGGACGCTCGATCGTGCAGTGGTTCGGCGGCTGGTGGATCACGGCGATGTGTTGCTGGCCATACAGATTGACTCCGGATTCTCAGAGCAATTGCGCAAGGGACAGTCGGCGCATGTACAGGTGGTCGTGGACGCCAGCAACTCCAACACCGCGCTCGTCTCGCTGGGCTATGTGAACCAGATCGCGTCGAAATTTGCGACCGACTACCAGGCGGAGATGCTCAACCGCACTTCGCCGGGGTTGCTGCAGCAGATGCCGTCGATCACGTTGGAGCGGCAGCCATGGTTCAATCCCGACCTGCGCAGCCAGTGGTTTTTTGTACCGGGAGTAATGGGAAACCTGATCACGCTGGTGATTGTGTTGCTGACCGCGTTTGCGATTGTGCGCGAACGCGAGATCGGCACCCTGGAACAGATCATGGTGACGCCCATCGGACAGGTGGAGTTCATCCTGGGCAAGACGATTCCGTTTTTCCTGATCGGGCTGTTCGATGCCGCGCTGATTACGGCGGTCGGTACGTTTTGGTTTCGAGTACCGCTGCGGGGAAGCCTGCTGGTGCTGCTTGCCGGAACCGTGCTGTATCTGTTTTGCGTACTGGGCATCGGACTGTTGATTTCCACGCTTTCGGCAAACCAGCAGCAGGCCATGGTTTCGGCGTTCTTCTTTCTGATGCCGGCGATCATCTTCTCCGGCTTCGCTTCGCCCATCAGCAGCATGCCCATGGGACTGCAATGGCTGACCTACGCCGATCCGTTGCGCTACTTCATCGTCATTTTGCGCGGAGTATTTCTGAAGGGGGTTGGCTTCGATGTGCTGTGGCCGCAGATGGCGTCGCTGGCGATCTTCGCCGTGCTAATTCTGCTGGCGAGCGCACTGCGCTTCCACAAATCGTTGGACTAAATGCTAACGTCCAGCGCGCGCAGCACCCGCGCGATGCCTTCGCGGAAATCTTCTTCCGGAGCGATAAGGCTGGCAACCAGGTAGCCCGCGCCGGGAAAGTCGAAGAAGTGTCCGGGATGGATGAGCACGCCTTGCTGCTCCAGCAGAGCGATGGCCACATCTTCATCGGAGCGCGCCGAAGAAGTGCGCAGCACGGCGTACCATCCGGCATCGAGTGCGAGGCGCGAGGTCATCATGGCTGCTGCCAGTTGCGCGTCGAGTTCGCGCAGGTTGCGCAGAGAGCGCTCGCGCAACTGGAGTTGAATCGGCTGGCGAGTTTGGAGCAGTTTGGGAATTGCCCACTGCACCGGCGCGTTGGGCGAGAGATAGGTGTCGGCGATGACGTCGAGGCGGTCGAGCGCGGTTTCGACCAGCTCAGATGGGCCACTGGCGGCGATCCATGCCACCTTGATCTGCGGTAGCGCGCATATTTTGGAGAGCCCGCTCAAGGTAAATGAGAGCGCGCTCTGATTGGCGGCAAAGCTCAGCGGCGCGGGGCCGGGGAGTCCGTAATCGAGAAAGACTTCGTCGGCCACCAAGGCAAGCTCGTGTTCGCGGCAGAGCGTGTTCAACCGCTCCAGTTCCCAGCGGCGAGTGAAGTGCCCGGTGGGGTTGTTGGGATGTACCACCATGATCGCCCGGGAGCGCGGCGTGATCGAGTGGGCGAGCGACTCGAACTCGATCTGCCAGCCGTGGTCGTAGACCAGTTCGTAGGGCACCAGCTTCACATCCTGAATGTCAGCCAGGAACTCAAAGAGTGGATAGCTGGGCGACGGGACCAGCACCTCGTCTCCCGGATCGCAGAGCAGGCGGAAGCAGTACGAGTAAGCCTCGCTGGTGCTGACGGTGAGAATGATGCGCTCGGGCGAGAGGGTAATTCCGCGTTCGGCGTAGTAGGCGGCGACGGCCTCGCGGGCAGGCAGAATCCCCTTGGAGGCAGGCTCGTATTCGAGCGCCCGGGGATGCTGAAGGGCTTGCAGAATGCGCTCGCGCTCAAAGTGCAAGCCCACGGTGGTAGGGTTCGAGGCGGTCAGGTCCAGCAGACGGCGTCCGCCGCGCCGCGCATTCTCCACGGCAAGCGAGTAACGGTTGGCGGAAAGATTCCAGTTGGTTCTACGCGCAAACATGTTCTCTCACGTTAGCGCGCAAACCGTTGTGGCGCAATCGAAGACAGCAGCGGAGATTACCTGGCGCGACACACTGCGGATTGACCGCGGATGGCGGGAAAGGTAGGCTGGGCGTGAACATTGCTTGCGGGAAGTTCAGGAGCTTCGGGATGGGACATTGATGGGCTTAGGGATGGGCTTGCGCAGGTTTTTCCAAATCGAGGCGCACGGCACGACGTTGCGTCGCGAGATTCTGGCGGGAATTACGACCTTCACGACGATGTCGTACATCATCGTGGTCAACCCGGCGATTCTGAAAACCGCAGGCATTCCCGAAGCTCCGTCGATGACGGCGACGATTTTGGCGGCGGTTTGCGGATGCCTGCTGATGGGGCTGTACGCCAATCGTCCGTTCGCCATTGCGCCTTACATGGGCGAAAACGCATTCATCGCTTTCACCGTCTGCCTGGGGTTGGGCGTTCGCTGGCAGACTGCACTGGGCGCGATCTTTGTCGCCGGTGTGGCGTTCGTTCTGCTGACTGTGCTGCGGCTGCGGCAACGGCTGGTGGAATCCATTCCCACTTCTCTGCGCTACAGCTTTGCGGTGGGAATCGGACTTTTTCTCACCTTCATCGGACTCAACCAGACCGGCATCGTTGAGCTTGGAGTTGCGGGCGCACCGGTGAAGGCGGGCGCACTGACGGCGGCTCCGGTACTGGTGGCCATCTTCGGATTCCTGCTGATTTCCGCGCTGGTGATACGCAAGGTTCCGGGCGCGATTCTGATCGGAATCATCGTCACTGCGCTGGTGGCGTTCGCAAGCCATGTTGCGCCGTGGCCCTCGGCGATCTTCGGAGCCCCGGTCAGCATTGCACCGATCTTCGCGCAGATCGACGTGCGTGGGGCGCTCTCGCCGAAAGCGCTGCCGGTCGCCCTCACCATCTTCATCATGGCCTTTGTGGACACCATGGGAACGCTGATCGGGCTCTCCGCCCGCGCCGGTTTTCTCGACGAGCACGGCAACCTGCCGCAGATCGAGCGACCCATGATGGCCGATGCCGTGACCACCGTGCTCTCGCCGCTGTTCGGCACCACGACCTCGGGCGCGTTCGTGGAATCCGCGACTGGTATCGAAGCGGGCGGACGCACCGGACTGACCGCCGTGGTGGTGGCCATCTGCTTTGCGCTCTCAGCCTTCACCGCGCCGTTTGTGTCAGCCATTCCGCCGCAGGCATACGGCCCGGCGCTGATGATCGTCGGCCTTTTTATGCTGGCGCCCATCGCCCGCATTGATTTCACCGACTACACCGAATCGATTCCGGCATTCGCCGTGATCGCGCTGATGTGCTTCACCTACAATATCGCCGTCGGCATCACCGCGGGATTCCTGCTCTATCCGTTCTGCAAATTGGTGCAAGGCAAAGCCCGCGAGGTTCGGGCGGGCTTGTGGGTGCTGGCTGCATTATCGCTGCTGTTCTTTATTTTTTATCCGTACAAGTAAGTATTCCGGAATCGCACGATTGTCATGGACATTGCCATGGAACGGCAAAAACTCAGCCGAGCGCATCTGAATCAGTGATAAGAAAGGTCGTGACCTGTGCGTGGATTCATCCTTGGTATCGTTTTTTGCATTTTGATTCTTGTGGTGGGTGGATACCTGTTCGTGCGCGGCGGCGGGATTTCGCTGGCTACCACTGCCCATCCTCTGCCGCTGGAAGAAAAGGTTGCGGAAATGGCGCTCCAGGCGAGTATGGGCAATGCCGCGGAGCAGAAGAATCCACTTCCCTTCAACGATGAAAACATGGTGGCCGCGGTACATGTGTACAAAGAGCACTGCG
This sequence comes from uncultured Acidobacteriaceae bacterium, assembly GCA_964563875.1. Taxonomy (GTDB): domain Bacteria; phylum Acidobacteriota; class Terriglobia; order Terriglobales; family Acidobacteriaceae; genus TOLSYN. Next base: position 65,224 of record CAZLZA010000012.1, read on the forward strand.
CGATGTGTCACGGTGCTCCGGAACACGTGCGCACAGCGATCTCGAAAGGGATGTTTCCCCCGCCGCCTCAGTTCCTGGAAAAGGCAGATATGATGACCGACGATCCGGAAGGCGAAACCTACTGGAAGGTGACCCATGGCATTCGACTTTCCGGCATGCCTGGCTTTGAAAACACGTTGTCGGATACCGAACGGTGGCAACTGGCGATGTTGGTGAAGCACGCCGATAACATTCCAGCTCCGGCGCAGGCGGCATTCCACTAAACAGGTTACAAAGTTTCAAGGTTTCAAAGTTAAAAACTAGGGCAACCGCAACCCGCCACTTCCTTAGAGGCGATGGCCTATTCTGATTCTTCCAGCGCTTCGCTGAGTTCGGCCCACTCGCTCTCCAGAGTCTGCAGGCTGCGCCGCTTCTCCTCCAGCAGCACGGAGACACGCTGCGTCTCTTCGGCGCTGACATAGTAGCTGAGCGATTGCTCGGACTCGGCGATGACGGCCTCGGTGCGACTGACCTCGGCCTCGACCTTCGCCAGGCGCTCGGCCATCTGTTTGCGCTTCATCGGATTGACGCGCTTCTTTTGTTCAGCAACCGGTTCGATCGCAGCTTCGGAAGTCCGCTCGGCGGCGGCCATGGCAGCGGTGGACGATGCGCTCATCGAGGCGCGGAGGGAATCCTCCATTAGTTGCGCGCCGTTCTGCTTGCGCCAGAGATAGTCCTCGTAGTTTCCCGGGAAGATGTTGACCGCACCATCGGCGACCTCAAAGACGCGGGTCGCAAGGCGATCAATGAAATAGCGGTCATGGGAGACGAAGACGCAGGTTCCGGTAAACTTCTGCAACGATTCCAGCAGCACATCCTTGGCGCGCAGGTCGAGATGGTTCGTCGGTTCATCAAGCAGCAGGAAGTTTGAAGGGTGCAGCAACATCCGGGCCAGCGCGTAGCGGTTACGCTCGCCGCCGCTGAGAACTCCAATTTTTTTGAAGACATCGTCGGCGCTGAACAGAAAGCTGCCGAGCAGGCTGCGCAGTTCGGTCTGCGAGCGCGGAGCAATCAGATTCAGATCGTCGAGCATACGAGCCTCGGTGTCCAGTTCCTTGTACTGATCCTGCGCGAAGTAATCGACGTCGACATTGTGTCCAAGGGCGTACTCGCCGGCGGTGGCGGGCTCGGCCTGCGCCAGCATCTTGATCATGGTGGATTTTCCCGCACCGTTGATGCCGACCAGGGCGATGCGCTCGCCGCGCTCGATGGTGAAACTCACATTGCGCAGCACTTGTTTTTCGCCATAACTCTTGCTGACGTTCTTGAACTCGGCAACGATGCGTCCGCTGGGCTTGGGCTGGGGGAAGGTGAAGTGGATAGTCTTCTCGTCCTCGGGCACGGCGATGCGTTCGATCTTCTCCAGCTCCTTGATGCGGCTTTGCACCTGCTTGGCCTTGGTGGCCTGGTAGCGAAAGCGGCTGATGAACGCCTCCAACTGCTCGATGCGCTCACGCTGATTGCGGTAGGCGGCGGCCAGCGAATCGCGGCGCTGCTCTTTGTCACGCAGATACTTGTCGTAGTTTCCGCTGTAGAAGTGCACGCCCTTGTTCCATATCTCGACAATCTTTTTCACGGTTACGTCGAGGAAATAGCGGTCGTGCGAGATGAGAACGTAGGCGTACGGATAATTGCTGAGATAGTCTTCGAGCCAGTTGCGGGTCTCCAGATCGAGGTGGTTTGTCGGCTCGTCGAGCAGCAACATGTTGGGCTTTTCCAGCAGCAGCTTGGCCAGGGAAATGCGCATCTGCCAGCCGCCGCTGAACTCCTCGGTCTGCCGCAGCCAATCTTCCTTGGCAAATCCCAGGCCGGTCAGCACGGTACCTACCTGCGATTCCAAGGTGTAACCGTCGCGGTGCAAAAACTCGCTCTGGACGCGGTGAAAGCGTTCGCTCACCTGTTCGTACTCAGCGCCTGCCGGATCAATCTCGCTCATCCGCCGGGTCAGGTCTTCCAGCTCACGCTCCATCGCGTGCACGTCATCAAAAACCGCGAGGCATTCGGCAAAGACCGAGCGGCCGCTCAGATTCAGGCCGTCCTGCGGTAGATAGCCGGCGCTTACGCCTTTGCCGCGGGTGATGTTGCCGTAATCGAGCGATTCGATTTCGGCCAGCACCTTGAGCAGGGTGGATTTGCCCGTGCCGTTGGCACCCACCAGCCCGACCCGGTCCTGCGGGGTGATCAACCAGTTCAGGTTTTCGAAGAGTAATTTGTGGCCGTAGCGTTTACCGGCGTCTGTAAGCTGAATCATTCAGAGATGAACCGCACCGTGAGTTATCTTTTCATTCTCTCACGGATGAGCCGCCTGTTGCGCCAGCCGCAGGCGCAGCTCCAGCGCATTCTCGGCCTTGGCTTCCTCGATCCTGCCCTCACCGCGCAGGCACTGCGAGAGCGTGCTGTGATATCCCACACCGTTGGCGTTCATGCTCAATGCCAACCGCACGTAGCGCTCGGCCTCCGGGAAGTTGTTGGCGGAGATATCCATCAAGGCCAGATGATAGGCGGCAGCGGCTCGCAGACGCGTGGGAGGTCCGGCTGAAACCGCCTGACCCGGCGCAGGTTCGGTCACCTGCAGCACCTTGAGAAAGGCCGCCCCCGCCTCGTCCCAACGTTTGTCGTCATATAACATGCGGGCGCGCACCAGCCAGAGATTCGGTGAATTAGGACGATAGCGCAAGCCGTCGTTCAGGATGGCGAGAGCCCTTGGAGTGTCTCCGGCTTGTTGGTAGATGAAAGCGAGTTGGATTTGCGCCTTCGGCTCCGAAGGAGAAATCTGCAGCACGCGAGTCCACAGCGTGGTATCGCAATCCCAATAGCCCATCTCATGCCAGCTCAGTCCAGTCCAGAGGGCCACTACGCAGAGCGCTGCCACCACGCGTGTCCTGATCCGTAAGCTGCCGATCTGCGCATTGGCCAAATGCAAGATCGCCCAGGCAACCAGAGCGCAAAACGCAAAGGAAGGAATGTGGAGATAACGGTCGTGCTGCAGCACCATGGGAGCCACGATCACCGCAGGCGCAAGCGTGAGTACAAACCAGAAGATCAGGAAGGCGGCCATCTTTGAACGCTGCCGCCGCCACATCCACCAGGCCGCCGCCAGCAACAAAAGCAGACAGGCCGCGGGGAAAACAAAGCCCAGCAGAGTAGGACGCTGCAGAATCTTCGCGGCATACTCCACGCTCAATCCCCAGGGAAATACGAGGTGCCCGATATACCACCAGATCGCGTATGGCGCGGTCCATAGGTTGCTGAGTGTGAAAGTTGGATGAATATATTCGGCGCCGGCGCTGGCTGGTTTAATGACCTGATGGCGGATCGCCATGTAGACGATCCACACCACCCCATACGGCAGCAACACCCGCAGTACGCGCGAAATGCGTCCCGCAGCCGGGGTCATCAAGCAGAGATAAGCAGCGATCAGGATGGGAATGAACACCATCGTCTCTTTGGTGAACATCGCAGCCGCAAACAGAAAGACTGACGCGGCCTGCCAGCCGGCGTACCCGCCCTCGCGCCACTTGAAAAGCGTGATCAGAGAGGCGAAGAAAAACACCGCGCCGAGTCCATCGACACAACTACTGCCAATCCACACCACGCTCTCAACTTTGGAAGGATGCAAGCCGAACAACACAGCCGTCAGCAGCGCCAACCGTTGGTCGCCGAACAGGTGGCGTCCGAAGACGTAGGCAAGGATTACGACGGCCACATGCAGCAAAATCGCCGACAAGTGCAGCCATCCAGGCGCACCTCCAGTAGCGAGCGACACCAGAAAACCCCAGGTTTCCGCTAGCGGACGGTAATAGACCGAATGGGCGCTGCCGTCGAAGCCGAAAATGTCATGGGTGAAGAATTTCGGCACATCCCGCAGCGAAGTCCACGGCGTGATGACGTTGTCGTCATAAACCGGCGCGAAGCCGACCGCGCGCACATACAGCCCGAAGACCAGAAGCAGCGCCATCCGGATCAACCCGCCCTCGTTGAGCAGTGCAGAGACGATTCGCGACCATCGCGAAGGCGTTCCGGAGAGATGGCCGGAGGCATCGAACACATGAGCATGCAGTGCGACGGCACGGGTCGCTTTACCGGCGCTTGCCTGACGGGATGGAACTTCCTGTATGGACATGACTTGAGGTGAAGTTTAGCGCAAGCCAGATTCATTTTCGAAGCAGATTCGTTGCCGGGGCGGGGCGCGCGGGTTACCGAAGCTGCGGAAAATGGCACTTCGGGATATAATGGGTTCAGTATTTCCTGAGTTTTCGTTCCCCTCGCTTCGTAAAAGAATCGTGCAACGGACTCGCGGCAGAGTTCTCTGCCACATTCGCGCGCCACCGGCGCAGCGTCCCATGCAACCAGTTCGTTCAAGTTCTCTCCATTAAGGATTAAAGTTTGACCACCCAGATTCGCAACATCGCTATCATTGCCCACGTCGATCACGGAAAGACCACGCTGGTTGACTCCATGCTGCGCCAGAGCGGCGTATTTCGCGCCAACCAGGAGTTGGTGGACCGCGTCATGGATTCCAACGATCTCGAACGCGAGCGCGGCATTACCATTCTCGCCAAGAACACCGCCGTGTTTTATCACGACCTCAAGATCAACATTGTGGACACGCCCGGCCATAGCGATTTCGGCGGAGAGGTGGAACGTGCTCTGAAGATGGTCGATGGCGTGATGCTGCTGGTCGATGCCAGCGAAGGCCCGCTTCCGCAGACGCGTTACGTTTTAGCCAAGGCGCTGGAAGCCCGCCTGCAACCGATCGTGGTGATCAACAAGATTGACCGCCCCGATGCGCGTGCCCAGGAAGTACTCAACGAGGTTTATGACTTGTTCATCGATCTCGATGCCGAAGAGTCGCAGCTTGAGTTTCCGGTGCTGTACACGAACGGCAAACTGGGCACGGCGACAACCGATCTGGCTGTGCCCGGCACCAATCTTCAGCCGCTCTTTGAAGCCATCGTCAAGACGATTCCCGAGCCGGCAGGAGATCCCGCCGCACCGCTGCAGATTCTGGTGGCCAATCTCGACTACAGTGACTACCTCGGCCGCCTGGCGATCGCGCGGGTCTTCAACGGCACCCTGCGTACCGGGGAAGAGGTCGGCATTGCCAAGCTGAACGGTGAGATTGAGAAGGTCAAGATTACCAAGCTTTTCAGCTTCAACGGGCTCAAGCGTACCGACATCACGGAAACCGAACTGGGCGACATTGTGGCCGTGGCCGGAGTCACCGGCATCACCATCGGCGAAACCATCACCAGCTTCGAAACTCCCGATCCGCTGCCCGCGATCCTGATCGACGAACCCACCATAGCGATGCAGTTCGTGGTGAACACATCACCCTTCTGCGGACGCGAGGGCCAGTTCGTCACCTCGCGCAATCTCGCCGAACGCCTCGATAAAGAGTTGCTGACCAACGTCTCCATTCGCGTCGACCAGAACGCGCCGGACACTTTCACCGTCATGGGCCGCGGCGAATTGCAGCTCGCCATCCTCATCGAAATGATGCGCCGCGAAGGTTTCGAACTCGCCGTAGGCAAGCCTGAGATTGTTACCCGCACTATCAAGGGCAAGTTGATGGAGCCGGTCGAGGCGCTCACCGTCGATATTCCGGAAGAGTTCATCGGCGTGGTCATCGAGAAGCTTGGAGCCCGCAAGGCCGAGATGCGCAAGATGCACAATCACGGCTATGGGCGCGTGCGCATCGAATTCCGCGTCCCCAGCCGCGGACTGATTGGCCTGCGGAGCGAAATGCTGACCGAAACTCGCGGCACCATCGTGATGAATTCACTGTTCGACGGCTACACCGAATGGCTGGGAACCATTCCTCAGCGCGCCGCCGGCGTACTCACCTCGGACCGCAACGGCTCGACCACGACTTACGCGCTCAATGGACTGCAGGAGCGTGGCGAACTCTTCGTCGGCCCCGGAGTGGAAGTGTACGAGGGCATGATCGTTGGTCAGCACTCGCGTGAGAATGATCTCGACGTAAATGCCGTGCGCGAAAAGAAGCTCACCAACATGCGCGCTTCGACCTCGGACGAAGGGGTTCGCCTGATCCCCTTCCGCACCCTCAACCTTGAACAGAGCCTGGAATTTATCGCCGACGACGAACTGGTCGAAGTTACGCCCAAGTCGCTCCGTCTGCGTAAGAAGATTCTGCAGGCTGGCCGCCGCCCCCGCAAGGGTACCGAGCCGGTCGCCTCGCAAGTATAAAAACTCGGTCTGCGAAAAAGCCCTTCGGCTGTCCCGAGGGGCTTTTCTGCGCGTGAGGTACTAGAGCGTTTTTGAAATCGGTGTGTCCGTCGTTATCATCGCCGGGTAAAACGCCCGGCTGCCTTACCGGATATACCTTCCGCGATTCCGGTCTAAGATTTTGCGTTCAAGCTTGGATTTTGCTCTAAGATACTCGACAGCCTCAGTCCGGCAAATCTTGCTGATTGAAGGGACTCCATCCTTGAAAACGCGCCGCCATGGCCTTTCCATTCTGGCTTTTGCTCTCCTTGTGCTGACCTCCGTTGCCGCACCCGCCCAACAACTTCCACCAGCTCTCCAGTCCGCCATTGGTCATTGGCAGGTAATCAACGACGATGGCAAGCCGTGGGGCCAGGTGGAGATTTACCTGGTCAACGGGAAACTGTTTGGTAAAGTCACCCAGCTCCGCCCGGGCCGCCATCCCGGCGATGTCTGCGACAAGTGCTCCGGCGAGCTGAAAAACCAGCCAATTATGGATATGGTCATCATCCGCAACTTCAAGCCGGACGGCTCCGTCTGGATTGGCGGCACGGTGGTAGATCCGGAAAATGGCAAGGAGTACAAGGGTAAGATCTGGACTGTGGGTCAGGACAAGTTGTCGATGCGCGGCTTCATCGGCTTCTCGCTGCTGGGACGCACCCAGACCTGGACGCGACTGCCGTAGCCGGGTGCTTCGAATCGTCGGTACCTAAACGATCGTCAGTAGCTAAAGAGCTCAGTACCGGGGCCGTCAGCAGCGCGGAGCAGGGGTGGCATCAGCCGTCGCCGCTCTTATCCACGCACGCGTTCGCCTCGTAGCGCTCGCGGCGGTTTTCCATCAGGATGCGCAGGATGTATAGCACCACCAGGATATTGACGACCAGCACCCCGAACCTGACCCAGTGCGGGTGCGCGATCAGCGCGAACAACTCGAACGGCACATAGATTGCGCCCGAAATCACGGCGAACCACTCTGCCCAATGCCGCTCATGCCAGAGTCCGTAGCCCTCCACAAAACGGCAAGCCGCATAAGCCACCCCAACCGTTACCGCGGTCCAGATCCCGCGTCCAGTGGTGCGATCGGCCAGTTCATAAAACCAGTCCGCAACTCGCGAGTCCGGATTCAGCCGCAACCACTCGGTCAAATGATCGACCACTGTGTCCAGGTCTTTGTGCAGCAACGAGAGCAGCACAAAACAGAGCGCGACCACCGCCACGCCTTTCAATGTTTCCACGACCGCAACCGTCCGCAGGCCGTACTTGTGGCTATGCATCACCATTCGTTGCACTTCACCGGGGTACCTTGCAATTATACTGAGTCCAATTTACACGACCTCACCCATGTCCTCGGAACCGCGAAGAATCCAGCCCGGATCGCAGGTTTTCTTGCTGCGCTTTTCGGATGCGTTCGCCACTCCTGCGGCAACAACACGGGCTCCGCAACGGGCATCTGAACAGCTAACGTCGGGTTCACCAATTGCGTGACGCGACACCGTTACCGGCCAACGATTTCAGCTTTCAGGCTAAAATATACGAATGAAGGTTCTTACCAGATTTATGCTCTCGGCGGTTGCGCCTGAACACTTCCCTCCCGCCGAGTTGCCGGAGGTGGCTTTTCTTGGCCGCTCCAACGTAGGCAAGTCCAGCCTGATCAATTCTCTTGTAAGCGCCAAGATCGCCAAGACCAGTAACACTCCCGGGCGCACCCAGGCGATCAACTTTTTTGAGATTCGCTGGCCTGGCCGCCCTCGTCCCGAGCTTATTTTTGCGGATCTTCCCGGCTACGGCTACGCCCGGGTTCCGCGCGAAATCTCCCGCACATGGCCGGAGTTCATCGAACCCTATCTCGCCGAGCGACCGACTCTCTCGCTCTGCCTGTGCCTGGTGGATGCCAACATTCCGCCGCAGTCTTCGGACACGCACATGATTGATTATCTGCGCCGGACCAATCGCCCGCTGATCGTCGTCGCGACCAAGGCCGACCGTGTGGGGACTCGAATCCAAGCCTCGCTCAACGCTCTCAAGAAAGCCCACGGAGTCGATTACGTGCTTGCTTATTCGGCCAAGAGCGGCCTTGGACAGGACGAACTCTGGAAGCGGCTGCGCACCGCCAGCTCGGTTGCCAATGTCAGCGGTGAGAGCGCCTGACTTCTCTGCCCTTAAGTCCTCTGTTTTGGTGAAATTGGAGGCTTTTCAGCGTCTGCCCGAGAATAAATCGCTTTCAGTGAAGCCGATTGCATATCACGGCTTGTGAACTACCAGGCCGTACTCTCTGCAACCCTGAAGAAATTGCCCGATTACCAGGTTTTTTGCCCGAAGCAGCCGTGAATATGCAGATGAGGGCTGGCAATCTCACCTGAATCCATAGTATTATGGGTCGATATTGTGTCTCGTTTAGATTCGTTAGACCGGGCGGTTTGGCGAAAGAACGCGCGGAGTGCGAACCCTCGCAGGCTGATCTCAGGCCAGCGCTAGTTTCAGTCGGCCTGAAGTGTAATATGCCCGATTCCAGCACGTGGCGTACTGTAGAGCTTTCACTCGGACACTCTAATCTCATCGCAGAGGTAAATCATCTTCATGGCGAAACGACGCGGAAATCCCAACTGGGGCAAGCCTGAACCAATCGGCCCCGTAACTCCCACGATTACCGAGTTTGAACAGGTTGTCCGCGAATTCAAGCTGACTCCAGACCAGTATCTTCGTTCCACCCGTCTGCGCGAATGGGCGCGCCGGAACAAGAACTCGAAGTACATTCCCGAGCCGCTTCTGGAAGCTTGGGGCTTTGAAATCGAATCGACTCTGTAGCAGTAACGCGGAAGCATCCCTCACCAGGCCGCCTTCATGGCGGCCTTTTGCTTAGCCTCTGGGCGAGCAATCACCGAGTCCGCCGCCAGTTTCGCGACACTCTCGATTGACGGCCACGGACTCTGAATGCGATAGTCGTGTTACAGTCCGGTTAATAGAACGTTACAAAGTCTGGGCGGTCATCACTTGATCTGCGAGCCCGACAGGAGATTGTTCCGCCGATATGGTCCGCTTTATCCCGCGTGAAACCAAGTTCTTCGACCTCTTTGCAGATATGGCGAAAACTCTTACTATCGGAGCCCGCCAACTGCACGACCTTTTTCAGGACTACCGAGACGTTTCGGCCGGAGTTCAGAAGATCAAGGGCACCGAGCACAAGGGTGACGACATTGCCCACACTATTTTCATCAAACTGAATTCGTCATTCATTACGCCTTTCGACCGCGAGGACATTCACACCCTGGCCAGTTCGCTCGACGACGTGCTCGATTACATCAACGCCGCCGCCGACCGCCTCATCACCTACAAGATCACCAAGCCTCCCGCAGCCGCAGTCGAGTTGGCAGCCATCATCCTCCGTCAGGCGGAGGAGTTGGCCAAGGCTGTCGCGCTGATTGAAAAAGGCGACGCCCTGATCGAGTATTGCGTCGAGGTCAACCGGCTGGAGAACGAAGCCGACGGCATCAGCCGTGCCGCGATTGGCCATCTCTTTGAAACCGAAACCGATCCCATTCGGCTCATCAAGCACAAGGAACTGCTCGAAGTTCTTGAAATGGCTACCGACAAGGCTGAGGACGTAGCCAACGTGTTGGAAACCGTGGTACTCAAGAGCGCCTGAGCAACGGCCCACATCGCGGAAGGCGCAGCGCCTCCGCTAGAGGTACGTCTTGAACACTGGATTGATTCTGGTCATTATCACCTGCGGGGTGGCCCTGGCCTTCGACTTCATCAATGGCTTTCACGATGCTGCCAACAGCATCGCCACCGTCGTCTCCACCCGCGTACTTTCGCCCAAGCTGGCGGTGATCTGGGCGGCATTTTTCAACTTTGCCGCCGCCTTTCTGCTAGGTACCGCAGTGGCGAAAACCATCGGCAAGGGCATGGTGGATCTCAGCATTGTCACCCAGTATGTGGTACTGGCGGGGCTGCTGGGAGCGATTGCCTGGGATCTGCTCACCTGGGTTATGGGCCTACCCACCTCATCTTCGCACGCCCTGATTGGCGGTTACGCCGGAGCCGCCATTGCGCGCGCAGCAATGGTTCGCGGCTGGCATAACTGCCTCAGCGTGATCATCCCCGGCGGTTGGACCAAGACTGTCATCTTCATATTTGTGGCCCCGGTAATGGGCTTTGTCCTCGGCTTCAGCTTTATGGTCGCCATCTATTGGATCTTCCGCAACAAAGCACCCCGGCAGGTCGATACCTGGTTCCGCAAGCTCCAGCTGCTCTCCGCCGCCGCCTATTCGCTGGGCCACGGCGGCAATGACGCGCAGAAGACCATGGGCATTGTGGCCGGAGCACTGTACACCGGCCACCTCATCTCCCAATACGACATTACCCATGACTGGGGGCGATTCCATTGGCCGATCATTCTTTGCGCCAACGGCGCCATCGCCGCCGGAACCTATTTCGGCGGATGGAAGATCGTTCACACCATGGGCAGCAAGATTACCAAACTGAAGCCGGTCGGCGGCTTCTGCGCAGAAGCCGCCGGAGCCATCACGCTATTCGGCACGGCGCTGGCGGGAATTCCGGTCTCCACCACCCACACCATCACCGGAGCCATCGTCGGAGTGGGCAGTACGCAACGGCTCTCGGCGGTGCGCTGGGGAGTAGCCACCCGGATTGTCTGGGCCTGGGTGTTCACCATCCCCGCCGCGGCCGCAGTTGCCGCCACCATCTTCTACGTGGTGCACCTCATCCATCCTGCCGCTTAGCAATCTCCCGCTCTACCAGACGCTGCAAGCCGGGTGCCTTACCATGGGCTGACCCTGTTTGCAGCCGAACGCCTTGGCGAAGTCCGGCTGGTTGCTGAGTGGAAGGTTCACGCGATAGCGTGCCAGCGAGTGCGGATTCGTCGTGATCTGCATGCGCTCCACATCCGGACGCGCGCTCTGACACCAACTGAATGCGTAGCTGGCGTAAAAGCGTTGTCGCGCCGTCAAGCCATCTTCTTCCGGCGTATCCAGCGACTTGCCGCGCGCCTTGTACAGATTTTCCAGAGCGATCATGGCGAGGTGGATGCCGCCGTTATCGGCCGTATCCTCACCCTGGGTAAGCTTGCCGTTGGTCTTCACGCCCGCGCCCAGCTCCGGAACGTCATGAGTGTATTCGGTGGCGAGGCAGTTACCGCGCTCTTCGTAGGCTTTGGCGTCCGCCGGGGTCCACCAGTCGCGCAGGTTGCCCTTGGCGTCGAACTTGCGTCCCTCGTCGTCAAAGCCGTGGGTCATCTCGTGACCGATCACCATGCCGATCGAGCCATAGTTCGCCGCGTCGGTCTGGGTGGCGCTAAAGAGTGGAAGTTGCAGGATTCCTGCCGGGAAATTGATGGTGTTGTTCTGCGGATCGTTGTAGGCGTTGATGGTCGGCGGCGTCATCCCCCACTCCATCTTGTCCACCGGTTTGTTCACCTTGTTCAGTTCGCGGTGCACTTCGAATGCAGTGGCTGCCTCGGTATTTGCCAGCATGTTATCCGGCACAATCTTTACCGAGGAGTAATCGCGCCATTTATCGGGATAGCCGACCTTTTGAATCATGGCATCAAGTTTCTCGATGGCCTGCCGCTTGGTGGCATCGGTCATCCAGTCTACCTCGCCGATATCCTGCTTCAAGGCGTTGCGGATTCCGGTCATTAGCTCCACGGCTTTGGCCTTGCTCTCAGGCGGGAAAGCGACCTTCACGTATTCCTTCCCCAGCGCCTCGCCCAGGAAGTGATCGGCCGAAGCCACGCAGCGCCGCCACTGCGGCAGCATCTTCGGAGTTCCCTGCAACGTGGTGCCGAAGAAATCAAAGTTCGCCTGTTCGAGTTCCGGAGCCGTCTTGTTGGCCGCTGACTTGATCGTCCACCAGCGCAGGTACGCCTTCAAATCATCGAGCGATCTGGTCTTGATCTGCCGATCCAAGGCGGGAAGGAAGTCCAGCGTGTCCTGGGCGGAGTCGGGATTGGGATTGGTGGCCGTGATGAGGTAGGCCTTCAGCGGCCTGTAGGTTGCGCTGTAGTCAGCATCGGCGGCCGGAGTGACGGGCACGGCGCGCAGCTTGGCGAGAATGTTCTCCTGCGTCGGGGCCAGCAGCAGCGCGCGGAATCTGT